>JAYTHY010000101.1:0-25023 GCA_043732185.1 Fibrobacteria bacterium
GCTACAATGCGTAAGCGAGGAATATCAATTCTGGAAGGGCTTCAACAAGCTCTCATCGGGGTAAACCCAATATCAGCAATGTCAAGCTGAGTAGTTACGATTTTTCAAATCCCTTAATCAAGTGAGGCTTGGCATGTCCCTGAAAAGAAATATTTGGTTAGCCGTTGGATTATCGCTTCCCTTAGCCATCATTGGCTGTATGAAAACAAATCAAGATGCAACCAATATCAACTCACCCGGTGATATCATTAAAGCAGGAACCGACCTCGACGCCCTGCATGGTGGAGCCCGTGTGGTCCTACCCGAAATTGATCCCGCTACCTTAAATAAGCAGACTGCCAATGGTATTCCCAATGACACTTTGCCGGCAGCTTGGTTCGAACTCACTGTTAGTGGCACCAATATGTCGGATATGTTTTTCAAATATCCCCTTGGCACAAAAGGCGGGTATAGCTTTGAGATTAAAGGCATCCCATCAGGCAAGAGTCGCAGCTTCAATGGTCGACTCCTCAATCGTAGTCGGCAATTAACCCATGAAGGAACCACGGTAACGGATATTCGAGCCGGTGAACTTGCCGACTTGCATCTGTATCTGGCTAAAGCTTCCGGCTCGGCCAATGTTTGCGTCGTCATTGAAGGTCAAAAGCCCCCAGCCTGCGCCCTCGACAGTTTCCCGCCTCTGCCAGATACTCAAATGGTCAGCCACTGCTGGTATGTGGGTTCGGACTCCCTAAATGGACGGCTATCCCTCTATGACCAGCCGATTGGTATGTATAGCGGAGTCCTGATTACCAATAATGGAATTAGGCTTCCCGTAACCACTTGGGGAAAGGTCGGTGACACCCTCTCTGCCGTCGTGATTCGGCCAAGCATGGACAAAAAATGGCGCTTGAGCGGAGTGATACAAACACCATATCTCTGGATGGGATCTGTCATGGGACTTCCCATGGAAACTCCATTTTCTTTTTATGGCAAACCGATTTCCTGTACCGACACGCTTATTGTTCCACCGATTGACACTGTGCAACCACCCAAAGACACAACCAAGGCAACGTCCATTCCCAGAGCCAGTGAAGCAGGCGAATTAACTCGTTGCATGGAAATGCGTATAGATTACGGCAATGCCTGTGAACTTTATGCCTTTGCTAAAATGAGCTTCGTTTCGGGACAAATTGCAAAAGGTTATATCACCGTCGCAGATCGCCCAAGTCGCCAATATGCCCAAATCCAAGGTCGTTATGATCAGAGTAGTATTCACATAGAATCCGTGCTGCCTAGCTCCGGTACCTCCAAAGCAGATTCCATGATGTTTGATGGAGCCATATCCAGTGACCGAACCATGGCCAAGGGTAGCTATGTTCGCTTACCAGCAGGAAAAAAGGGGATTTGGACCCTGAATACGGTGGTCTGCGGCAACTTAACGCCTCGGTATCCGGATTCTTCCTGCTTTGTCCCAGTTAAGATCCCTAAGTAAAAGAAGGGGCCGTTAACCTATTTTGCGAAAGTAAGAATCAATCTTGCTATCCGTTTGAGTGTGGACACTTCATCATTCCCCGCGGCGGTTTTATTGGATGTTTGGGATTCATAAAGGTTATAACCTGGGCTTGCGCCTTAGCTTAAAAGTGGGCTTAAGGCTTGGCCTCTGTTTGTGCCTGTCGCATTCGGTCCACGCAGCGCCGGTCCAATCCCGAGCAGCGCAAGCCGCACCGTTCCGATACAGACCGACGGCAAGGTTTTCCCAATCAAACCCGATTAGCTCAACAAGCCTATCAGGCCCGACAACAGTCCCGCCCTCATCTTCAACGACGCCACCGGCAACCCCATGGACTTCAATTTCCAGGGCTCCGAAAAGGACGTGTTGCGGCGCCTGGAAGTGTTCGTGGGTGAAGCCAATGCGAAGGGCAAAGCTTCGGATGGAAAAGGGAGAGATGGAAAAGGCAAGGCATCGGAGGAGGTCGCGGGACCCGGCCGGCCCAAGCTGGGCGTGGTCTCGCGCGAGGTGACCCTTTTGCCCCGACAATGGGAATGGCTGGCGTCCCAATCGGGTGGTGCGTCAGTGGTACTGCGCCGGTTGGTGGACGACGCGCGTAAGAAATCCGGCGACGCGCTCACCGTCAAGCAGACCCAGGAACGAACTTACAAATTCCTGTCGGTGATGGCGGGGAACCTGAAGGGGTATGAGGAGGCAATCCGTGCGCTGTATCGGAAGGATGGGAAGGGATTCGCGGCGCATACGGAGGGTTGGCCAAAGGATGTGAAGCAGCATGCGGAGACGCTGGCGGGAGGGATTTTTGAATAGTGGCCGACCCTTCTATTGGCTCCCCGACTCGTTGCCTTCGGCATTTTGAAGCAATTCCTGGGCACGATTTATGGGATATATCCCATATTATTTATATTTATTATGTGTTATATCTCATATTTTTTCATATAATTATGAGATATATCTTGTAAAATTGGCGTCAACATGAAAAATTCATCAATAATTAGAGATCAGCTTCAAGAAACCCTAACTGAGCTGAATTCCTTAAAAAACAAAAGACCGTTTAAAGGTTGGATCCGAGCAATACGGCAAGGGTTAGCCATGTCTGGGAAGCAATTAGCTGGACGCATTGATGTGGACGTATCTCGAGTTGCAGAAATGGAAAAAGCGGAAACCCAAGGAAACATTACACTGAAATCCTTGCGCCGTGCAGCTGAGGCGATGGAGTGTGAATTAGTCTATGCCCTAGTTCCAAAGACCACCTTGGAAGACACGCTACGGGTCCAAGCAGAAAAGAAGGCAAAGCAGCACATGCAAATCGTCGCTCATACTATGCGATTGGAAGACCAAGGACTTTCCCAGGAATCGGACGCCAAACAAGTCGTAAAAATGGTGAACGAGTGGCTGAACGATCCTCCACGATGGCTTTGGGATAGCAAATGAACCAAGAAGAGGACCCAGAGGGGTCGACTCCTCTAAATGCTTCTGAGGCCCAAGGTCTGAAACTATTCCACATCACGACACGTGGACAACTGAACTTGTGGGAGAGGAATAACATACTGGAGGCAACGAACAAGCACTATCCAAGAAGTCTGGGCGAAATATTGTCAGAAGCGTTCCTACTCCACCTCCATCAGGACATGTTCAGCCATGTTTGGAATTGGGCAGGAAAATACCGGACCAGCGAAAAAAATATCGGCGTACCATCTTGGGAAATAGCCGTAAAGTTACGAGGTCTTTGCGAGGACGCTAAGCTTTGGGTTCAATCCACCACCGAGCCAAAAGATGAAATCGCGGCCCGATTCCATCATCGCCTTGTCCTAATCCACCCATTTGCAAACGGCAACGGCAGGCATTCCCGAATGGCCGCGGATTTGCTTTTGCTCCACACGTTCAATGAACCGCGATTTACATGGGGGCAAGGTGATTTGACACAATCCAGTGAAACGAGAAAGAATTATTTAGATGCCCTTCGGGCGGCGGATAGAAGGGATTACTCATTACTATACCGTTTCGTGCGAAGCTGAATGGACAATCCCTCCAAGCAGTATTAAAAATACGATGCTGGGATCCGGAACGGATGCAAGCGATTCCGGAGACATGTCGGTCAAAGTGAGGTCAACCCACATATCCTTTTTCAATCCGCCCATTCTTGGGGTTCCTCACTCCACTCCAGATCCACTTCTTCCTTAAGCTTCAAAGGAGAGGCTTCAGCTTTCGGCGGGCCGGTAGGAAAGCCCATGTCAAATAGGATGGTCTCGGCGATTGAAGCAATCGCTTTCGTTCTGTGTTGACCAAAGCTATGAGCCGAATCGGGCCTCCGCAATGGGGGCAAACGATTTCACTGCCAAAGGTTCGCAGTAGTAATTCGTGTCGCTTCAAAAAAGCGAATCACGGAATATATTTCCTACGACGATTTTTGTTGAATCCAAACCTTGGGTATTAGTAACGCGATACAGCTTGGCGATGCCGGTACTGCCCCGCCAAGTGAGAACCAGCATATCTCCATTGGGCAGAAAGTCTAATCCTGATACCTTCGGTTCAAATCCGGAGGGTCGCAAAGTCATCAGGTCGTATCCTAGGTGCAAACCAACGTCCGGACTTGGATTTGCAAAAGCCATTTTGAAATAAAATCCCAGGCCAACTAAGATTCATGAAATCAGGTTTTGCATATCTTCTCCATTGAGACTAGGCCGGGTTTTTCCGTTTTCAATTGTGAACGGTTACCCTACTGCTTTTCAAACAGTCTCTTTATAGAGCTCCAAATCCTGTTTGATTTTTCGGAGTAGGCGGCCTTTTAGGCGCGGGGAGCGCAGGTCCTCGTTGGGAATCGGTTTCCATTTTCCCGGAATCAGGACTTGTGAATCGATGAAGGCTTCAAGCGCATCTTGCAGTTCATCCAATCCTAGACGATCCTTGACGGCCAGTATTTCGTCGATGATCCACACCATGCCGTTGCCTGTCATGCGATTGGCGTAATTGATGATGGCGGACCGCTCGGCTATCTGTTTGAGTGTGGACACTTCATCATTCCCCGCGGCCTTGATGAGTTGCATGTAGCAATCCTGAAAGTCCCTAGAACGTTCGGCCCTTGCAGGAGTTATCTGCAAATCCCTTTTATCCGCATACGAGGCGGCCATAATGGCGCAGAATTTTTCCGGATCCATAACTACGACATCGTTTAAATTTTTCGCGGCGGTTTTATCGGATGTTTGGGATTCATAAAGGTAACGGGGAAGTTCCCGTAGCAAGCTACGGATTAGAAAAACCGGGCGATGATTGATGCCATCGGAGACTTTTTCAGGACCTTTTAAAATTTTGACATCTTCAAAATAATCCATGGCTTTTCGAAAGGCGGCAATCTTTGGGCGCTCCTGATTCATGAGCTGCTTGACTTGTGTGGGTTTAAAGCCGATGCGCCACAGCATGCGCCGATCCCTTTCATCCTGGAATTCCTGATCAAAATCCAGCAGACATTTAGCCTGACGAAAATTCCGTAGATTTTTTTTTACTCCTGTCAGTACAAAATCTGTGGTTTGGGCGAAGGCCTGTACCATCAGGCGGGCCCAGCGACGCTGCTCGCCTAAACTGGTGGAGAAGCGGTCCACGTCTTCGTATCGATATTTGTCGTGCTTGGCCGCGAATTGGCGGATGGATCCATAGTCCAGTATCGATCCATCGGCCAAAACATTGTCGCCATCCCAGGAAAGCCAATTGAAAATGTATTCCTCTTCCAGTACAGCTGCCAGCTTGCCATATGCCCGGCCAATGGATTCCAAGGCGCCATGATAGCGGGAAGCAGTATCGCCTGGAAGTTTCCAGGATCCATTCTCCTCTTGGCGATGCAGGAAATACTCAAACGCTTTTTTAAGCTCGGCGTGTTTGCCCATCTTCAGGTAACGGAAAAGATGCGCGGGGCGGACTAGATTTGGGGCGGTGCGCACACCCACGGAAGAACCATCTCCATAATCGATTACGGTCAAGCAGCGCTCAGTGGGAAGGCCTTGACGATAGAAGATTTCCGACATAACCGCAGAGCCGAGCATTTCATCCAGGTCCGCAGTTCCCGAGGCGTAGCCGAATTTGGAATTTCCGGTTGCGATGGGGCGGTTGGCTTCCTGTACGCCCGGCGCAAGTATGGTAGAGCCCGTTCCTCGACTGGACACGTCAAAGCGCATGCCGTGTGATCGGATGGAACCATTCCAAATGCTGCGCCCATCACCGGAGGTCCGCCCGCATTTGTCGCGATGCTGTAATTGCAAATACCGGGTGGCCATAAATGGTTTGGGCCGGACCTCAAAACCCTCCATTTTTTTAGGATGCGCGAGGTCGTATTCATTGATGATTTGCAGCGAGAACGTTTTCAATATCTTGGCTTCCAGGCGCGCATTCATCCGGCCACCGTGGCTAGTGGGAATGAGCCCCATTTCGCAGGCGAGTGCGAAATTGAAATACAGGACCCGCCCCCCGGGACGGTAACGCGCAAGGTAATCAACGTATCCTTCGGAAGCCGCTTCCCTCCAGGGGTGGCAGCCATCGAGCAAGTCAAATTTGGAATAAGGCGAAGGGCTACTACGTCGGCCAGTTATCGGCCGCGAATGGGCGCTCAGGAAGGGGCTCCCAGGACATGCCGGACTGTTTGGTGAAGCTGTTTGGGATTGAAGGGCTTGCCCATGAATTGTGCATTCAGTAGGCACATATCGTTATACAAATCCTCCGCTTGCCGATTGCCCGACATAAAAAGCACTTGTGTTTCTGGTCGGTACAGAAGCATCTGCTCTGCCAATTCAGGTCCACTCATCGGAGACATCTCCACATCGGTAAGTAAAAGATGGATCGGTCCCTTATGTTGGGTGCTCATAAACAAGGCGTCCACGCCATTGTCCGCATCCATCACGGTATATCCCGATATTTCCAAGTACATTTTCATAACCGTACGTAAGGAACTCTCATCTTCAACCAGCAAAATCATTTCGGATTGCATACACCTCGTTTCTTCCCCTACTCGTGCGGTGCGATGGAGGAAGTCCCTTTGGTCCTCCCATTGTAGGGTATTCCGGGAGTCAGGTCAAATGCGGCATGCTGCGCATTTCGAGAAACCTTGAGGATTTAGCGGTTACAAAATTGCAAGCAAGTTATCATGAAGCAGCCCATTGCTGAAAAGCACATCAGGCCCGAAGATGGAATACGTGCTTCCATCCAGCTTGGAAATCTTTCCTCCCGCCTCGGTAACCAGAAGCCCTGCCACAGCGACATCCCAGGGTTTCATGGCCAACATGCAATAGGCCTCCATGCGTCCAGTGGCTACAAAGGCACCTTCCAAAACGGCCGAGCCCATGCATTTGATGCGTTGTACGGCACCGGCCATGCGCGCCCGCGATGAAATATTTCTGGCATTCAATTCCAGTCTTTCCGTTTCATTGGCGCCGATATTGAAGTCCCCATGCGAGATGATGGCTTCAGCAAGTGTAGCGACGGGACTCGTGTGGATTTTCTGACCATTGAGATACGCGCCGCCGCCTAATGTGACCGTATACATTTCCCCTAGGGCTGGCAAAAAAATAGCACCCGCGATCATGGTATCGCCTTTGCGCAAACCCACGGAAACGCCCCAGAGTGGAAACCCCCTGGAATAGTTGACTGTGCCATCCACCGGATCTACAAACCAAGTGAACTCACTGCCCATCTCCACGGCCGCGGCTTCTTCGGTAATAATATTGTGGGAAGGATACGCGTTGATCAAAGTCTTACGGATGGCTGCATCGCAGGCGAAATCGGCCTCGGTGACGATATCTTTCTCGCCTTTGAAATCGATGTTTTTAAGCCTGCCCTGCATGGAGAGAGCTAGTTCTCCTGCACTACGGGCGGCGTTCTCGGCGGTTTTTAAGTATTGGGAATAGTCTGCTGGCATTTTTATAAGATATAAAAATTTATTGAAATGAAGGGTAAAGATGGGAAGCTAAAGGCGTCAAAATCCCAATAAAAATGGGGGTTTTCTGGTTCTAGGTTTCCCTTGCCTTCCTGGGATATTCCATTTTATTGTTACTTTATTGTTACTCGCCTCTTGGTGGGAAATGATAGGAGTACCTCATGGCGGTTTATCTTCGGAAGCGGAAACTGAAATCGGGTGCCTACCGGGTCTATCTAGACCTGTACCACAATGGCAATCGCTGGACCGAGTTTCCCGAAAACCTGATTTATAAAAAGGACACCAAAAAGGAGATTCTCGCCCTAGCGGAAAAACTAGTGGCAAGGCGTCAACTTGAGTTGGCTCATAATGACACAGGCTTTACCCCCATTCACAAGCGAAAGTCAAACTTTGTTGATTTCTTTCCGGAAGTAATCGCCAAACGAGGGCTTCAGTCTCAGGGAGCTTGGAAGGCCGTTTACAAATACTTGAAAGCCTTTACTGGTGGGCGGATAGCTTTCTCAGCGATTGATCAGACCTGGATGGAAATGTTTCAATCCTTTTTGCTCGAACGGGTAGGCCAAAATTCGGCCAACCTTTATTTGGGGCTTACCAAGTCGGCTTTGAAAGAAGCGGTCAATAAAAAAATCATCGGTAAAAACCCCATTGAATCTTTTTCCTTTGCCAAGCAAACTGAAGTCTCAAAGGTTTATTTGGTTTCTGAGGAAATCGAAAAACTGGTTCAGGCCGATTGCCCTGATTCAGAATTGAAGCGGGCTTTTCTGTTTTCCTGCTTTACCGGACTTAGGCTATCCGATATTGAATCCTTAACCTGGGAAATGGTGCAGGTTGATAAAGGGGAAACCAAGATTCACTTTCGCCAAAAGAAAACCAAGGGATTTGAGTATATCCCGCTTAATGATTCTGCAATTCGTTTCCTTAATGGTGCCGGGTCTAGAAAAACAATCGCCTTTCAGAAGGGGCTTATTTTCAGTCTTACTAATCGGTCCGCTAATCGAAAGAGATTGCAAAATTGGGTCAAGCTTGCCGGGATTAACAAGCCGATTACATTTCATTCTGGACGACATACCTATGCTACCCTAAGCCTATCAAGTGGGGTGCCTATTGCATTGGTTCAACGACTACTAGGCCATAGGGATATAAAGAGCACTTCCGTATATGCCAAGGTTACGGACCAAGCAATGAATGAAGCGATAAAGAAAATCCCTAATTTGAAGGCGGGGTGAAACGTGAAAAAGAAAAAAAATGAATTGGCTAATGTTTCGGAACCATTAAATTCAGGTTTTAGGCTAAAACCAGATGATGAAAAGGGCAGAAGGTACGATTGGGCAAAGCAAGAAAATGAAAAATCAATTTTTGAACACTCTGTAGATTTTGTTGAATTTTTTGTTGCCTACCGAAGGAAAATAGAAGAACTGCTTATTTCAAAAATCATAAGCTTTCAATTAGAGAAAGGTTGGATTCCGATAGATTCAACTGGAGAGCTAGACATCCCATTGGACGAGGATTATTACAATATTTTGAAGGATAGTTGGGAAGTTGCACTAAAAGATTTCACTATGTACGTAAATAAAAAAAATATTTTCTCAAGCTATAACCTTATTGAAGCAAACGAATATCTTTCTGCATTGAAACTGTTCCATGACCAGCTCATTTTTTGTGGTGAGCAGATTAACAAATTAAAGTCAGGAGGAAATCCTGACCCTACTTCCGCTCCATTTCTAGATGAAAAATTGACACCAACGGAAAAAATTCTTTGGAAGGGGCCCATGAATCAACTCGCCGTTCTTTTTAAATGGCTTGAAGAACAATCCTTAATTTCGAAGTCTTGGAAAAAATCTGTAGATGCTCTTTTTTTGGATGAATACGGCAATCCAATTGGAAAAAACCTTTCAAATCTTGCCAGTCCAAGGGCTATTGAAAAATCGATTCCTTTGCAAAAATTTAAGTCAAGCCTTGAGGGCGAACTTACCCAAAAGCTAAGGAGTAATATTCAGGGTTGATCCATCCTAATACACGGTGGATCAAGGTGGACTATAAGTGGTTTCCCTTGATTGGCATTTTCTTGTTCACCTTCAACCAAGGATTGAACAATGGATATGTCACAGTCAACAAATCTCCAAACAAGTATAGAGGGGCTTCGGGTCCTTCTCGAAAATAAACCCCTCACATTCCTCGAAGCTTGCCGATACCTTAACCTATCGGGCTCTTACCTCTACAAGCTGACACACCGGAAAGCCATTCCGTATTACAAGCCTACCGGCAAGCGGGTATTCTTTGACCGCTCCCAATTAGATGCCTTTCTAAGACAAGGGCCGGTCTTGACTATGGCAGACCGACTAGAAGCTATTGAAGCCGACAAAAGGGCTAGGAAGCCTTCCCAGGCCCGAAAGGTGGTGGGGTAATGTTCGTTGACTCATATTACCTATATCAAAAGCAAGAAGGCATGAAATCCGGTTATTACTTGGTTGAGTTTACCGAGTATTACGAGCCACTTCACCGGCATTTATTTTTGGCCGGTAACATGGCCGGGAAAATTGGGCTTTATAAATGTTCCCCTCCCGTAAATGCCCATTCTTTACGTCAACCTAGCTTCACCTTATCAGGGGTTAAGTCTGCAAGAATCTCCGGCATTTTCTTTCCCTCAATTCATCACCCCAATAAAGGCTTCGGAGATGTCCAAGGTACAGCCGATGTCCTATTGGTTAAGGAAACCCCTGATACTTTAATGATTTTCGTTTTGAAGGGCCGAAAGTCAGTTTCCAGAGACTTGGTTCAACTATGGATCGATGGTGAGTTGAGCGATGAAATGAAGGCTTTAATCCTTCAGGCAATACGGCTAATGGTTTGAACCAATAGGAGAAGAGGGGTGGGATAGCTCCCATCCTCTCCAGCTTCCTGCATGGCTCACTATGTACGATTCAGTCAACTTTTCAATTCACCGTCCCCAATTATGGGCAATGCCGTCAACTATGACAAAAGTTCGGGAGTTTACAGACAAAGAAACAGGAGAAGTTTACTCTTCAGGATTTCTAGGCTCAATGACAGTAACCAAACGGGCAAGCGAAATTTTCATTTCTGGCTCATTGCCTAAATATTTAAATGGGAGCAATGCCTTCACATTAACCAGAGCCGGAACAAAGGAAGTGATATATAAAATGTCCGATGCCCTTTCCTTGCCATTGGGAGATTCAAGGGTTTACCGCTTGGACGTAGGTGCAAATATTATGGTCGATTATCCAGTAGGCGATTACCTTTCGACCCTTGGCTCTTGGAAGCAATCTTACCGAAAAGAATTTTCAAACGGAAACCTCTCATATCAAGGGGGACGGGCATCCCTAAATTTTTATGACAAGGTTTTAGACTTCAATCGGCTTGGCTATCCCATCCCTGACCATTGGATAAATCAAAACGTTCTTCGGGTTGAATTGCAAATGAAGAAAGCGGTCAAAGACCAAATGGGATTGGCTGTACATGGTAGGCACTTATGGGAAGAAGCCGTGTATATGAAGGCAATCCAGAAATTTAAAAATGCATATCTCACGGTCGAAAAATTAAAGTTAATGGAGGAAATGCCAATGGTAAACGGTAAGGAATTTAGAGCCTACATAGAATACCTGGGGATTCAAGCCTTGGGATATGAAAATGCACTTTGGAAAATTAATATGGCTCGAAGCTTAGGCCAAATCACCAAAGACCAAGCCAAGGATAGGAAGAAGGTCTTGAAGAAAATGGCCACGATCCCAAATGGTGAAGCCAAGGGCCTAATCCAAGAACTAGACCGGAAGATTGAAGCCGTGACCGCTTGCTATCGCTAAAGGGGGTAGAATCCACCCCCCTTGGCTGGCCCGTCATTAACCCAATTTGGCGATATGCGGACCCCCATAAAAAAGGGAGCCGTTTATATCAATAGGAGCAAAGGGGTACTTATCCCCCCCCCCTCCCTTTATCTCCCTGTCTTTACTCGATACCCAAGGGCAAGGAATCCAGACCTAAACCGGGTGCCAGAATTTGCAGAGTCCCTAAAGGGCCAACCAGACCAATGGAACTTGTTGGATTTGGTGACCAGCCAGCCCAGTAAACCGGGCACCTAGGTGATAACATTCGCTAAGTATTTCGGTAAATACTGAGAGTCACTAGGAGATTATTTGTAAACTACCTGGAACCGTCTGACCTGCTGTCCTTGAATAAGGAGGTGCAATCCTTGCTTGAGTCTAACCTGTGGGAACTCACCTTCAAGAACCATACCGGTCCATTCTGGCTGGCCTCTTGCATTGAATACCGTGGTAGACACTAATGGTTTCAAAAATCTGCCGGATGTTTTAGCCAGGGTTGGCGGGCAATACTTGATTGTGTCTCTCTTAATTACCGTATCTCGAAGGGTTATTTTAACGGTGTCGTGAATGGCAACCTTAACTGTGTCATGAATCCGAAGGGTATCAATTAATAGGATAGTATCTTGAATTATTTTCGGGTGAAAATTAAACGATTGAGAACGGACATTATTTACCTTATCACCCCCACCTTCTCCAGAGATTTGAAGCGGATCGGCATTCGTATGGATTGAAAATGGTCCTTTTATAATTTGGACGGTGTCCTTAAATTCAAAGAAATTATTTGGATTTAGTGAATTTCCAGCATAAATTTGATGGGCGTCAATAGTGAAGCTATCTACTCCAATGGAAACTGCCGTCCAGTTAAAGGATTGTATCGGAGTAGCCACATTACCTCGATTTTGCAGATATGTGGTAACCTGAATCGTATCAAAATAAGCCGATTTACTATTCAAAAGGTCAACCGTGAATGGTGCAACTAAATCAGGAGTTGCAAAAACAGAGACTGCAAGTAGAAAAATTATTCTGTACATTTGTGTTTCCTTACTACAAGTGGGGGCCGATTTAATAAAGCTCTGTAAAATTCAATTTCAAATTATGGGGAATGATAAAGGGAATGGCGACCCAAGAGATCAAAAACGGGCTTTTTGGTCAAAGATTGTGTCCTCTTTTTTCTGGCGGTGGCAATACCAGTAGTAGTGCAGTTTCCAAATTTCAAAAATCCGATTAATTCATTTGGATCAATAACAGGCACAGACCCCGTAAAACCTATGGGCATTGAAACGTACCTATTCAGGCTCACAACTGCCAATAGGTACGTTTTCCGGCTGGCATCAACTTCGATTATGAGCGGTGGATTTGTGGCGTATTTATTCATTGGACTAAAATCACTGTAAGCGCTACCGTAATCCCCATAGGAATTAAAAATACTTGTAGAGCTGTATTTTGAGCCGTAGTTACCATAGCTATTCATTATTGATGCTGTGTCATATTTATCGAAGGATACATCACCTAAAAATGTTGAGGCCCTGTCTTGGGCGTAGAGGTAACTTCCAACGAGGGGGCAGTACTGTGCGTTAACAGAAGCGGCCAATGTTGCTAAAAGCAGAATTATCTTAATCATTCTTGGTTCCTGCTTCGTTCTTGTAGGTCCGGCCATTAAAAATGATGGAGTAAAGCATAAGTCAATTACAGCCATTCGAGAGGAAAAAAAGCAAGGATTAAAGGCAATAAAACCGTTTATTGGGAATTCTGACCGGCCACATTCCAGGCCCGGCCAGAAAGAAGCTGGGAGGGTGGATAGAATTGCCCGGCCTGCACAATTCCACCAGCAATCCAGTACCTGAGATGGTATCTTTTAGGAAGGTAGGACATTGGGATTTATTGAGGATTACGGTAAATATTGGAGGGTACTATGGGTGGATGGGGGAGCTCAAGATGGGGAAGTCACTCAAAGAAGAATACCGTTGAAGATGCTCTGACCCTGAAAATCAATAGGCTTAAAAGGGACGGCCTTTTAGCACCCAATAGTTACAACCTGTCTTGGAGCCGGTGGACGGGTGAGAAAACGGCATCAATATCGTATACCATAGCCAATGACTTTCAAGGTAGCTCCATGGGGCATCTAAAAATGACCATGAACTATCTACACGGTGCAGAAAAAATGCCGGTCACCTTTGATATTAGGGTTGAAGCCACCAGGCCAAATTGGGGTGGAGTCCGGTATTTTTTTAATTGCCCTTTGATCGTTAACGGAATCCCCTGTAATCGAAGGGTTACCAAGCTTCATTCGGCTGGAGGTTGTAAATACTTCGGGTGCCGTCATTGCCTTAATCTGACCTATAATTCGTCCCAGACACACACTAAGAAATTCGACTTCTTGAACCGACTGCAAAAGTACAACCCCCTTGGCTATGACCTGGCCTTAGAAAGTCTGCTAAAAGGGGTAGGCAAAAAATAAAGGCGATCCAGAAATGGACCGCTTTTTGTTACTCATTTGTTACTTATAGCGGTTTATGCCAAAAATATTTAATCTGTAAGTCATTATATTTCATCACTTTATAAATAAAAATGGCCAATGATAACGTTTTATAAGATATAAAAGGATTACAATATCTGCGGCAACCGCGCAGCCAAATAGAGGGGAACATGATACGCCCCTTTTGCACGGTCCAAGGAAAAGTTTTTAGCGCATAAGGTAACCCGCTGTTTCGGCCGATATTTTTCCACAAATACTTTTAAACTTTTGGCTTGGGTAATCCAACCGGATTTGACTTCAATGGGTAGAATTTCTCCCTGCATCTCCCACAGAAATTCCACCTCGGCGGTATTTTCCCGCCATGCAACGCCATTGCCCTTGCCCGTCGTCGTCATTTCCTGAAGAGCAAAGTTTTCAGCGATATATCCTTTAAAGGACCCGAATGTAAAATCCAAAAGAACCTTGGGTGATAAACCGCCCATGGCCCCGAACAAACCGACATCGAACATGTACAGCTTGAATACGCTGTCTTCCGCATAGGCCGATAAGGGAAGCCATGCCTTGTTGACGATTGGAAATTTGAAAATCAAACCCGCTGTCCTTAGCCAGTCTACTGCTCCAGCCAGACGCGCATATCCATTTACGCCCGGCACAACGCCTTGAAAACCGAACTTGGGCGCGCTGCCATCCACGGGCTTGGCCAATTGTGTAGGTACGCTTCGCCAAACACGTTCGATATGCATTGAGTTGACTTTGCCTGAATGCTTGGCCACATCCGCCAAGTAGGCAGTAATCAAGTCCTGCTGTTTTTTGCGTGCTGCCTCCATGGCATGAAAGAGATCCGTTTGCATGGAGGCATAGGTGGAGACCACTTCGGGCAGTCCTCCCACCACGAAATAGATTTTCAGCATTTCCCAAAGATGCTCGTGAACAAGTTGCGGTAAGGGCTTCTCAAAGTCATAGCTTTCCAAAAATCGCACCGATTTGTCGTCTCCAATCCCCGCCAGAAATTCTTCAAAAGTAAGCGGATGAAGGTCCAGAAAGTTCACCTTGCCCACGGGAAAAGAACTTTCCGCCAAATGCAATCCAAGTAACGAGCCTGCTGCGCAAAGTGAAAGAGCGGGTAGTTCTTCAGCAAAATATTTAAGCGAAGTTAGCGCCTGCGGGGCGGATTGGATCTCGTCGAAAACCAAAAGATCCTCGTTAACATTTATGGCAGTGTTGAGGTGAAAACTTATTTCTTGTAACAGGCGCTTTGGCTTAAGGTCCTTTTCGAAAATACTTGCAAGCCTAGGTTCTTCCTCAAAATTGAGATAATGGAAGCGGGGATAAGCGGCCTTGCCAAAAGCCTTGAGCGTATATGTCTTACCCACCTGCCGAGCGCCGGTCAGAATGAGTGGCTTACGGTTATTTTTCGTCTTCCACGCCAAAAGGTCGACTAGGATCCTGCGTTTCACGAAGCGCCTCTTTTAGGCAAATAATAGCATTTATCCTAATTTATGTCAATAAGTGGTACCACTTTATACCTAAAATATAAGTTTAACATATCACTTATTTGAGGAGATTTCACTTAACCGTGAATTTTTGCGCAATCGGTTTGTTGTCTGACTGCAGCCGGATGAAATAAGTTCCAGGGCCAATTCCATTTTTGGACAGCGTGTAACGGCCCTCGTTTGACAAACCGTTGCGAATCAGATTGCCTTGGGAATTGAATATTTGCACGGGGTTTTGTGAGGCAGCATTCCACTGAAACTGAATATTATTCCCATCATAGGAAATAAAGGACTTGGCTGGGGTGGCCCTTTTTTCAATCGCAACGGGTTGGTTAATGACCAGGTTATCCCATGCCCCAAAATTAACATCTACGCTAAAGTCCAGAGTAGAGTCGTTGACACCGCCAATTTTGGTATGCGCACGAGCATAATAGTAATTGGCGAAGTTCGTGTTACCGGGCTTATACGGCCCAACCACTACCTTGAAGTCGACTTCAACTCCAATGGCAAAACCCGCAAAGCTGCCAACAATGGTATCTGGAGACGCCCCAGCTGGAAAAGCAATGGTATCCACATAGGCTTTTTCGAGGAGGAACCAAGTCTGATAAATTTGGTTTGAAAAACCTTGCCATACAATGTTTGAGTCCTTCCCATTGTTAAAAACCGTATCACGGAAATTGTTAATCGCGCGTAAATACATTGTATCAGGAGGCTTAACTCTTGAAACGGCCATGGTGTCCAATCGGGGGGCGCCTCTATCTATTCTCTTATTCGAGTCTAGATCATTCCATGTCAGAATCTCATTATGAAACTGGATAAACCGGTAACCATGAATCCTGGCACTGTTCGGGACCACTCTATTCCCGTGTTTGTTTCCCGCCCAAAAATCAAGGTTTGTGACCTTGAGTTCCGTTTTCAGTTTTCTTGTTTGCGTATCCAACGGGCCAAATACAATAGCGCGATGCAATATTTTGAACGGTATGGTATCTCCAGGATGCATTGCGTGTGTAGGATTTACCACCACATAGGTTTGATTTCGAATACAATTCACTAGCAGGAACGCTGCGCAAGCCACTACGGCAATTTTAATTGAGTGCTTCATATTTTTCCCCTGGATATGGCTACGGATTACTGGGAAAAAGGTAATAATTAAAACGTCCAGTCCTCCCAGACCAAACCATGGACGCGTTTGAATTCTTTTACTTTATACGTCACGAGAAATGCTCCGCGAGCCAAGGCTTTCAGCGTCCTTTCCTTGTTTTGGCTCTTGTTTGCTCCAAAATAAAGTTCGGCTTTGACGATTGCTGGAATTGCGACCGATCCCGGCGTGTGGGATTCAAGCCAGCCGGGTTTTCAGCTTGGGAAACGTTCCTTTCAAATGGTAGATGCAAATGCTCGTATCCAGCAGGTGCATTTAAAGTGCCTACCGAGGCGCGTCTTGCGAGAAATCCAATGGGGTTAAATTAGGCAAGTCCTGTCCCGAGAGGCACCCGTACAGGCTGGAATGAATCTCCGGCCAAAGGTCTTCCAGAGATTGCATCAATCTCGCCTTTACCCATTTGGATAGGGAGCTTTTTTCCATAGCCGCTGCGGCTTCAATTTTCCGAAGACTTTCATCGTCGAGATATATCGTCAATTGGGACATGGCCCCCTCCCTGTCAAATCCACTTATACTTTAAAGTATGCTTGCAATAATTAAGCGAATCAAGCAAGAATTAAGCAAAAATCGAGCTAATTGGGGAAATGGGGACGGCATCAAAAGGCCAGGGCCAACAGTTCAATTAGTGCTGGGGCTGGTGAGCACGTAATTTACGATCCACGTCTAAATTCTGAGCCAATTGGATTTTTCCAGAAGCGATGATTTGAAAATAAAGCCCTCGCGGATTGAGTCCGTTTTTATCAAGGAAATATTCTCCCGGCTTCAAATTTTCTGAAACTTCCAGAATTACTCTTCCTTCCGCGTCTAGTATTCGAACTTGTACAAAACCATTTACGGGCACCAATAAAACCAGATGAATGCCGTCATTAGCTGTTGCCAATTGTTTTAATCCCCATTTGGTTGGGGCGCTGGAATTCCTATTGCGAATGGATGTGGTTGAGCCGGTTTGGAAACTCCATACATCAGAATACATTTTAAATCCCCAAGAATTTTTAGCCATGACACGCCAACTGTATCGGGTATCTTTAAGCAGTATGCCGACAGATTTTGAAGTTCCAGTTAATGTTGAATCGTCAAAAATAGGATTGTCAAATGTAGCCAATCCAATTGGTGGACTTGTTACAATCTGTAGACGATAGGAAACCGCTCCGATTGTGGGATTCCAGATATTTGGAATATTTGTAGGCTGAAAAATAGATGCGTTAAGAGGTGAGGCTAAAGTGGGCAATGCAATCAAAGGCAGTTGCCAAATATCAACTGAATCCACAGCCGCAACAATATTATTTGAATACATTCCAATGGCCTGTATCGAGGCTGGTGGTGGCAAATCTAAAGAAAGTGGGCTCCAACTGGCACCATTATTAGTCGAAAGCAATAGGGAACTATTGGAGAGTTTAAATTTATTTATGGCAAGACTCAAGGTGCTATCAGTCGGAATGCCATAATTGAATGCCCGGTAGTAATTCCATCTATTTCCGTTATTTCTTTTTACAAAATAAACACCACCGCCAATACCAACAAAGGTATTAACGTCATCGGCCGCAATCGTTAGAATAGGAGTTTTTGGTAACCCAGTGGATAGATAATCCCAAGTTAGTCCGTCGTTATTTGATCGATACAAACCGCTTTCGCTTGAGCCAGAGAAGAGGTAGCTGCCACTTATGGTCAGCGTTTTGATACTTGCAGTAACGGACAAGGAATCGCTTATCGAGACCCAATTTTGACCATTATCTTTCGAGCGGAATACGCCTTTATTTGTACCTGCATATAAATGCAGCCCATTTGCTAAAAGTATGTGAACAGTCGTATCCGTTAATCCTGTATTGGCTGCAGTCCATGTTACACCACTATCTGAGGATTGGTAAATTCCACTTTCAAGAGTCGCAGCAAAAAGGTTCGTTCCTATTCTGACCATTGATTGAACATTTTTTTTGAGGGGTAGCCCTCCATTCCGAGATCTCCAATTCATTCCACTGTCGATGGAAACCATAATACCATTTGGTGTCCCAATATAAACCGAAGATCCATATCCTAAAATCGTATTTCGCGTGCTTATTATCCCTAGCCCACTTAATGTTGTCCAGGTTGTCCCGCTGTCCAGAGACCTTCTTACTGCATCGACGTAAAGAATTGATCCGCTGGCTTCAATAGTAGGGCTACTTCCAGAAATCGGCATCTGCGTCCAAGTTAAGCCACCATCAATGGAGCGAAACTGAAAGTTTTCAGAATTAGCAGCAAAAATGTAAGTTCCCAAAACGGTAAATCCCGCCATAGTGCCAATAAACCCTGTATTTGCTAATTCCCAAGTTGTGCCATTATTTAAGGATCGATAGATCCCTCCTTTAGTTCCTGCAAAAATAATCCCTCCATTTGATGCAACATAAATATTTCCGCGATGTGGACCATGCGTATTTATCCATTGGCCGTGACATTCGGAACCAAGTAAAAACAAAAATATTATAGTTAATGAAAATCTAAGTTTTGAATAAAAACTGCTCCGTGAAGGGAAGTCCGTAAATAGTGGTTCGAAAATGAAGGGAAGTAGTCGCATAATGTGATCCTGCTTACGCTAGGGTTTTGGCTAAAAATTCAGGCAAAGATCTAATAATACTTTTGTCAAAAAAACCCTTAATTTTTCCATTCAAAGCCTAGCGTAGAAGTATTTCACAACTCACGGCTAACTGTGGTCCATCTGCTCCTTCGCGGCAATATTTGCCTAGGTGATTTAGAGTGAAGAGGTCGGTGCAAATGATACGAAGATCTTTTTCATTCCGAATCCTGAAAGGTTCCTTCCATGCATTCGCAATGGAATAGGATTTTGCCTTTAAGATTTCGAATACGCATTACCTTAAAGCTTCCCTTATCTTCCAGTAAAAGTGCCGTAAGCCCTCTGCCTACTGAACCGCACTCCTTGAAACCAATGATGCCGCTGAAAACGAGGAGAGATATCAATCTTTGCTTATTTTGCAGCGCAACTCTCAACTCGTTTTCTTTTAATTCGATGGAAATTATTTTCAAGCCTTTTAGTTTGAGGTTTGCACTGAGAAATTGAGTTGTTTTTTTCATGTGGCAGCCTTAAAAGAGTACTCGAAAATCCATGTGACCGTCAATATTTCCCTCAAACCAAGGATTGGAAAGGACCTTGAATTTACCTACTCTCATAATGTGACAAAAGTAACCATTTTTTGGAATCGGCTAACAGTTTTCATGCTAGGCTTGGTTTTCGGCATAAGCGTGGCTGCCCCTGCTCCGATTGCCTTGGACAGTCACAAGCCTTTGTTAGCAATCTTGGATCCCGTCAACCTGAACAACCAGGGTATTGATACGGTGTGGGGCGAACGGCTTCACAGTTATTTTCAAAACAATCGACTTTGGACTCTTATTCCGCGCGATAGCATGTTATCCAAGTTTAGGGATTTTAAAGTCGATGCCAAATCACCTTGCCATGAATTTCAATGCGCATTTGACAATGGCAATATTCTAGGCGCCGAATACATTTTATTCGGGTCCGTCACCAACTACGGAGACTTATTTGCCTATACCTTCAATTTGGTGCATGTGCCTACCTCCCAGGTGGTTTGGTCCCAAGTTGGCGATGTCCCTAAAAAACAAAAAGGCCAACCGGAATTGGGCTTGGAAGCTACTCTGGCGCAAATGGCCGCTTATCTAGTACCTGGCCAGGCGCAAACGGATCGACGGGATAAGCATGGACAACTCACGGTACTTGATTTGAGTCAGGAAGGTTCGCCCGCTTCCCGCATCATGTCGGAGCGGGTCGCCACGCATCTCTATGCTTCCCGCAGCTTTGATATTATGGGCAGCAAGGAGATGGAAGAATTGCTGTCGGCACTAGGCGTGAACAAACATGAATTTCAACCCAATGATTCGAGCATATTTTCTTTGGGCGGAAAAATGGACGTCACCCATCTGGTTTATTCAAAACTGCAGGAAAGTAGAACAGGCAACTATCAATTGCAGTTGGCGCTTTATGATGTGGCTGCCAAGAAAAAGATTCGGGAATGGCCTGCCAAGTCCACGGAGGATTTTCATAAACTCATGGAATATGAAAACAGGTTTTTCACCAGCCTATTCAAGCTGCCGGGCAATGCTTTTGAACCGGCATCCGGTTCAATAGGCGCAAAGAAATGGACCTTGGCGGGGGCCGGTGTGAGCGTGGTACTGAGCGCAACCTTAGGGTATCTGGCATATGCTGCAACTTTGGAAGCGGATCGGAATTACAAGCGATTCCAGGATGCGCGTTCGCTTGAGTCAGCGAAAAAGTTCCACTCGGTGGTATTGGCCAAGGAGCGCGGGTCCGTGATATTCGGGGTCCTGAGCGGATTGTGCTTGGTTGGGGCAGGTACGTTTTTGGTGTATTCATTCTGATGCTGGGGGCGAGGATGGACTGGATGGGCAACGGCAGGCTGAATCGCTTAAGGCCCTTTCATGCCCTGCTGCTGGTATTGATCCTCGGCTTTTGCCTCTCTTGTCATCGGGACTTTGAAAGCCCGTACTTTCCAGGCAGCCAATCCTTTGTGGGAGATGCATGGGCACGTGACAACGATCACGACGGAGTGGCCGACAGTGTCAACAAATATTCCCCGAACTGTATTTTATCGGCTAAACAATGTTTCGATCAGGCTTTGGCTCTGAGTAAACTTATCGGACCTACCAATTCCCTCTCGGCCAAGGATATGATTCTCTGGCTGGGTGACGCGCCTGTTTCGCCTAGACTCACTTGGATGCCGCCAGAGGCGGAAAACATGGGATACAGCCTGACCAGTTCGGATTCCACCAAAGTCAGGTCACATAATGGAAATCTTGAGGCTATCGCCGTCGGGAGCGCGTTGATCTGGGTTAAGGGAAACGGAAATGAATTGATGTCGGCGTCTTTTATCGCTACGGTGCTGGCTGATGGAAAAAGGGTAGTTTCCATTTCCGCCCAAAACCTGACATTAGAGGTAGGCCAGGATCTGGCCCCGGCGTTGACCTGGACGCCCATTGACGCAACCAGCAAAGAGTATACACTGCTGAGCGATAAGCCCGCAGTGGCCCGAATCGTGGGACAGAGAATTCTTGGAGTCGCCCCAGGCACGGCTATGGTGACTTTGGAAACTTCCGATGGCAATCATAGAACTACATTAGTCGTCACAGTCTTTAAATTGGATATTCCGGTGCAATCGGTGACTGCGGCTTCGGTCATTTCCATGACACTTGGGCAAGCCAATCTCATTCCCATCCTGAGCTTTAAACCTGCAAATGCCACGGATACCAACTTTACCCTGACAAGCAAAGATGTTTCAGTGGCCACGATAATATCTGGTAATACAATGGTTGCGATGGGAATTGGTAGAACGGAAATCACCGTACACGTAGGCGCTACCGTAACCACCGTGTTTACACTGGCGGTAATAGCCAAGGGCGATACTCTGAGTGTGGGCAGTGACCTCTCCGGGCTTTCTGTTTCCGCCGGTGCTTTGGACACGGCATTTTCCAAAAACGATACGGAATACGTTGTCTCTGTTCCAAATGAAAAGCTGTCGACCACGGTAACGGTATTGTGCTTGAATACCAAAACCACTATCAGCTTAAATGCATTGAATTTATTTTCCAATGTGGCTTCCGGGGTCATAACATTGAAGGTCGGTGAGACCCTGATTCCCATTGTAGTAGTTGCAGAAAACGGCGTTAAAAAAACCTATAGGATTCTTGTGCGTCGCTCCGTTTCTGCCAATGCCAATCTGAGTAATTTGGTGGCCTCCGCTGGGATTTTTACCAAGACCTTTTTTGCCGATAGTTTAAACTATGAGCTTTCTGTTGCCAATAACGTCACCTTCACTACAATCACTCCAACTTTATCTGATTCCCAAAGGGCCACAGTTAAGGTCAAGGATTCTGCTACGGTTTCGGGAAAAGCTTCGCAGGTACTTTTATTGGCAAATGGAATAAACATCGTCCCCGTTGTTGTTACAGCGGAAAACGGGGATAAAAAAACCTATACCGTAATCGTCACCCGCGCAGCCCCGGGAACCGTCTCCGCAAATTTGTCGGCCTTGACGCTTTCAGCTGGAAGTCTCAGTCCTGCCTTCAGTTCTTCAACCTTGAACTATACCATGACCGTTGCTTATGCGATTAATGCCACGACAGTAGTGGCCACAGCCTTGACGCCGACTACGGCCAGCATAACAGTCAATGGAATTGCGGTCCATTCTGGTTCAGCTTCAAATTCAATCGCCTTGAACTTGGGCTCGAACTCCATTTCCATCGTGGTTTTGTCCGACAGCGGGATTAGTGGTTTTACCAAGGCATATCAGGTTACCGTGATCCGGTCAGCGTCGGTTGGCTCAACGGATTTGTCTGGGTTGGTACTTTCGGCGGGAGCGATTAGCCCCGCATTCAGTGCCGGGACTTTGGAATATACCTTGACCGTTCCAAATGGGGTGACTAGTACGACTGTCACGCCAACGGCCTTGACGGCAGCGACATCTAGTATAACTGTGAGTGGAACAGCGGTGGTTTCTGGTGTGGCTTCGGGCCCGGTGGCGCTGGCTGTGGGGTTTGATACGGTTTCTGTGCTGGTAACCGCTGAAACTGAAATAACCAAAAATTATTCTGTTGTGGTGAAACGCCTAAGTGGCCGGGTAGTTTCGAAGGTGTCTGCAGGTAGCAACCATACGCTTTTCTTATTTACAGATGGGACTCTCTGGGCCGCTGGGTTCAATGGGGATCAAAATATGCCTGATGGGATGTTGGGTACAGGAGATTCCATAAGACATGTAATTCCTATTCAAATCATGAAAGATGTTTCAAATATGTCAGCAGGAAATATGCACAGCTTAATTTTGAAAAAAGATGGAACCCTCTGGGCAACTGGACGCAATGACGTTGGCGCATTGGGAGACGGTACCACCATTAATCGATACACTCCTGTTCAGATAATGTCCAATGTGTCGAACATGGTTGCCGGTTCCGAAATTACCCTAATCTTAAAGACTGACGCTACCCTCTGGGCAACGGGCAGAAATGTGGAAGGTGCATTGGGGAACGGGACTCCCATTACCCCATTAACTCCCTTTCAAATGATGTCAGATGTTGCAAACATGGCCGCTGGTTTGCGCCATACTTTGATCTTGAAGAAAGATGGGACACTTTGGGGAACGGGTAGAAACAGCGAAGGTCAATTAGGTGACGGAACTACAACAAGCAGGTCAACACCCTTTCAGATGATGGCCGACGTCGCAAATATGGCAGCAGGAAGCGGGTATAGTTTGGTTTTAAAAAATGATGGGACTCTCTGGGCCACGGGAGGAGATTTGGGAGATGGAACTACCGCTAACCATTTAACGCCCTACCAAATGATGACCGGGGTTTCAAATATGGCTGCTGGGACTAATTATACCCTAATTTTAAAGACAGATGGTTCCCTATGGGGAACTGGATATAATCGATGGGGTTCATTGGGAGACGGAACCACCACTAACCGTTTAACTCCCTTTCAAATGATGACTGGGGTGGCAAATATGGCGGCTGGCGGTTCTACATTTATATTTAAGACAGATGGAACCTTGTGGGCAACTGGACAAAATTGGGCTGGGCAATTAGGAGATGGCAACACCAATTTCTTAGGCCAATTAACACCCGTGCAGATCTCCTTCTAACGCCCCAGATTATAGGTGTCAGGCACGACCTGCACTGTAATCCCGCAACCTACTTTGTCCTTTCCCATTCATCCAGCAACAAATTTACCCGCGAATCAATAACCAATAACTGCATTACGTGAAGGTGCCGAAGTCCCCTTGCATGCAAGGCGGAGTATTTGCAAAGGCCCCGCACCATCGGATAAAACGCAGATGTCACATCCATGGCATTTGACCGGGTACTTGCTTATTTCTTTTTGTCCGGAATCATTACGAACTCGTGGAAATTCTCCGGTGAGATTACTTTGAATTCGCTACCCGGGTAGGCTTCGAGGAATGGCTTAGGGTTTTTGGCCTTGGCTTTCGGATTCCATTTGAATTCGTAGGCGTGCAGCTTGCCGTCGTATTCTTCGATGTAGTCGATTTCTTTTTGGGTGTGGGTGCGCCAGAAGTATGGGTTCACGTGCTTTTCATGATAGGCCAGCGTTTTCATGCGTTCTACGATACAGAAATTCTCCCAGAGCCCGCCCGTATCGGCCCGTAGTGAGATGGGGATAAAGTTCTGTATTAGGGAGTTGCGTATGCCCAGATCGTAGAAATAGACTTTGCGACTGCGTTTGATTTCGTTACGCATGTTACGACTCAACGAGTGGAGTCGGAAGATCACGAATGCCTTCTCAAGTAGGTCGATGTAGCGCTCCACGGTTTCGGGATTGCTGTTGATGAGTTGACCCACCTCGGGATAGGTGACTTCGTTGCCTACCTGCAAGGCCAAGGCGCGCAAAAGCTTTTCGACCAATGCTGGTTTGCGAATCTGCTGATAGGCCAAGATATCTTTGTACAGGGAACCATCGCACAGGTTGGCCAGAATTTTCTGCTCCATTCCCGGGCCGGTAACCACTTGCGGGTAATAGCCCCCCTTGGGTCAGGTCAAAATGTCCGCTTAACCTCCACTAAAACGGGGCGAAGGAACGGACATAATGAGACAGAAATACCATAATCGGATAGCAATC
>JAYTHY010000102.1:0-24885 GCA_043732185.1 Fibrobacteria bacterium
GATCTTCCCCTGGATTTGTCGACGCGGTAAAAGGGTTCAAAAATCGCTTCTAATTCCGCAGGCGGAATTCCTTGTCCAAAATCACGAATGGTGATCACGATTTGTTTTCCGATATCCGTCTGCCGATTTTCGAATTCGACCTCAATGGGTTTTGGTTGGTTGCCGGAGTATTTCAAACAATTCTCCAAGACGTTGCGGACGACAACGGCAATCCGATCCCCGTCGATATCCAGAACGCATGGTACTGTTGGAACCACGTACCGAATTCCAGGTGAAACCGCAGAATAATCTTCAATCACCTGCTCCACCAGGGCCCCAAGATTTACAGCTTCAAGGTTTAGAACTCCCCTGGAGCTTTCCAAGCGAGCGGATTCTAGCAACTCATGGATCATTTTTTCCAATTCACGCACATTCTTTCGCGCAACGTCTCCAGAGGTTGCATCGCCAATTTCCAGGGCCAACTTGATACGGGTCAGCGGGGACCGCAGTTCATGGCTGATATCGAGCAGCAACTGATCCTTGGAGCGTACCCCATCCCGCAAGCCCTTCAACATTAGGTTAAAGGATCGCCCGAGCTCGCCAAGTTCATCTGTACGCCGTATTGCTACTTGAACGTCCAGGTTACCCAAACTTGCTTCGGAAAATCCGGCATAGAGGTCTTCCAGTGGCAAGAAAAGGCGGCGAATGTACAGATAGCACAGGAACAATACGAGCAGGATGCTCATAATCAACAAGGGGATATATTTTATCCAACCTTCATGCAGTGGCTCCTTTCCGAAAATGAAAGCGATGCGGGCGCCGTCCTTTCGAGTCAAACCAAATCGATGCCGGTCCAATTGGCCGATACGGATCCCATCCATTCCGGAAACAGCAATGGAAGCGGAGTCCATTTTTGGAAATCCCGGAAATCGGGAAAATGTAGTCCACGTCGCCCGGGGGCCTTCCACAGCGAGATCCATTCCCCGCGTCTCGGAAAATTTTCTACCGGCAATGGAATCCATGCCTGGATCCAATTCGGAGGCAAGCAGACGGATGAAGGTAGCCCGGGTAAGTTCCGAATAAGCATGGTGATTGACCTCCACTAGAAGCCTCATGAAGCCTGACAGCATTGCAAAAATGAGAATGCCGGAAACCAAATAGGCTGCCAGCATCTTGAGAAAAATGGAACGGCGGAAGCCCAGTGGCAGAAGCGTCTGCTTAAGCATGGAAAGGCCCCGCAACTAAAAAAAGATAACCTTCTCCCCAAACAGTTTTAATGAAGCGTGGCTGGTGGGGATTGTCCCCGAGCTTGCTACGTAGGCGACCGACCACGACGTCGATGGTGCGATTCATAGCCTCCCATTCAATACCTTTGGTGCGCAGTGCTATAGTGTCGCGGCTCAAAATTTTTCCGGCGTTTTCGACAAGCAGCTCCAAAACCGAAAACTCCATACCCGTCAACTCCAAATTTCTGTCGCCCAGGAAAACCTGCTTGGTAGATGCATCCAAGGTTAAATCTCCGATACGTATGGGTCCAGCCTTTCGGGAAACATCCAATCGACGAAGCACGGATTGGATGCGTGCCACCAGTTCACTGGGTTCAAAAGGCTTCGGCAGGTAATCATCCGCGCCCAGTTGCAATCCTTTGACCCTGTCCTGGACGTCGCCGCGCGCCGTGAGCATGATGATGGGAATACCGCTTCGAATCCGAATTTCCCGACACACCTCGAAACCGTCTTTGCCCGGCAGCATGACATCCAAGATTAGCAATGCCGGGTTCAGGCTTTCCACCAATCGGAAGGCGTCTTCCGGCCTGGTAGCGGAAACGACATGCCAACCAAAAGGTTTTAAATAAATTTTCAGTAGCGAATTCAGCTCCTCATCATCATCCAGTATCAGAATAACCGGCTGGATTGAGGATTTCACAGGCGTAAATTTCCCATGGAATGAAAGTACTACCTCACAGATGCGAATGCATCACCGGAATATCGAAATGCCTAACCCTAGGCTGATTTTCATTCCTGTTGGTGGTCGGTTTACATTCCATTTACAATAAATATTTCGCGATCATTTTTATAAATTATATTGGATCAAGTGAATGAATGATTCAATAAGTGGCCCTGTGCCGACCAAAATAGTACAGCTGAGTCGATGAAACTTAAAGTCGTAATTATTGGAGCGGGATTTGGGGGATTAAAAGTCGCCCAGATTTTAGGCAAATCGGAGCAATTGTCGGTTACGGTTTTGGATCGAAAAAATCATCATCTATTCCAGCCTCTGCTTTATCAGGTCGCGACTGCGGCCTTGAACCCATCTGACATTGGTGTTCCCATTCGCCTCATTCTGGCAGAGTACGCGAATACCAAAGTTCATATGGAAAATGTATTGTCCGTTGCGTTAGCATCCAAATCCGTGAAAACCGATTCCAGTGTGCATCCCTTTGACGTGCTTGTAATGGCCTGCGGAGCCAGCCACAGTTATTTTGGTCGGGATGAATGGGAAGAGTTGGCTCCGGGATTAAAGACCATTGAACATGCTTTGGAAATGCGTCGGAGAATATTGTCGGTATTTGAACGCGCGGAAATGGAATCGGATGCGCTAGTGCAAGCAAGGCTGCTGACCTTTGTGATTATAGGCGGTGGACCAACCGGTGTAGAACTAGCTGGCGCGGTTGCCGAATTAGCCAATTCCATTGTCACCAAGGAATTCCGAAATATTCGTCCAAATCAGCCGCGGGTTATACTGATTCAGGGTGGTGAACGTCTCATCCCCAGTTTTGCAGTTCAGCTTTCCGCGAATGCCAAGTTGGTTTTGGAGAAAAAAGGTGTAGAAGTGATTCTAAAGGAGCGTGTGGAGGAAATTACGCGTGAGGGTGTTAGGGTGGGTACAAGGTTTATTGGCAGCGAAACGATCCTGTGGGCGGCGGGAGTCAAGGCCTCATCCTTAAACAACAGCCTTGGTGCCAGCCAGGACAAGGACGGACGTGTTTTCGTAAACCCAGATTTAAGTTTACCCGGCCACCCAAATGTATTTGTCTTGGGCGATCAAGCGCACTTCCCGGTTTTGGGAATTCCCTTGCCCGGACTGGCTCAAGTGGCCATACAGCAAGGAATTGCTACGGGAAAAAATATTCTTCGCGACCTTTCCGGTCAATCCAGGAAGAATTTCACCTTCAAAAACAAAGGGACCATGGCCGTTATTGGGCGTGCCAATGCCGTTGTTGAGATTCCCATTGGAAACCGGCATATGGCCAAATTGTCTGGTTATATCGGTTGGGGTATTTGGATTTTCGTCCACATCTTAACATTGATTGGATTTCGTAACCGAGCGGTTGTATTGCTGAACTGGGGCTGGTCTTATTTCACCTTTAAACGAGGCGCCAGACTCATTACTCAGCGAGGCTGGAAAGAAACGGAATCCACTCCGTCCATGGAAGGAAATTAACTCCGTCCATAGATGGAATTTGGATTCGAAACTAGTGCCCGGGGTTGTCCGCTTTTTTTTCGGCAGCTTCTTCCTTGGCTTCCTTATTTTCGCGCTTCAAATCAGACTGGTTAGTCTTCCGATCCTTTTTGTCCCTTTTTAAATCCTTCTCATCACGTTTGATATCCGCTTTATCGGATTTGATTTCAGCCTTATCTGCCCGGACTGCATTGTTGTCAACGGTTTCTACATGTTTGGATTTTGCGAGGTCCACTTGGTTATGTGTGACTTCGTGATTTGAAGAGCCGTCTTTCATTGACTTAGCTAATTCTCTTTCTTCGACTTCCCGATTCTCATGACTGGCTTCAGCGCTCTTTTTGTCTTTTTTAAGCTTGTGTTTATCCGCTTTCATCTCGGATTCAGCATTCTTAATGTCCTTGTGGTCATTCTTGACATCTACGCTATCTTTTTTGATTTGCGCGGATTCATGCACCGCAGTATTGTCGGCTTTTAGTTGGTTTAAAAAAAGGCCAGTGACCAAGGTCATCGTGGCTGCCGCTATTGAAGTTGCTTTATTCATAGACCGTCCTTTCAAGGGGGTTCGAATGGGATCTATGCTTTATTGAGGCTTGTAGCAAGAACTATATCATGTATTTACGTGGAATGAATATTAATCTTTCCCTCGCACGTGTGGAAAGCATATCTTCAGCGTATTGCACAAAAGGAGTTCCATGTACCATTTCCAATTCAATACGGTAACGGCTATTTCAGTTTTAATGATGGCTGCCTTGGCTTTTATAACGACTCAACAATTCTGGAGAATGGCAAAGGATCCTAAGAAGTTTTCGGAACTAAAAAAGTGGAAGAATCGTAGGAAAAAATCAGCCTAAGTTTTCGAAGAAAATTGTGGGCGGTGTTTACAATTCAAGAATCTGATGGAAGTCGATCTTTTCCATATTACTGAAGGGCCATGCAAATGTCAAACTCTGATTTTACAATCCTTGTGGTCGACGACGAAAAATCAATTCGCGATTTGGCGGCTATGATTCTTGAACGCGAAGGCTATAATGTTTTACTTGCCGAACACAGCGATGATGCGTTGCTGGTTTTGGATGGATTTCCAAATGCGATCCATTTACTATTGACGGATCTCAAGATGGATCCTTATATGGACGGCTGTGAACTAGCTAAATGTATTCGGCTACTTCGACCGGAAATCGTGGTATTGTATATCTCCGGATTTACGGAAAACACCATGGTGCAGCAAGAAGTGGCGGCAGGGAAGGCCGTTTTTTTATCCAAGCCTTTTTCGATTTTAGATTTTTTGGAAAAGGTAAAAGTTGTCCTGAAATAGACCTTGTTTCTCGTTTGATATAAATCCTTATTCATTCGGAACAAAGTTTTAACAAAAACGGGGAAACATGAAAAAAATTAATCAGGATAAAATGTCAATTGCATCGTTGTTTGGCATGGCATTCATAATGAATATACTGCTCATAAGTGAAGGTTTTGGCCGCGGTGCCATTGTAGGTGCAGTCTTTTCAGACACAACCAACCCCGGACAAGGGACTGGTTTATATGGAGCTGGAAAAGGGCCTTCACCCGTACTTTTGGGCAAGGCTGGTGATTATGTGATTTTGGCTAAGACCGGCATTTCCACCACCGGCGCAACAGTGATAACCGGAAATATTGGGGCGAGTCCGGTTGCGGCAAGTTATATCACCGGGTTTTCCTTGCTGGATCCGCCCAGCACCTATTCAAGTTCATCCATGGTAACGGGCAAGGTTTATGCTGCGGACTATGATTCTCCGACGCCGTCGAATTTGACTGTAGCAGTGCTCGATATGGAGACTGCCTATAGCGATGCCGCAGGACGGGCTCCGGATTATACGGAACTCGGCGCAGGTAATATTGGAGGAATGACCTTAGCTCCCGCCACTTATAAATGGAGTACCAGTCTATTGATTGCAGCGGATGTTACGCTTTCCGGAGGGCCACATGATGTTTGGATTTTCCAGGTGGCGGGAAACCTAATGCAAAGCTCCGGCGTGAGAATAACCCTGCAGGGTGGTGCTTTGCCCAGGAATGTTTTTTGGCAAGTGGCAGGGGCATCCACCCATGAAACGACCTCCCATTTTGAAGGGGTTCTGCTGTCGCAAACCGCGATTATCCTTAAGACGGGCGCAACTTTCCACGGGAGACAGTTCGCTCAATCAGCAGTGGTTCTCGATGCCAATGTGGTCAAGCAGTCGGATATGTTAATTGAACCCGGAACCGCGACCCTTAAAGCCATAGTGAGGAAGGCTTCCGACAGCACCCTGGTTCTGAATTCGATCGTGGTATTGAGAAAAGGAGGCCTCCTGATCGACAGTTCTCGGGTGGATTCGATGGGCCAATGCACATTTTCCAATCTACCGATCGGTAATAACTATTCAATCGTCGCGAGTGCGGCTGCTTTTTTCCAAACCAGTTCACCGCTTGCTCTCCCCGCTGATTCGAACAAAGTTATTAACCTGTATCTGATTTTAAAAGTGGCCGGTACCTTGGGTGGTACGGTCAAAAATTCCCAAAATATTCCCATGACAAATGCCTTAGTCGTTTTAAGGCATAGTTCTATTGGTCCAATCATCGACAGTGGCAGGACCAATGCATCCGGTGTCTATATCTTTAACAACGTGGTCCCAGGTACTCCAAATTATTGGATCACGGTAACTACGAGCCTTGGCACAGTCGTCAATGAAAATATCCAAGTCGCATCAGGAGGGACCTCTATTTCCGACTTCAAATTCGCACCCACTTCGTTATATCCAACCTTTTCCAATACCTCCGGAAAAATCCACTTCGTCCCGATGGGAGATCGGTTAGCCGTGGATTTAAAGGCTTCCGCTGCAAACCGAACACTTTCGGTATTTGGAATGGAAGGTAGCATAAGGCTTCGGATTGCTGTTCCGGCGGGTCAAGCGCGGACTTTGGTTCCGGCTTCGCTTTCACCTGTCCATGGCTATCGATTCGAGGTGAAGTGATTCTCGGTTTCTTGACGTAACGGTTGACGACTGCATATCTATTCACAGCCTTGTTCGCGCACACAGCTTGCTATGCGGTTCATCCCTCAAGGGGAAACGCACCGCCCCACTTGCCAGAAAATGTTATTGGGTGCACGACCGGTAACATCGGAATAAGCTATCTGCATATCGAGCACGGACTAAGCCAAATTTGCAGGCGTTGGTGAATCATAGTCTGCGGCATTCCATCAGACCTTAAAAGCTCAAGACATTCTTAAAAACGAATCCTTGTTTTCCGTTTTGGAGAATGCTTATTTAGGGGTAAGACGAAATATTATAAACCACTCTTCGATGGGGCTCATTTTGGAAAAAGCTATTTCAACAATCCGCCTATTCCTGTTTTGATGCTCCCATTAGAAAAATTGAGACTTATGAAATCATCGGCCCAAAAAATCATTCTTTTTGTTGAAGGCGAAGATCCGATCGGAACCGGAATCATAGACCACCTTTTCAAATACGGCTATGAATTGAAATCCGTGAGTACGCTCAAGGGCGCTACGGAAGCTATTGGGAGTCGGGACTTCCACGCTGTCCTCCTTAATGTGAACATGTCCGATGAAAAAGTCATGCCATGGATTTGCAAATTGAAGTGGACGCTTCCTGAATTGCCGATTTTCCTTATCGCAAAAGCCGATGATATGCCGTCCGACCTGAAAGAGAAAATAGAGGTCGTGGCCGGGATATTGCTCAAGCCATTTGACCTACCTACCCTGGAAAATTTCCTGGAAAAATACTTCGGGAAAGGAGTTTCAGAGAAATTTGAAATCCCGGCGCCTGAGGCATCGAAGAAGGTCGGGCCAATTTTTGGGGAAGGCAAATCAATCGCCAAGGCATTGAAATATGTGGGGCTGGCCGCAACCAACCAATCCATAGTCTTGCTCTTGGGTGAAACCGGCGCCGGGAAAGGCGTTATTGCAAATTGGATCCATGAAAATGGTGACTGCAAGTCCGCGCCGTTTATTGAATTGAATTGTTCCAGTTTGAAAGGGTCGCTTATGCAAAGCGAATTGTTCGGCCATGCTAAAGGGGCGTTTACTTCCGCCGTCAAGGACCGGGAAGGGCTGATTGAAATGGCAGATGGTGGAACCCTTTTCTTGGACGAGCTTGGCGATATGGACTTGGAGGTCCAAGCACAGTTGCTCAAAACCATTGAAGACAAGTGCTTCAGGCGTGTGGGTGAAAGCAAGGTGCGAAAAAGCAATTTCCGGCTGATCTGCGCGACCAACCACGACCTGGCTCAAGAAAGCCGGGAAAAGAAATTTAGGGCCGACCTGTTTTATCGCATCAATGTATTCCCGATTACGGTCCCGCCCTTGCGCGAGAGGACCGATGACCTGAAAAACCTCGCCTATTATTTTTTGAAAATGTTCAATTACAGGCAATTCCCACTTTCTGAGGAAATCATGGATTTACTCCAAGGCTATTCCTGGCCGGGGAATGTGCGTGAGTTAAGAAATGTCCTTGAACGCGCCTGTCTACTTGCTCAAGGCCAACCCTTAAAACCCGGCCATTTTCCTGATCTTGCCGCAATCTCGCCAGAGTTGAAAATCGATAACAATGAAATCGACAATCTCGAACTGGTCGAGAACCTCCATATCTTGAAGACCATGAAGAAATTCCACGGAGATAAAAGGAACGCCAGTCATGCGCTCGGCATGTCGTTCTCCAACCTATATCGCAGGTTGAGTAAAATCGAGGAACCGCAATTGCAAATGTCTGCATAAGGCATCCTCGGAATTATTGCAGGAACTTCAGGTAGGTTGCAAGGTTGACATCTTTTCCAGTGATATTGAGCTTTTTCCTGATATTGTTCCTATGGGTTTCCACGGTTCGTGTGGAAATAAAAAGCGCTTCGGAAATTTCCTTTGAACCAAATCCGTTTTTTATCATATTGCAAACATCGATCTCTTTCTGGGTAAGGCTGAGCATTTTGGAGGAAATAGTATTACCGAAACCGGAGGTGATTTCCTTCAGATTCGCCTCAAGCAGCATTGTGTAGTGTTCAGCGATTAAACTGCCTTTTCCTTTTAACATTTCAATCACCGGCATCATCAAGTTTTCCACATTCGCTTGGACCTGGGTTTGCAGCCTTTTTTTTTCATCGCGATTCTGATCCATGATTTCCCGCAAAGCAACGTTCTTCTGTTCCAGTAAAAGGTTCTGTTCTGTCAGTTTTTCATCGCTTTCCCGTAGGACATTTTCAGCTTCCTTTCTCGCGGTGATGTCTCTAATATTGCATTGCACCACCTTTTTACCATCAACGAGGTAAACATTGCTGACAAACTCAAAATCTATAGGGCGCCCGTCCTTGGTTTGGAGAGGGAGGTTTTCGTAGTGGATAAAGCCTTTTTTCTGCAGGATTTTGAAATTCTCCCGACTAGATTCCACATCTTTCAGTGTTCCTATATCCCAGAGTTTCTTTCGAAGTATTTCCTCAAAGGTATATCCGAGCATTTCCAAAAGGTACGGGTTCGCATTGGTTATTTGCGCTGTTTCGGCATCGAGAAGCAGAATGCCATCCCGGCCGGCCTCAAACAACCTTCGGTATCGGTTTTCCGATTCGCGCAACGCCGCTTCGGCTTTCTTATATTCTGTAATGTCTTTTCCAACACAAGCCAGGCCCAGTAATTCTCCCATTTTGTCCCTCATGGGCAAGTAGGTCAGACTCAAAAATACCGAACTGCCCTCTTTATGCAATCCTTCCCATTCGATGGAAAAGGGTATTCCATGATTCAGAAATTCCAACTGGGTAGCTGCGTCCTTTTTCTTGTTATTGAGTTGGCTGATACGAGTAATAGGCTCACCAAGCATTTCGGCGGGTGAATACCCAAAGGTTCCTTGTGCCCCTTGGTTCCAATATGAAATATTGCCTAATAGGTCCGTAGCAATTACGCTGTCTTTGATATTGTCCAGGATAGTGGCATGAAAACGCCTGTCCCCTTCAATTTTGTGTAGTGCCGAAGTCTGTTCGGGATTGGTCATTTCACATGGCTCCCCACTAAGAAATCAGGTTATAAGTCGGTATTCCATTCGTTTCTCATAAACGAGAATGAATTACTGGAATAAAGGCAAAACACCCCACTCCCTTAACAAAAGCAATAAGTATTCCAATATCGGCGTGAATAAAGCTAACTGGGCATTTTTTCATTTTTTACAGTACCTTACGTAGGTATCCTATGTACTCCGTACGCTGCATTCTGGTGTTCAAATGGATAATCACGACGATATAATAATCGCATGGCTAGGAGGGTTTGGATGAAGAAAAAATGGCTCGCTTACCTTGGCACTATTCTTTTGACCACCATGCTGATTTCAGGCAATACCTACTATATCGACTATACCGGTGGACAGGACGCGAATTCCGGGACTTCAAAGTCATTGCCCTGGAAAAAATGCCCCGGAATGAACGGCTTTAAGGCCAACTATTCCCATCAACCGGGAGACGTATACATTTTGAAGGGTGGAGTGGTATGGCTTTCCGATGCGCTTCCCATGGCCATAGCATCCAGTGGTTCTGCCGGCAATCCGGACTCCTATACAACCGATCATCAATGGTTCTCGGGATCCCATTGGATGCAACCGACCCTGGACGGACAACTTTTCGGCCAAACCTTGCTTTTCGCAACCGGCGCGGCGTATTTCAGAATCAACGATATCCGATTTATCAATGCCGGTTCCCTTTCGGCAAACAGCATTAAGGGCGTGGATATTTCCAATTGCACTCACATGGAAATCTCCAATAACACTTTTGCCCTGGAAAGCTGGGGGGCGCTTTATATATGGACTACGCAACCGAAAACTTTCAATGATTACCTGATCCACCACAATGATATTTCCAAATCCGCCTTTGGCATGAGAATTGTGCCCAGCGGGCCAGCCTCCATAATCCAAAACGTGCAGGTCTATAACAACAGCCTTCATGACTTCCATTCGCAATTATCTGGCGAAGTCCATGGAGATGGAATCCAGCACTATTGCTCTCCTGACAATGCCGATTCGAAAGATCGCTATATCGAAGGGTTTAAAATTTTCAATAACAGCTTCACCGGGGATTTCACCCAGGTATCAGGCAGCCTAGGCGCTATGACGGCTCTGATTTATTTGAGCGGTTCCTCCAAAGGCGTTGAGATTTACAACAACTTATTCGCCCCGGAATGCGTGGGTAAGCAGAGCCCGAACTTCTTCGAATCCTTTATTTCGCTCCGGGACAACCCCAACCGGGGAGGGGGGCATAAAATCTATAACAATACCTTCGTCACCGCGGTTCCCGACGGGCAGTCGGCGGCGCTTCTCGAAGACGATACCCGATTTCCTTCGCCAAATCTCGATATCAAGAACAATATTTTCAAAGGCTTCCAGTGGCCGTTCGATCTTCGTTCCCTCAGCCATACTTTCGACAATAACGATCTTCAATTCACCAGAAATGTGGGTAAGTGGAATGGCCAGTGGGTGGCAACTTTCCAGGACTGGCAAAAATTAGGGAACGACATTCATGGAATCAATGCGGATCCGATGTTAGTATCGTCCAACAATTTCCACCTTCTGCCCGGATCCCCTTGTGTAAATCACGGAACGATCTTGGGCGAGGCCTACGCCATTGATCGAGAAGGAATATTGCGACCCCAGGGCTTCTCCTTCGATATGGGAGCTTCGGAATCGGTAGAACAAAAAGTTTCAACATCTGTAGCCGCCAACCCAGTTTCTCAATCAGCGGAACCTTCCGGTTCACCTTTGAGCGATAAGATCCGTCTCTATGACGTAAATGGCAGGTTGGTGAATTCAGGGAAGAGCCCCGTAACATTCCAGCGAAAGTATTCCAACCCCAAGGATTTGATCCCAGTTTCAAAATAAATTCGCCGGTTAGCCTGCACCCAGGACGGATGCAGTCTAGCGTGTGTAATAACTCGAATAGCGCCGATAGGATCCAACGGAGTTCAGCGACGCACGGTTGAGTATATAACCCATCACCTTTTGGGGCAATTGATCAAATTCATTGATCCGGTTGACTAAATCCGCAACCCTGGTTTTTCCGTAACGGACCACAAAAAGGTAGTTCGTGAAGACATTCTGAAGGACGGCAGCGTCCGAAACCGCTCCAAGCGGAGGCGTGTCAATGACAACATAATCCATATATTTCATGCAGAATTTTTTGAACTCCAACATGCGCGGTGAGGAGAGGAGGGCGCCAGGATTTGTCGATTCCATACTGGCTGGTAAAAGGAACAAGTTGGGAATCACGGATTTAACCAAATACCGTTGGCAATCATCATCGCTGAGAGGGCCGGGGTTGGAAAGCATGGATGCGAACCCACCGGAGTCGGGAAGGTTGAAAGTCTCGGCAACTGTGCCCCTGCGTAAATCCCCATCCACCAAAAGCGTGCGGTTCCCTCGTAAAGCGTAGGATACCGCCAGATTGGAGCTGATTGTGGATTTTCCGGCGCCATCTTCAAGACTCGACACGAGCATGATCTTGTTGTCGGACTTCAGTAGGTGCAAATTGATTTTTATTTGCAATGCGTCAAAGATTTCCCGGGTAAAGATTGGATTGCAGGGAACGTTTATCAATTGGCGCAAACCGTATTTTCCCTTTACAGGGCCTGCCTTGGCTTGATTAAACGCTGGAACCGACTCAAGCACCTGGCGGCCGGTGACGCTTTCAAGTTGTCTTTGCGAACGCACCGATTTATCGAAAAAATCATATCCCAGCACTGGTACTACGCTAACCACAATGGAAAGCAAAATGAAAAGGAAGAAAAGCTGGCTGTTATTTACCGGCGGCGCCAGTGGCGCCACGGCATAGTCCATGACATAGAAGTCGGTTACGGAAACCGCATCTTCGACTTTCGCTTTATTAAAACTGCTGAGGACGGCCGAATAAATATCCGAGAAAATCTGTTGTTTTCGTTGCAGCTCTCCCAATTGCATTTCAAGAGCAGGAAGCTTCCGCAATTTGACTGATAACTGCTCCCCGGTCCTGTTTTTCTGTAGGATATCCGTTTTACCTTTATTGATGAATTTATCCAGGGCCGTTATGATTGTCGTGGCCACCCTATTAATATTCCTTTTGTTTTCCAATACCAGGGGATGTTCCAGTCCATAGCTCTCGTTCAGTTTTAATTGTTGTTCCATCAAGTGGTCGAGATCTTCCTTAAGCGTTCGCCCCACCGGAATCGCATTTGCAGCCAGGAAATCCGCGATTACTCTGGCCAGCTGTAGGATTTGGCTTGAATCTGCGCTTTGGTATTCTTGTTTCAGGTTTTCGGCATAGGAAATATCGGAAGCACGTCCCTGTATTCCGTTATCGAGCCGCGCCAGATTGCTCACCGTCTCTTGAGTCTGCTGGGTTAGCCCGACTTGCGGATTGAGGGAACGGAAATCACGCATTTTTTCATCGGCGGCCGCAAGATTGGCTTGGGAAATTTCCAGTTGCTTATCAAGCGAACCGACAATCCCACGCGCGCGCTGCTGTCGATAACTGAAATTCTTATCGATAAAGCCATCTGCTATGGTATTGGCCGTTGTTGCGGCTAGGGCATAATCTCGGCTTTCCAGTAGTACAGCGATGTAATTAATGCCTTTCTCAGGATCCGCGCGTTTTATAGTCAGGCTCCTATACACATCTTCCACGGCGACGCGAATGTCAACGACCTGAAAATCAAAATCACGTGGTTGACTGCGTTGGGAACGGCTGAATTTGAATTCCATACCCGGCATTCGCACAATGGAATCCCTTACCCAATTGCCAGCCACCAGGTTTTTGAATTTAGTCCCAGGCAAGACACCGATAAGCGGCACGGATATGGCCGAAGTGTCATAATATAAAACGTAGAATTGGCCTTTCTTTTTGAGGTTGAAATGAACTGAATAGGTTCCGCAAGGCGCGGTAGAGTCGGTTTTCATCAGTTCAAACATGGATTCACGCGCATACGGTTTCGTCCAGACCTGCAAGGATAGCTTTTGAACCACTCCCCTCAGAAATGTACGGCTCATCATAATATCTTCACGTCCAAGGTTGGATGTCACCCCAACTTTTAGTCCCGAAACATCCGTTGCATGTTCCATGCCAATCAGGGTCCGGGCAGAAAGCTTAGGGTTTTCCGGCCGCATAATGAGGAATACATAGGCAAGTGCAACCAACAATACCAATGGGCCTGCAAGGATAACCCACCACTTGGTCCGGGAAAACAGGTGCTGATAATGTTCCGCATCTCGGATTGGAGGCTTTGGCGGGTTGACGGTGGCAATCGTCGGATTCTTTGCTTGGTTAGGAACTACCGCGATCATCGGCTCAATACCAATAGCGTTACGGCGAGCGTTCCCGTAGCGAGGAGAGTGGAAAGGATTAAGCTTATCATTGGAAGTCTATCCCGCTTGGTAAGTATGGTAATGCATATTTGGTCGCCGGATTTAATTCCTAATGCCAATAATGACTTGCTCCCCTCGACATTGGAAGTCATGTCCTTGGCCATCACTTGGCCACCGCGCTCCCAGCGAAGCAGTTTTAGGCCATCATCGCGAATGGTTCCCTGGGAAGCACTAAGCGCGTCGGAAAATGTGCCCATGGGGTTTACCTTATGCATACCCGGATTGATAAAGCCCCCCAGAAAGGAAAGACGAATAATGGGTTCTATCTGGATGGTCGGATAGGCCAGGTATTTTGAGTAGCGTTTGGTGAGATTCTCGGTCAAGGCAGCGATTGACAGGTTTGTGACTTGGACTAAACCTAGAACCGGAAGCATGGCGAATCCATTTTCCAAAATTAAATAGTCGCCCGTAATGAATTGGGCAGTATCTGGAAAAGCCTTGAGACGGATTATGTCTCCTACCCCGATCCATGTGGATAGAGGAAGATATAGTACCGCCTGAGGGACCGCGGGAGTTTCATGATACACCCGTGCCGAATCCCCATAGGCTTGGTTCTCGTAGGCGAATACATTCGTAAAGGGAAATACGCCTCCGATCCACAGCGTCAAGGCAATTGACAATCTGAATAAGAAATGGAAATGGCGCTTGCCGGAGTGAATGTTACGATGCAGTTTATGTTTCATACCCAAGTACGATAAGCAAGGATCAAGCCATACTTATCCCTTTCTTTTCCGTTCAGCATTCCAATGAGTTGGAAAGTAATGTGTTCATTATCCCCGAATCCTTTTCCCCAGGTGACGTGAGCTATGCATTTGTAAGAATCGTTTTCTTAGATATAAGGAAATTGCCACTAGGAAAATTTGGACCTTCTCCTTTCATACATGTCTTTATCTGCCCGTTCAATCAAGCCAGAGATGCAATCACTGTCAGAGAAGTTGAATTTGGAAATACCCACGCTTATTGACAAAGCACGTTCCCGGTCCGTTTTCCGGTTTCTATTTTCAACTATGGAGTCAAGCCGCCCTAAGAATTCCCTATGAGGGTCCTCTGCATTGTCCATAGTCAATACTGTGAATTCATCCCCGCCTATTCGCGCGATCAAGTCCGATTCTCTGAAGGCGCCTTTCAAAACTTGGGACAGGCTGACAAGCATATTGTCTCCCTCATGATGTCCATATGTATCGTTAATCCTTTTGAGTCCGTCCACGTCGATAAAGAAAACCAGGACGGAGTGGTTCATTTGTGCGGCGACCCGTAATTGCTGCTCGGCTAATTCCATGAACCCGCGGCGGTTGTAAAGGTTCGTCAAGGCATCAATCATTGAATGTCGACGGTTTTCAATGGAGATCGTCAAACTCTTGCTCTCTTCATGTTTTCGCCAGGTGATGTCGAGTAGAAATCCAGATTGCCGGATGGTTCCCTTGGTAATTCCCTGATGGACGGTCGTCATATTCAACACCCATCGCAGTGAACCATCCTTGTGAAGTATTCTATGCTCAATGGATTTGCAATACATGGGTTGTTCCAGACCATGAATAAATTCCAAAACGCGCTCACGGTCCTCTGCATGGATCATTTGTACCCATAAGAATTGATTCTCGGAAAATTCAGCCGGTGTGTAGCCGGTAATTTCCTCACATCTCGGACTATGGAAAATATTGGTGATTTTTCCATCAAAGAATTCGATGCTATAAAGATATTCCGGAACCTCATTGACCAGGATTTTGAAGCGTTCCTCATCCAAGATGGCTACCGATTTCTGTTCCATATTCAGAAGTAATCTCAGTTCCGCAATCTCCCTATGCAAACCTGCCAGTTCCGATAGACGAGCATTTTCAGATTCGTCATTTCCATACATGTCAAATTCCATTTCCATGACTACCGAAATGCCGGGCAAGATTATTCCACTCGACTCCGGAAAATCTTACTCCCTTACTTAAGCTGGATTTTTACCTTAGATCTTACAAGGAGTATTTCGGGAATATTCTTCTAACGAGTGATAAAAGTCCGCCTCATGGATTGACATCTAAAACTTCGCTATAAACCCTGCCGCCATTTTGGATCGCCCGATTCCGCTGCGATCTTCGTCCCACGCGATAAGGGAGCATTTGCAGGTATTCGTGTTATTGAGAAAAAGGTTCTCACTATTAAGAAAAAACCCTGAAAGCCACCGGAATCTTTTGGAAAATTATAATTGCAGTCAGGCATGGCGATTGCTTTATTAGAGAATATGCGACCCACACAAGATGATAAATCAGATAGAAATGTCCCAATCCGAATTGGATCGGGTACTGATGAACTTTATTCACAAGATCTTTTCCGCGATCTTCTGATTCATGAGCGCAAGCGGTCGGAGAGATCCAACCACCAACTCTTTTTTGTAGCGCTTGATATTAAGGATGTGTTGACATCCACACGCGCCGATGCGGAAGTTGTAGGAAAAATCATAAAATCCTTGTCTAAAGCCTCGCGTGAAATTGATATCAAAGGCTGGTATGAAAATCCCATCTGCATCGGAATCATTTATACCGAATTGGAAGTTCAAGCGTATGAGCGGATCCTGGATAAATTGAGAATGGCTTTGACTGTTGCTGTAGGATCCGAAATAGTTGAACGAATTGGGATTACCTATACCACCTTTCCTGAACTGGACGGGAAAAAGTGGACCCGGGATAGAAGCGAGGAACGAGTTTTATATCCGCCTCTGCCGCCCAAGACGATTCTCAAGGAATCCCAGGTATGGCTTAAGGATTTCCTGGATTTGGTCGCAAGCATAATTGGAGTAGTGGTGCTGTCACCGCTCCTGATTGTCGTTGCTCTTCTGATAAAAGCTACTTCACGCGGACCTGTAGTTTTTAAGCAGGAACGGATTGGGCGTGGTGGTAAAAAATTCCAACTTTACAAATTTCGATCCATGCAAGTCAACAATGATTCGGGAATCCATCAGGATTTCGTCAAGAAACTGATTTCGGGAGAGACTCCGGCCGGCGTGAATTGCGAAAGTCCATCCTATAAAATAAAGCATGATCCACGGGTGACCGCTATAGGCCGTTTCATTCGAGCTACCAGTATCGATGAACTTCCGCAACTTTTCAACGTGCTATTGGGAAATATGTCCTTGGTTGGACCACGTCCTCCCTTGGCATATGAAGTGGAGGTGTACCAGGCGTGGCATCGTTCCAGGGTAGTGTCGGTAAAGCCCGGCATTACGGGTCTATGGCAGGTCAATGGGAGAAGTAAAACGACTTTTGACGGAATGGTTCGCATGGATTTGGAATACATACGCACCTGGTCCTTCTGGTTGGACATGAAACTCCTGTTCAAAACTCCTGCCGTTGTTGTAACTACAAAGGGTGCCTATTGAAAAACCGGAATGCAATTGAAGACGTGAGTAAAAAAATGATAAGTGTTGGCGTAATTGGGTATGGCTACTGGGGACCAAATATTGTGCGCAACTTTAACCTAGTGCCGCAAAGCAAAGTCACAGGTATCTGCGATTCCAATCCCAATGTGGAGGAAAAGCTTTCGAGAACATTCCCACAAATAAAAATAACGCGGGATTTCAATGAACTACTGACTGATCCGGGTATCGATGTCATTGCAATAGTCACTCCCGTGTCAACGCATTACGATTTGGCCAAAAAAGCCCTGGAGAACGGCAAGCACGTTTTTGTGGAAAAGCCTTTCACGCAAACCCCGGCGCAATCCCTGGAATTGATCAATATTGCCGAGCGGAATAATCTAAAAATCATGGTTGATCATACATTTCTGTTCTCGGGCGCGGTTTCCAAGATTAAGGAATACATCACCAACGGCGATATGGGTGAGATCTACTATTACGATTCGACTCGGATAAACCTTGGGTTGTTTCAACGGGATGTAAATGTGATATGGGACTTGGCGCCTCACGATTTCGCCATCATGCTCCACCTGCTTTCGGATCGACCGGACGCAGTTCGTGTATTCAGCAAGTCCCATATCAATGGAATGGAGGATGTCGCCCACATCCTCGTCTATTTCACCAACAATCTGATGGCTCATTTCAATGTGAACTGGCTCTCACCGGTAAAGATTAGGAGCACCATGATCGGGGGGGACAAGCGCATGCTGGTTTGGAACGATATATCCCCAGACGAGAAGATAAAGGTGTACGACCGGGGGGTCAACCATAAAACGACTGAAGACATTCATAATCTATTGGTGAGTTATCGTTCGGGCGATATGTGTTCTCCGAATCTGGATCAACGGGAACCTCTTTTCATCGAAGTTTCGCATTTCATTGAATGCATTATCGAAAACAAAAGAAATTTGTCCGACGGTCAAACCGGCCTTGAGGTGGTGCAGTTGCTGCATGCCTGCGAAAAATCCATACGTAACCATGGGGGGCTGGTAGTACTATGAAATTCCAAAATATTGCCGACGATGTCGTAATCGGCCCTAATGTCTACCTCGCTGAATTCATAAACTTATACGGTTGCAAAATCGGCGAAGGCAGCAAAATCGGGGCATTTGTTGAAATCCAATGCAATGCCGAAATAGGTAGGAACTGCAAAATATCCAGCCACTCGTTTATTTGTGAGGGCGTCCTGATTGAGGACGATGTATTTGTAGGCCATGGGGTCACCTTCATCAACGATAAAAATCCGCGTGCAACCAATGCCGAACATATTTCGCAAACGACGGCTGACTGGGTGGTAGTCCCTACAGTTGTGAAAAGAGGCGCCTCCATAGGTTCCGGGGCGACAATTATGTGCGGGATCACCATCGGCGAGGATGCCGTGGTCGGCGCCGGAAGCCTGGTCTTGGCGGATGTGGAAAAAGCAACAACGGTCGTAGGCAATCCGGCCCGCGCCATAAAGAGGCATTATGAAAATATATAACAGTATTCCTTTCCTCGATCTTGTCGCTCCTCATGAAAAAATAAAGGAGCAGTTGATGTTGGTTTTATCCAATGCCATATCCACCGGCAGCTTCGTCGGAGGTCCAGCCGTTGAACGGTTTGAAAAGGAATTCGCAGCTTTTTGTGGGACGGCATATTGCATCGGAGTGAGCAGCGGAACGGACGCATTGCGTTTTGCCCTCATGACTTCCATTCCGGCCGGATCAATTGTCATAACTGTGCCGAACACCTTTATTGCAACCACCGAGGCAATTTCACAGGCCGGTGCGATTCCATATTTTGTCGATATCGAGGAGAGATCTTCGAACATGGACCCCAAAGCCTTGGCCAAATTCCTAACCCGGGAATGCTACGTTGAGGTACCCGGTATCGGCCGCACCATCCACCGTAACAGCGGAAGAACCGTATCGGCGATTGTTCCAGTTCATCTTTATGGTCAGCCGGCGGACATGGATCATATCCAAGCCTTGGCTGATAAGTTCAATCTACTGATCATGGAAGACGCCTGTCAGGCCCACGGTTCAGCCTATTTTTCGAACAAGATGAATAAATGGTGCAGCGCTGGTTCCATGTCCACCGCAGCGGCGTTCAGTTTCTATCCAGGCAAAAACCTGGGCGGCCTTGGTGAAGGAGGAGCGGTTACCACGGACAGTGCGGCCATTGCCCATCGCATTCGTATGCTTCGTGAGCATGGGTCAGAAAAAAAATACTACCATCCTTTGGAAGGTTACAACGGACGCCTGGATGCACTGCAAGCGGGATTTTTAAGCGAAAAGCTTCCCTTTCTCCAAGAATCGAACAATAGAAGACGGGAATGCGCCAAGAACTACGACACGCTTCTGAAAACCATAACAGGTCTGACTACCCCTAGCGAACCTGATTGTTTCCTAGGCAATTACCATTTATACGTCATCAAAACAAGTCGGCGAGATGAGTTGCAACAGTATTTGACGGACCAAGGAATCGGGACGGGCCGGCATTATCCCTTGCCCCTGCATTTGCAGGAAGCCTATCGACATCTGAACTACAAGGAAAATGATTTTCCAATCGCGGAAGCTGCGGCGAAGACCTTGCTTTCCTTGCCCATGTATCCTTCCTTAACCTATCCGGAACAGGTTCGCATAGCCGAAGCGATTGCCGGATTTTACGGTATCCATGGCAAAATGGAGGTAGATGCCATTAAGAATGAGAATGCTTCCCAACAGCTTACTCCTCAAGAGGATGCATCCCAAGTTGCGTTGACTTGATCCTTAATGGAACGCCTGGTGCTAGATCCGGTTTGCAATCTATGCGGATAGATAGACTGCTTTCGCAGGCCAGTGCGGCCATGCATTCGAAAGATGGGAGGCAATCCGTGGCAATCCTTATGTATCACAGCATAAGCGATCGAACTGAAACTGTGCGGCACCCCTATTTTAAAACCGTCACTTCGCCATCTCGGTTTTGCGAACAGATGGCATGGATCGCGGAATCCGGTGCGGAGGTAGTGCCTCTAAACAATTGGAATTCTCCGTTGCCCCCGGGGCGTTCGCTTCGGGTGATTATCACCTTTGATGACGGTTTCGCCGATTTCATCCCCAACGCCTTCCCCGTCCTAAGCCGTCATGGTTTTCCAGTCACCGTTTTTCTGCCCACTGCCAATATCGGAACCGGGAGGGAACTGCTAAAGGGAGTAAAGCATCTTCAATGGAGCGACGTGGAGCGGTTAAGCCAGGCCGGCATTAGTTTCGGGTCGCATACAGTCACGCACCGTCCTGTGGAAAAGCTTTCCCGGATGGAAATCAGTGAGGAGATCCGTTGCTCGACGGAAGAAATAGAAAGCCACCTTGGCGGAAAGGTGACCAGCTTTTCTTGTCCATTTGCTTTTCCTCAGGCGCACCCAGAGACGCTTTCCGCATTGCGGGAGTCTCTTCTGGATTGTGGATATACTGTCGCCGTCACTACCAAAATAGGCACGGTTTCCCAGCAAGACGATCCTCTATCACTCCGCAGGCTCCCGGTGAATTCGGATGACGACCGTGCCCTATTCATGGCCAAACTCAAGGGCGGTTATGATTGGCTTGGCGGGATTCAACGGATGGCACGCGCTTCAAAGAAGCTGCTTAACCTAAAGTCGGCGAGTGTGGCATGGACCTATCCATAATAATCGTGAATTGGAAATCAGCCGATTATTGCGCGGACTGTCTTGCCAGCATTTACGCCTCAAAAATCCGCGTCTCTTTTGAAATCATAGTGATCGACAACGCTTCCTTTGACGGCTGCGACCTGATGCTGGAAAAGAGGTTTCCCAGCGTACGGTTTGTGCAAGGGAAAACCAATGCGGGATTTGCCAAAGCCAACAACGAGGCTTTTCTGCATGCAACGGGTGACAAACTGTGTTTTCTCAATCCCGATACGGAAATAAGGGGCGAGGCTTTGCAAACTCTTTATGATTCGTTTGAGCGCAATCCCACAGCGGGCGCCCTGGGGGCTCTACTGTTTAATGGCGATGGAAGCCTGCAAACCAGTTGTGTATTGCCCTTTCCCACTTTGCTCAATCAAGCGCTTGATATGGAATGGCTAAGAAAGTGCTTTCCACTGGCAAATCTTTTTGGCATGCGGGCTATTTTCTCGAAAATTAAAGCGCCGCAATCCGTAGAGGCCATTTCCGGCGCCTGTATCATGCTCCAAAGGAAGACCTTTATTGAAATCGGAATGTTCAGCTCGGAATATTTCATGTATGCCGAGGATATCGATCTATGTCATAAAATCCGGATGACCGGAAAAACCATTCTTTTGATCAATGCAGCTGAAATCACCCATTTCGGCGGTGGCAGTTCCAAGAATCGCAAAAGTATGCTGTTTGGAGCTGTCCTGCTTCGCGAATCCAATTTCAAGTTATTGAGGAAATTCCGAGGCCATGGATACGCCCTGCTTTACCGCCTCAGCATGGGTGGAATGGGGTTGATTCGCCTTGCGGGTTTGCTGCTGTTCCTTGCGCCAGCGATAGCCACGGGACGTGGCCGTCCGGTTTATGGCACCATGCAACGATGGTGGCATCTTCTCGGGTGGGCTTTAGGAATCCATGCGAAATCCCATTGACAATACGCTGAAGGCCCTGAAAATGGCCCTATCAGGCCAAACCCTTAAATCCCGCGTACTACGGGGTGGCGCCTTATTAGGGTTCAGCAGCACCATGGAACATGGTGTCCGGTTTTTACGCAATATGATTCTCACTCGGATCCTTCTACCTGACGCCTTGGGGGTAATGACCATCATCCTTACCATCAATGCGGCTATGGAATCCTTTACCGAAGTCGGCGTAAGGGAGGCTGTGGTACAGCACCCCGATGCTGAACTTCACACTTTCCTAAATGCCGCATGGTGGTTTGCGATGGGTCGAGGCATATTGCTATGCGCAATCGGTTTCTTGTTGGCAAGGCCCCTCGCCTCCTTTTACCATATCGAGCAAGCCCGCCACCTCTTGTTGTTATCGTTCACGGTAATCCTGCTGAATGCCTCCATCAGCACCAAGACCCATGTGGCCTTGAAGAAAATGCACTATATACGCTGGGTTTCCATCATGCATGGGTCGGCATTGGGAGGCGTATGCGTCACTCTGGTTTTTTTGTGGATCTTGGGAGACATACGCGCATTGGTTTACGGGTATATTGGGGAATCTGTCATCAGGCTTGTCCTTTCCTTTTTCCTTTGCCCATTCAAACCGAGTTTCTCCTTTGAAAAAAGCCAAACCAAGGAGTTGTTCCGCTTCGCCAATGGTATGGCCGGGGTCCCGTTTTTAAGTTTTCTGTTTTTACAAGCCGACATTTTTGTCCTTGGAATAACCGCAAACAAACACAATCTTGGCCAATATGGAATGGCTGAATCACTCGCCAGCGCTCCAACTGTACTGATTTCGGTATTCATTAATCCCATCTTGATGCCCGCTTTCGCGCAGATTCGTAATCAGTATGACCGCATTAACGGCGCATTGCTGAAAGCAACCCGCGCAATGTCTCTTACGGGATTCCTGCTTTGCGCCTGGGTGGTGCTTTTCGGTGCGGAGATTTTGCGGATTAGCTATGGGCCCAATTATGAGACGGTAGGAACAGTGTTTGCCATCCTTTTCTTCGGGGAAGTCTTGCGGACCATGGCCTCTCCAATTCCCGCCATTTATCTCGGGATAGGCAAACCCGGCTTGAACCGGATTTTCACCGCGATCCGCGCCGGCGTGATCCTTCTCATCATATATCCATGCATTTTGCTTTTTGGTTTGAAAGGAGCGGCATCGGCTGGCGCGTTTGCCATGATCCTCGCATGGATATTCCAAGTCCGCCAAATGGTCGCTCTGACGAGTCTGGACGTTGGAAAATATTGTCGTAGTGTGGCTTCCGGGTTGGGTGGTGCAGGAATTGTACTGGCCGGAGGAATCCTGGCGCGCTTGGCACTGGATAGTACCGTGCTTGTGGTCGTCCTTGTGGGATTTCTCACTGCGGGCGTCCTTGCCTTAAGCGTCCCGCAATTAATGCGGGATTTAAGGTCGTCCGATGAGGACGCATCGATTGGATCCCGAGAACTCGCAATCGGGACCACCTCACTCTCGGTAAACGAGGCATAGAAACCGAAATCCATGAACATCCTGATTATTTTCATCTTTATCGCACCGCTAACTTGGCGGCTATTGACTAATTATCAGCAGGGAGTAAGCTGGGCAGTTTTTTTGTTAACTGCGCTAAGCGCCAACCCTGTGATCTTAAGCGGCGGCACGATGCCCAATTTCAGTTTGCACCGTCTGATTCTGATTCTCCTGTTAATTGTCGCCATGAAAAATCAAGCGCTGCTCAAGGGGAATCACGCCGCTCCGCTAAAATGGATCCTGGTTCTTTACGCCTTCGTAAACTTGCTTCCCATGATCTTCACCATCGACCTCCTCATGAGCATTAAGTCTTACCTCTCGTTCACCGTTGAGATTGTGCTGTTTTACTTTATAATCTGTGCAAGCATTCAAACCAAGGAGGATGCGAAGCGGATAGTATTGGCCTGTACTGCAGCGCTTGTGGCAGTAGGCGTAATGGCGCTCATAGAGCGCTTTGCGCATTTCAATCCGGTGGATGCCTATATGCCCGGATATGTCCGAAAACCTGAGTATGTGAACGATATCCTTTCGACCTTTCCCCATCGAATCTTATTTGGAGCGGCGATGGCCATGGGCCTGCCCTTGGCGCTGGCTTTTGCCCAGGCTGAAATGGCCCGGCGATGGGCCTGGTGGATAGGGGTCTGCATTTTGCTGCTGTCCTGCTACTTTTCCTTTTCGCGCGGTCCCTGGCTAGCGGCGGTTTTGGCCGGCATGGCCATGTTTGTCCTAGCCGGTTGGCGGGTACGTCGTCAAGCCCTGATCATTGTTGTCCTCTTGTCAATTGTCTTGGCCATGAGGCCGGGTGTATGGAAGACCTTATCCTCCAGCGTCCACGATACTGCGGATGTCGATTCGTTCAAGGGGCAGACCTACCAGTATCGATGGGAACTATGGGGGATTGCCTGGAAAAAAATCTCCCAATCGGGCACCAGGATTCTGTTCGGATTCGGCCAGGGTTCAACCGAGGTGATGACCTTTGAAACCGAGCTTTCCTATACCAGTGACACCACCACATTGTGGAGCTGGGATAACCACTATGCCGCGACTTTGTTTGAAACCGGACTTGTGGGACTGGCTTCTTTTGTAGGGCTATATGGATTCTTTTTCCTTAAACTTTTCCGCGGGAGCCTAAGGGCCGCAAAGGAGGATAAAGCGATCCAGGTTGGCATTACGGTTGCCATGGCGGCAATGCTTTTCATAATGACCAATGTGGCGATATTCGCTCCGCAACTCAATTACCTCCTCTGGGCGCTAATCGCCGCGGGATTGCGATTAGGTGCTGATGACTTGAGAGAGGATGCCTATGCCATTACAACCGGCTTTTGAGGATTACCGAGTGGAAACGTTGGTAGGGCCAAAACCGCTGGAATCGATTCGCGAGCTATGGGGCAAGTGGGAAAACCATCCCAATGCGAATTTCGATTTCTTTGCAACGGTTGTGGGCAGCCGGCCCGCGGTGGTAAATCCTGTGGCGATGGTGCTTTTTATCAAGGATGTTCCCGTTGCACTTGCAGTAGGACGTCTTGAAAAAGTTCTTTTAC
>JAYTHY010000103.1:0-9060 GCA_043732185.1 Fibrobacteria bacterium
AATGCGTAAGCGAGGAATATCAATTCTGGAAGGGCTTCAACAAGCTCTCATCGGGGTAAACCCAATATCAGCAATGTCAAGCTGAGTAGTTACGAAAAAGTTTTATTTCGAAAAAGTTTTAATTCAACAGGAGAGTATTTATGGATTTCAAAATCATCGCTCTAGTCATTCTGGGTTTGGGCTTTATTGTCGTGTTCTTTATCTTGTTCAACTTCTTTGGCCTGTGGTTTCAAGCGCTTATGTCCAAGGCAGACGTAACCTTGATGGGACTGCTCGGAATGAAGTTCCGGAAGGTGCCCGCAAAGGTTATTGTGGAAGCCAAAATCATGGGTATCAAAGCCGGGCTGCCACTTTCTACGGAAGAACTGGAAGCCCATTATATGGCGGGAGGCCATGTACTACGCGTCGTGCAAGCCTTGATAGCCGCTGACAAAGCCAATATTCCCCTCAACTTCAAACGCGCCGCCGCCATTGACCTGGCTGGCCGAAATGTCCTTGAAGCCGTGCAAATGTCCGTGAACCCAAAAGTAATCGAAACGCCCTTGGTGGCCGCCATGGCCATGGACGGCATTCAGCTCAAAGCACTTGCACGCGTCACGGTGCGAGCCAATCTAGACAAGCTGGTTGGTGGTGCCGGTGAAGAAACCATCCTAGCTCGCGTGGGCGAAGGCATTGTATCCACCATCGGCTCAGCGCGCAATCACAAATCCGTGCTGGAAAATCCCGACCAGATTTCCAAAATGGTACTCAGCAAAGGCCTGGATTCCGGAACCGCCTATGACATCCTCTCCATCGACATTGCCGATGTGGATGTGGGCAAGAATATCGGTGCAGGACTGGAAACCGATCGCGCCGAAGCGGACAAAAAAATCGCCCAGGCTAAAGCAGAAGAACGCCGCGCCATGGCCATCGCCCATGAGCAAGAAATGATCGCCCGCGTGGCCGAGATGCGCTCCAAAGTCGTAGAAGCGGAAGCTCAAATTCCTTTGGCCATGGCCGAAGCATTCCGCAGCGGCAATATGGGCATCATGGACTATTACCATATGAAGAACTTGAATGCCGATACCGCCATGCGCGAGAAAATCGGCGGCGGCGCGGACCAGAAACCGAAAACCTGAGACCCTTCCTATGACCAAGATTATTTTCCTTATCATCCTCTTCAACGTGGTGACCGCGTATATCAAGAACCGCGCCAAAAAGAAGAAGTTGGAGGAACAGCGCGCGGCAGCCATCAAGGTCAAGGAAGGTCTGGGTGGCTCACTTGGTGCCAGTAATAGTGGGAGTCGAGATCGCGTGGTTTCGACGGCCGCGGAGGAAACATTAGCCAAAAAGAAGGAAACCCCAGTTTGGGCCAGCCAGCACGATGCGGACGAAGTAACCCAAGATTGGGACGAGCATACTCTGAGCAACTATGGAGATGAGGAAAACGAAAATCCCTATCGTGAATCCTCCAGGCCCAACCCAGTCGTGCTGAAACCGGGGTCAACGCCCAATTCAGAACGGGGCCAAGTGGCCGAAGCGGGCAAGGATTTGTTGACGCAATTGGCCAGGGAATTGGGACTGAATATTCCTCAGCGGCCCCAGCCCAATCCCGTTCCAAGATCCGTTCCGAACCCTACTTCAAATCCAGTCCAACCCGCCCCATTAAGCGCCGATGCGCTGCTCCGTAACAAGCGTGCTACGGCAGGCTATGATGACCAAGGCAGAACCGTGGCAGACTCGGCACCTGGAAAAGACATGACCTCGGCGCCCGGCATCGCCGCCGTCGAATCTGCCAATGCTGCCGCTTATGTCACGCGGGATCCTTTACGCCCCACGGCAATGACGGGCATCCGCGCGGATCTTTTTGATGCGGAATCCTTGCGCCGCGCCTTCATACTCAAGACCATCTTGGATCAGCCGCTATCCCTTAGAACGCAATCAAAAGGATTGGCTTCCGTAGAATAAGGCTCACTGTCGTTGTATAATCATGCTATCGGGGCGCCCAGTTCCCGGGAGGTAGCTTTTGGCCAGAAATTCCGACGCAGATGCGCTCATCGCTTTCTTGAATGCCAGTCCCACGCCCTTTCATGCGGTTGATACTGCCATAGCCCAGCTAAACGCTTTAGGTGCCGTCGCTCTGGATGAAAAACAGGTTTGGTCTCGGGATCTTTTGCAGCCGGGAAAAATCGTTTACGTAGTTCGCAACCAAAGCAGCCTCATCGCATTGCGCATTCCCACCCATCCCTCTACTACAGACTTAGGCTTCCGAATTGTAGCCGCGCACACCGACAGTCCCTGCCTCAAACTCAAGCCTCGCGCCCTGGAAGGTACGGCCAACTATCGTCAATGGGGCGTAGAAGTCTATGGAGGCGTACTCTACAATTCCTGGCTGGATCGGGATTTGGGTCTAGCTGGCCGTGTCACCGGAATCGGTGAGAGCCCGCTGCATTCCCAACTGGTGCGCTTGCAGGATAAGCCGCTGCGAATTCCCCAGCTTGCCATCCACCTCGACCGATCCGTTAATGAAACGGGCTTGATCCTCAACCCACAGCGTCACCTTACACCCGTATTGGGCCTCTCCAGTTCAACCAGTCGCTCATTGGAAGGCTGGCTGATGGAGTCCATGGGCTCTACGTTGGACAACCTGACCTTTGAGCTGCATCTGTATGATACGACACCGGCCGGTTACGGGGGGCTTGGGGATGAATTTCTCTATTCCGGACGGCTGGACAATTTAGCTATGTCCCATGCAGCTCTAGAAGCCTTTAGCCGAGTCGCGCCCTCCGCCTCTCTGATACAGGTAGTGGCCCTCTTTGACAATGAGGAAGTTGGCAGCACCTCCGCGCAAGGCGCGAATTCCAATCTCATCTCAGCGGTTTTGGAACGCTGCCTGCTCGCCCTGGGCAAGACCCGGGAAGAAGCCATGGCCATCCAAGCCCGTTCCCATCTCATATCCGCGGATATGGCCCATGCCCTGCATCCCAATTATCCGGAAAAGCATGAGCCCAATCACTATCCGCTCATCAACCAGGGCCCAGTCATCAAAGGCAATGTCAACCAGCGCTATGCGACCAATGATGAAACATCAGCTCTATTTAGAGGATGGTGCCGCAGGGCAGGAGTGCCTGTCCAGGATTTTGTGAATCGTACCGATCTTGCCTGTGGAACCACAATAGGGCCCCATGTAGCAGCCGCACTGGGCATTCCCACCGTAGATGTGGGCAATCCCATGCTCTCCATGCACTCCGCTAGGGAGATGTGCGGCTCCGAGGATCACGGCATGATGATCCGCGTGCTGGACGAATTCTTCCGCTACTAAATACTAAGGGTTCAAGAATCCCCGAATGGCAGTGCCAAGATTCGTTTTCACCTGTAAGAAGTAAACGGAGGCTTTCGGCAAAGTTGCCGGAATTTTATAATCCATTTTACCCTCGCCCTTTAACGAAGTCAAAACGCGGCCTTGGGCATTCATGATTTGGATTTCGTGAGGTCCATAAGTGGTGACGGAAAAGGAGTTTGCTCCCATGCGCAACCAGTCCACGTCCGAGCGGATGGGCTGCTTTTCGACGGCTACGGGAATCAGACCAGGATCTTGGCAGGTCCCTTTATAGGTAATACGCGCGATACCCTCTGAGGGCACTCCTCCTCGATCTCCATTGCAACAGCCTTCTCCCCAGTTTACGGAATAAAGCGCGCCGTCCGGCCCCTGTTGAAAATCCAAGGAGTTCCCAAGGTTAGGCGCCGCTTTGTCGACTGAAAGGCCACCAAACACAGTTGCCACCGTTCCAACATTAGCCCCGGTAAGGGTGTCGAATTTTACCGCAAAAATTCTATCGCCAAGTTCTGTGTACATAACAGTATTGTCAAGCTGTGGTGGCATTTTCCCAGGATTATTGATACTTCCATCGTAACGAATGATGGTTCCGCCTTGGGCGCATCCAGCTGGTAGCGTATAGGTGGGTTGGTGCATGGGTGGCAAGGTGTCGTATCCCTTTGCACTGGGCCAATTATTCACAGGTACAGCAGGAAGATTCGAAGCTGGATTGAATAATGCCCAGAGTGAATCCGTTTTGGGCTCATTTTGTTCATCATATCCATTGGCGAATGCCAATTGCTTAACACTGAATCCAACCCAGAATGGCCAGCCGCTAAAGGCGGGGTGATTCGTAATATTGTATTCTTCCGCACGTTGTCCTGCTACATCTGGACCACACTCAGACCAGGCAATCCAGCCAAGGCGATTCTTATCCGTTCCTGAACCATACGCATTCCGGCTGCCTTTAACATATATCTCTGGTTTCACTATGGAAGTGTCTCGGTATGCGGTCGCTCTACCAACCAAGCCTTGTTTTTGCCATTGCTGTGCCCAGTAGTCTCCAAAATTACCAGCAGGAATGGTATATCCCTTGGCCGTTGAAGCGTCAGGATGGATGCGGAGAATGCCGCCCCGTAAATCCGCCGTATTCGCTGGACCATTGGCTTCGGACTCATTGTCGCCAATATTGATATACAGATTTCCATAATTGTCGAACTGCATAGATCCGGCCGTATGCCACCGATTGGCTGTGCCGGCAGGAATATGAATCAATATTTTTTCTGAAGTGATATCCAAAACCTTTGTAGTCAAGTTCACTTTGAATCTGGAAATACGGAATCCATTGGTTGCAGAAGGGTTGGCGAGGGATCCGACAGAATACATGAAGTACAGGAAATTATCGGTAGCAAATGTTTTTGGACTCAGGGCAATACCAATTACACCCTGTTCATTGAAGCCAGTATACACATTGGGAATGGTTCCAATGGCGGTTAAAGTTTTGGCTGTGCCGTCATAATAAAGCACTCGACCCGCAACCCCACCCCCACCTTTTTCAGACAAGTAAATATCCGCTTGGCCAGAAGTCGGGTTCATCCAAAACGCCATCTTGTCAATACGTAATGGGTTGACGATTGGAAAAATAGCCCGGCTGATGAGGGGCGTCACAGCAAATTCAGAACTTAGTCCTGAGCTAAGACCAGCGCAATTTCCCGTGGCCGTTGGCGACGAGTAGGGTTTAGTCCATTCCTGAGCACGACCATATTGGAACCCGAGCAAAGTTAAGATGGTAATGGCGGAATACGTTTTTAGGAATTTCATACTGACCCTCATTCGTGAATAACTATCTAGATTCTAGTGGACATTTGGCGTTTTCAATACTGCCCGAACAATATAATAATAGGTCCAAAACTGATTTAGTTAACGCTATTCCTCAAAAACAATTTTACAGTGCGTTTTCCGATTCTGGCCAACTGCGCCAAATTGCAGGCTTAGTGCGGATTTTATACAGGCCTAACTAGATTTTATACAAGTATGTCGAGTTTAGCTACCTAGCTTGAGTGTACGGCTCGGCTTGGTGTGACCGTCGTCATACTTGCTGAACTTCGATTGAACTAATTTTTACCTGTCTCACTTAAAAATACTGCGACCTCAGGAGTCCACCATGCATGGTCCTTGTCCTTCCCATTCAATGCGTTCTGGACCAAAAAACAAGATCCGAAGCTGGATGCTGGCGTTGCTCATGACCGCTTTTGGGCTGTTGTTCTGGTCCTGTAATCTTATGTCCCCGCCTACAAAGCAATCCGCTTCATTCCTCTCCCTATACGACAGCATCGAAGCCTTGGATTCCGCCATCATCGTATTCAAAACGGAAGACGGCAAACTGATCGATACTGTTTTCAATGGCCGAATCCTGAATCGCGCCGACTTTCAAAACTTGGTCGTTGCCGGATGGGATGGTGGAAAAGCAGTTATCTTCATCACCGCGTACCTAGCCGGGAATTTAGCATATAGCGTTGAAAAACATTTTGATGGTGCTACCAATACCACGGGTAAAACTTTTGTCTTTGTCTCGCCAAGTGTGTCCTTAACCACTGCAAGTCAGGACATCAAGATGCTCGAAGGCGACTCTATCCCTCTCCCATCGCTACTTATCAAACCTCCAGAACTTTCCGACAAAACGTTGGAATGGACATTGGACCATCCGGAACTCCTGACAATAGGCAACAATTATTTGAAGGCATTGAAAAGCGGCACAGCCATTTTATCCGCAAAACTACGATCGAATCCAACTAAAATAATGCCCTTCACAATCGTTATCAGCACAAATCCTGATATTCCAGAAAACATTGTGCTTTCAGCGGACACACTGTTGCTTTCCGTGGCAGGCGCATCCGGTCAGTTGACGGCTAAGGCGACACCATCTACAGCCAGTAGCGATGTCAACTGGATCGTGCTGGATGGAAAAATTGCGTCGGTCAGTACTTCAGGCACAGTATTCGGTTTGCAAAAAGGCACCACACAGTTGATTGCCATTTCCAAGCGAAATAATACGATACGCGATTCCACCTGGATTATCGTCTCCGATCCCGTCTTGGTTACAGGCCTATCCTTCTCCATGGATTCCACAACGTTATTTATCGGAGGCGCTGTAGAAAGCCTGGTGACAACCATCCTGCCCATTCAAGCCAATCAAAAAGTTCTTTACTCTGTGATGGACCAAGCCAAAGTCAGTCTAATAAATGGAACCATCAAAGGGTTGGCACAAGGAGTGACATGGGTCATAGCAACCTCGGAGGCAAATCCTGCGAAGTCAGATAGCCTGAAAGTGATCGTCCGCGCCTTGGAGCATGTCGAGGCCGTGAGCATTTCGCCGCGCTCCCTTAAACTTTTTATCGGTGGAGCAAACGGCAACGTAACCGGAACGGTACTTCCCTCCACACTAACACAGAAAATTCAATGGGCATCCAGCAACTCCGCAATCGCCTCTGTAGATGCTACTGGAAAAGTTGTGCCAGTAACGGCTGGAACGGCAAAAATCTATGCGCAAAGTCAAGCCGATAGCAGCAAGCGAGACAGTGCGGATGTAACAGTAATGAGGGATTCTCCTCAAGTGTCCATTGGACTTGACACGGTAATCCAAGTCGGCCTAACCTTGACGTTTTTACCGGTCGTGGCCCCGCAAGAATATGGCGTCGTTACGGAATTCAAATGGGATCTTGACGGCAATCTCGTTTGGGACAGTTCCGCAACCTTAATTAAATCCGTATCCTATAAATTCGATCAGGAAAAAGAATATATAGTGCGATTTTATGTGCGCGATACGGAGGGCAATGAAACCATCGTGTCCAAAAAAGTAAGAACGACAAAGGGTCCGACCGTGAACTTTTTAACACCGCAAACCTCTGGAACGTATTTGACTCGATTCAGTACCGTCGATATTACCGGCAGTTCGACAACTCCGCAAGGCCCCGGTGCGATTCGAAAAATCACGTACACGGTGGGAGGTGTTGTAGGCCCGCTGGCAACGAACTTGGCATCAAATAGCTCCGGAAATTGGTTTATAAAAGGCATCCCACTTGTGAACAATTCCTCCGTAGATATCAAAGTCATCGCTACGGATAGCTTTGGAATCGTTGGCCAATCCGTGCTTTCAGTACAAATGGATTCCACACCGCCAATCGCACCCATCCTATCCAAGCCCCCATCCCCAAAGCAGACGGCCCTGTGGACATGGACTCCAGGAGGCGGCGGAAATGGTTCTTTCCAATGTCAGTTGGATGGCGGGACTATTGCCACGTGCCCCACTTCCACATCCTACACCCTATTCAATCCCACTGATGGGGATCACACATTGAATGTTCGAGAAATGGATGTCGCTGGAAATCCCAGCGCCTGGTCCACAAATACAGTGACCATTGATTTGCAAAAACCGACGTTAGTTATGAAAAATTACCTGACAACACCAGCACAAATTATAAATACTATCAAGCCATTTACGGGTACAGCCAGCGATGATCGAAATCTGCTTTCTGTACAGTTTCAAGTTGGTACGGCTGCGTTTGTTTCGGCAAGCGGCACCAACAATTGGTCCTTTACTCCGACATTAGTAGAAGGCACGCAAACATTGAATATCCGGGCTGAAGATGCTGCCGGGAATCAGACAACCGTTTCGATGCAAATAACGTATCAGCCAAAGGTGATTTTTGTACGTAAAGGGGCAACAGGTACTGGAGATGGAAGTTCGTGGGCGGACGCCTATCCTGAACTTGGTTCGGTTTTGATAGGCGAAACAGTCTTTCCGGGTATAAGCCAAATTTGGGTTTCAGAAGGGACATATAGTTTCGCTACAAACGGTAGTTTTATTTTTAAATCCAATATTTCTATTAATGGTGGCTTTGCGGGTGAAGGTTCGGACAGAAATTTAGAAAGCAGAGATTTGGTTAACAATATTTCAGTTCTAGAAGGCAATGCTGCAACTTATCTCATAACCAATTTATGGACTAATCAGACCGGCTATCATCAAGAGGATAATTTTGAATTGGCGGACTTTAAGCTCATCGGTTCTCATACAACCATTGCCATCAATAACCAAGCAAAAGCTACATTGAAGAACATCCAATGCAATATTGACCAGCCTAGTGGCTATGAACATATTTATATTGGTGGTACGAATGTTACTGTATTAAATTCGCCAAGTTGCGCGCCCTAAAAAAATATTTTCTTTGGTGGTTTTTTTCTGATGAAAATATTCGGATTGGAATTACCAGCGAAAACTCCAGGGGTACTCTGGATATTATTTTTCCGATTTAGTCACCCTCGCGCTCCGTTTACCCGGTGTCGTTTTGCGCCGCAAAATAAAATTGCGCCACCGATGGGCTTCTCAAACCAAGACTAAAAACAAAGTAACGGATGGTGACTACGGTCACAGGAATTCAAAGCCAACATTTTTACCTTTTAATTTCAATTGAAATTTGGCACTATCCCTTTCGAAATGGTTCCTTAATCGATGGCTCAAAACGCAGATCATCACGAAATCGAAGTTGGCTTCGATGGTACCCACATTGCAAGGACGCAATTCCCAACTTTTTACATTTAGCCTGTTATCACCCTTGCCCGCCTTACCCTTTTTCTATCCCTTTTAAAATCAAGACATTGAAATTTTACTGCCATCGAATTTCATAACCAAGGTATTATAGAAGTTACTTCTGAATCATACTGCACAAATGGATCCTAGTGCACATTTGGATCCCATTCCACAAGCA
>JAYTHY010000104.1:0-63896 GCA_043732185.1 Fibrobacteria bacterium
CATGTAAGCGGTCAGGTAACTGGGCTGCTCTACCTGCACCGGCAAAGGCCGGACTCTCCGTTTACCGAACCCCAACGAAAATTATTTTCCCGCATAAGCAATCTGCTTGGTGGTGTTCTCGGAAGCAATCAAACTCAGCTGGAACAAGCCGCACGTATTGAAACCTTCAAACAGATCAAAGGCAGCGGCGATCTCGTTTTCTCTTCAACGGGAATGGTTAAAGTCGTTGACGCAGCCCAGCGTGCGGCCATGAGCAATGTACCGGTTTTGATCACCGGCGAAACAGGAACTGGTAAGGATGTGTTTGCTACCTACATTCACACACATTCACCGCGCAAGGATAAACCCTTAATTGCCGTGAACTGTGGCGCTATACCAGAGCACCTTATTGAGAGCGAACTGTTTGGCCATGAAAAAGGAGCCTTTACTGGGGCTATTGGGCTTCAAAAGGGTTTGTTTGAGCAAGCACATGGTGGCACGTTGTTCCTTGATGAGGTCGGAGAATTGCCGATGCTCATGCAGGTTAAATTCCTGCGCGCCCTTCAGTTTGGCTGCATCCGTAGAGTAGGAGGCAATGAAGAGGTTTCTGTGGATGTCCGGATAATTGCCGCGACCAATCGGAATTTATTGGAGGAGATAAGGGAAGGACGATTCCGAGAAGATCTTTATTATCGGCTCAATCTTGTTCAACTAAGCATTCCTCCCTTGCGTGACCGGGAAGGCGATGTGCTGGCCTTGTCAACACACATTTTAAAAAAGGCGTGCGTCGCTTTTAATATGAATCCGGCAGTGCTTACCCGTTCGGCAGAAAAGGCACTTCTCAAATATACATGGCCCGGAAATGTGCGCGAACTTGAGAACAAGATCCAGAAAGCGCTCTTGAATTCCAGTTCCCGTGTAATCGAATTGGAAAATCTGGAACTGCCGGAGGATCCAGGTCGTGAACTTTTATCATTGAAGTTGGCTCGTGAACAGGCGGAAGCCAAGGCTATTAATCTTGCGCTAGGAAAAGCGCGTGGAAATTTGACTTTGGCGGCATCATTTCTCGGCATTGATAGAAAGGTGCTTAGAGATATTATGGAACGGCTGGGCATTAGCAAAGAGGAGTTCAAAGGGGCCAAAGATTGAATACTCGGGTGGAAATGTTCCTGTCGCCTGCAATCAATATAAGCGCTTCAATTTTGTGTACTTAGCGAGTTTTGTATAACGAATAATAGAGAATGCGGAACAAATGGTAACGATTTAGCATTGCTTTTCACCCCTTAAATGGATGATTTTGAGGCTTTTAGGGGGAATACTTCTAGGCGTGAATCTTGCGGATATTTACTTTTAAATGCGTGGATAGTTAGGCAACCAGAACACATAAAAAAATGCTACAAATAAATATTCAATCGGCGGTGTTGGCTTTTCTCCTATTGGCGGGACTGGCATTTGCAGATGAAAAATCCAAGCCAGGTGCAACAAATAAGATTGATGTAAAAGCCAGTTCTCGAACAGCAGCAAGTCCTATGCGCGTTGACGAACCTTCCAATAAACCGGCGCCTAAATCAGAATTCAAAATCTCCAATGCGCAGCGGAAACGCTTGCAAGATTTAAGCTTCGAACAAAAGTTAGCCTTTCGTTTGCATCAAGAAAAAATGCAAGCAATGATCAACGTTATCACTGAAAAGCGACGAATGCTTCAAGCGGCAAAACCTCGCGAGCGTGCCGCTCTTGCTATTGAACTGCATACCTTTATTCTCGATAGGGAATCGGGAAGTAGCGTGCCTGCAGTGCCCGCGCGTGTTTCTACCTCAGCTGGACCAGAGTTGGGGTCTGTATTACCTTCCGAAGCCGTGAAATTCAAGCACAGAGATTAATCAAGGATTAGGCGCTGACCAGAGAAACCCATAATTCCAAATGGAATCTGGTTCTTCAACGCAGAACGACCAACGGCCTTAGCCTTTCCTTTTCGAGTCGATAATAATAAATTCCAGGTTTTACTGCTTTGGAATTTTCATCGCGTAAATCCCAAGTAAGTATCGTGTCCGAAGTGGCAAATTTTAACTGACGAAGCTGTGTTCCGTCTTCACTAAATACGTCAATTGTGGCGGGGAAAAGCATTCCTTTCGCTTGTGAAAAGAATAATCCAGCAGGTGTGGTGAGGTGTACGGGGTTGGGAAATGCATAAAAGGCAGCTTCCGGCGTCTTAATCTCAATTAAGGCCGAGTCCGTAAAAGACGCGTTTGGTAAAACGAGAAAGTATTCCTTAAAACCCGGTCGGGGTGGTCCTAAAGTAATTTGTGTATCGGCTATTTGTTCTACTACTGTACTGTCACTGTTCGTATGGATGCGCGTGATGCCTTTGAGGCCATTAAGACCCTTGGTTTGCAATACCTTAATCACGGATGCATTGTCCCAAGTTACCTTTAAAACCATGAAAGTTAGCGCTGGTAGCTCAAGCAGCCTGTAGGCCATGGTTTCACTCATGTCCAAGGAATCGGTTGAGAGGTTTGACCAAAGCGGGATGTCCGATGAAAAAAGACCAGGGGGTGGGTGAAAGCGTTTGCCACTAAAAAGCAGTTGGGCAGCATAATCGGGATAGACATCAGCCATCGTCTTTCCATATTTTTGAAATGTGGTTTCCAGCCCCTTCCGGAGGTCATCCTTATTATTGGCTAATTCTTCCCAAACTTTTACATCGAAATATTTGTCTAGGGTTTGACTTAGGAAAACATGAAAAATACCGTTGCCGTACACAGGACTATGCGTGCATGGCCCTGCTGCTAAGGCGTTTAAGGCTACGCGCTCATGGTTATTAAGTATGCAGGGAAGGTATTGGAAATAGTCATTGACTTCCGGTGCGTTCCGCTCCTCCATGCCTACTGCTGAAATCTCGTACCAGGCATGATAAGAAGTCACACGCGGGTTGTAAGTAAATTGAATGGCATGGTAAAACTCGTGATAAGCCGTAACCTTGATGCCCAATTCCCATTCCGCGGCATAATCGTGAAGCAGAACGCCAGATACTTGGCTCTTGATGCTTTGGCCGACTATGCGTCCGGTGGAGTCTAAATGGGTATTCCAAAGGAAATCGTTTTCAAATGTGATGGAAAGATTGTCAGGAGGGTACGTGACGGCATAGGTTTCGCCAAAGAACTCTCTATCCGCCGTTCCAACATCGACAATATCCACTGGGAATTTTTTGGGTAACAGACCCGATACCTTGTATTGAACTGAGCCGATGGTGGCTACCGGGGCTTTCATCCCCAAATTGACTACGTAGGAATTCCAGGCCGCTTCAAAATACTCTCTGACTTTTAGTATAAATTCCGGATGCGGTGCGCCCGCCACATCTAGTCGAGCATACACTGCCGAATCCCGTTTGGCTTCTGGAAGGACGGCCAGCAATCTGTATAGTGAGTCTGCGGCCTGGGTGAGTAATTGGTCCTCAGGACCTGTGCGCACCTTGTGCAAGCCACGTAGGGAATAATGGATTAGAAAGTGATTGGTCTCGAGAGTGCGAGCCCGAGTGTCGATGGCCGAATTGCGATTTAGATTTCCGGATTTGAAGCTTACCCGTGGTTGTTTTCTGCCTGGGTCAAATAACAAGGCTGTGCCGCATTGGCCGGCCTGGATGTGTTTTGGCAACGTCAGGAAGGTGAGGGAGAGTAAAATCGAGCTATAAAAAATTAAATCTCGGAAGGATTTCAGGTTAGCTCCTGTTTTCAAGGGTGAAATTCATCCGCCTACAAATTTGTAACCAGAGCCGTGAATGGATAAAATCAGTTTGGGATTCTTTGGGTTCTGTTCAAAGATTTTCCGCAACTGGACGATGTGGTTGTCGACGGTTCGGCTTTGCATGTAGGTTTCAATGCCCCATACCTTTTGCAATAACTCTTCTCGAGTCACCACCTGGTTTCTGCGCTCCCAGAACAATTTCATGATCATGGCTTCTTTGTAACTCAGGCGCACCTTTTTATCACCTATAGTAGCTTCAAAGTTTTCGAAATTGATATGGGTGGTGCCAAAACGCGCTTCTACTCCGGAGTCCTTCTGACTCAGCCAATCGCGGCTTCGGAGTAACGATCGGATGCGTGCGACCAGAACATTGATGTCAAAAGGTTTGGTGAGATAATCATCGGCGCCGCTATTAAGCCCTTCCACAATGTCTTCTTTTGAATCCCGGGCGGTGAGCAAGAGGACGGGAACGGCAACATTCGTTATGCGTAACTTGCGCAGCACCTCCATCCCATCTGCTCCCGGTAACATCCAGTCGAGAACCAAGAGATCGAAATCCTTTTCAGCGAACATGGCAAGCCCAGATTCTCCGTCCGCACAATGAGTGACCTCGAAGCCTTCTGCCTTAAGGTTAAATTCCAAACCGATAGCCATGTTTCGATCGTCCTCGATGAGCAGAATTCGTTTCACGTTGACCTCGGAAAACTCATGGTAAAGCAATTGCCTTTTCCAGCTTCCCCTTCCGGAATTCCAGATATGAGCTGCACGGTCCCTTTGTGTTCCCGCATGATGGTCTTGACAATATAGAGACCCAAACCTACTCCATTTTGGCGACGGGTATCCCGCGTCGGTATCCGAAAAAATCTGCGGAAAATCTTCTTCGCGTACTTTTTGGGGATAGGTAATCCTTTGTCGCGTACGCTAATATGCACCTCGGCTTCATCCACTTTCAAATCCAGCGAGGGAATGCTGCCCTTTCCATATTTCTCGGCATTATTTACCAGATTGGTCAGGGCCAGATCGAGCAAAATCGGATCCACCTGAGCCACGACCGGAGCGTCTTCATTTGCCTGCAATTGAAGGGGGCGAGGCCATTTACGTGCGAATTCCTTCAGAAATTCTCGCAGGTCCATTTTGTGTCGTTTAATGGGAAGCGCACCTCTTTCGATTTGCTGCGATTTGAGAAGATGAGTTAATAGCAAATTCAAACGGGTGCAGTCGTTTAGAATGCATTCCAAGAAGTGGGCGCGTTCCACCGATCCCACCTCTTTTTCCACCATGGTTTGCGCAAACATCTGAATGGAAGCCATTGGCAATTTCAGCTCATGGGTCATCATGTTTACAAAATCTTTCTGCTGCTTTTTGAACCGCGCCCCGCGTAGGAATGTGACGAAAAAGATGGATAGCGTCACCAGCACCAAGGATAAAAAGGTAATCCCGATGGTGAGGACGGTCCATCGCCCCTTGGCAGGTACATTTGGATCGCCATGGGTCACGGTATAGAGTTCCCTGATAGTATGGTAATCAGAAATGATATAGACATTCCAAAAGACAAGCAAGGTGATGACCATGCCTGCCGCGAGCACGAAAATAACCGTGAACATGGCCGTCTTGACACTCATGTCCTTAAATCTAACAAGATGGGGATTTAAGGGATGCTGGAAGGCTCTTTAGGATCTTACGAAATGGGGGAGTTGCTCAGGAATTCAACCAAGGCAGTCAGAAGAAAGGCGCCATCGTAGCGGCCTTGGCCTTCCTCATGATGGTCATTGGCCCAGGCCAAGGCCAATGTCATAGGAATAACTTGAGGCTGGGCTTTTAAAACCAGGGCGGACAATTTGGAAAGAGCTTCGGTTAAGCCTGCCGCTAAGGGCACGGCTTTGGTTGGCAGTTCATCTGGCTTGCCACAGTTGGCTGCCGGTGAGGTAACCAAAAATTCCCGACAGGCGGATGGCCGATTGGCATGTATGGAGCAGGATTCGTCTTCCAGAAATGGGCAGGGTATACCCAGACGAAAATAATCCAGGCCCAAGCGAAGCACATCGTTTTCAGAGGCGGTATTGGAAAGCGAGCGCTGCGCGAATCCTTCAGCATGCAACCGCTCCCACGCGGCAGCAAACCGGGCTAGTACTTCCGTTTTACGGGCCACCGGCAAGGCTGCTACGACATCGGCCAGCATCCACGCCTCAGCAGGGGAAACAGGTACGGCTTGACGGCAGCAGGCGCCGCAACCTTTCGAGCAGGACACGTTACGTCCTTGCTTGGCTTCGGCTGCCACAGCCATGCCTACCAACTTGTCATCCAGGGCCATCACATTCCAGGCCAGTTCGGAAAGTCGCATTTTGGACTCAGGAACAGGCATGTTACCTCGAAGTCGTCCAAAAGGAGTTTTAATATCGATTTCCAAAATCGGTGGTCCTGCTGTTTTCGGGCTGCCATCTGGACCATGTGAACCATCTGAGCCAATTGGACCATCTGAACCATGCAGAGATTGGGGCATGAAGCAAAACCTACCAATTGATCCGGAAAACCCAAATAGCAAGGGTTTAGCCATAAGGTTACCATGGTTGGAGGCAATCCGGTTTGATGGTATATTGCCTATACAAATGCTGAGGAAATCCTACCCATTCTGGGTGGCGGCCGTGACTCTGTTCGTAGGCTGCGACTTCTTCTCTACTCGGGATATTCTTCCCAAGCCGCCGGATATTCGCGCCTTTCAAGGGCTTTTCAAACCAGGTGACAGCGTTGGTTTTTATGTGGTTGAATCTCTAAGGGAAACCGGTAGTCCAGTCGATAAGCAGGTCCTATCCAAACGTCGATTGATGTTCACTTTTGAAAGCGACACTGTAATTGCCGGGGACAGCTTTAAAGTTCTATCGCTGCGAATTACGGAGGAGCCCTCAGGTAATGTGATTGAAAAGGCTAAGCGCTTGCTCCGGTTTTCAGGAGACGGGCTGGAACTTTCAAATTCCGGAACTGGAGGCGGGGCACGATTTTATCCGCTTAAGGTGGGTGTTAGCGCTAATGCCCAAACCACGGGTGCTTCTTTGGACACAACTAGTTATCTCGCCTTACCGGCGGTTTTTTCCGAAGGTTGGCAGATGCGGCATGCTACGGGGCCTTTGACGATTGACCGGTTGCTAGCGCCGTCCGCGGATACACTTGCCTATCATGCCCACTCAGAGGCGACCTGGAGCATTCTGGAAACGGTTAAAGACAGCAGCCTTGTCCTCTCCAAGGGAGAATACTGGTATGGCGCTTCAGGCCTTTTAAAAGTTGAAATGGTTTGGCCCAATTTTGAATGGCGTGAAGCGAATGCGTCTGTAGCGGGTAACGTAGACTTGCACCGCCATTTGGAAAGGATATAGTTCATGCAACCGCATGCCATTGCTTGTCAGGGCCTGGAACTGGATTATGGATCCGGTTCCGTCATCGGCCCGCTTTCGATAGACATACCGGCGGGTTCCTGCGTGGCTCTGGTGGGCGAAAACGGCGCCGGCAAATCCTCTTTCATCAGTATGATTCTGCGACTTCGCCCATGGAATCGGGGGTCGGCAACCCTCTTCGGCGAGCCCGCCACATCGCCCGGCGCCCGCCGTGGTATCGGTTATCTCCAGGAAGCGGTTGATTTTCCGGAACGTGCTTGCGCGAAAGATCTCATCTCCTTGCATTCCCGGCTTGCCGGATTGGATAAGAATATGGCCGGTTCAGAATTGGAGGCGTACTTGGAAGGCTTCGGACTGGAATTGACCTCCAAACCTATTCGCGCCTATTCTAAGGGTATGAAGCAAAGGTTGGCCCTGGCCATAGCCATGCTCGATTGCAGCCGCATGCTCATTCTCGATGAACCCAATAGCGGCTTGGACCCGGTTGGCATCGCCATGTTGCGTTCAAAACTGGATACACTCAAGGCTCAGGGCACGACATTACTTATTTCCACCCATCGCTTGGCGGAAGTGATGCAGGTAGCCAACACTGTGCTGGTGTTGCACAAGGGAAAAGTTGCCGGGGTCAGTCCAATGGCCGAGTTTCCTGATTTCGGGGCCTTTGAGAAATATTTTCTGGACCGGGTACAATGACTGGAATCGGACGAAAACGAAAACTGTATTTGCTCCTGTTTGAGCTCATTCCAACTTTAAAAGGACCGCTGCTTTGGGTGGCCTTGTCCAGCTTGGGACTGCTTGTCATTCCCGTGCACTTTATTTTTGTTGGTGAGTTTTCCGTCAATGGCCAACTCTTGGCCCAGGATCTGCGGCTCAATTATGTATTGGCGGTGGGGTATTCGACCATCGTTTTTCTCACTACTCTTTTGACGCTTTCCCTTTGCTTGGATCGAACGGGGATCCACTACCTTCGCAATAACGATTTGCTCGTTCTGGCGCGTAACTTCGGGCGTCCAGCATTTTATTTCACCAAATTGGCTTCGGTACTGGTGCCAGCTCTCGTCTATGCACTATTGGGGTTAACCCTTTTCTGGGAAGAGCTGTATCGTCTGGCCGGTGTAAATCTTTTCCGCGTTTTCCTACTCATTCTTCCCTTGTCTCTCAGTATGACCTGCCTGGTGACCGTGTACTTTTTGCTTCGACATTTCCTACGCAACTTTGTGATTTTCTTTCTTTCACTTTTGTTGCTTCCGGTTATTTATATCGGCAATTTGTGGCGGTATTATGGTGGTGCCTTGCGCGAGGGCGTCCCGCATATGCCCATTCTGGGTTTACTCCCCCAGTTTGGTGGGATCCATGCGTATTCATTGGGTATGGTTGCCGATGCCTTCCTTAGGGAGGATACTTGGCAAGCCTTGGCAAATGGCTTTGCCTGGACGGCAATGGCCTTGGGAGTGGGCGTGTTTTTGTTTACCCGCAAGCAGCTTTAATTACGATTTGCCGGCAGGTGTACCCACCTTTAGTTCTCCGTCAATGCCATTCAGATAAATGTGAAGCCTATCCGCCGAGTAGTTTAAAAATTTGAAATAGACCTTTCCCCCTACCATATCCGTTGGTTTAATGGAAACGTGCTTAATATCAGCAAAGATCTGAAACCGAATGATGGCTCCATGCGGGTCAAATAAGACGAACATGTTGGCGGGTAAATTGTCCGAACTTTGGCCATGCGTGGAGCCACCGCCTGAACGTTTGCGGTGCGCATCTACGACTAAATCTACGTAGCTGAATTCCCGGTCCTGGACTGCTTTTTGGCCGCTCCTTTCGGGTACCCATGTTATGGCCTTGCCAAGCTCCCAGCGGTTTGGCAATTGATAGGATAGAAAGGTATAGGAGGTGCTGAAGGAGGACAGGGCCACTTCCGAAACGAAATTTTCCAGATCACCCTGGTTGGTTCGTCCGGTAGGAGAGGTATAGGTATAGGCGCTTTGGTTGGATCGTTCCTCTAAGCTCATCTTCGAGAAATCCACTTGCTTGTCTTCTATTTTGAACTTCTGTACATAGGCCAGGGTATCGGAAAATTTTTCCCTGGCCACTGGGAGCTTCTTTGAAGCCGTTCCCGCATAGGTGGTTTTCAGTACTCCGACTTTGCTGGTTAACGCTTTCTTAGAATCATCATCCAATTCAATGGATGTTTCAGTTTTGAATGTGAACGTGCGCAATGCGTTTAACGTTTCTTTGAATTTAGCGGTTTGTTCTTGCTCAAGCAGCTGCTGTTTCAGTTGGAGGGCTTCCATTTGTTCTCGTTCCTTGCGCTCCCGATCCGCTTTTGCCAAGGCTTGATGCTCTTCCTTTTTAACCTGGTCTCGGGCCATGGACAGGCGCTCACGTAGGCTGTCTGCCATTGCTTTCCACTTCACAATTCGATCGCGGATGGGTGTTAAAGTGGCAACGTTGCGCTCTTTCAGAACGGCTTCGATTTTTTCTTCCACTTCCAGAGTCAGATCAACCTGACGTTGACTGCAATATTCCAAGAGGTCGCTGAAAAGCATTTCGGTATTGAGCACCTCCCCAAGGTTTTCCAGGTCCTTTATTACCCAGCTTTTATTCTCCTCAAATTTCTGATTTAGAAGCAGGAGTTGTGACTGGGTCTGTGTGGCGCTGGTTGAGAATTCCTTAATCCAGTACTCCAATTGCAAGGAATAGTCGCTGTATAATTTTTCAATCTTGGCCAAATTGAAGTTGCGCAAATGTTCTTCAACACGACGGCTGAGAAAATCCTGCGCAAAAGCGAATAGCAGTCCGTCCTGAAAGGTGTGGTAATCGCGATCCAGAGCTGCTGCATTAGCTAGAAATACGCTTTTGGGCTTGAGGCTTCCTGCTTCATACTGCAACAACATGCGCTGAAAAGTTGTTTTGGATGCACTATCCCAGGGGTTTCCCGCTTGGAGAAATCTTCCCTCGATGTTGGATATCAGGGACGAGGCGTACAATTGTCGAACCAAAATATTTACATCGGCCCGGTGTTTGACAATTTGGTCCACTTCCTTGCCTAGAATTTCGAGAGCGGAAAAAACATGGGGATCAAATTTCAAGGCCGCTGTGTCCGCTTTGGAACGGGTCCTATCCAATACCGCACGGCAATCGAAAAGTTGTTTTTCCCATAAGGCAAAAGGATACTTTTCATTGATTCCTTTTAGATAATCCTTCAGATAGATTTTGGCCTGAGACCTACTATCTGTGGCGCCTGCGACGGAAATGTTTAGCAAAAAAAATATCCCAAACAAAAAACGACTAAAGCCAAGGAAACCCATATTCCGGAAAACCTTTACAAACGCGGTTTAAATCGGTTTTACAACCTGGATAAAATTATACCCTATCCGAATTAGGCGCAGGTAAAAGGTTGGGAGATAACTGGATTTATTTTGGGGGCGAATTGCCCCGGATGGCTTAGTGGTTCAGGAAAATTTTTCTTGACAGCCGGCCATTTAGGTCTTTCCCATGGATTTCCACAGTTAAGAAATAAATGCCCGGAATCAGGGTTTTTACCCGACTTTGAAAGTCCGTTCCATAGGCAAAATGATACGTGCCTTCGGATAGTGGACCCATTACCAACGAGCCTTTGCGAGTGCCGTCCAGCCCCCATACCGTCGCCGAAATTTTGCTTCTGGCAGGAAGGGACAATTGAAGCATAAAGCCTCCCGGCTGCGCGGAGACCGCCATATCCAAAGCGGGGGCGCTAGTGGGTACGTTCTGCAAACTCTGCATACGAGCAAGCAAGGCTCTGGGACCGGAATAAATGAACAAAGTATCATGGAGCAAGCCCGAAGAAGGAATCGATTGGCCTGCCGTCAAATTAAATTTCATGGAACGTGATTTGGAAACCGCCCAGGTTTCAAAACCATCAGGCAGCGTTTGGTCTAGAACCTTTAACGGGGGAAGCGAATCCTCATTTCCGCCCATGGCCACTTTCCATTCCATGACCGCATCCGACTGCAGCCGTATCCAATCGGATGCCAGACCTTTTCCTTTTCGCATCGAAAGCAGGTAGGACATGGACATTCCACGGGGCAGCTCCAGCTCGTCTTCAAAACCTAAATCATCAGAGGTGGAGTGTGCCGCGCCCAGCCTTAAGGTCCGCGCTGTACCCCATCCCAAAGACAATTGCATATCCCCAGAAGCGGGACTGCTCTTGCTCAGGGCATCTACTTTGAAAGGTTCGTTTGACAATTCTACAACGCTTTCATCCAGGTAGCAGTAAACAAAATAGCCGCGCCAGGGTTCCAGAACTTCGCTTTCGTGATATTTTGCGGTACTGGCATCATAGCCCCAAAGTCCTTTGATGGGAGATGCCAAATATTGATCCAGTACTGTTCTGGTTACGGGCCAATAAAGGTTTTCCAGATAGGGACTGGCGACCTGGTTCCAACCGTGAACCAGCTTAATCGAAAACTTGTCTGGCCCGTGTGCGGATGTTTTTGCGGTTGTAAGGTTTAATGAATTAAACAACTTATGTGAGGCGATCCAATAGGATTGGCCCGGCTTTAATACTTCGGATGGGTCGATGGGCAGATATTGGGAACTAGAATTGCTCCAGCGCACGCCTTCTAGATCCGCATCGGACTGGGTTTTTTTAAGATCGTCGAGGGTTAATTGTGGATCCAAAGCCAGCGGAATGCTGATCAAGTCGAAGGGATGTTTCTGATTTGTCCCTACTTTCCAAATCGGTGGCCCCTTTAACGCACCAATGCTTTGCGAAAGGGAAAGAGTGGAACGGCCATCCTTTGGGAAGTAGCTCGACAATTGGTAGTCGCTCACAATTAATTGCAGGGTGAGCGGTTTTAACGTTCCAACTGGCAGCTTGAGGCTGAATCCCAATCTGGCCGGGCTCAGTATGGACTGCTCGTTTACATTAAAACCTGGATTATCATTGCGCTTTAGATCATAGGTCAAATTGGCGACATTGTCCGATACCTGAAAGGACACTGATGTGGAATCGCCAACCACAATTTTTTCACTGAGATAAGTAATCACCGGTGGACTCACGTCAATTCCCATGAAATAATTTCCGGCCTGGTTCAAGGTAACAGAATCGGCTCCGGAAATAAAATAAATGAGTCCGGAAGGTTCGACCTTGTAGAGGGCGCGCTTTTCCGATGTCGAGCGGGTTAATACCACTTTTGGAAAGGGCGGCACGGGAAAGACGCCTTTGGCATTGCTAAGCGTAAGCGAAATGCTGTACTGTACCCCGTCGAAGCCTTTTACATGCAGGGAATCCGCGCTGGCAAGTCGGATTTGAACATTGCCTTCCTGACCACCTGGATTGGTGAGAACGTATCCACCTTCTAGGAAGTAGTTGTCTCCAGGTTGGAGCAGGGTGTCCTTGATGCCGAATATGGAATAATCCTCTTTCTTAATGGGGCTCGCCATATTACCCGCGACTGCAATCGCCTTGAGTATCGTTGAGCGATTGATCAGTAAGCTGTCACCGGATTTGTAAGCAATTCGGTTGACGGGATCAGGATCTTGCCCATTCAGCGTGTAGAAAATGGACGAACGTTTGGATGTGGTCGACATACTCACCTTCTGAGCTGCGGAATAAGCTCCGCCACTGGGGGTGATGGTTGGAGCTTCCGGAACCAAGCTATAGGTTGCAAACAGGATTTTACTTGTTTCAAAATTGGGCATTGAGGCAATAGCTTGTACCGTAGTGGTGGTATCTATCCAAAAGGCGTTCAGAAATTTTTGGCTTCCAATAGTTGGCTGATCGCCATTGGTAGTGAAGTAAATAGTGGAACCGGGCGTGGCCGCCAAAGAAATTTTCAACGAGTCCTTGAAGGTGGTCGCGTTATCGACCGTGACAGGAGCCGGTGGCGCAAGTTGACCACCTTTTTTGGTATAGCTGAATGTCGCCTCGCTGGAAATCCCATCCAAGGTGGCCAGGGTGGAAATAGTAGTGGTCGCAGTAATTTTTAATCCGCCTGACGGAAACACAGGTGAAGTAGCGGTGGCTTTTGTTCCGTCAGTGGTAAACCGTATCGTGGCTCCTGGTGGCGTGGAAGTTAAGCGCAGAGTGGTATCAGTTTCAAAGATTGTTCCCGAGGTCGGGTTTGCAGTCAAAGTTGGTGTGAGATTGAATTTCCACCCGACGATACGACTGTTGATAAACCCCGAACGAGTGGCCACGGCCTGCAAGAAGGCAGTTTTTGTCAATATTATACCAGTGATTGGATTATAGAGTTTCCTTGTTGCAGAGGTATCGGGAGTAGTGCTGTCGGTTGTGTAATAGATTGAGGCACTGTCCGTCGCTGATGCCAAGGTAACCTTACCCAGGGGCGGAAAATCCGAGCCCGGCGGCGGCGTTACCGAGGGTTCTAACACTTTGCTGAGCGGCTTCTCCAATGTATAGGTTTTAATCAACGTATCACTGCTAAGAAGGCCTGATTTCCTTGCGATTGCCATGATGGTGGTAGTTGCAGTAAGGTTAAGCGAACCAGAAAATTTCTGCGCAGTGGCTCCGCTGGGGCTGCTACCATCTGTCGTATACCAGATTTCCGCCCCAGCAGTTGCTGTAGTCAGTGTACAACTCACTGCAATTTTGAATGTGGCGGCCAGCGGTACAATTGCAGGTTTCTCGACTTGACCTGGAAGGGTATAGGTATAGGTTGCCGTCATTTCGTCACTGTTTTGGTATCCGGATTTTACTGCAATGGCCTTAACAGTTGTGGTTGAAGAAAAGCTGAGCGTATCCCCAGGGAGGAATTTTGCACTAAGGGTGGTTGGGGGTGTACCATCTTTGGTGTAGTACAGTGTTGTGCCTGCAATATCGTCGCTCAGGACCACTTTAATTGATGGGTAAAACGAATTTGCAGCCGGATTGGCTTTTGGTGGGGGCAGCTTGGGAAGTATAACGGTCAAGCGTGCTGTGTCGCTTACTGCAAATGTAGAGGGCTTGGTAAAATCCGTATACTTATTGCTGACGCGCACCCTATATAGGTTTGCATCCGATAAGGCGACCGCAGAAATGATAAAGGTTGAGTCACCGGGGGAGGGTGGTGCTGTCGCAAACGCCGTTCCCCTGAACCATTGGTATTTTAGAGTCGTGTCCCCGGTTGCTCGGGATTTAAGAATAAATGTTTTGCCTACAACCAATGTTTGAGCAACGGGCTGCAGCACGATAACGATAGGCAAGGGCAAGGGCTTGACAACCAATATGCACGTTTTGCTGGTAATGTCAGGTCCCGTGCCGTTTTTGACGATAACATGGTACTTGCCCGCTGAAGATGGGGATACCGCAGCAATGTTATAAGCAGGGGAATTGGTACCGATCGCTCCAAACAAATTAGTCGTTCCCGCATATTCCCACTGGTAGGACACGGCAGGAAATCCTGTGGCGTTGACGGTAAAAGCAGCTGGATCCTTGTCGAATACTACAATAGAGTCCGGAAGATTCAAAGTCAGCTTGGGATCAGAATTGATTGCGATGGCAAGGGTTTTTGCATCCGTACCATAGAGGTTACTGGCAATGAGTGAAACTGTATAGTTGCCTGTGGCCGTTGGTGTACCACTGATTGTCGATCCGGACAAAGTCAAGCCAGGCGGTAAGGTGCCTGTGGTTGAAAAGGTGATGGGGTCTGTCCCAGTGGCGGTAATGGAATAGGAGAAAACATTATCTTGCCTACCATCGGTGGATAATACGCTAGTGAGCGTTGGTTTGGTGAGGGCGCTTCCAATAACAATGGTCAAAGTTTTGGAATCAAAACCTGCGACATTGGTGGCGGAAATGGTAATAGGAAAACTACCCATGGCCGGGGGCGTACCGGCGAGAATGGCCGTTGCGCTTGTCCAGTGCAGCCAGCTGGGCATGCCGGTAGCATTTAAAGTTGGGACTGGATATCCAGTAGCGGTCAGTGTATAAGTAAATGCTTGCAGCGCAGCTCCGGAAGCTGTGATTCCACTGGTGATAGTTGGCTTGCTTTGCAGGGTGATGACGACAAGAGCTGTTGCACTGGTGGGCGGTGTGCCTGCGTCGGTAGCTTTTAAGGTAAGGGTATATTTTCCCTCACCTCCGTTAATGGTTGCAGTGGGTCGGGCAATACTTGAATTGTTCAACGTGACTCCTGTTGGCACCGTCCAAGTATAGGTTAAGCCTGTCCCCTCTGGATCCGTAGCTGTGCCATTCAGAATCAGGCTAGTATTCGGTAAAACTATTGTGGTGTCATTACCGGCATTCACAACCGGAGGTTGGTTGGCCGATACTGTAATGGTGACTTCAGATGAAATGGAAGAGGCACCAAGATTGTCATACGCTTTGGCAGTAAAATGATAGGTTCCCGCAGCTATTTTGGATTTGACTAGTTGGTAAGGCGGAGAAATGTCGGTGGCTTCCAAAACACTGCCGTTATAGAACTCCACCTTGCTAATCGTTCCATCTGAATCCGATGCTGAAACGCGAATGGTGTCCTTGGCTGGGGCGTAATAAAAACTTCCATCGGCTGGTTTGATGATGGACACCTGCGGTGGCTTGTTGGCTTGAACAACAATATTGACCTCCGGTGACGTTGAAATTGCCGGTGGAGAATTATTGTCATAAGCCTTCGCGGACAATACGTAAATTCCCGTGGGAACGGAGGTCCAGTCGAAGCTATAGGGAGCAACAGTTACAGTAGACAGCAAATTAGGGCCAGCGTAAAATTCCACTTTGGAAATTCCACCCCCTACTGCGTCTTGATCGGAAGCGCTGGCAGTTAAAGAAATGGTAGCTAGATTGGAAAAGGATGCGTCGCTCTTGGGCGTCTTAATATTGACGATGGGCGCCATATTCGGTAAGGTTAACGTTACAGGCACGTCCAGGGATAGGCCCGTGGCTCCATACTGGTCGTATGCGGCTGCATGAATAAGATACGGTCCGGTCCCAGTGCCCGTGGTCGGAGTCCAATTGAACAGATAAGAGGGTCCGATGGTTGATTGGCCCAGTAATTCCCAAGTCGTCCCACCGGCGGCCTGTCGATAGTATTTAACCCCAGCCACCGGACCATCCGCATCCAAAGCATTGAGTACGGAAAAACTATAGTCGACTCCTTGACGCAGTATTTGTTCGGTGGTTGGATTCAATAGGGTTACAGTTGGCGCCTTATCTTTAGTATAAGTGAATTCAGCTGGTTCACTGCATTGCTCGAGCTTTTTATAGCAGACGACGACTCGCATCACGGTCGATGCGGTAATTTGAATGGGCTTTTCGGGATAGAGGATGGACTTGTTTGTATCAAATGGGTCTTGGTTGTCTAAATCGTACCAAAGCTGACCACTGTCGCCTTTGATTTTGTCTCGGTGAAGTGTTATTTCTACGGTATCCACAAATGGATTGACCTTGGAGGCTGAAGCGGTTGGTGGCGCAACGTCACCGGGGATACCTTGACCCCATGTTAAACTTATAGAACTAATTATTAAAAGCATTAATTTATTCACGGTGCGAACTTCATTCCTAAGCGCTGTTCCAGCATTTGATTTTGATACCAACTCTTTAGACTCTTTTTGAGCCCAGTTGGAAACCCTAGAACCCAACGAGGGGGTCGGTATTATGGCGTAAATATAGTTGAAGGTCAAGTATCTCCCCATTTTTTAATGTTCGAAAGCGGACTTGTAGGTTCGTTTTGACCCTAATTCAGTGAAAACGGCGCAATGGCCAGGGCAATTTCAGGTGAAATAAGTTTTTTTAAGGGGAGGTGGGTACAAAAACGGAGTAAAACTAGAGTAAATACAAAATTTTGAGTTTAGCGCATGATTTTTTGACTAAAGGTACGATTGACGAGCTTACCGTGGAGGCTCACTTGTAAAACACACAGGTGACCTCTTTTTAAGGCTGTAAGGGGCAGTTTGTAAAAACCCTCTCCATATTCACGAGAGGCGATTTCTGCTTCTAGTTGTCCGGTTACCGACCATAAGCGAATGCTCACTTGACTTTTCCAGGGTAAGGCTAGATTCAAAAAAAGCTGCCCATGGCTGCCAGTTTCCAGTTGGATTGAAAAATGTTCAACGCTTGAATGGGCTTCGGAAAATTCAGCGGACTCCGAGAGCTTATCCAAGGGTCCAGCGTAAATCGAAAGGGTGTCGTTTTGCTGCCCTAAAATGGGCAACGTCCCATCTTGTTCTAGGCGATATTTGATACCGGTTGCACGTGAAATGACCCAAGCTTGATAACCGTCCGGAAGTTGGGCGGAGGCAATGTGCATATTGACGACTTCTTGATTTATTTGACTTGGGTTTGAGGTATGCGCGACTACAACGGTCCAATGGAACAAAGCTTGCGGGATAAAATGCTGGATGTCTACAGATAACTGGTGCTCGTTGCGTAAGGACCAGACTGAAAAGGTGGGATGCCAAGCGGGCAATTGGGGCTCGTCCTCCGTCGAAAAGTCATCCTGGCCTTGCAGCGAAGCCCCTAAAACTAAAGGAATCGGTCGGCCAAAATCCAGACTGATTTCTACCCCTTGCCCAACTTGTGCGCCATTCAACGCTTTGGTTCCAGATGCCTTGGTCACCGGCATTTTTCCCGGAATCGTATATAAAGACAGGACGGAATCTTTGGTGCCGGAAAAATAAACGAAATATCCTTTCCAAGGTTCCAAAGAATCTGTGGGGGCATAGGCCATTATAGTTGGAACAAATTCATTGAGACCTTTGATTAGAGAGGTTGAAAAGTTGGAACCTGTACGAGAGATTGGCCAATACAAATTTTCCAGAGCAGGATCCGAGATTTGGTTCCAGCCATGATGCAAAGTCAGTCGATAGGCTCCGGTGGAGTCGGATTCTCCTGCTTTGAAATTGGAAAACGACAGGGATGCGACTGGTTTTAGGCTGCCCAACCAAAAGGCCATTCCGGGACGAATTAGCGAATCGTCGGCCAGCTTTATATACCCTGTAGAATCTTTAAGAACCATGGCTAAAAGGTCGGAACCGACGTTATCGCTTTTTAGTTGGCCCCACGTGATCGGTGCCTTCGCGTTAATGGGTAGGCCCGCCATATCCCAAGGATATTCTTTATTTCCCAATGTGAATACTCCGGGTGACTCCAAATTGTTCCAACTCTGGGATAAGAAGTATTTGCCAAGCGGATCTTTTGGAAAGCGAGTGGTGTTGTAATAATCGGTGACTTGGGCTCGAAACCAGAGACTCTTTGGCTCGCTTCCAGGGTTTTTAAATGAGGCGGTTATGACACCTTCACCATCTGGTTTTTGTAGCAGTTTATTTCCGGGCAGGCCCGGACTTGTAATTTCACACTCCTGATTAGCGACATTGTCCCTGACCCATAACCTAATGGACGTTGAGTCCCCGATGCGGGCGTTTTGAGACAATAAGCTGATAACTGGTGGAAGGGTATCTGTTCCAACAAAATACTCCCCACCTTCAACTATTTTCACCTGAGCATTTGCGGAAACAAATTCGACGATACCGTTGACGATGCGATAAAGCGATTGGGATTGCGCTGCGGGTTTTGTAAACGAAACATTCATAACCTGACCGGCTGGAATAGATTGCAATTGAATGGCGAATCCCGCATTGGTAAAACCAACGAGGCCAAATCCATTGGTGGAATGCACGGTGGCCAAAATCGGAACTGTGGAGCTATTGGTAAAAAAGATATTGGTTTTAAGCGTCGTGGACGCGCCGGGGGGCAAGGTATCGACTTGTAGTGAAGTGTATATGTCGTAGGTTTGCGAGAGGATAACACTTTTCAATTGGGTGGGCCCCGATCCCAATACTGTCATGGCCTGGACGGTGGTGGTGGTTTTAACCGTAATCAATTCACCAGCCGTGTATAATTTAGCCGTGGTAAAGTCGAAGGGTTTATCGCCTAGCTGGTAATAAATCAATCCTTGATAGGTACCGGTTTTCAAAGTCAACTGTACTTGATTCAAGAATGGCCCCGAACCGGCGGTAGGTGTAGACGTGGGCATGGAGGGAAGCAGTGTATATTTCATCTCTCCCACATCACTAGGTTCAAACGTTCCCGCTGGAGAATAGGCTTGGACATGCAAAGTGGTGGTGGTGTTGATGGTAATAGGACCCGTATAGAGTAAGCTGTTTGCGGATGGAAGGGTATTGTCCAGGGTATACCGGATTTCCGCTTCGGAATTGTCTGAATTTAAGGTAATTAGCTGTGCGACTTCAAATTCATCGACCAAGGGATCAATGCTCGGCGGCGATAGTTTTACGATTACCGCGATTTTTACAAAAGTATTGTGGCTGATTAGACTTTTAACATTCCCTTTGATGGCAATGGCGCTGAGGATTGTATTGTTTTGGGTAATGCCAATTGCTTTTCCGGTATACAGGGTACTGCTAAGCGTTGGATCCGATCCATCTAATGTGTAATAAATTTTCGCGCCTGGGCAGGCTGATCTAAGAGTTATACTTACCGAATCTTGAAACTGTTGCGTGCTGTTGTCTGCCAGTGGTTGAGTCAATCTTAAACTCCGAGGCGGAGTCAATCTTAAACTGTACACCTCTCTGAACGTTTCGCTTTGAGGTTGCGGAGGTTTAAAGGCCACGGCGGAAATAATTACACTATCGGAAATGTAAATCGGCCCGGTTGCCAACGTGGACGTGATAACCGGCTGCGAACCATCCAAGGAATACCGGATGGACGCTCCAGCCGTTTGAGTTGTCAATGAAATGGTATCGTTATCATAAAAGAAACCGGTGAGTTTTGAACCCTTTATAGGGAGCACCTGTGGCGTATAAGTGTATTTTTCCGTCGTGAAGGCGCTGGGGAAATACGTCCCGGTTTTAAAGGCTTGAGCGCGTAACACCACGATTTCACCGGGTGAATTACCCACCAGTGAGACGCTGTCCCCCAACGCGATGGGCCAAGTGTTGAGCGCTGCATTTGTATCCAACGTATATCGGAATTGAACTCCGGCCGAAGTGCTTTTGAGTTTGACAGTCAGGGTTTTGGTGGTAAAGGTTTGGGTGCTTGGTATGGCAACGGGGGTGGCGGCTATTGTGTTCACGGTAAACTGGATTTGCATCGGGTCGCTGTCATCGTATCCAGGAGTGGTGGCATACGCCTTTAACAGAGTGCTGTAAGTAAATACCAACGGTACGGAATACATTGAACTCAAAGCGTTTGGCGCAGTTCCATCGACAGTGTATCGGATAAATGGACTGATGCCATCTTTGGACACGAGTAGGCTGCAAGTGAGGCTGGTTGAAAAATAGGGGCTGAGGCCGTAATGGGCCACAGGGGGAGGCAGCTTGGCCCGTCTAAAAAAAGCGGTTGTTACTGTACTGTTGGCGCTTCCAGTCAGGACGCGAACGGCTTTGAGCGTAGTCGTTTTTTCAAAAAGTATCGGGGTATCTGCGTAAAGGCTATGGACAGCAAGTGTTGGCGACAGGCCGGTCAGGGTGTACCAGATTTGACCTTTCGATGTCCCACTATTTGAAAAGGTAACACTCATGGTACCCACGAAGGCGCTGTCTCCATTGGGCATCGGCAGTGGGGGTTCCAGCAATTGCGCTTGAGATACACCACAGCCCAAAACCAAAAGACATGACAAAACCAATCTCAACCGGATTTTAAATGGTACTCGCATCGCTGTCTAAATCCCCAAAACCTAATGGTATCGCCTACCAATAATAGGCTCTTATTCAGCTGTTGTGTTGGCCTTTGTATGGAGGGAATGGGTACTAAATGTCCTAACTAGGTGGTTTTTCCCAGCCGAATTTCGATATTTAGGGCACTAATCGAGGAGCAAATATGACGGATGGCGTTTTGGTAGGGGAGTCTCGCTGTTGGGTTTTTGGAAGTTCGCAGCCCATTAGTTCCCAGGATCCCGCTGTGGAAAAACGTTTAAACCGTTTTTTCGCAAACTGGAATTCCCACGGCATACCCGTGTCCGGTCGATGGCGGATTCTCTATGACCGGTTTCTGGTTGTCCTTCGGGAACCGGAAGGCGCGGAAGTATCCGGGTGCAGCATCGATTCCATGGTCGGCGAAGTCAAGCTCCTGGAGGCGGAGTTGCAAACCTCCTTGCTGGATTCAAGCCGGATTTTTTTACGCAATGATGCGGGAGATATCGAATCCATTTCGCGAACGGAATTCAAAACACGATCTGCGGCGGGGCATATCACACCCGACACGGAAATTTTCGATACCACCTTAACTCGTTTATCGGATATGGAAGTGGGGATTTTTTCCAAACCGGTTCGCTCCTCCTGGCACTTGCGCCTCTACGAACAGGCTAGGAAACCGTTAGCCGAATAAGCTGGCTATGGCATGTCCTGAATGTGTGGGCTGTCACGGAAGCGCGAGTCCCCAAGATTGATGGGCCCTCGGCCATTTCCTAAACCAGGATTGGTTTGAATGGCATCGCGCACAAAGGCTCGCGCACGGGTAACCGCTTCAACCAAATCAAATCCCAAAGCCAGGTTGGCGGTGAGTGCCGAAGCCAATGCACAGCCCGTACCATGGGTATGCTGGGTTTCAATGCGCTGTCCGGGAAAGGTGTGTACGCTTTGTTTGTGATACAAGTATTCGACCGGATCTCCTGGCAAATGCCCACCTTTAAGAAGAATGGAATAGGGCTTGTCGCGGCCAAAGGCCAGGAGGTGGGCGACTGCATTGGATTCCGTTGTGGCGCGGCCGGAAAGCAAATCGAATTCCGGCAAATTGGGTGTGATGACATAAGCCCTTGGCAATAATCGATCGATGAAATCCGGAAGTCCATGCATATCGAACAGTCCAGTGCCGGAAGTGGACATCAGAACAGTATCGATTACGATTTTCACCTTTTCAAGCCGGGGTTGGGAGAGAATGCGAACTAAAGCCTGCACCATGCGTCGGCTCCCGACCGCGCCGATTTTGACGGCGTCCGGCAACAAATCCTCCAAGAGAAAATTGATCTGTTCTTCGAGAAAATCCGGTTCCAAAGTTTTGACTTTGCGAATGCCCAAGGTGTTTTGCACCGTCAGCAAGGTAGGCACGGCCATGCCATATACACCATGTTGGTGGAAGGTTTTCAAATCCGCTTCCAGCCCTGCGCCACCGCTGGGATCCGAACCGGAAATGGTCAGGACGACGGGTTGTGAATGGGGTGTGTGAGCGTGCTTGTCCAAGCCCTAATATTACTTATTAAAGGTCTATTCCGGAATGAACCGACTCGCCCATGCCCTGACTTGTTTCCCATTCAAAATATGGAATTTGCGCAAGCGGAGCAACGTCTCAGCGCTGAAGGAAGCCATGGGAACCCACACCAGGCGGCGGTGGAATTGCTTGGCCATATTTTTCATCCTTAAACCGGGTTTAACCAGACTGACATAAGCAAGGGACTTCTCCCGACTGTTGAGCAAGGCGCCATAAAGAAGCTGTTCGGCCAAATTATGGAAGCCGAATTCTCGTGCTGGGAGCGTAAAAACATCCGCTACGGGCCGCGGGGGAAAGAGCAGACTCAGGCCACCGTACTCGGCTTCGGAAATGCCAGGGCCTATCAGTTTGGCAAGCGGATCGGTGGCGTAAAAAGTCAGCGTGGATTCTTCAGCATGCTCGGCATACCAGGTGGTGCGTGAAGGGTAGCGTTCATCCCGGCCTTCGTCAAATAGGATAACCACGGTATCCATGCGCCCCTTGGCGGGTGGGATCTCTTTAACATAAATGTTGCCAGTGTTCCAATTGCGCAGGGTCTCGCGCATATCGATGCCGTCTTTTAGCGAGGAAGATAATTTTTCGGTGCGGGCAAAGGCTTGCAGATCCAAATCTTGCGAACGACGACGAATGGCTTGGTTGAACCCTTCGATGCGATCGTCTTCGGGTGTATGCGAGCACATGCCTCGCGCATCCCAATTGTAGCGATACTGGCGCTGGCGCTTCGGGTCCGGATCTTTTTTAAGCGTAAGGGTTTTCCAAACCTTGGGCTCATCTTCAAGCAGATTAAAAGCCTCGACGGGATCGTTTTCTCCCGGTGGCAGAATATGGTCGCGACCGACTTCCAATTGCTCTTGGCTAGATTCCATAGGGTCGAAAAAGGGATAAAATCGGCCCGCCTCCATGACTTTTGCGGCAAAGGAATTCCCGAATACGCCCTTGGCCGCAGCGACGATATCGAGAAGATCCGGCGTGAGCCGCCGTTGTTGAACGGTTAGGTTGCGCAAAAAAATCAGCGCGGACTGAATCTTCTTCACAGATACGGCATTGGCATCTTGTTTATCGGATAGGAACTGGTTCCGGGTTTCGATGAAAATCTTTTTCACCAAATCCAGGTAGTCCATCGGCAATGACATGGGGTTCTGTCGCTCCTTTTCCATTTCTCCGGCATAAAAGGGAAGTTCCCCGAGCGCAAAATAAAGTTGGCCGGGTTTGATGGGAAAAATTTTTACTTCCACCAAACTGTCCTGGCTTGGCGGTAGTGTTTTGGGGCGGGATCCGGCGCGGTACAATTCTTCAATGGCAATCAGCAAAGGGAAGTCGCAGAGGAAAAGGATGCGGGAATAGTGCGATTCCAATTGCTGGAGGTGCGCAAAAGTCCGGAGACTCCGGTGTTCCAGGCGATCGTCTTTTTCTTTGCCGTTCAAAATTGTCTTGGCCAAGGAATAATATTCGACAAGCCCCAGACCATGCACCAGGTAGGCATCCGGCAAAGGTTGGAGGAATGGGCCTTCCAGAAGGGAATCGTCTTCCAGGAATTGAATGGGTATGCGTCGCTGCTTGGCTTGTCGCAAGGCTTCGATATAAGCGTCACACGGATCCATAGGCAGATAGGCCCGCACGCTGCCGTCTACGCGTACAACCACGGTCTGGATGGCTGGCAAAGCTTCAACCGCTTCCTGTGTGTCCTCTTGAACCGACGCAGGCAATGCAAAGGCTAAGACGTCGAATTTTTCTTGCCACAACAGTTTTCGAAGTGCCATGGCAAAGGGTGCCTTTCCATGACGCACCGGAAAGGCGGTTATTTTTGGATTGAGGCGGATGCCTGGATTGTCCAAGGCCAAGTGGTACGCTCAGTCTCGGCCGGGAGGATCGCGGTCCGGGTTCAGCGGGCTGTCTTCATCAAAGAAAAAATCTCCCAATTGCATATTGGGCAGGCGCAGGCCGTCGCGTTGCCGCCGTTCTGCCAGGGCTTCCATGTCCAGGGCTTCTGGACCCAGGATTTGGGCGATGGCGGTTGTGAACAATCGGTCCCAAGTATCCGGTTTTAGCTCGTTCAACTTTTGGGAATAGCGGATGGCATTCAATCCGTCGCGAATGGAATAAGGCAAATCAAGTCCGTGGGCCTTCTGGAGAAAGCCGACGCAAATGCGCAGCAGGTCTTCCGGGGCCGTAGGCAGGTTGTAGCGCAATATGCGCACTTCTTCTTCCGCCTTTGGGAAAGGCAATTCAATGGCGGGTTGGATCCGGGACATGATGTAATCGGGGATTTCAAACGTGGAGTCGTCATCGTTCATGGTGACTACGCAGCGGAAATCCTTATGGGCCTTGATGCTGATTCCGGCCACTAAGGAATCCACGGAGCGTCTATCGTCGAGCAGCGGCGCCAGGGAGGCCCAGGATTTTTCCGACATGCGGTTGCCTTCATCCAATATGACAGCGCCGCCCCGGATCATGGCTGTTACCAAAGGCGAAGCCTGGTATTTGATATTGCCTTTTTCCCCAAGTACGGGTGTGATGATGAGATCTTCGGGTCGGGTATCGGCCGTGCATTGGAGGATGTATACGTCTTGCCCACGTTTTTTGGCTGCCGCCATGCCCAGCGTGGTTTTGCCTAAGCCAGGATGGCCAACCAGCCTAGGGCAAAGCGCTTGATCGCCATCATGAATGCTCAGCCAGCAAGCCAGCAATTGGGTAAGCGGCTCGTCCTGGCCAATCCACTCAACCGCTAAGGTGACCGGGTTGGCCAGATGGATTTCAACATTCTCGATTTGCGCCGTTTTCATGATGATTTCCAATACTAATTCCGCTTCTCGATACAGAGTTGCGGTCGGAATTCCAAAATCTACTAAATGGTGGTTGCGCTTTCCCATGGGCGGTATCTCGCACTTGTTTATAAATTAGGGGATAACGCAATTGAAGCGAACCACACGCAGTTGAAGCGAAGCCAAAAGGAGATTCAAAATGGAGCAGGTCGTCATCATAGGTTCCGGTCCCGCAGGACATACAGCCGCCATCTACGCAGCCCGCGCCAATCTGAATCCCCTCATGTTCGAAGGATTCATGGCGGCCGGTGTGGCTGCCGGAGGCCAATTGACTACGACTACGGAAGTTGAAAATTATCCCGGCTTCTTAAGTGTGGACGGCACGGAATTGATGTATAAGATGCGTCAGCAAAGCGTGCATTGCGGAGCCCGGATTCGAACCGAAACCATCGAGCGCGTGGATTTGAGTCAGCAGCCGTTCAAAGTATTTACCGAAGACGCTATGATCGAAACCAAGTCCTTGATCCTGGCTACTGGAGCTACGGCCAAGCGGATGAATGTTCCCGGTGAATCTAAACTTTGGCAGCGCGGTATTTCCGCCTGTGCGGTGTGTGATGGGGCATTGCCAACATTTCGCAATCAAAATCTGGTGGTTATCGGTGGTGGGGATACGGCCATTGAGGAAGCAACCTATTTGACCAAGTTCGCTTCGCGTGTTTTTTTAATCCACCGTCGCGACAGCTTGCGGGCCAGTAAAGCCATGCAGGATCGGGCATTCAAGAATCCCAAATTGGAAATCATCTGGGATACCGTGTTGTTGGATGCCGAAGGCAATGATGGCCTGGAGAGAGTCAAGCTGCAGAATTTGAAAACCAATCAGGAAAGCTACATGGACGCCAAAGGTTTATTCTATGCGATTGGACATACGCCCAATACCGGATTTCTAGGCGGCCAGATCAAAATCGACGAGCAGGGCTATATTCTCACAGAACCGGGTACTACCCGCACCAATGTTCCTGGTGTGTTTGCCGCCGGTGATGTGCAGGACAAGAAATACCGGCAAGCTGTGACTTCAGCGGGTACCGGTTGTATGGCCGCCTTGGATGCTGAGAATTTTCTGCATTCGTGAGCGGTTGCTGCACAACCATTCCCACAGAAACGAATAGGCTGAAATCATTTCGAATTCCCAAGGGATAGCGTCAGGTCCCGAGGGATAGAATATAGGCCAACCGGTTGGAAAAGGTGTGTTTGGCAAGCACCAGCAGACGGTTCTTGGCTAACAATTCTGGTGCAATCTTTTCAGCCAAGGCTGAACGGGCGGAATGCACGGCTTCTTCCACGCTGGCAAACGTCCGGTATTCACAGCCTTGCAATGTCTCGCGAATCAACGGGGCCTCTTCACTCAATAACAGACAGCCCGCCGCCAGGATATCGAAAATCCTGGGACTGACATGACAATTCTCCCTATCCAGTCCAGGTTCTTCCGAAGGCAGGTGAAGGCCGATGGTTGCGTCTTCCAAAAGTGCGCTGGCCTGCTCTGGCCCAAACCAACCGGTTCCTATCAGGCAGGTCGTCAATGGCCCACGGTATTTCTCCCAACCGGCTCCTGCTATGGCAAGGGGGATTCCCGCATTAACCATGGTTTCCAGAACAAGCACGCGGTATGCGCTCGGAAACCCTATAAAAGCAATGGTGTTTTTGCGTTCGCCGGTAGGCCGTATCTGTGAACGGGTAGGGAGCAGGAACGCGGTAGGTAGATAATGGTATTGCGTTCCACTAGCCAGGCACGCCTCTTGCACGGGCCCTTTCTGAATGGCAAGGAAATGGTGGTAGGCGGGCAAAACATCTTTCCAGTATTTAGCCTGCCTAAAGTCTTCAAAGAACCAATGCAACGTGATCATGTTCTGACGACGCAACAGATTGACGGTGAAACGGGTGATGGGTGCTAGAGCCATCACTAGAATGTGAGTGGCGGCAAAATCCAAGCTTTGTACTATCAAGGCCTGATTGGCCAAATCCACAACCATGTCATCGGTGGGCCGTTTGAGCAATCCATCGAAACCATCCAGGTACGATTTGGTATCAAAAAGTTTGCGTCTTTCGGCAGGCAACAACGCACACAAGGTTTCCCAGGCTTTTTCTCCAACCTGCCGGGCCGCGCCTTCCGGCGGCAGCACCAAAATCCATTTTTTAGAGGCATTATTCATGCGTATTCCAACCCTTGGATCGTGCGACGGCCTTTTGCCATTGGTCGATCAAAGCTTTTCGGCGGGATGTACTCATGGTCGATTTAAAGACGCGGTGGGGTTGTGCCAACTTGAGCAAGTCGCGGGGCGAAGTTATCAAGCCACACCCCAGGGCAGCCAACATGGCAGCGCCCAGCGCCGTGACTTCGGGGCTTTCTTGCACGCAAACCTCGGCATTCAAAAGGTCGGCTTGAAATTGCATCAGCAGATGGTTTTGTGTGGCTCCACCATCGACATTCAAAACGTGTATCCGGTCAGCAAAGGCCTGACATAAATCCAGGCTCTGGAATGCAATAGATTCGAGGGCAGCTCGGCAAAGATGGGCGCGTGTCGTTCCCCGCGTAAGGCCGATGATGAGTCCACGGGCATCCGGATCCCAATGCGGTGTGCCGAGGCCTGCGAAAGCGGGTACGAAATAAACTCCCTCATTGGAAGTCAAGCTGGCGGCCAAGCTTTCCGAATCCGCCGATTTCTCGATCAAGCCCAATCCGTCGCGTAAAAATTGGATGACGGCTCCTCCAATCATCACTGCGCCTTCATGCGCATAGGTGGTTTTGCCTTTCAGGGTCCAACCCACGGTTCCGAGTAATCCTTTAGGGGGCGTGTGATATTTTTCACCAATGTTCTTGAGGAGAAAGCAGCCCGTGCCATATGTGTTTTTGAGGCTGCCGACTTTAAAGCAGCGATGACCGAACAGGGACGCTTGTTGATCGCCGGCGACTCCATGGATACGTACGCCTTCCAGACCCGGCACCGTCAGTTCACCAAAGCAGGCGTCGGAATCCAGAATTTCCGGAAGGGTGTGGCTCGGGATCCCGAAAAGTTTCATCAAGCCCGCATCCCATTGCTGTTTTCTAATGTCCATGAGCAACGTGCGAGAGGCATTGCTGACTTCGATAACGTGGCGGTTACCGCCCGTCAATTTATGGATAAGCCAACTGTCCACGGTTCCAAACGCTAAGTGCTTTGCCCTGGCCGCTTCCCGCACCTTGGCATTCTGCTTCAACAACCAGTGCATTTTACTGGCGGAGAAATAGGGATCGAGTAGCAATCCCGTTTTTCGACGCACCTCGGATTCATGGCCACCTTTTTTAAGCTGCTGGCAGAAGGCGGCAGTGCGACGATCCTGCCAAACGATGGCGGGTGCCAGGGCTTGTCCGGTGCGCTTGTCCCAGGCAAGCAAAGTTTCGCGTTGGTTGGTGATGCCGAGCGCGGCGACATTCTGAGCGCTGAGACCGTTGCGCTCAATGAGCGTCCTAAGAGTTGCCCACTGGGACGACCAGATTTCTTCCGGGTCATGCTCCACCCAGCCCGGCTTCGGAAAATGCTGTGGGAATTCCTGCTGCGCCTGATCGATTTTTTCCAGGCGGCTAGTGTACAGGATGGATCGGGAACTGGTAGTGCCCTGGTCCAAAGCAAGGATGAATTTTTCCATCATCTTCGTCGTTTGAATTTGCGTACTAACGTTAATGCGAATACCAGCGCTCCAGCCCCGGCTAGGACCCAGACCATGCTTCTACCGGCCGCCCCGGGATTTTTTAGCACGGCCGTAAAAACAATTGCGAAAAGCAACAGTGTCGCCACTTCATTCCAAATGCGCAACTGTATAGAGGACAGACGGCAACGTCCGAGGGCTAAATCGGATCGGATCTTACCGCATAAGAAATGATAGGTGATAAGCAAGGCTAAAAACACGATTTTGAGTTGGAACCAACCTGTTTCCCAGGCTCTGGTAAGCGCCATCAACCAAAGTCCAAAACCAACCGTTGCCACCATGGCAGGCCAGGAAATGCCATACCAAAGGCGCCGTTCCATCAAAGTGAATTGTGCGCGCAAAACCTTAGCCTCGGTCTCCGGGCGCCCATCCGCCTCCACATGGTAAATGAATAGCCGAACGATGTACAGAAGGCCCGCGAACCAGCTGACCACGGAAATGAGATGCAGGGCTTTGATATAGAGATAGGCGTTCATGCGCTTCCTGAGGTTGCTCCAGTTCCTCCTGAAAAGGTACCTTTTTTTATCTTTGCGTCCTCACCGTATTGAGAATTGCATTGAGGCTCGCCGTCATGGCCAGCACGGAGGTTGGAAATGTCGCAACAAGAAGCCTGGAAGACAATCAGCCGCGGCGCATTGGAAATCATTGATGAAGACGATCTTCGCAACAAACTTGCTAAGGGTAAGCCGTTGAATATCAAATTAGGCGTGGATCCCACGGCCCCGGATATCCACCTCGGCTTTACCGTGGTCATGCGCAAACTCCGGCAATTCCAGGACTTGGGCCATCGGGTGATTCTCATCATCGGCGACTATACGGCCACAGTAGGCGACCCCTCCGGTAAAAACAAGACCCGGCCCATTCTTTCCCATGAAGAAGTGCTGCAAAACGCGGAAACCTACAAGCAGCAATTCTTTACCATTGTGGATCCGGAAAAAACCAAGGTGGTTTATAATGGGGAGTGGTTTTCCAAGCTCTCCTTTACCGAGACTACCAAACTCATGTCCCAGATCACGGTAGCTCAAATGCTGGAACGCGATGATTTCCAAAAGCGCTATCGCGGCGGCCAGCCCATCAGCTTGCATGAATTTCTGTATCCCATGATGCAGGCCTACGATTCCGTTATGATCGATGCCGATGTGGAACTAGGTGGCATGGATCAAAAGTTCAACGTCCTCCGTGGCCGCGAGCTCCAGCGCAGTCTGGGCAAGGAGCCGCAGGTAGGGCTGTTCATGCCTATTCTACTGGGAACCGACGGCAAGGAAAAGATGAGCAAAAGCCTGGGTAATTATATCGGCGTTACAGAAGCCCCGCAATCCATGTACCATAAATTGTACGCACTGGCGGATTCCCAAGTTGAAAGTTACTTGCAGCTGCTTACCGACCTGCCTCTCGAAGACATTCAGAATCGTTTGGCCGACGTTGCTGCCGGGAAGCTCAATCCTAACGATCTCAAAGGGGAGCTGGCCCGCATTATTGTGGGTCAATACCACGGTGCAGATGCTGCGGAAAAGGCTGCCGCTCAAGAACGGAAAATCCATAGCGGAGAAGCGCTGCCGGAAAACATTCCGGAATTAAAACTGCCCTCTGGTGAATACTGGTTGCCGGAGCTCCTAGTCAAATCCGGCTTAGCCAAGAGCAACGGCGAAGCCCGGAGGCTTATGGAAAACGGGGGCGTATCCTTTGATGAGGTCAAGATTACGGATGCCAAGGCCAAGGTGAACCTCGTAGGCAACCATTTAGTCAAATGCGGGAAGCGGAATTTTGTACGCGTTTTGACCGATAGCTGAAGTATCGAGTTTGTATTACCGACTGGCTTTTAACTTTTGCCTGTTTACTTCTGTCCTTTTATTTCTCTCGTTTTATTTCCCTCCTTTTGTTTCGCGCCTTCGCTCCAAAATAAACCGCTGCATTTCCATTAAGGATGGATCTAAATAGTCCTCCAAATCCCTAACCATCGTTTTCCAATCGACATCGGCATCCTGAACCGATTCCAATTTGAGGCACACATTTCCCATTCGACTTAAGCCCATCATTCGGCATAGCCCTTTTAAAGTATGGGCGGATTCTCCCATTTCATGGAGGTTGGAGGTCGATGCGGCAGTGCGAATCGTAGTGATGAGCGACTGTGCCGAGTCCCTAAAGAGCTTTATGGAATGATCCCAATAATCCGGATTGTGAACCAGGAACCAATCATCCATTTCGCTTAGATAGTTGCTATCCAACCATTCTGCACTTTTTTCCGAGGGTATGGTAGGACTGTAAACTTGTTTGACGATAGGAAGCCACAGGGCAAGGACTCGATTAAGTTCCTTGGAAAGAATGGGCTTGGTCAGCACATCATTCATGCCCGCTTCCAGGCATTTCCCCCGGATTCCTGGCATGGCATCTGCGGTAGCACCGATGATGATGGAGCGTTCGCTGACAAGTGGGAGACGCCGTAAGGATCTTGTTGCAGTATACCCATCCATTCCCGGCATATGGCAATCCATAAATATTAGTGGGTATGTCAGGTTAGAGCATGCCTCGATGGCTTCCTGCCCACTGCCCACCGCGTCAATGTGGTAGTTTAAATGAGCGAGAAAGCCCGCAAGTACTTTTTGATTTAGAGGGTGGTCTTCCACGATTAACAATCTCAGGTCTTTGGGTGAGGGCAATACAATGGCCGCTTGAGACTTTTCTAAATGGGAAATTTCCGATTTCTCGGTCTGTACAAATGGTATTTGAAAGGAAAAGACACTGCCCAGGCCAAGTTGACTTTGAAAACCAATGCTACCCCCCATCATTTCCACGATTTGCTTGGAAAGGAAAAGTCCCAACCCCGTGCCCCCGTAACTTCTTGCCGAAGATTCATCAGCTTGGGAGAAGGGTTGAAATATTTTTTCGCGTTCGACTTCCGAAATCCCAATTCCGGAATCCCTAATTTCAAAATGAACCAAGACTATCTTTTTTTCGGTTTCCTTCATGGGTGCCGGACTTTCCGCCCATACTTTCAAATGCACGCCACCTGTATGCGTGAATTTCAGAGCGTTGCCGATTAGATTATTTATGATCTGTTTAACCCGATTGGGATCCCCATTCAAATGCACCGGCATATCAGGGGAAACTTCCGTCGTCAGTTTTAACTGCTTTTGCTTGGCCTCGTGCTTAAAGGGTCGCAAAGCCAAACCGATCCATTCACTAAGATTAAATGGGCTAAGCTCCAACCGCATTTTCCCAGCCTCGATTTTGGACAAATCGAGAACATCGCCGATGATCGTCATCAAATCGAGACCGGAAACATGAATGGCTTGGACCAGCTCCTTTTGATCGACCCCCAATTCTGATTTGAGAAGCAGGTTAGACATGCCTAAGACACCGTTCAGCGGTGTGCGGATTTCATGACTCATGTTGGCCAGGAATTGGCTTTTGGCTTTATCCGCAGCCTTGGCCGTGTCACTGGCATTTGAAAGTGCCTGTTCTGAACGTCTATTGGCCTGGAAGAAATAAAACACCACAAGAATTTGTCCTACCAAAATCAATAGTAATACGCTGAAGTGGATAAACTTCAGTTCGCTTTCGGAGGGACCATTTATAGGATTGATTGTGCTTCCAAAAAGTTCAAACACCAAGAGCAGTAGGGAAGCCCAGACCAATCCGAACACAATCGATTTTCGTTCTTCCCAATCAAAGAGGATTAGCGATACCCAAGCGCATGGAAGTAAAAACAGATGCAACCCCGACTCTTTTCCAAGTACCCACGCTGATCCAAAAATGGCAGCGCTGGAAAGGGTGATCAAAATGATTCGGGACAGGAATATTCTGCCTTTGCTGTTCATCCAAGGAATGGCAAGGTAGGCCAAAGAGCAAAGCAATGCCAACCAGCCGAGATTGGACAGTCCAATGACTTGGTAAATAATGAAATAGGGAAAGGAAGCTATGCCCATCAATAAGGCGATTTTATTACTCAGAACAACGCGCTTATGTAGGCGCGGGTTCGAGCAATTGGATTCACCAAGATGAGTTAAGGCATGACAAAACTGGAGGAACCGCTTTAAAGCCATGCGTCAAAAGGTATTAAGCGAAATGCGAAATGGATAAAAAAAAGGAGCCACCTTACGGTGACTCCTAAATAAACCAAAAACTAAACGGCTGCGCTGGCTTTAGCGGCTTTTGCAGCCTTAACTTTGGAGGATTTTGGTGCGGCGGAGGCGGACGGTGCCACGGCCAGGGCTTTGGCTTCAGCAATGCCGGCTTCCGACTTGACGCCGCGTTCCTTAATGCGGGAAGCTTTGCCGGACAAATCGCGCATGTAGAAAATACGGGCGCGGCGGACCTTGCCGAGGCGGTTCACTTTAATGTCTGCAATGCGAGGCGAGTGCAGAGGAAAAATTCTTTCCACCGGAATGTTGTTGGAAATTTTCCGGACCGTGAAGGTTTCGGCAACGCCATCTCCACGACGTTGAATGACCACGCCAGTGAACGTTTGAATGCGCTCCTTGGCACCTTCGATCACTTTAAAGTCTACGCTAACCGTATCGCCGGCGCGGAATTCGGGAATATCTGTTCGGAGATTGCCTCGGTGAATGGCTGCTACTGTAGGATGCATCTTAATTCCTTTCGTGATTCTATTCCAGAATCCGTTTTTCTTCTTCAGTCAAATCCAGCAGGCCGAACAAGTCCGGGCGATTCCTGCGGGTCAAATCCAGTCCGGCTTTTATACGCCACTTCCGGATATTCTCATGGTGTCCGGAAAGCAGCACTTCGGGAACCGCCTTGCCTTCGAACTCCTGAGGCCGCGTATACACGGGCCAGCCCAGGCGATTGGGAAGGTAGAAGGAATCGGTTTCCGCCGAAGCCACATCTCCAAGCACTCCAGGCAAAAGCCTGGCTATTGCATCGACGATTAGCATAGCGGGAAGTTCACCTCCCGAAACGACATAATCACCCATACTCAGCTCTTCATCTACATAGGCATCGCAAAATCGCTGATCGACACCTTTATAATGCCCGCAAATGATAAGAAGATTTTCCATTTTGGCCAATTCCTTGGCCCTTTCCTGAGTAAAAACCTTTCCCTGGGCGCTCATGCACATTATATGCGGTCTAGTTCCCGATTGTGCCAAAACATGGTCTAAGGCCCCTTTTAAAGGCTCTGGACGCAAAACCATGCCTGCCTCCCCTCCAAAGGGAATATCATCTACCTGACCGTATTTATTGATGGCAAAATCTCGCAATTGGTGAATTTTTAGGTCCAAGGCTTCCATTTTTCTAGCCCGACCTGGAATCGTGGCGTCTAAGGCTGCAAACATTTCCGGAAAAAGACTGATAATATCAATCCTCACAAAATGTTCCTCAACATGGATAGATCCACCTCAACGATTCGCACGACCTTATCCACTTTTTTTACAAAATGATCATTCCAAGGAATGTGGATTTCCTTTTTAGGCGTTGCCACCACTAATAATTCTTGTGCCCCTTGTTCCAAAACTTCAACCACGCTGCCAATAGTATCTCCATTGATATCGATAACCTTCATGCCAGGCATATCCGAGAGATAAACCATATCCTCAGGAAGCGGCAATTTATCGGACTCGGGTATCAATAATTGACCCCCGCTCAAATGGGCCACAGCTTCCGGTGTCTTTAGATCTTTGAACTTGAAGTACCAATGGTCTGCATCCGCGCGGCTGGACCGGATTTCCAAAAGAATGGGCGCATCTGTGGCGCGTTTACGAAAATAGACGGTGGACAAGGTCGCATGACGGGCAAAATCGAAACTAGTCGGTTGAACCTTTACCTCGCCAAATAGACCATAGGGCTTTTGGGTGTATCCGATAAGGATCAGGGAGTCATTGGGCGCAGTCATATATTTCAATATTCTGGATAAACAAGGGCCCTTCCCCAAAGGAGAAGGGCCGAATCTTTAATGGCGAATCAAGTGGCGGGTATGCCCATTGGCCTCCGCAACAACTCGACCGATAATTAGGCTGGAGCTGGTGCGGCAGCTTCTGGAGCCGAGGCAGCGGCCTTTGCAGCAGCTTCTTTTGCCTTGGCGATTTCTTCCTTCGCCTTTTTATGAACCTTAGGTTTGTTCCTTGGCTTCCAGGCAACAATCTTACCGACAGTGTCGGCAGTAGCCTTTCCCGATTTTACCTTGGCCTGCTTGTCCATAATTCCCTGATGCTGGAAAAGGGAGCGGACGGTATCCGAAGGCTGAGCGCCCACAGACAGCCATTTGAGAGCGCTAGCCTCGTCGACTTTAACGGTCGGCGGGTTTTGAGCGGGATCGTAATAGCCGATATGCTGCAGGAATTTTTTGGTTGCGGCTTTGCGCGAGTCCGCAACAGTTATGCGGTAAAAGGGGCGATGGGTGTGTCCCTGCCGGGACAATCTGATTACAACGGCCAAAAGTAGTCCTCCGTGGAAATTTCCGAGACGGCAAAATTAGCAAGAGATGGGCTTTTTTTAAAGGTAGCGTCTCGGATTCCATAAAAACGCCTTTTTTTAACCTTGAGAGGCTAAAATGGGCGCACAGAAGGGGCTATCCTTGGCGCATTGTGTGGCGCTGCAGAAGGCTTTCGAATGATGACGCCAGGCTTTACATTTCCGATTAGGAATTGTGTATACCAATCCGGCTCCAGGTTATTGGGGCAGGTTTTTGTTGGATTGGCATAGTGATATTCCGCATGGCCGGAAATGTTGCTTGTGTAAACGCGGCTTCCATCGTTATTGATAAGAAGCGTGACGGTTTCTGCCAGCTTATTTCCCTTTAGTACAACGGTATGTTTATCAAGAGCTATGAGGGAAACATCATACCTGGTGCTATCTGCCTGAACAGTTGGTGGAGTATTTATTCCGTTCCACTCGGCGATAAATTGTTCCGCGGTCTTGGTGTCGGTTTTTGTATAGAGCATTCCATTTGTGAAAATAACCTGCATGGAATTATAGGCTGAGAAGGTATAGAATTCTGCTACAAATTTATCTAACTGAATTTTTTCAGCGTCTGTCAAAGTACCAGAAATCACAGTATAACTGAACCCATTCATAGTCCATGTACCCTCCAAGCCAGAACCAGAGCCAACCCTCGTGTAAGTGGAAATATTCTGTATGACAGCACCGGAGCCGACTGTATCCAAACCCGGTAATTTTACCGTCATGGTTTGGCCGCTAATTTCATAGGTCACCGTATCAGCCGCGGAGGTGTCAATGTAAGGGATCAGTCCATTTGGTCCGCATTCATAGGTGGTATCAAAATTTACCGGGGTAATGACTGTGTTACCCACAATTGTATAGGGTCCAACCGTACGTATTACGCCGTCTGAAAGTGGGATGGATCCGGAACCGCTGCTGGTTAAGCAACCCTGGAGACCGGTTGATATCAGAAAAGTCGCTAGGGTTAGGATACGTTTCATGGATTCGCCTTTGTTGGATTTGAGAACTGGCTACCGCATAGGATTATGCTTGCCCATCATCTGCTGCATTTTCTTGAGTCCGCCCATTTTACCAGACATGCCCGAAAACTGCTTCATCATTTTTTGCATTTGCTCAAACTGCTTAAGCACCTGGTTGACCTCTTGGACGGTTGTACCACTTCCTAATGAAATCCTCCTACGGCGATTACCATCGATGATTTTGGGCAGTTTGCGCTCTTTGATGGTCATGGAGCTCAGCACCGCTTCTACCCGCACCAGTTGCTTGTCGTCCACTTTGGCATCAGCCATTTTGCCCATGCCGGGAATCATAGCGAGAATATCGGTTAGGGATCCCATTTTTTTAATCTGACGAAGCTGGTTTAGGAAGTCGTCGAGATCAAATTTATTCTGCTTGAACTTCTTCTCAAGTTTTTTGGCTTCGGTTTCATCGTATATGGATTGGGCTTTTTCTACTAGAGTGAGCACGTCACCCATGCCCAGGATACGCGAGGCCATTCGGTCGGGATGGAATATTTCCATGGCATCGGGTCGTTCGCCGGTGCCTACGTAACGTATAGGCTTCCCGGTAATTGATTTGATGCTGAGCGCCGCGCCACCGCGTGCGTCCCCGTCCATCTTGGTCAGGATGACGCCGGTAAAGTTGAGGCGATCGTGGAAGGTCTTGGCGACATTCACGGCTTCCTGCCCGGTCATGGCATCGGCTACAAAAAACTTTTCTTGTGGTTTGACCGCAGCCACTATGCGGTCCAACTCTTGCATCAACTCCTCATCGATTTGCAAGCGGCCGGCCGTATCATAAATAACCAGGTCATGGGCATTGTCCAGCGCGAACTTTTTGCCGTTGATGGCAATGCGCACCGGGTCGCCGTCGCCTTCATCGTAAACGGGAATCCCCAGGGACTTGCCGATGATTTTAAGCTGATCGATGGCAGCGGGACGGTACACATCGCAAGCTACGAGCAAAGGATTTTTTTTACGGGTGTTGCGCAAGTGGAGGGCGAGCTTTCCGCATGCTGTGGTTTTACCGGAGCCTTGCAGGCCCATCATCAAGATTTGAAAAGGCGGTGACCCTTGGAACGTGGGCTCTTCCGCTTCGCCGCCCAGTAAGGCTACAAGTTCGTCGTGGATGACCTTGACCATGAGTTGGCCGGGGGTTATCGATTGCAGAACCTCCGCCCCAAGGGCCTTTTCCTTGACGGTGTTGATGAAGTCCTTGACGGTTTTAAAGTTGACGTCGGCGCCAAGCAGTACGATGCGGATTTCGCGGAGGGTTTCGGAAACGTTTTCTTCGGTCAGTTGTGATTGGCCGCGCAGACGTTTGAAAATGCCATCTAGTTTATCGGTAAGTTGTTCGAACATGGGATGAGAAGGTAAAAATTAATGGGCGATAGAAGGTCCTGAGATTCTTGCAGAAACCGGTTTCAAGCTTTAAAATCAGCTATCTTTTTGGGTATGTTTGAACAAGCTTTTAAAAATATCGACGATGTCCTGTGGAAAGAAGCCGGATGCTCCAGTGAACTGGATTATACCGAGCAAACCTCGTGGCTCCTATTCCTGAAATACCTGGATGGCCTGGAGCAGGACAATGCGGATGAAGCTGCCCTGGAGGGCAAGAAATATGCCTACATCTTCGACCATATCGAAGCTCTGCGCTTTCGTTCCCAGGCTGAGAAGCACGAGCTCTCGCATCTCTATGAAGCCAAGATCAAGAACATAGGCAATGCCGGACGCAACGGCGGCGAATACTAAACTCCGCGTCCCCTCATTCGTGCCATCGTCAAAGTAGTGCAGCCGGAGTTGGGTCAAATGGTCTATGACGGGGCGGTTGGTTCCGCTGGCTTCTTATGCGAAGCCTAGGACTACCTCAAGGAGACTTATCCCAAACGTTCCACCAAGGAAAATCGCATCCTACAAGAGAAGCCCTTCTACAACAGAAAAAGGCAGATTCGGATAAGAGCTGGAGCGTCGAGGCCAAGGGTATCGACAAGGTTACCTTTGATCTTTCGGTGAAGAATCCCAATGGTGGGGAGGAAGTGGTTCATCGCAGTCCAGTGGATATCATGGAGGAGATTGCTTTGCTGGATCAATAGAGCACTGAGGTACTGGCAAGGATAAAGGAGCTGTTATGAAACTGTTGCCGGTTGTATTGGTGATAAACTGTCACCAGTTGAAATTACCGGCTGAAGAGTGGAATTCGCCGACGCTAAAGAGCCTGTCATCCAGAAACACGAAAAAAACCCGTTCGATGTCCTCGCCCATGTGGCTTAAATACCGCAACTCCATGGCCGATGCCTTCGCTGACCTTGCAAGGCCGGAAGAGGTCGGTAAGGTTTTCGTGGGATTTCAAAAGTATCTCTATCAGCTCAGAGCTGTGGCTTGATAGGTGAATCTTGATCGCATAAATTGTAGCTTCTCAAATATGAACCCAATCTACACAATCCCATTCAAACGCGCCGATGGGTCTGAAACCTCTCTCAATGAGTTTTCTGGCAAAGTAATTCTAATCGTAAATGTGGCTTCCAAATGCGGACTTACACCACAGTATACAGGCTTAGAAAAAATCCATAAAAAATATCGTGAACAGGGTTTTTCCGTATTAGGCTTCCCAGCCAATGAATTCAAGGCTCAAGAACCGGGAACAAATAAAGAAATCCAGGAGTTTTGCCAGCTTAATTACGATGTGACTTTTCCCGTATTTGCAAAATTAGCTGTAAAAGGGCCAAGCCAACACCCGCTTTATGCTTTTCTCACGCAACACTTCCAAGAAGCATCTAAGACTGGAAATTGGGTTCGTCAATCGCTAAGAAAAATATTTACATCAGTGAGTAACACAGGTGTTATAGGTGAAATAACCTGGAATTTTGAAAAATTTCTGATCAATCGCAAAGGTGAAATCGTAGCGCGATTTCCACCCGATGTTTTACCGGAAGATCCCGTACTCATTGAGGTGATTGAATCCACGCTGCGTGAATAAGATGCTCATTTCTAAATGGCTACAGGAATTTACCGATGGGCAGTATTTGGAAAAGGGTGCATCCGTTCCTTGTGGTGATTGCCGTGGGTGTTGTACTTCTGGGTATTTCATTCACATCCAACCTCATGAAAAAGCCACACTGGCATCGATACCCAAAAAACTTTTGTTCCCGGCTCCAGGCTTGCCCAAGGGGAATGTGCTACTTGGCTACCGCGAGAATGGACACTGTCCAATGTTTAAGGACAATGTCTGTTCTATTTATGAAAACCGACCACAAACCTGTCGTGACTATGATTGCAGAATATTCGCAGCGACCGGCATAAAAATTGAGAAGGACAAGCCTTTAATTGCTGCGCAAATTAAGGAGTGGAAGTTTGATGCCAGGACCAAGGGCGAAGGCGTTCTTTTGAAGGCTCTACAGGCAAGCGCAAAAAATTATAAACGCAGTGCGAAAGCGCAAAAGGGCAAAAAAGCACCGACAAACGCGACGCAATTGGCCATGGAGGCATTGAAACACTTTTTAACACAGAAACCTAAGATAAGACAACACCCCCCGGATTTTCTAAATTAGAACCCTGATTTTCAAAGGAAAGGCCCCAGCAATGTTAAAAGTGTATACGATGAAAGACGGTTCCATGGCTCCCCTCAAAGGCAAAACCGTGGCCGTAATTGGTTATGGCAGTCAGGGCCATGCCCAAGCGCAGAATTTGCGTGACAGTGGCGTCAAGGTCATCATCGGCCAACGCAAGGGGTCGGCCAACTACAAGCTCGCTGTCAAGCATGGCTTCAAACCCGTTAGCGCAGCCGAAGCTGCCGCTCAAGCGGACATTATTCAAATTTTACTTCCCGATGAAGTGCAAAAGGCCGTGTATACCACGGATATTCTTCCCAATCTAAAACCTGGCAAGACCTTGATTTGGTCCCATGGATTCAACATTCATTTCAAGAATATCGTTCCTCCTAAGGATGTCAATGTCATCATGATCGCGCCCAAAGGCCCCGGTCACTTGGTTCGCAGCGAATTCGTCAAAGGTGGCGGCGTGCCTTGCCTCATCGCCATCCAACAAGATGCGACTGGAAAAGCCAAAGACATAGCTCTAGCGCATGCCCGCGGCGTGGGCGGCCTCAAAGCCGGCGCCATTGAAACCAATTTCAAGGATGAAACCGAAACCGATCTTTTCGGGGAACAAAGCGTTTTGTGCGGCGGCTTGTCAGCGCTGGTAAAAGCCGGTTTTGAAACCTTGATTGAAGCTGGTTATCCTGAAGAGTTGGCTTATTTCGAATGCATGCATGAAGTTAAGCTCATTGTCGATCTCTTCTATCAGGGTGGCTTAAGCTACATGCGTTATTCGGTCAGCAATACGGCCGAGTTCGGCGACATGGTTACCGGGCCCCGCATCATCACCGCTAAAACCAAGCTGGAGATGAAAAAGGTTCTGAAGGAAATTCAAAACGGCAAGTTCGCCAAAACCTTCTTGACCGAACTACAAAGCGGCGGCAAAAACTTCCGAGCCTGGGAAGCCAAGGAGAAGAATCATCCGCTTGAAGTAGTCGGTCGCCGGCTGCGCAAGAACATGAAGTGGATTGACTCCAAGGAAGTGTAATGGCTTCCGAGGTCAAGCCCACCGAAGCATTATTAAATGTTTCGGATTCGATTCTTCTCCTGGTTGATATTCAGGAGAAGTTTCGACCTGCCATAGCCGGCATTGAAACGGTTATTCGCAACGGGGTGATTTTAGTGCGTAGTGCCTTGCGATTAAGTGTGCCGGTGATCGTAAGCGAACAATATCCAAAAGCCCTCGGTACTACGGCGGCAGAGCTGAAGCACTGTTTGCCGTCGACCCAGATTTACCACCCCAAGCTTTGTTTTAGTGCGCTTGGTTGCGAACCTTTATTGCAGGAACTTAAGACCAAAGGCCGAAAGCAAGTGGTGCTGGTAGGTGTTGAAACGCATGTTTGCGTTTTACAAACGGGCCTGGAGCTTCTGGCCGCAGGTTATGCTGTATTTATTGCTGCAGATTCCGTTGCTTCCAGGAAGGAACAAAATCGAGATTTGGCATTGCAACGTCTTGAGCGCCACGGTGCGATTCTGGTTTCCATGGAAATGATTGTATTTGAATGGCTTCGCGCGGCGGGAACGCCGGAGTTTAAGGAATTGCAGCCACTGTTTAAGTAAATGACTCTAGCATAAATGCCTTTCGGAAACTCATGGTTTCCTGATTTCGCATTGACTTTCCGCTTTTCGATATTCGTTTTGCAAAAGTCGCGGCCATTTGGTAACAGGCGCCGGACTTTTCGAGAGCACGTTCTTTTTTTTCGAGGTTTAGTGGCTTGGGTCGTGAGTCCCTGCCTCACCCTGTCTTCAATCTTGGCCCAGGTATTTGGGTCGACTTCCTCACCCAGCATGGCAATTTCTCGAACCAGAATCCATTCCTGAAGGCATGGGTCCCAGACTTCAACCAACCTTGAGCCATCTGGCAGAGTCTTTATCCATCTTTAACCGAAAAGCGGCTGAACTCGAGGGGGATGAAATAGTTTTGAGTTAATGGACTCAAGTCGCATGATCTAATCTTCGAGGCTGTAAACTATCTGTATGTTTTCTGTAATCCAAGCTAGCTTCGCGGAAACATAAACCTTGAAAGCGTCGTCGTGCGGCTTGGATTCCCTCAGGTTTTCGATCAGGGCCGCCTGGGACAGGACAAGAGTTTCTGCTTCGAGCTTCGTTCTCAATCGATCCATTGCCTGGCGGATGAGGTTTTTAACGACCAGGGCATCCATCCGGACATTAATGAGAGTTTTAGCCTCCTCGAAGGTTAAGAGCCTCTGACCGGGCTTGCGGCCCAAGAACGCAAAGGTCCAGATGCCGTACTCGAGTCGCACCGGACCGACTGAGTCCGGATGGGCGCCTTGAAAACGTTTCTCCACAAACGCGGCTATGGCCGGGGGCAATCCGATCGATTCGAGGCAAACGGGGGCGATTTTTTCCATTTCGGCAGCCATGGCTCCTGTGGCTTTCGGAGAAACGGAATTCCCGTCGCTTCCAGGCTCACCAACCGCCTTCCGGGCAGGCACTAGTCGGACGCAAAGTTCTAGGGTATCCCGAGTGCGGAAGTCCTCGCGATGACTGTGGAAGAATTCGCGGGCACGCTGATCACGGTCTGTTTCAGCCGGAGCGGCCTGGTTTTCGATATCCGACAGGATTCTGCGGCAATCCGCAGGGGTTGGAGGGGGGGTTACAGGGCTGAGTGACAGGAATCCGAAGGGAACTTTGCGGATACGGGTCCAGAACCCTGGTCTGGTTCCTAATAAATCCAGAGCGATTCCTTCGGGCAGGGATTGGAGTGAATACGTGTTGAGTCCCATTCGTCCCTTTTCAGTTCGGATGAGGGAGTCAAGGATAGAGGAATCGGAAGAGGCGAATACCTTTACGCGGATGCCAGCGTCCAAAGCGAGGAGGGCTGGGAAGTATTTCCGGAAACGGACTTTCAGCAGAGAGTCCGTGACATTTCCTTCGGCGAATGCGGTTTTCCGTACGGATGCAGAAGGCGCGATGGGCCCCATGGAACTCATCTCCCGCAAGTAGGCTTTTTCCAGTAGGGTCTCTAGGGTGGTTCCACGAGCCTTGCGGACCAGGGTTAGGAATTGGGTTTCGAGAAGTGAATCGAAGGAATCTGGGAGGTAGGTGGCTACGGCTGCATTGAAATCTTCAACATAAACGATGCATTCCCGAGCGGGTCGGTTATAGGCCAGGCATGGATCCATTCCTGCCTGGATTCGGAACCGACTCAGGAGGGCATTGCGTTTCCTGTCCTGCCCTTCCGCCAGATGGTGGGACAAATGTGAAGCGCGCACCTCCTCCTCCAGATAGATCCGTTCTTCGACCTCCGTGCGAACCTTTTTCGCAGGGTAGACGCTGATCTGAGCGCGAGGTATGGCCGAAAGCCATACCGATAGCAGGAAAACCAATATGCCCGTTGTACGCATTGCCACTTTCTTGCCTTTAAAGGGGTGGAAAATCCGGCCAAGCATCCCTTAGCCGGATTAGAGAAATGATTATAGGGGGTTTCCGCCGTTCTGGTCGGCTTGGTGGAAGGGAATCCCGGAAAGCCGGCAGCTCTGAGAATTGATGGTCAGCCCCGGGTCGGCATTAATTTTCTTGATCCGCAGGTAGAAAGATTCATTTGTTCCGGAGGTGAAATAATGGGAAATCCTATACTCGTTTTGGGCCCTAGGTGTAACGAATATTCGGGCCCGGAATTGGCTATAGCCCGCATTGTCATCGGCTAAGGCAACCCAGGCCCCAGCTGCATTCCTGGTATGGATGATCGGGTCGGAACCGGTGGACCCAGGCATCTCGCTGTTAATCTCAAAACAGGTGCCGTAAGGGGTATTGTCGGAATTCAGGTACTGGGTGAAATAATCCACCGTCTGGGGGGGGTTAGAAGTCGGATTCACCCAGGTCAAGTAATTCCGACTGGGGAACATAGCGGAAGCTTTCGAAAAATCGATCTCGAAGTACGTTTCGAAATATTGGCCCTGAAATGCCGGAGCGTTGGACTTATCCAGAAACACTCCCGAATTGGCCGCCTCGGCGACTCCGGTCAAACCCATGGTCAAGGAAATGGCCGCAACGGCCTTTTTGCAAAGCAGAAAATAATGTTTATCCATTTTATACTCCTAAATGTTTTTTTGTTCTCTCAAAATACTGCACCTCAGGACCGAGTGAAAAAACATGTCGATGCAGCCAGACATAAAATATGAATTTGTTTTAGAAGTTTGAGTTTATGAGGGTACATCTTTCGATCTTAGATAGCCAAGCTATTTCTGGCCTTTATCAGTCGCCCCAACCATTTTCCATTTCGATATTACCTATCCCCGATAAGCAAATCTTCGGAAGCCAATGCGCAAATAAGTTGTTCCACCAATGCCCCTTCGAATTCTCTCCCGATGACCCGATTTACGCAGGCTCACCCTTGCGGGATTTGACCTTCTGTGTGGTGGCTTTAACCGTGGGTGTATTTCCCCTTTATTCGTACCAGCATTGTTTAGTTTCCGCTTTTGTGTTTAGAATGGATAGAGAGTGGAGGAGAGGTAAAATTATTTCAAAAAAGCAGCTATTGAAGAATGATTCCATTGGATAGGTGAGCGAAGCTTTCCGAAAGGCATGCATCTGGAATGGGAAAACTAATAGAAATACAGAATCGGAGGATGCCTTAATATTTCATCAAATAGAAATTTAGGACTGACGAAATATTTTTTTTCCTCTATCTTCCTTTTAAAGAACTCGGTAACCTAATGTGAGGCATGGCGTTTACTATTAGGAAACATTATTTTCTGGGAGCTAGACCCAGTTGGGGGGAACTCCCCGTATTATTGAGACTTAGGCACGCGTTGAATTTTAAAGAAGAAATTTGGGACCTAAAGGAGAAAAAATGAAGAAATGGATTGGTTTAGGAATGTTGGTAGGCATGGCAATGCCCATTATGGCCCAGTTGACCACCACAGAATGTCCGGTACCATTAGCCGCCTCAGATTTCAAAATGACTGAGCTGTTAAGCAAGGCAGGCGGGCCTGGTGTTTTAACAAGGGACGCATCGTTGGCGGAACCGGTACGGATGGATTTACAAGCCGTCTATCAAAATGGGGTGTATTCAACTACCAACATTTATTTTGTAGAGCGGGCGGGTACCGTAAAATTTTATGACGGTGCCGCCAAAACGGTCAAGGTCATGGGAAAAATCAGTGTTTGGGGGAATGCGGATAATGCACTGTTTGGTGTGGTTCTCCACCCGGATTTCAACAACAATCGATGGATGTACTTATGGTTTTCGCCTAAGGAAAGAATAGGTGAAAATCGGCTTTTGCGATTGGCTCGGGTCAATGTAAAATCCGACAACACCTTTGATACAACTGGGATGAAGCTGCTAATCAATATTAAAGGCAGTAAAACCGATAATTGGCATAGCGGCGGACCCATGACTTTCGATGCTTATGGAGACTTATGGATGTCCGTAGGCAATAACAGCAATGACCTGGTTAACAGCAATGTCCTGATTCTCGATTCATGCAGCGTTTTATCGAAAACCGACAGCTCCAATAGTGCGGAATGGGGGTCTTCCAATACTGCCAGTATGCGGGGGGGCTTCTTGCGTATTCATCCAGACAGTTCGGCTAAAGGCTACAGCATTCCGCGAGGCAATTTTGGAGAATATTGGGCCGATCAATTCGACAAGCTGGGAAAAACCGCACTGGCCGCTCAGTACCGTGATACTGCTAAAGTTTTGCCGGAAGTCTATGTCAAAGGAGAGCGCAGCAATTTTTCTATCGCCGTGCATCCAACCAAGCGCTGGTTGGCTTGGGGAACAGTGAATACCGGCGACAAGCTGGACGAATTCAATATTACCGACCATCCCGTCTTTACCGGCTACCCTTACTTTATGGCCGACAACCAAAAGAGTTGCACAAGCATAACCATGAACCCATTGACCCCTATGAACACGTCAATCTATAACAGCGGTGTTACCGAGCTCCCACCCGCCACACCCGGTGCCATCAACAACTTGGTGAATGTGGCCATAGGTGGACCCATTTATACCTTCGATCGCAGCTTGGTATCGGATGTAAAATTCCCGCCCCATTTTCATAACAAATGGCTAATAGGTTCCTTCAATGCCGGTATGTGGGCGGCGACTTTCGATACTACAACCATGAAGGTCACCAATATGCAAAAAGTGGACAGCACAATATTCAGTTCTTTCACTATGCGTCACTACGTCCAAGCCATGTATGGCAAGGAAGGCGCTCTCTATATTTTAAATTATGATGGCTTCTACAGCACCGTTAATCCAGGTATCATGCGGGTAACGTATACCGGCAATTGCAAACCTGCCATAGTGGCCACAGCACCAGTTCCCAAACGTGAAGCCTACTTAAAAATTTGGCTTTCACAGACCAGTCTAAATGTGGGCGAAAAGGGGCAGCACACTTTCAGCCTATATAAGCTGAATGGGGACCAAGTCTTCCACACTGAGGGCATAGAGGGCGCGGAATACCGGTTTGGTGAAATCGCCAAGCAAAACCATTTGGAGCCCGGTATTTATGCAGTTAAAGTGCAAACCACCCAGGGTAATTTCATTCGCCAGATTTCACTTATTTAGCACAGACTCAGTTAGATCACGTTCAACTTATTTTTTAGATAGGCTTCACTCCAGGTTTATCCAGGTGTGAAGCCTAGTCTTCCTGACTTTTAATGCTCCTTCGGCTTGGACATTTCTCTTTTCTTGAGTCCAGCCGGCACTTCAAAAAGATCCGATGAAAAGGCTTCTTTTTTCACTTCTTTCATTTCGGTTAAGAAGCTTGCTGCGCCTTCCTTGTAGGAAATAGTTTTGACGGGGATGCCGTCCATACCGTTATTGGCTTTGTCGCCGATCAGACCTTCCATATTTTTGGCGAACTTTTCAAAAAATTTTGCCATGTCCTTGAGCACCTGGTAATCCGCCTGACCAACGTCCAGGTTTTTGGCATCCGTGGTCCAGATTTCCGATTGCTTGGCCCCTTCTCGGGTGCCTTCGTATTTGTCCGTATTCCATCCGTTTACTTTGCCGCCAAGCCCCACTTTTTTATAAACAGTTTTAACCGTATTTCCGCCACCGGGCATCATTTTTGCCATCATCTTTTCCATCATTTCCTTCTGGGCCGGAGGCATGTTAGCCATTTGCTCCGTCATTTTTTTTCTGGCTTCGTCCATTTTGGAAAACATCTCAACAAAGTCTTTTTCCGTAATTTCCATATAGGATTTGTCTTTGAGATTGATGGTCAGGAACACTTTCTTATCGGATCGGTAAATAAAATATTGCTCCGGATTGGCTCCAGTTTCAATGCGAACTTTATCCTTGTCGATATAAATCAAGTTGGTGGTAGCCTCCGCTTTATTGCTGAGGTTCTGGAAACTTTGCGTCATTTTAATGCCGGCATGAGAAGATAAAGCCGAAGCTGAAACTAAAGTTAAAGCGAGTGTTAAACTGGACGCTGGTAAAAAAGGGTTTCGCATGTCTACTCCTGAAATGGTTTGCTAAGTGGTTGTAAGGGACAAATCTTTACATTGGGAAAAGTAGAAATAATGAGAATACGCCTTTTTATGCCTAACGTAACGCGGAAGCCACCCCAAAGCCGACTGATGGGCAAAGCAAACGGATCGGTAAAGCAAACGGATCGGCAAAGCAAACGGATCGGCACTGGATCCTCGCTGGGTTTGGCTTGGCATTCGCAGGGCCTGGGGCTATATTTTTGCCTGGAAATGCATTTCCAATACCTCCGGCTCCATATCCCATGGCACCGGTATAATCTAGGTGAGAAAGAGTTGGCATGAAGTCCTATAAAATCGCGATTTTAGCAGGTGATGGAATTGGTCCCGAAGTCATGGAGCAGGCCATTAAGGTACTGGATTGGACGGGCAAGAAGTTCGGGTTTGAACTGCAGTATCGCCATGCCGATGTTGGAGGATGTGCCATCGACAGGCATGGTGAGGCTTTACCGGCCGCTACCCTCCGCGTTTGTGAAGAAAGTCAGGCTATTCTATTCGGTTCAGTGGGTGGGCCCAAATGGGAATCCCTTCCGCCGGACAAGCAGCCGGAGCGCGCGGCACTGTTACCCATACGGAAGCATTTCCAACTTTTCTGCAACTTGCGTCCAGGCAAAGTCTATAAAGCCTTAGCGGCGGCGTGTCCGTTGCGACCGGATATTGTCGGGGATGGATTCGATATTTTGGTGGTGCGGGAGTTGACTGGAGGGGTTTATTTCTCTAAACGGCCGGACAGTAAGGGTCGTGAAGGTTCGGGCCCCACGGAACGCGCCTGGGACACCAAAGAATATACTCGGGCAGAAATCGAACGCATTGCCCACAAAGCCTTTCAGGCTGCCCGTTTGCGCAAGAAGATTTTGGTTTCCATCGACAAGGCCAATGTTTTAACCAGCATGGTATTTTGGAGAGAAGTGGTGACTCAAGTGGCCAAGGAATATCCTGACATTAAGTTGTCCCATCTGTATGTGGACAATGCCGCCATGCAATTGGTCAAGAATCCCCATCAGTTCGACGTGATGCTGTGCGGCAATATGTTTGGCGACATTTTATCCGACGAAACCGCCATGTTAACCGGTTCCATGGGGTTATTGCCCTCTGCTAGTTTGAATGAAGCCGGATTCGGCCTCTACGAACCTGCGGGAGGGTCCGCACCGGATATTGCCGGCAAGGGCATCGCCAATCCCATTGCTCAAATCCTTTCGGCCGCTTTAATGCTCCGTTTCTCCTTTCACGAGAATGCAGCCGCACAGGCCATTGAGGATGCCGTGACCAAGGCCATCAATCAGGGTGTGCGCACAGCAGACATCGCCTCCAATGGGGAGACCACGGTTGGCACGGCAGGCATGGGCGAGGCTGTACTTAAGGCCTTGGGGTGATACGCCCGCAAGTCTTGTCCCGACTCCGTCTGGGGCTGACTGTCCTTACTTTTATTCTGCTAGCCTGGTATGTATATACCCGTCCGCATGTTCATTTATCCACAATGGCTTTGCGCTGGGAATATCTGGCTTGGGCTTGCCTCTGCTTGCCGCCCATGCTTTATTTACGGGCAGCCAAGTGGAGAATTCTCCTGATGGGTGCGGCGCCGGATGTGACTTGGGTCCAAGCCGCGCGGAGTTATTTGGGAGCCATGGCTTTGGGATTGGTGACACCCGCCAGATTAGGCGAATTTTCCAGAGGCATGTATCTGCCGCAACGCGTGGTGCAAGGCTGGCGGGGAGCGGGTTTGGTACTTATTGACAATTGGATCGATTTCCTGGCCGTGCTTATCTGGGCATGTCTGGGATGGGCGGTTTGTTTTGGCTTGAAGGGGTTGATTCTCGGTGGAGTCCTGGTGCTGGTTTTCCTGCCCATTTCCAGCTGGCTTCGAATTTTCAGCAGGGGTACCTCCAGGGTTACCGATCGATGGCGCTTGCGAGAAACCGCTCAAAAGGCACTTACGGCTGGGGATGGGATTAAGCGGAAAGACTGGCTGCAAGCGATGGGCGCGGGCATTGCAGCGTATGGTTTTGAGTGGTTGCAAATGGCGCTGTTGCTGGCTTTTCTGGCCCCGGCTGTATCCACACCATGGCGTTTGGCTGGCATGATGGCCTTGGTGGCTTTGGCAAATTCCTTTCAAGTGACCTTGGCGGGTCTGGGCATACGGGAAGGGATATCCATGGTTCTCTTAGCTAAAGAAGGGGTCGGGAGTGACATTGCGCTGCTAGCGGCGTTTTTACAAACCCTCCTGATTCTGCTATTGCCCGCAATGTCAGGGCTTTTCATTCGCCCTGTCGCGCTTTATCAAAACGTCGATGAGAAAACCTAGAGTTGAAATCTTGAATTTTTAAGTTCACAATAGTGGGGAAGTGGACTTTAGAGACGAATGGGAAATGGATGCTGGCCGATTTTCTGGACTATGAAAGAAAGCTCGGTACTCGATTCCTGGTTCCGCTCCTCAAATCCTTACAAATAGACCTGCATGGAAAATCCGTCCTGGACGTTGGCTGTGGATATGGCGGTGTGCTCGCGGTTCTTTCCGAAAGTTTTGCGCTAACGGATGCGCTGGGCATAGATGTAGATGCTGAGATGATTCAGACTGGGTTGAAACGGAATTCAACGGGACTGCGATTGGAAACCGGGGATTTTTTTGGAATGGATTCACAACAATATGATTTTATTTTGTTGCGCGATGTTTTAGAGCATATCGTTGACGTGGAAAAAGCGTTGGCCAAAGCCGCCGGACTCTTGAAACCGGGCGGAATCATGTATGCCAGCTTCGCGCCTTTTCATTCGCCCTTTGGGGGTCATCAGCATAATGGATCGGGCTTTTTTTCCAATGTGCCATGGTTGCAATTGTTTCCAGAAAAGTGGTTTCGAAAAGTCTTGACCCTGCAAGGCAATAGCTATAAGACGTCAACTGGATTGCAAGCTGATATGGAAACGGTACTGCGAACCCGTCTCACTATCGGGGAATTCCATGCCTGCCTTCCCAAAAACAATCTCGGCATTAAACATTACGCACAGTATTTGGTTCGGCCAGATTACCAAATAAAGTTTGGTCTGCCTGCCATCCGGTTTCCGCGCCTTCCGGGTATCGAGGAACTTCTGTGCACGGGTGTGGAGGCGTTCCTGATAAAAACCAATGGCGATGGGTTGCCTAAAGCCTAAAAGAGGGCGTAAATAAAAGGCGCCAACACACCGGTTTGCCCGGCTAGAATCAAAAGTCCTAAAAGCAGGAACATGAGTATGATTGGCGCCATCCACCAGGCTTTACGCACGCGCAAGAAAGCCCAAATGTCCTCCAAAATACCACGATTCTTAGCCATTGATTTCTCTCCGTTCAGTCATGTGCCAGGGATTCGCTGTCCCAAATGTCGTTAGGATTGTCAGTCCGTTGGATCAAAAAGTTTTCCATAACCAAGCAGTCAATTCCGGTGCCCATCATGCATCGATAGGCTTGCGCCGGTGTGCATACGATCGGTTCCCCTCGGATGTTGAACGAGGTATTCACCACCATGGGAACGCCCGTTAGTTTCCCGACGGCTTTTATTAAGTCGTAATACCTTTGGTTCTGGTCGCGACGAACTGTTTGTAAGCGTCCACTGCCATCTATATGGGTCACAGCGGGTATTCGCGTCCGATATTTTTCCCGGATAGGGTAGACCATGAGCATGAAGTCGGTTGGGACGGGAACTGGGCTGTCGCAGACGAAGTACTCTTCCGCATCCTCGGCGCAAACAGCCGGTGCGAAGGGACGGAAGGCTTCGCGGTGTTTGACCTTTTCGTTCAATATGGATTGCATGGCAGGGGAGCAGGGATTGGATAGAATGCTACGGGCGCCTAAGGCCCGAGGTCCCCATTCCATCCTACCTTGAAACCAACCGACGATTTGATCCGCCTCTATCAGGCTAGCCGTCTTAGATACCAAGTCTTCCGATGCGGCAAACTTGGAGTACTTGATCCCGGAGCGCACAAGAAATTTTTCCACTTCATCCGAAGAATAAGCTGGCCCCAGGTACGCGTTTTCCAGGACATAATTGCGTGGATGCCCAAGAATAACATTGTGTACAAATAAAGCTGCGCCCATACTGCTGCCGCCATCTCCGGCATTGGGTTGGATCCAAATATTTTTGAATCCTGTGGCGGCCAATATTTTTCCATTGCACACGCTGTTCAAGGCCACTCCACCAGCCAAAACCACATTATCACTACCTATTTCCCGATGGGCGAATCGGAGCATGGCTAAAACGACATCTTCAGTAAGCATTTGCACAGCTGCGGCGATATCGCGATGGCGATTGTCCAGCGGGTCGGACTCGATTCGGATTGGTCCACCGAGCAACGCACACAGTTTTTTGGAGGGCATGCGATCGGAAAACTGGTAGGCGAAATAGTCCATATCCAGTTTATAGCTGCCGTCTGCTTTAATATCAATGACGCTTCGCAATTTCTGGTACCAGGCATTCTTCTCCCGGTCCATTAAGCCATAGGCACTTAGGCCCATCACCTTGTATTCTGAATTGTTTACGCTGAATCCAAGATAGGCGGTAAGTGTTGAGTAGAGTAGACCCAAGGAATGCGGGAATCGGATTTCCTTGTTGAGTTCCAGAGCCGTACCGCGACCTCGTCCAATGGACGTCGTTGTCCATTCGCCCACTCCGTCCACCGTTAGGATAGCAGCTTCTTCGAATGGCGATGGTAGAAAAGCCGCTGCAGCATGCGACAGGTGATGGTTGATAAAAAACACATCACCTCTATAACCGAGTTTTTTTCTGAGCACTTGGCGAACGCGAACTTTTTCAGAAAGCCATGAGGGCAATGCCATTTGAAATGTTTTGAAAGTGTGGGGGAAAAAATCCAGGTGTTGACGAATGATGCGTTCAAATTTTAGAAACGGTTTTTCGTAAAAGGCGATAGAGTCGATTTGATCGATGGATATACCGGATTCGGCTAAACAGGCCTTGATGGCGTGGATTGGGAATGTGGAATCGTGCTTTAATCGGGTAAAGCGTTCTTCCTCGGCTGCAAAAACCACCTTTCCGTCCTTGAGTAAGGTGGCGGCGGCATCATGGTAGTGGCAACTGATTCCGAGAATAAACATGTCTGCTGTTTAAAAGGGCCGGTAGTAAGAATCCGAGGGTTCCGCGCCCAAATGGATTTCCGACCAATATGTTTCCGGTTTATTAGCCGTGCGATTCCGAGTGATAACCCCGTAAATAAAATGGCATAGCTTGGATAGTCCAATTCCAAAAAAGTAGGCGAGGGTCAGTAGCAGAAAATTATTGAAGGCGGCAATCCCTGCAAAAAAGTTTGAGGCACCGGCCTTCAAACCGATTATAAAATTGCGCATTGGCGAGAAGATGGCTTTCAACGGGCTAACCACTTACGCACCCATAGTCCGGACTGATTGATGACCATGGCAAGGCCAGCATAGGGTAGGGGATTGGCAAAACCTGGTCCAATGTGCAGTGAGCGGGAGGCGAAAGTCAGTGCCAGGGTCATGGCCGTCCAGGCTAATAGGTATCCAATCACTTGTCCAAGCCGACCGGACCACGGTTCAGTATGCGTTTCCATGCATGAAATAATAATTCCATGCGGACAGAGAGCGTAATTTGATATGATGGAAGCATCTCTTTTCTTGATACGTCCAGGAGAATAATGTCTAAGGATACTGAGTTTACCCGTGGGTGGAGTTGGTTGGGTGGAGGGGCTTTTCTGGTCTCCTTTGGCCTTTATTTGCTTTGCTATGCACTTTTAGTGGCAAAAGGTGTATTCCTCCATGGCGATGATTTCGCCTATATAGAAAGCATAGTCCAAACATTGGCGCGTGGTCATTTCTACACCCATGATTTCATTGGTCCTTACAACATTTTCTTTACCGCGACTGGCGTTGCTGCGTATCTCTTATCCGGCAATTTTTATTTAAGCACCTATGGTGTGCTGGCATGTTTCGCCAGCTTCAATTTCATGTTGCTCTATATCATTTTTAGAAACCATTTTAGACCCTGGCATGCGGCTGGATTTACCATGGCAGTGGTCACCTTTCCGTTTTACCTGCATAAATCACTGGATTATCATGGCTGTTTGCCAACGCAGACCTGTTTATTATCAGCTCTCTTATCCTTTTCTACTGGTCGATACAAAATCATGTACGCTGCTATTTTTCTAGCTGTGGCGACACGCCAGAATAGCCTTTTCTTGTTTCTATTACCGCTATATGCTATTTGGAATGGCTATCGTAAGGAAGGCAAGCTTCCTTTAAAAATCTGTGGCTATTTGGTAGTCTGTCTGGCCGCGCTTTACTTCCTAAAGTTGAATATCAATATCAATTGGTTCAATCGCAACCTCCATCCTTTTCCCGAAAATCTAACCAGATTAGTATTAATCGTTCGGCAGTTTGGGGTAGGTATTTTCTTAGGGATTTTTTTTCTGGTGATCTCAGGAGTAACCGTGGGTGGTGTAGCTCCATTGGAGACGCTACGAACCAATTTTCGTTGTTTCAAATTGCCAATAGCTCTATCTGCGATTTTTGGTTTAATTCTTTATATCTCTCCAGCCTCTCTGGTATGGTTCCAAACGCCTCTGATTGGTTCCTTGGACCATAAAGGATTGCTACAAACGATTTTGAAAATCACAATATTTATTTCGTTCTGGTTTTTGGACCGAAGGATTTTGAAGTTGGATATCTATTTGTTCCTGGGGCTTGCCTATGTAGGGATCTCATGTCTCCTTGGATTTTATTGGGATTATTATTTGGCAGAGCTCGCTTTCATTGCCATTTGGATTGCGTTGCTGGCAAGACGTGAAGATTTGGCCATAAATCAAAATTGGCCATTGGTGCCTATTTGTATTTATGCGGCTGTCTTACTTGGAAATTTTGGATATGCCTACCTTTACAAAGTCCTTGCTGATAAAGCGGTTTTGACAAATATTGTATTTGAGAAAATGGAAAGACAGCACCGGATTTCTCCAGAGAGAATGACAGGGGCGACCTTCGGATTTCTTGGATTTAAAGTCTTCCGTTTGGTTATGGAGGATAATCCCAATCATGAGCAGGATGATTTTACCTGTTATATACAGGGCGATGGTGTTGTCGTGGAGTCAGGTCTTCCGTGGAAGTTAAAGGAGGAATCCCTCAGCACCCAGAACGGGGAAGTACTGGAATTTGGAATTGCACGCATTGGCTTTATGAATCTGCCCTATCGAGTGGTAGACCATAAAAATCCTCAAGGTCGCAATGTGTGTCATGGGGAGTTCAAATATGATGAACGGACAAAAGGGTATTCGCGCCCTTTTCCATTGAATAACACGGAGTGGGCTGCATTCATTCGCATTGCTAAAAATCAGTACCTGCACTGAAGCTCTCCCGGACCCCGCATCAGAAATCGATTTATTATCTTCTGAATAGATAGGAGCATACCATGCCGCCAACAAAGGCTCTAGACTGGAAAAATTTAGGATTTCAATATTTGCCTACCAACGGCCAAATTCAAATTGATTATGAGGATGGGAAATGGGGACCCATACAGGTCAAGCGCGAGGCCTACATCCCGATGCATGTGGCCGCCAACTGTTTGCACTACGGGCAGGCTTGTTTTGAAGGGTTGAAAGCGTTTACAACTAAAACAGGAAAAATTGTAATCTTCCGGCCCAATCGGAATGCCGAACGCATGCAACAATCTGCCGATCGTCTGATGATGCAAGCGCCACCGACAGAACTTTTTGTCACAGCCTGCCGTCAGGCTGTGGAAATCAATCGCGAATTCGTCCCGCCATACGGTACAGGGGCGAGCATGTATTTGAGGCCTCTGCTGATTGGTACTGAGCCCGCTGTAGGCGTTAAACCTTCGAGCACCTATTCCTTTATTGTCCTGGTAACTCCAGTCGGTCCTTATTACAAGGACGGGTTTAAACCCCTGGAAGCCTTGGTTATGGAAGATTACGATAGGGCGGCCCCCAAAGGAACTGGACGGGCAAAGATGGCAGGAAACTATGCTGCAAGCTTAAGGCCAGGCGATGAAGCCAAGCAGAAGGGATTTCCAATTGTGCTTTACCCTGATCCAAAAGAAAATAAATATGTGGATGAATTTGGGTCTTCTAATTTCTTTGGCATTACTCATGACGGTGAATATAAAACTCCAGACTCTGAATCTATTTTGCCAAGTATCACCAATGAAAGTTTACAGATATTAGCCAAGGATATGGGTCTGAAGGTTATCAAGGAGCCCATTCTTTTATCCAGCTTAGACCAATTCAAGGAGGTGGGGGCATGTGGAACAGCGGTAGTCATTACTCCTATACACGCCGTTCATCATGGATCTAAAAAGTTCATATTTGGTGAACCCAATCAAGCTGGAGAAACATTGTTGCGCCTATTCAATGCGTTTCAGGCCATCCAGTATGGAGACGCACCAGATCTGCATAAGTGGCTGACTCCCGTTCCCTAAATGGGATATTGGCCGCGCCCTTTTTAATTATACCGATGGTAGCGCGGCCACTTTTTCTATCGCGATGATTATTTGCGCTCCAAAATATTTTTTCAGCGGATAAATCCATTCCAATACCGGTTGGAAAAAATGAATTATTTTGGCTAATGGAGTCGGAAAGAAAAAGGGGACGAATCCAATAAAATCAATGGATAGGATTTGGAAGCCTGAAGCTCTGCACCATTGAACAAGTTGCGCGCTAGTAAAGGACTGCTCTTCGTGATCGATATGGTATTGAGAGTGTTTTTCCAGCCATTTTAAAATCGGATTATTGCCATTGGGTTCAATTATCAAAATTTTATCACTTATTTTCGTGGCATTGATAATACCCTGAGCGGCATCCGGAAGGTGATGGAGTACGCCTCTGACAATCCCAAGATCGAACTTGGTTTCTGGAAAAGTAGTAGGGTCAAGTAAATCCCCGACCAAATAGTGCACTAGTTCGAATTTCACTTTGGCCAAATCGATTGCAACCGCAGCTGGATCTATACCAGTGAAATGGATACCAGGGAACCGAGTTTGCAATTCATGCGTATATGTCCCATCTCCGCAGCCAATATCGATGATGCTTTTGATGTTTTTCCCAATTAATGTAGCCGTAGCGGCAGTAATTCTGGCATTAGCAATTTTCGATGAATAGGGTGCGTTGTTTGTGTAGCGATAACCACTATTGGCATGAATGTCGGCATTGAATTCGTTAACGTTCTGTTTTTGGGTTTTCATGATATAGCCCTGAACTTTCAGGGAGCTTTGTGATGAAAAAGGTAGAGCCCATCTTGGCCGTATTGCTTGGTCCAGGTCGGATCCCGTTCCAAGCTATCTAGACTCCGTTTGCGTTGCTCGGTGGTGAACTGCCAGAATGGAAGAACGACGTCTATAACAACATATTCAAAGTAGGCCATGGGTTTCTGGCGGTTTCCCCAAGTTGAGATTTCCCTTCGATTAGCGAACCTAGTCAGAAAGGGTCCATTGGCAAGGATGGGTGCGTCAACGGGTATTAGTGAGTTGAGCCGGTCCACAATGCGCGAACGTTCAAAGTTACCGACAGGTATTGAAAAGGCTTCTCGCCACAATGGGTAACACACCAGGGAAGTCACCGCACACGCAATTAAAATGCGTCCATCTATGCCTGAAGCAATCGGACTATCGATGTTGCTCGGGTTTCTGAAGCGAAGGTCAGGTTCCAATACGAGCGCAGCCATGAAAAGGAACGCTGTGGGAAAGGCGTAGTTGACCCACATCACCATAAAAGCCGTATCTGGGAAGGCAGCATAGAAGGCCATAAGGGGTAAGGGAAGTAGTAAATACCGCCTGGGAAATACCATCAAGAGCGGAAGGAAAGGAAGGGAAGCTTCGAAAACATAGGTCAAGTTCCGAGGCCGCAACCAATTTGTCACTACCTGCGATGGGGAAACGGGCATCAAATTGCCAAGCATATTGCCTTTAGGTGCAAAGTAAGGTACCACCACCCACCAATAGAATGCGATTTGAACGCAGCAAAGCAATCCTGGAAGAAGAATCCATTTCCAGGGTCGCCTTTCCACCAGGGCTAACAATAAAATGCCCCCGATGACCATAGCGAACGATTCTTTGGAATAGACCAGGAATAGCGTACAAAGCAAAAAGGGAACAAGTTTTTGGTTTCTATAGGAATGCAAAGCCAGGACGAGTAGAGGCGCGCCAATGAGTTCCGGATGGAAACCATAGAAAAATTGAGATGCTACCTGAGGCGATAGTACAATGGCGAGTGCCCCCCAGGCGGCAGCTTGAGGGGCGTCCCTGATGCAGCGAACTGACAACAGAGAGGCTGAGATTAAAGCAGCGCCTTGCCCCAACTTAATCCCTATGTCTCCGAAAAGCCAATGTATAGGAATCCACAAAGGAATGGTATATTGGGAGTGGATTCCAAACATGGTTTTCCCATCAAACGTAAAGTCAATGTTTCCATGACGGAGATTCCACAATGCCATTGAGTAAAAACTTTGATCCATGTCGCCGAGGTCGTCCATTTGGATATATTGCCAGATTCCGAGCAGGGGAAGAGTTATTACTACGATTGAAAAAATTGTTTGACCGCTGAGACGAAGCCTTTGGCCGGTTTTTGAGAACCAAATAAGATAGTAGGTGGCCAGTACCAGCCCCGTTCCTAAAAAATATTTTAGTGAGTGATGCTGGATCAGGAAATAGAGATACCCAAACGCTGGAATAAGGACGGACGCGAACAAGACCCGTGTTTTATCACCAGTCCAAGGGGATTCGAAACTAAACTTCACTTGCCATTATTCCTTTCTCCTTAATGTGTCATCAAGGCAAAACTGGATCGACATTTAATTCGGGATATTTTCCACACACGATCCGCTTGTTTTGACAGCTAGGATAGTCGATAATGGAGGAGAATCCCTGGAAAGATCCATTTTTCTAATTTGAGGTATCCGGAAAGGTGGGGTTTTGGCAATACCTTTGAATTTCAAATACGATGTCTGCATAATTGGCGGAGCGGGACACGTCGGCCTACCGCTTTCAATAGCACTGGCCGATCAAGGCCTGCGGGTCATCATACAGGATATCAACGAGGGGGCCATTGCTCCCATCAATCAGGGCAAGATGCCATTTCTCGATCGGGGTGCCGATGCGGCTCTGGCGCGCGTGATTCATAAAAAGCTGTCGACCACCACTGACCCGACAGTTGTAGCAGATGCCCATATTATTATTGTGGTAATCGGAACCCCTGTTGATGAACATCTCAACCCGGAGCTGAGAACCTTGCTTCGTCTCAGCGAGGAGATGGGGCCACATTTAAGTGCGAATCAAGTCGTTGTCCTAAGAAGCACGCTTTATCCCGGAACCACGGAGCGCTTCCGGGCCATTCTAAAACGATTCAACCCGGATGTAGAGGTTTGTTTCTGTCCAGAACGCATTGCTCAAGGCAAAGCTTTAGAAGAATTGCACTCGCTCCCACAAATAGTTTCCGGTTTCAATGACCAGGCGGTCGAGCAGGTGTCGGAATTATTTCGTCATCTCACAAAGGATATTGTTCTGCTCACCCCGCTAGAGGCGGAACTCACCAAGCTTTTTACCAATTCGTACCGATATATCCAATTTGCTATAGCGAACCAATTCTATATGATCTCGGGAGAATATGGCGTCGATTTTCACAAAATTTACGGTGCCATGACGCATAAATATCCCCGTCTGGCGGATTTTCCTAAACCGGGATTTGCATCGGGACCTTGTCTTTTCAAGGACACCATGCAGCTTTCCGCCTTTACCAATGGAAACTTTTTCTTAGGGCATGGTGCGATGCTCATCAATGAAGGTCTACCAAATTTTCTGGTGGGAAAAGTCAAAGAGAGAATTGGACTGGAAGGCAAAGTGGCCGGTATTCTGGGTATGGCTTTCAAAGCCAATAGCGACGACAAACGGGAATCCCTTTCCTACAAGCTGAGGAAAGTTTTGGAAATGGAAGCGAGGCAAGTGCTTTGCTCCGATTTTTTTATAGGGGACGAGGGGTTTATCGGAGAAGAGGAATTGATTGAAAAGAGCGACGTCATTTTTATAGGCGCACCGCACACCAAGTATCGAGGGCTGGATTTCAAAGGGAAGCCGGTTGTGGATGTTTGGGGCTTTCTTCCTTATCCCACATTATTGCGAGGTGAAACGTGAAAGTGCTAGTCACCGGGGCCAAGGGCTTTATCGCCGGTTACCTGATAGAGGATTTGCTGGAGGCTGGCTGGGATGTGGTCGGCATTGACAATGGGTCCAAGTATGGACAAGTGGACAAGAGTTATGATGCCCATCCGAGATTTCACTACGTACGCGGTGATGCTAAGGATTCCACGCTGATGAAAGAGTTGCTCAAGGACTGCGATCATTTAGTTGCAGCGGCAGCCATGATCGGCGGCATCTCTTATTTTCATGCCTATGCTTATGATCTATTGGCGGAAAACGAACGCATCATCGCGGCAGCCTTTGATGCGGCAATCTGGGCCCATAAGCATGCAAAGCTTAAAAAAATTACCGTGCTGTCCTCGTCGATGGTTTTCGAAAATGCCACCGAATTTCCAACTCCAGAAGGCCATCAAAAAGAGTGTCCGCCCCCTTTCTCGACTTATGGATTTCAAAAACTGGCCACAGAATACTTTGCCTTAGGCGCGTGGCAACAGTACAAACTTCCCTATACCATTCTCCGTCCTTTTAACTGTGTCGGTACGGGCGAAAAGCGTGCCTTGGGTGGTGCAGTGGTTAAATCCGGAAATGTGTCCTTGGCTATGACGCATGTAGTGCCGGACCTTGTACAAAAGATCCTGAAGGGGCAAAATCCGCTGCGCATCCTCGGAAGTGGGGACCAAGTCCGTCATTACACTTATGGCGGTGATTTGGCACGCGGCATCCGTATCTCCATGGAAAATCCCGCCGCCCTAAACGATGATTTTAATTTGTCCACGGCACAAAGTACAACGGTTTTGGAATTGGCGAAATTGATTTGGGAAATGATCAACGGCAAGGCCCCCTTTCATTTTGAATGTGATGAACCCTATTCCCATGACGTCCAAATGCGTGTACCCGAGGTTTCCAAGGCCAAAAAAATCCTTGGCTTTGAAGCTGTAACCCCACTGCGAACAGCGTTGGAAGAAATTATCCCTTGGATCAAACAGCAGATTGAAGTCGGAGGAATGTAGTGCCCTTTGCCGATGGCACGGTGCCGGGATTGGCCGGGTCTTTGGAAATTATTATTCCAGTGTACAATGAAGGGGAAAACATTGTCCGCACTTTGGAAGAAATCAATACCCAAATAAAATACCCACATAAAATACTGGTAGTCTATGATTTCGATGAAGACAGTACGCTTCCCCCCTTGCAGCGCTATATTGCGCGCAGCGGTCACATGGGAATACGAACGGAAAAAAACCATTATGGAAAAGGAGCGCTGAACGCCATTAAGAGCGGCTTCGAAGCTACCCAAGAAGAATTGTGTCTCGTGTGTATGGGCGATCTTTCCGATGATATGAGTGCCGTCGGGCCTATGCTGGAAAAAATGGCGGAGGGATGCGATATAGTTTGTGGCTCGCGGTACATGCGCGGAGGCCGTCAAATTGGTGGCCCTTTTCTTAAAGGATTTCTCGCACAAATGGCTGGACTTTCTTTACACTATATTTCCGGCCTGCCTACCCATGATGTAACCAATAGCTTTAAAATGTATCGCAGCAGCATGCTGCGGAGAATTACCATAGAAAGCACCGGTGGATTTGAAATCGGGATGGAGATTGTAATCAAGGCGCATCTGTTGAGCTGTAAAATAGATGAGGTGCCTTCAACCTGGCGCGATCGCTCCGGTGGTGAAAGTAAATTTCAGCTTTGGAAGTGGTTACCGAATTATCTGCACTGGTATTTTCTGGCGCTAAAGGGCAGGTTTTTGCTTCGAGCACTTCCATTGAAAGGTGATTAAATGGAGGCGCTAGAAGGGGTACAAGAGTTGTACCGAAAACGTTTTGATGATAAGGAACGGATACAAAAGGAACGGCTGTGGAAAATCCTGTGTCTGTACCTCCAGCGTTACTTTCCAAAAAATGGTTCTGTTTTGGATCTGGGTGCAGGTTATTGCGAGTTTATAAACAACATCAGTGCAAGCCGAAAGTTTGCCGTGGATATGAATCCTGATACTGCCATTTTCGCAGGATCAGATGTTACCGTTTTCCAATCGACATGCGATTCAATGCCTTTTCTGGAATCAGGCTCACTGGACGCTGTTTTTCTAAGCAATATTTTGGAGCATCTCGCCGATAAAGCGCAGGTTATGAATGTGATGCGCGAAATACAACGCGTACTTAAGGTAGGTGGACGCATGGTTATTCTCATGCCAAACATTCGGTATGCGTATAAGGAGTATTGGGATTTCTTTGATCATCAAATTCCCTTAACTGAAAAAAGCGTTTTGGAAGCTGCCGTAATGGCCGGGTTTCGCTCGCACACGATTATACCTGCATTTCTTCCCTACACCACCAAAAGCCGTTTTCCACAATGGGATTTTCTTGTGCGGATGTACCTGTCTTTACCCATCCTGTGGAAAGTATTTGGAAAACAAGCGTTAGTGGTGGTGGAGAAACGCTCCCTAGGATGAAATCAAATTTGCCCAACGCCAGGCTAAGTCGTCAGGGGGAATGGAAAGCGTTTTCTTGGGGCTGGGTACTTTTTATTCTGCTTTATTTTTCCTTCGGTTTTCATCCGGGCATTCTGCGCAGTGATGACTTCGGATACCTACGTAGCATACTCGGCACAATAACAATGGGGCATCCCTATACTTATGAATGGCTCGAACCATTTGGTATTGTATTTTCTTCTACAGTTGTCCTGCTTTATCGTATTTCCGGTAACTTTTATTTCTCTGCATATGGCTTCCAAGCTTTCTGCGTCCTGATTTTTTATCCTTTGTTGTACGCGTTACTTATCCGCCGGTTTAGGCCCCATTCCACTGCAATTTTGACCTTGGCCGTAGCCACCTTTCCCTTATTTCTGGCCAAAGAGGCGGATTTTCATGGCGGCATCTGTACCATGGACCTTTTTTTGCTTTCGCTGATCTGTTTTGAATCCGGAAAATTTGGATGGTTCTTTCTATCCACTTTCTTGGCATTTGCAAATCGTCAAAACCAAATTTGCCTACTCCTTCTTCCCATGTGGACGACCGTGCTGGATTACAGGTGCAATAGGAGGATTTCTTGGAATATAGTAGTAGGTGCAACAATTTGTGTACTGATGATTCTTTTAACTCTGACTTATATGAACCTCACTTATGCAAGTTCTCATGGTACTTTCCAGCTTTCTGAAAGGGCAGATATTTTTAGCAAAGCCATTTTAGCCTTTTTGGTCGGAAGCCTAATAACCATGAGTCTTATCGCATATTTTTCAAAATTAAAAAACTCAGCCTTTGTGGCGGGACCGTTTCTTGGGAAACGCTGGCTTTGGCCAATTTGTGCCACACTAGTATTGTTGGTGATTCTTCCCTTTTGGCATGGCGAACTTATCAAGGTGGATACACCCGCTTTTGGCCTATTCGGTTGGCCGGAGGTGAACCGTTTTTTACCTTGGCTGATTTTGCCGGGTCTATGGCTGCTGGATTTTCGGCTATTCAAGCCATCACCTTATCTCATTCTGATTGCTGGTTACATAGTGATAGCCTCGTTGCGCGGAGTGTGGTGGGATTATTATTTCATGGAAATCATAATATTGGGATTGTTGCTGAATTTTCCATCAGTGTCCTTTTCATTACCTACGGTTGATTCATTGTCTTCTCAACCAATTCAACATCTCGGCGCGGATTATGCCTTACCTTCTATACCTCTGCGAGGATTGATTTTTTTGATTGCGTTTTTATTTGGAAACTTGGGTTACGCATATTTCCTTAAAGTAAGCCTGGACAAGCAAATGCTCGCCGTGCAGCTCATGGAGCGATTAGAACGGAAGGGCACTCTGACCGTGGACAAGATGACTGGGGCGCCTTTTGGATTTCTTGGATGGAAGCTGTTCGATTATTTTCTCGCCAATGAAGGGAAAACCTTTGGAGCCTTGGTTGATTTTTTAGGGTATGTCAGGCGGGATAGAGTAGTTGTGGACAGTTATTTGCCTTGGCGGCATTCTTTCAAATCTCCTTTGCCGGCCTCGGCTGTGATACTGGACACGGGAACCTATTGCATCGGGTACCTATCCCTGCCATACCGGGTTGCGGATTTGCGCGGCTCAGATACCCTGCTATCCATTTCTGGACGGCCAATGACTTTGGATCTCACGAAATTCGTTTCACCGCGTTACCCCTTAAATAACGCGGAGTGGAAGGATTTTTTCGGCCAATTCCGGAAATAGTTGACAATCCAGGTGCTATTGGAGTTACATTACAGAAATGCGTTCTCAATTCCAAACAGAATACGAATATTCCGAAGGTCCGCTAGCCCCAGTGCTTGCGCTTTCGGCTATTATTATTCGAATTCTAAGCGGAGACGGAAGCGGGAACGGAATTTTTTAGGGAGAAGACCCCAGAAAATACCGAAAGCCCGCTCAGCAGAGCGGGTTTTTTTTTGCCTTTGAACCAGGCCTGAGAAAGGTTGGATACGATGAAAACAGTAAAGATTTATGATACGACGCTCCGCGATGGAAGTCAGGCTAAGGGGATTTCGTTTTCCCTTGAAGACAAGTTGACGGTGGCCCGAAAACTGGATGCTATCG
>JAYTHY010000105.1:0-23753 GCA_043732185.1 Fibrobacteria bacterium
GAAAATTCGCACGTTGCTATACCTGACCGAATCAGGAAAGGGATAAGAGCGTGGGATTTTCGAGGCTAATTATGGTAGTAGAGTGCGAGAGGAAACAACTCACTGGGCCCATTCGGTGGTCATTGGCGCTGAGGCCAATACAAGTATTATTAGAAACATTACTTTTAAAAACATCGATGCCGTACTGTTGGCCAAGGAAATGGATAACAATAATTATACCGGTGCCATGGGGATTTACAATAGTGACAATGCGGAGATTTCAGGGGTTCATTTTGAAGACTTCAGGGTGGATGTGTATTCAGCAAACCGGCGCGTCATCAATCTCAGCATTAATAAATCAACGTGGGGCACTTCACAAACACGTGGCCAGATCCACGACGTGTATTTCAAAAACATCTCGGTAGTTGATGACGGTGGCCATGGGTGGGAAAATTATATCAGCGGCTTTGACAACACGCATCTGATTTCGAATGTCACTTTCGAAAATCTTGATTTTCTGGGAAAGCCCATTATCGGTGTCAGTGAAGGTAATTTCACTGTGAAGAACGCCAAGAATCTGTCCTTTCTGACAAGTACCACACGTGCCAAGCGTCCTGTGGCGTCAATCGCGAAAAGTACGGCGATGGGAAGCCCTCATTTCAATGGGGTCAATCTCCGCGGCGAAGTGCTAAGGAATGGAAGATGCCGGGTTTCGGGGGAAAACCCCTGTTTACTGCGCTTACGACTTAATAATGGAACCCAAAAATAGAAAAAAAGCTTAAGAGAGCACCTATAAATCGCTCCCTTTATCTGATGCGTAACATATAGGTTACTATGTTTATCTGAACCAAAATGAGTGCTATGTCCCAACTCGGTTTATTGGATCTCGACTACCGCCTCCAGGCCGATGGGAAATCTTTCCGGGCCAAGTGCCTGGGCGAAAATGAGCTTCGAAAGGAGATGTAGTCAAGTATGAACCAATCAAAAATGATATACATAGTCGGTTCCTTTAATCGGGATGTGAACGAAGAATTCTACATCAAAATTGCGCTGCTACAGTAAGGCAGGGGACAATATCTTGACCAAAGTAAGGAAAACCAGGAAATAACATGCTTTATATAACAGTTAAGCTTTTCGGTAGGAATGGAATCCGAGGCGAATTCAAAGAATATGAGAAAATTGCGCTCAATATTTTTAAAAAGTACGGTGGAGAAGTCGTCGTCGCCTATAAACCTTCCAAGGAATTTAGCCAGACTGATGTTCCGGATGAAATTCAAATCTTGAGAATTTCTAATCGGACAGATTTTGGCGCTTTTATGAACGATTCAGATAGAACCCGCTTGGCCAATTTGCGTGATGATGTGATCAGAAAAACCGACGTTTATTTCTCGGAGGAAATAATAGACTACTGACCTGGTTCAAAAAGCATTTGACTGGCAGCCCTTTCATTCTTACGGGGCAAGCCCGGAGAAAAAATAGATTTTGGGCAAAACATTTTTTCCGTTCCGCCAACTTTAAGTACTCAGCTGTGAAAACCGAAGCTCTAAAGGGAATCCAGAAAATGTTTTCCACTCAAAATAAAATTGAGCTGTTCGCAAGAAGTTAGTTTGAGGGCGGGCTGTTTAGGGATTGGACGCCCAAGAGTTGTAAAACAGGTCCACCTATTCAGGGGAAAGCTTGGCCCAATCCATTAATCAACAAACCGCGTTCTTCGGCAGAATTCACGCTTGGATTGATGTTCATCCTGAATACGGGCATATAGACCGATTTGCCTCGTCGGCTGTTATTCGACAGCGCCGCATATTTATTCCTGGCCGGGCTAGTTTTGTTTTTTTTGATGACTGGGCTTCCAGAATTGAATTCAAATGCGCCCAAATCCAATGCTCCGCGAACGGTCCGTGCCTTGCTTGCATCGAGCGATAAAAATTCAAAGGCGGGAACCAGACTGAATCCTTGCGCAGAATCGAAATTCCCCCCTTTATCGATAGCGGGTGAAGTGGACAACAAGTGGTAATCGAATGTGGTGCGATTGACGAATCCCGGCTCTCCACTGGCTAGCAGCAGATTGTTCGCTGTATCCGCAGTACCCGTAAACTGGGTGCCTGGACCTACAAAAAAATTGTTTCCAATTTTCGCGATATGGGTTCCAGTAGCTACCCGTACGAAATTGCCTCCGGACCTATCATTAACAAAGGTGTTGTTGTAGATAAACAAATCGTTGGGAGAGTTGGTAAGACCCTCGGCCCCATAAGAAACCAGCGTAGAATTGTCGCTAAGAGGACCTTGCTGAAATACATTACCAATGAGAAAGGAGGTTCCGCCGTTGGGTAAGTCTAAAGAATAGCTGGCGGTGCCATTCAAGCCGTCGAGAATCCGGTTGTAAAGGATGTAGTTGGCATTCGCCCGGCTTTTCACTTCATGGCCGATACGTGCTTCGTGGCTGTAACAGAAGCGCAAGGTGAAACTCTTGACATTCGAAATGTACATGTTGTGGCTTTGACCATCCCCAAATCCGTTGCCGGAAAATTCGGAATATTCGATCAAAACTTCGCTGGTCACGCCTCCGCCACCTAATATTCCATCTTCGTTTCCGTGAAAGTAACAGTGCCGGACGGTAAGATTGTCCCCCTGTTGTCGAATACCTGCGCCGTTTTGATCCGGAACCGTGGCCCCGGAGAATTCAATATTCTCGACAACAGTATTTTTTCCGGAGATGACCCAGATGGCTTTGCCTTCCGCGCTTTTGCCCCCGGCATCCAAATGTGCAAACTTGGCGGCCCCTTTGAGCACCAAATTATTTTTAGTCCAACTCGCCACATCGCCTTGGTAAAGACCCGGTTCAATTAAAACAGTGTCCCCATCTTGGACATTCGACAACACAGCGCTGGGTACAGCGTACAGTTTTCCTGGTCCAACCGATAAAGTGCGGGCAAAAATGCCATAGGAAAGTAGGCATACAAGTGCAAGCCATCGAAATCGAATCCTACAATCCATGATCTGCGTCCTTAGGGGCCAATCGCGGGACCAGGAACCAAAACATAATTTTCGTCCAGAACCTGGCTGTTGCCAAGTCCATTTGCGATGGCAATAGCTTTAAGGCGAGTGGATTGCTTGAGCATTATAGGTGCTGAATATTTCTGACTTTTGACACTTGGATTGGAACCATCAAAGGTCATGTAAATGGACCCGGCCGCCGATTTAGTGGATAGGCTGACTAGGAGCGAATCTTTAAACTGAGTGCCTGCCGGCGTGGCAACGGGGGGATATGGGACTAGGACATAATTGTTCACCGATATCGGGCTGCGATTGTGATCTTTCATGAAAGCGATCGCCGTGATGGTCGCGCTCCCGTATAAGGTAAGCGGTTTGGTGTATCGAGTGGAACCAAATACCGGGGTGCTACCATTTAAGGTATAGAAAAGAGTCGCTCCCGCTTCGCTGGTTAAAGTAACCGTCACTGAATCCGTAAAGGCAAACTGACCGGCAGGCTCCGCTGCGGGTGGGGCAAGAACCGGATTTGGCACAGGCATAGTGAGCAAGTCCAGTTTAATCCCAGGTTTGAGAGGGTGCGACCAAACTCCGCCCAGCGAATCCTCCATGGCATTGACCCAGCCATCGGCAGAAATAAGGCGTAAGGGCAGTTTTCCAGGAGGCATATCGTGGAAATGGAAACTATCGCCTTGGATATGGGCATAGTACGGTGTCCCTGGGACAAAGAGACCCAGCGGGTGACTGCGCAAGCCAATCGTGTCGATAGTGCCTTGGTATGCTTTGCCAGGTGCAACATCGATAAACAAAGTGTCGCCACCTGTATAGTCCGCATAGTGTAACCTACCAGTTACGGTATCAGAACGGATACTGGTAAGCCATCCAGCGGTGGAATCAAATCCCATTAAGACAATGTTGAAATCTGGCAAGGTGGATGTCAGTGTGTCTAGTTGCGAACGCTTGAAGAGAGGTTGGACGGGATTGGCATTTACCAGATTTGCGAGCAAGGCGCGCGTGATGGTGAAGTCATTGGTGGTATTGAGAACAATGGTTGAGATTTCTTCTTCACCCAGAATTACCTGCGGGTTTGAAAAGCCATCGTCAGGTGGGGGAGTGAAGAACTTGGGATTGCTGCCCACGGCGAAGAATTGGATAAAGCCGTGGTAGGGCGCATCGTTTTTGGTTCCTCGAATTTTGAGAGTTAACCCTGGGTTGCCTGCCTCCGTGCTGGTTCCGCCTTCGTTGCAGCCTCCCAAATACGCACTAGAGAATAAAACCAGAAAAACCAAGACTAGGGCAGAAGTGAGTTTAGACCAGCCTAGGTGCGGGTTATTCATGGAATCCGTGCTCCGGGAAAAAGCTGAATGTTTAGAATGTTCACCTGGTTCATGGCCTCGTCCCTGTCGATGATTTCCCTCACTTCTTGGAGAAAGGCATCGATGCGTTGTTTGACTGCCAGAAACCCTTTATTAGATACCGAAAAAGCCAGCACATTGAATTGACGTTGCTCGGCTGGAAATTGATCCAAGGCTCCGGCTGCAAGACGCAGGAATTCTTTGTGGTAATCTTTCGCCACTTGTCCAGTAAATACCTTGTCCGTTACCAAATGACGGTCGGTGACGCTGTACCCGTTGGCCTTCTTTTTGATCAGCCCCATGTCGAGAAGCAGGTTCAGGGATTCCTCCACATCTGCGGTGGACATGTTTTCCGCGAGGTGTTTGGCTATGCGGGCCGGAGTGGCCTCCGCCTTATCCAATCCAAGATAATTCCAAATCACACTGTGATGCCAGTTGGCAAAAAACCGATACTGTTTTTCCAATAGAATTTTTGCTTGGGAGCCGCGGTGTTTGGATAGGTAAGCGAAGAAATGATTTTTTTCCTCGAGCGATTTCGCCTGATTGAATTGGACTAGGAAATCAAAATATTCGGCGGCTTTGGACTCGAGGTGCAAGGCTTTCACAAATTGAAGCCTTTGCCTCTGGGTCAGATTGCGGCTGCCTTTCAAAAGATTAGTCATGAATCCAGAGCTGGAAATTCCTAGAGCGGGATTGCGGGCAAAGGTGCGCATGGAGTATCCAGGCTGCACGGACTTGCGATACCTGAAGTAATCCTTCAAATAACTGCGAAAATCAAGGTAATTGGTGACTACGGGCGCTTCTGGACTCATATTGAATTCCTAAGATAACACCCGGCCCTTGGAGAAGCCCTAAGAATTGCGGGTTGATGCTCTCAATTTGAGAGCGAAAACTAGGGCCACGACTCCGCGTCCATTTTCACCCGATGGTATGTTATAGACCTACCCCGCGTATCGGACTCGTCCTCCGTAGCGCGTTCAAGGCTCTGGCCGGTGTAATGCCGGCTGGGGCCCCTCTTTATAATATCTGGCAATCTTTCTAAAATTACGTTAAAATCAAGGTTTTACGTTAAATCGAGTGTACCTGTAGGCGGCCGCAGAGGCTACCGCAAGTTTTGCTGCAAACATAAGGTCAGGGAATTTTGCCAGTTTCACCCCTTGTCGAAATCGCCTTTGGCCTATCGGCTGGCGCTATTCTACTGGCATCCCTTGCCGTGGTTTTGGTTAAAAACCCGGTGCATGCGACCATGCTTCTCATCGCCTCTTTTTTGCCCACTTCGCTGGTCTACCTCCTTTTACAGGCTTCCTTCGTAGGCGTTTTGCAGATCCTGGTGTATGCCGGTGCCATCATGATGCTCTTTACCTTTGTTTTAATGATGATCAACCCTTCACCCAGAGGCGGAGAATCGCCCGCTACCGGTGGGGATAATGTGCATCCTACCTGGACTTCCGCCCTCATTGGTCTCGTCATTCTGGGGGGGCTTGGCGTACTTTTGATCCCTCGGGTTTATCATGCCGCAGCCTTGGTTTCGGTAGCGCCGGTTTCCAAACCCGGGTTCGGGGATTTAACCTCAATTGCCGATCTCCTATTTAAAGATCCCTCCCACAACCCGCTCACCGTTTCCTTTGAGTTGATTTCTTTTCTTATCCTCGTAGGCATTATCGCGGCCCTTAATTTCTCCCGGCGCAAAGGGTCCACATGAACCTTACCTTGTTCACGCTTCCCAACTGCCTGGCCCTTTCCTTATTGCTGGTTCTCATTGGCAGTTATGGCGTATTTCATCGTCGCAGTCTCATCATGATTCTTCTTTCTATTGAAGTGATGTTGAACGGCGTGAACCTGTCCATGGTCTCCTTCAATTATTTCCGATTTGGTACGTCCGAGACCAGTCATTATCTCTATATGCTGTCCATCGGCGTGGCGGCAGTGGAAGCGGCTGTCGGCCTTTCCATGATCATCGTGCTCTTCAAAAACTACCAGGACATTACCCGTGAAAGAGTGTCGCATCTCGGAGAGCGGACCGTGGGAGAAGGGTCATGACAAATCCCTGGATTCTTTTGCTCATACCCGTGATACCAGGGCTTTCGGCGGCAGTATTAGCATTGCTGGGAAAGCGTCTGCCCTATAATTTTCTGGGAGGGTTAGCCAGTTTGGCTGTAGGTATTTCCCTAGCCCTGACCTTGGGCTTTTGCAAAGCCGGGGTGTTTGGGGCTGGTCAACCCATTGATTTTTCCGCAGGACCGTGGATTGCCACGCAAGGGTTCCAAACCGGCTTGCATCTGCACCTCAATTCCGTTTCACTGGCCATGTGCCTGCTGGTGACGGGTTTTGGTTTTCTCATTACGGTTTATTCCATCGGATACATGCGGCATGATACTGAGCAATACCGTTTCTTTGCCAGTTTAAACTTGTTCGTGGCCGCAATGTTGACTCTGGTGCTGGCGGATAATTTAGTGCTGCTTTTTCTGGGATGGGAAGGGGTCGGCCTCTGTTCGTATCTTCTTATTGGGCATTACTGGGAAAAGGAAGATGTGCCGGTGGCGGCATTTAGAGCATTCTTTGTTAACCGCATTGGTGATGTGGCTTTTCTACTGGGTGTGTTTTCCATTTATCGCATGTTCGGCACTGTTTCACTTTCTGAGCTGGAGACCCATGGCGCTGGATTGGCGGGCATTTACCATGGAAAGGCGACGTTAGCGGCTTTGCTTTTACTTGGTGGCGCTTTCGCGAAATCGGCGCAGGCACCGCTGCATGTATGGCTAGCCGATGCCATGGCTGGCCCGACTCCGGTCAGCGCGCTTATCCATGCCGCCACCATGGTAACGGCGGGCATTTACCTGATCATGCGCCTCGATTGGCTGTATGCGGTTGCGCCGGAGGCCAGGCTGGTGGTGGCTGTATGCGCGCTGGTAACTTTAGTGGTGGGCGCGGCCTTGGCTTTAGTGCAAACCGACATCAAAAAAATTCTCGCCTACTCCACACTTTCCAATTTGGCGCTGATGTTTTTAGCCTTGGCTGCGCATTCCTCAGCTGCGGCGATGCTGCATTTGTTCGGCCACGCCTTCTTCAAAGCGTTGTTGTTCTTGGCTGCCGGCAGTGTTATTTTAGCAGCCCATCATGAACAGGATGTGCGGCATCTAAAAGGGGTACTCAAGAAACTGCCGATTACAAACTTGGCTTTTTTAATTGGATGCGTGGGCGGTGCGGGACTTTTGCCTTTTCTATCAGCGGGATTCTTCAGCAAAGAAGCAGTGCTCGGATCTCTTGAAGAGGCGCAGTTTATGGGATGGGGATTGTATTTGCCGTCCAATTTTGTGTACTGGGTGGTGGTGGCGGTGGAATGCGTTTCTGTGCTTTATTTATTCAGGCTATACGGATATTTGCGCAGTGATGCCGCAGACTCCAGTCATCATGGGGAAGTCAAAGAGACCAGCCTAAGCATTAAGTTCGTGCTAGCCGTTCTGGCCGCAGCGGCGCCTCTTTTTGGATACTTCAGCGCCACGCCCCGCTTTGGTGGGAATGGTTTCCTGTACGCAGTTTTAACTGGCGGAGGAGTTGAAGAGTCTGGGCCTAGCTTTACACATGTTCTTCCCTTCCTTATCGTGAATATCGTCCTGGCGGGAGTATGCTTTTTCTTTTTCTCCACCTCCAAAGTACGGGAACCTTGGCTGGCCAAGCTCCGGCCTCTGCGCATGGGAAACTATGGCCCGTTGTCGCGCAAATTTTATTTCGACGATTGCTATGAATACGCTATCCTGATACCGCTCAAGGCCGCCGCTTATTTAAGCCGACTGATTCTGGAAAGTATTTTCTCCGGGTACCTTTCGGCGGGAGGATGGTTGAGCAAAGGTTTGTCGCATGTGCTACGCCTTCTGCAAACCGGCAAGGCCAATCAATACGCCATGGTGGTTTTAGTAGCGGTTTTTCTCCTAGCCTATTACCTGGGAGGGCGCTAGAACATGTACGCGAGCCCCAGTTTTCTTGCCGTAGCATTGCTGTTACCCTTGTGCGCCTTGATCTTGCATGGATTGGCACCTGCGGTGTATGGGTCTGGAGTTCCAGGGACCAAGGGGTCCGGAGTTCCTGGAACCAAGCCGGGTTTTTCCGTCCATGCCCAGGCCGCATTGGTGTTCCAATGGATTTTTGGTGCCTTTCTAGTTTGGCTCGCCGTAGTGGGGATGCTGAGTCCGGTGAGCATTGTGCTCAAAGGCCGTGGCTTGCCTGTTGGCGTGACCCGGTTGCTGATTGAACCCACTTTATATCTGGATGGACGTAACGCACCTTTCCTCTTACTCATGGGCATCAGTTTGCCTCTCATCTTTACTTGGCTACGGGACCGGGAAGGCAAATACGGCCCTTCTTATTATGTCTCTGCCAATCTGCTCAGTATGAGTCTGGTCGGAGTCTTTTTATCGGAAAGCCTTTTACTCTTTTATCTATTCTGGGAGCTTGCCCTCATCGGCGCGTATTTCTGGATTGGATTGCATGGCCGGGCCAATATTTATTCGGGTCCCGTGTATGGAGCGTTGCTCAAATTTTTCCTGATTACTTTGGCAGGCAGTCTACCCATGCTCGTTTCCATCGTGGCATTATGCGCCGCAGCAGGGCGGGATCCGGGACTCAGCGGCATTGCAGGCCTACTTCCTTCCTTGCCGCAATCGCAGCGCTGGTGGATCTTTGGTGGTTTCGTTTTAGCCTTTGCCGTCAAGCTTCCTCTGCTTGGTTTCCACGGGTGGCTGCGCGACACGTATAATGTGTCGGCACCGGCGTGTCGAGCGGTGTTGTCTGCTCTCATGTCCAAAATGGGTGCTTATGGCATCATCATGATTTTGGCTCAGGGTTTCCGTCAGGAATGTTTTCAGCTGGCCCCTCAATTAGAAATGCTGTGCGTACTCGGGGCCTTGTATGGCGCCGTGCTCTGTCTTGCCCAGGATCGCCTAATCGACATTCTGGTTTACTCCTCCCTTTCCCACTTGAGCCTAATCGGACTCGGTGTGTTCGCTGCTGCGGGTGCAGGCGAAGTAGAAACCACGGGTTTGACCGGGGCGATTTTCCAGGTTTTCAACCACGGGCTTATCATGACGGCTTTGTTCGCTTTTGATGCGCGTATTTCCGTTTCCGGCAATAGCCCGTCTCTTTCCACCCATGGCGGGTTACGAAAAGGGCAGCGACGCTTGGCGGCCGTATTGCTCACGGCGATATTCGCTTCCGCCAGTTTGCCCGGTCTCAGCAATTTTGCTGGAGAAATCCTGGTATTGTTTACGGCTTTCAATTCTTCGCCTTGGTTGACTTTACTGGCTTCGCTGGGGGCGCTGATAGCAGCCGGTGCGCTGGTCCGGGCTTTCCACAAAATATTTTTAGGTCCCCAATCGGAGGCGTCGCAGCATAACTTCACTCAAGCACCCGATCTTTCCAAAAGGGAAACGGGATTGGCGCTCGGCCTTATCGTGCTCTGGCTCATACTTGGGCTTTATCCCATGCTGTTCATTAGGCCGGTAGAGCATGCGATACTCACCTTGGGTGCCGTACGCGGCATGGCGGGCTTACCATGAATCCGTATCTCCTGACCCAAGCGCCCTTGGTGGGCGGCTTCGCCCTATTACTTCTGCTTGCCTCGCTTCGGCCCAGGCAGAAGGAAAAACTTTCCAACCTCGTTTCCATTTTGGCTTTGGCGACATCCGGCTTATGCATATGGCTTTTCCTGCCGGAAAACACCGAGTACTTCGGGGGTGCCATACACGTTACGTCGGTGGGAAAGGCTTTGACATATATTTGCCTAGCCCTGACCATTGGTGGGTTGCTGCTTTCGGAAGGCTACTTGGAAAAGGTGCATATCACGGTCATGGAATGGCGTATGGTGGTGCTGGCTTTGGGAATGGGGATGGTCAATTTGTGTTTGGCCGGTGACCTGCCCACATTGTTCATCGCTTATGAACTGGTTTCCGTTCCTTCGTATGTGCTGGCGGGCTTCAGCCATAAAGATCCGCGCTCCAATGAGGCGGGAATGAAGTACCTGATGCTGGGTGTGTTCACAAGTGTCCTTTTCCTACTCGGGCTGTCCTTTGTGTATGGAGCTACGGGAGAAATCAACTTACTGGCCATCCACGATACCTTATCCCGAGCTGTGGATGCGGGTGCAACCTCCGATTTGACGTTGGCCAAGGTGGGACTGGCTTTTATTTTGGGAGCACTATTTTTCAAGGTGGCGATCGCCCCATTTCACAGTTGGCTACCGGATGTGTACCAAGGCACCAATATGGCTTCTCTCACCCTTATTTCCTCACCTGTAAAAGTTGCCATCTTTGGGATGCTGGGCATGCTGCTTTGGGGCACCTTTGAATCTTTGGAAGACGTGTGGAAACCGATTCTACTGATTGCCGCAGCCGTTTGTGCCGTAATGGGTAATCTTCAGGCCATCATCCAAACCAACCTCAAACGGTTATTAGCCTATTCGACCGTCGTCAACGGCGGCTTCATCCTTATCGGTATCGCTGTCAATTCCGCCCCCATCGTCATTTTTTATCTGGGATCCTATGGGGTGATGACGCTTGGGTCTTGGGCCGCCCTCATGGCAATGGGAACGTCCAAGGCTGACGTGGACACACTCGCCGATCTCACGGGTCTCGGTCGTTCGCGGCGATGGCTGGCCTTAGCCATGACGGTCATTCTGCTCAGCTATGCCGGTATCCCATTGACTTCAGGATTCGCCGCCAAATTCGGCGTATTGCTAGAAGCCTTGCAGCCGAACGCCAATCTGCCCAGCTGGACGTTGGCGGTGATTTTGATTTCCGTGGTGGGAGGCATCGCCTCTTTTTACTTTTACTTCCAAATTCTCCGTGCCATGTGGATGGGTGAATCGCAAGACCTGGCCAAAGGGCAAGACCTGGCGAAAGCGAGCTGGGACGGGCGTTCCGGTGATTTGCGCTGGAATTATTTTTTCGTCTTGACCTTGAGTGTGGTCATCATCCTCTCGCTGGGGATGTTTATTCGCTTACCGGGCTTTTAAGCGCCTGACGTGCGGCCCTGAGTTCTGCAGGACTGGTAATCAATCGTTCTGAATACCCGTTTTTCCACAATGGTGCTTTCTTGGTGAACTTACGGGCGAGGCGCAGAGCGGTATAGACTTTTATTAGCCGGACAGCTTCGTTGAGCGAAAGTGGATCCTCTTCCGTGGACGTCAAAATCAAAAGTCCCTGCAAATGTCGCGGACCAATGCGTACAGCATCCGGATGCAGGTCCGGACGAATCCGCGAGAGATCCTGCCAGCAGTCCAGAACAATTTGACCGCGGGCATTTGGCACGAAGTTCTTGCGTTTGATGCTTCCTAGCGCATCCGCCTCGTCTTTTACAGCAAAGGTAACCAGGTAGATCTCTTTTTCGATAGCAAGGGGCTTGCCCCCTATGGAGCTGCGCTTGCTTTTGAGATGGGAAGGTTTGGTGGCACCCATATGCTTCCTTTAGAAGCAGCCAATGATGCTGTCTGCCTCCAAGAATTAAAATAACTCATATCCTGAGAAATGAATCACAAAATTTTAAGTAGTCGAAAAGGGGGGCTCTTCAGGACGCAATCAGGACGCGATCAGGACGCGATCAGGATGCGATCAGGATGCGATCAGGATGCGTACGCCAACGTCAGGAATCGATGCAATTCGGCAACTACCTCGCGACGCAATTCCTCCCTGGCGCGGTAAAGCGATTTCATATCCGTGAAGGAGACGTGCTGAGGGTGGATTAAATTGCGCAGAAGCGCGGCCGGAATGTCTACCGGGCTTCGCAGTAGGGCTATCGGGACCCGGCCATTTATCGCTCCGGTATGCAGTTCACGCCGCGCGGCGATGTGCTGGTGTACAGAGGGCGATCTGTTGCCTTCCACTATCATTTCAATCAACCCGGGCGACATGTAAACCTTGGAATGTTCAAGCAGCTTGAGCAGAATAGTGTCATTGTGGATATTGGCGAGAATAGTGCTGCGCAAGTCCGGCGGGATGCGGTCTGGATTGGCACTGCGATAGGGCCGAGTCAAACCATCTCTGGCGATCCAGGGGGAATAGGGGTTTTCACCGAAGTTGCCGAGCACAAAATTGCCGTCCCGTTCGGTTTTAGCTTCTCCCAAAAGCACTTCCACTGCGGAATATCGGCCTTCGATATCAAGACGAAAATGTCCTTGGTCATAGCTTTCCAGCGCCATACGGATCCATTCCAATGGTCCGCCGGTATGGCCACGGGCTTCCATCACCCATCTGGTTAAAGTCGTGAGCGCGATCAAATCTGCAGTGGGAATCCGCTTTGCTCTTTGCAGTTCCAGCGTCTCCTTGAATTCTTGGAGTTCCGGAAGCTTTTCGATGAACTGTTTGAAGTGAGCGTAAAAGAAGGGCCCGAGTTGTTCCTCAATACCCATAGTGGCATCCAAAATGGGACCATACGCACCCAGGCGTTTTGCCATCTCCAGGGCTTTTTGCATCCTCTGTTCAAGATGTTTTAAAAGTGGAGTCAGGCGGGACAAGGAATCGAGGTCGCCGACTCCAAGATCGAGTTCGAGCCAATGCTTCCGCTCGCCAATGGCGATGGATTCCGAGTGGATGAGGTAAACCAGCAAACCCAAGTCTCCGGAAACAGGAATGCGGCCGGCCTGCATAAGTTTAAAGATCTCATTAGCATGATGGCAAAAGGGGTTAAGATCCGTAAAACTGGAAAGGCCCAGGGATTGGATAATTTCATGAGCGAGGTTGGTCTCGACGGCGTTCAATGGTTTCTGGCGTTCGACTCTGAGAAGCAAGCGTTTCAGGTGGCGGAACTGCAAAACATAAGCCGCGGTCTGCCAATCGGATGCTTCCACTTCCAGCAGAATAAAGAGAAATCGTTCCATCCATACTCTTGGGAAACGGGCTTGAAGGGCTTCGAGCACGAGGCGGTCTAAAGGATAATGGCCACATTGGACTTTGAAAAATTCGGCGAGCTGACGACAGCTATCCGGATAGTTTTTATGGTTTTCTACCAGGGAAAAAAGTTCAGAAAGAGGAAAGGGCAAGGTTGATTGGATTCGGATTTTTGAATGGACCCGGGAATTGGGATTTGCTTCCGGATGGGTCCAAGATACGGGCTCGCCTGTTTCCAGGGTCTTGGCCAATTGAACGGGGGTCTGAGACTTGAGGGCGCTTTGCATGACATCTTCCATGGGGTTTTCTTTGGCGAATCTTACCATTGCCTTAGGGTGCCCTTTCCACTATTAAATACCCAGCATATGGGAGAAATTGGAGGGAAAGCTATCAACAGCCTGTTGAAAGCACTTGTCAACGTGTGGATAAATCAGGGTAAAGTTATCCAATTTTGAAGTAAAGGCTTAAAAACTGAGAGGTCTCTTGTGGATAGATTTATGTTTGGAGGGGATTAGAAATTTGGGAAATTTTAGAGATACGGTCGAGAATTAAGCTCTATTCCTGGGGGAACATGCCCTCAAAAACGATTTCTCGCAAGGCTTTGCGCCCACTGGGGACTTCTCGAGTACGCAAAGGCTCAGGTAAAACATCAGGGGTTGTAGAATAGCCAAGGGCGCACATGGCCTCCACAGAGTAACCTTCCGGTAACCCTATCGCTATTGCAGCTTTGCCATAATCGAAACCTTGCATACCGTGCACGACCAGTCCCAGCATGTTCCCTTGCAATGCAAGGCTCATCCAGGCAGCGCCAGTATCAAACGAATGCGTGAGAGACGGTTTAGCATTGTGGTCGAAAGTTTGTTTGGAAACAATAACCACTAAGGCTCCAGCCGCTTTGCACCAAACCTGATTATTGGCTGTGAGCAAGTCGAGGAAATTCGGCCAGGCTTGGCTCGAACGCAAGGCATAGATAAATCGCCAAGGTTGGTTGTTGTTGGAAGAAGGAGCCCAGCGTGCCGCCTCGCAAAGAGTCAGCATCGTTTCCTTATCAATATGCGCCCCACTCATGGCACGGGGAGACCATCGATCTGGAAAAAGCGGATCCACTGCATGATCGGTTTGACGTCGGGCACTGGCCGGGATAAGATTTGTCATCGGCGTTCCTTGATGGATTGGTTGGTGGATAGCGCAAGCATATTGCGGATAGTGGATTCCAGTTCAGCGGCTTTCGTGGCAGGTGCCAGGGGCAAGCCGATGGACAGGCTGATGTTCCGCCGGGAAGGTTTGGGCATCCGAGTCATGGCGCTGCCGCCTTGGCGACTGAAGAAGCTGCCCCATAGACCTTGTAATGCCATGGGAATAACCGGCACTGGATTTGACATGAGAATGCGTTCCACGCCGGGACGAAAAGGGTTTAGAGCCCCGTCCGAGGTGATTTTCCCTTCCGGAAAAATGCAAACCAGATTTCCGTTTTCGAGTTCGCGGGAAATGGAAACGAAAGCGGCTTCTTTTAAGGCCGCGTTTTCCTTGGCTGATGCGATGGGAATGGCTTTGCTCAGACGAAACAACCATCCGAGCAATGGGTTTTTGAATATCGAGTGATCCATTACAAAGTGTACGGGACGACGGCAGGCCGCGGTGATCACGAACCAGTCGATAAAGCTGACATGGTTGCAAACGATGACAGCTGGACCGGAACGTGGTACGGAATCCCTGCCGCTATAACGCAAACGATATATCGTTCCGGCCAATACCCAGACAATAAAGCGCATAACAAATTCCGGAATGAGCAGAAAGATGTAGGTGGCGATGACACAGTTTAAAATTGCGGTGAAGAATAGGATTTGAATGGTATTCAAGCCGACTTTGAAAAGGACCATGGTGATAAGCGCCGAGGCGACCATGAACAGGGCGTTAAAAATATTATTGGCAGCGATGACGCGGGATCTGGACTCCGTATCCGCGCGGGTTTGAATCAAGGCATAGAGGGGCACGATAAACAGACTCCCGAACAGGCCTAGCATGCTGAGGTCGACGCTTACGCGCAGGGCCGCGCCCAGATACGGTCCGTGCAACAACTCGCCCACGCCCATCAATGCTGCGTGCGCGGGCGGATAGGTGATAAAGGACAAGTCGGCGCAGAACCAGGTCAAACCTATTGCACCTATCGGCACTAGGCTAAGTTCGATTTCGCCGCGAGAAAGTTTGGCGCAGAGAATGGAGCCAATCCCTACGGAAAGGGAAAATAGGGCGAGCAGCAGGGTGACAACGGCTTCATTTCCATGCAACATATGTCGAGTGAAATTTGGCAACTGGGCCAGCAGCGTTGCGCCAAAATACCAAAACCAGGAAATCCCCAGAATGGAATTGAATAGAGCCGGCTTGCTGTAAATGATACGAGTAAGCGCTGCCGTTTGAGTGAGCGGGTTCCAATTGAGTTTGAGATTGGGCGCAGGAGCAGGTGCCGGGGGAATTTTAAGGGAAGCCAAGTATCCGATGATGGAAACTCCGACAATGCCGGAAGAGATGGCCATGACATTTTGTTTTCCCGCCAGCAAGCCACCGGCGAGGGTTCCAATCAGAATGGCTAAGAAAGTTCCCATTTCCACCAGGGCATTGCCCGTCATAAGTTCTGTCTCTTTAAGATGCTGCGGTAAAATGCTGTACTTGGCGGGCCCAAAGCATGCGGAGTGGACGCCCATTAGAAACAAGGTGATAAACAATAAAACAGTTTGATGGGTCATGAACCCCAGCGAACCTAGCAGCATGATGCCGATTTCCACCGCTTTGATCCAGCGCATGATGCGGGCTTTATCGTATTTGTCGGACAATTGCCCTGAGACACCCGAGAAGAGAAAGAACGGAAGTATGAACAAACCGGCCGCTAGATTGGTCAGCAGTCCGGATTCTGCCTCGTTGGCCGCTGCAAAGGCGAACAGGATGACGAGGGTATTTTTAAACAAATTATCGTTTAAGGCACCCAAGAATTGGACGGTGAAAAAGGGACCAAACCGTCTTTGTCCCAGCAAGGTAAACAGGCTCATATTTTTTATTCCCGTTCGGAAATCTAGTTCTGACCATCGGCATTTGACCAACTGGTCAGCCGCACACCTTTCGACGCCCTGCACCCTTCCTGCTGTTCCTCCATTCTCCAGTATTTCTGCTAGTCCCCATGAGTTTTAAACCTTGAATTGGATTGGCCCTCTTTTTGCGTTTACGGAAAAAGTATGATGCCCAATGAACGCATTCAATTTGGAATCGGATATATATGCTTTGGAGCATTGGCCACTTGGACGGCCGGGGCCTTGGGGTTAGGATCTTTCGAAACCGTGCTGCCTGCGTTGATGTATCTCGGATGGGGGGCATTAGGCTTGTTCATTTTTGCGCGTTGGCGCATGCCCACCTCCTCCAGCTCCCCCTTCAAAAAGGACCTGCCGGTTCCCACCGACCGCGACCAGAGCCGGACTCAAGCGGCGCTCTTAGAACACGAAATAAAAAATTACCTCTATAGCCTCAAAGGAAACGCCAAGCTCTTACGCCAACGGGAAGCAAACGGTGCGAACGGTCATATTTTGGATAGGATTGATCGGGTAGTGGAAAAATTGGAAGTGTTGACACAGACGGTACCGATGGCCATGGTCCAAGGTAACACGCCCATGACCGTGATTCGCAAGGCTGTGAAACCGGGAGAAATCGCCCGGCATTGTGCGCATGCCTATTTCAACTCCTATTCGGATATGTTTTCTTGGGACATGTGGGAAGAGGATGCCCAGTTACTTGGGGACCCGGATAGGTTTGAGCAAGTGTACCTGAACTTGTACATCAACGCCATTGAGGCAGGTGCAGAAAAAGTGACCACGCGAGTTCGCGGCATCGGAAATTTAATTACGGTTACAATTGAAGACGATGGCCGGGGCCTGGCACCGCAACATCTGGAGAGGATCTTCGAGCCGTTTTTCACCACCAAGGCTGGCCCAACTCAGCGAGGATTGGGCATGTTTATCGTTCAATCCATAATCGAGAGCCACGGTGGAAAAATCCGGGTTCAAAGCAAAAACGGTCTATCCTCCAACGTTCACGGCTTGATTTTTACTTTGGAAATACCCAAAACACTTTCTGCCAACCGTCATTGCGCTGCCGCCTGAGAAAGGTTATAATGGCTTTATGTCGATTATTCTTGGTCTCCTGATTCTTTGCCTGGGCATTTATTTTCTTGGACTTTTTTTCCAGGTGGCTCGACTTGAAAAAAGCTTGACCGATGGGGTGACCTTGCTGGAAAAATACATGATTGTCAAATACTCCCTTGGAGATGATAAGAAGACAAAGTCGAGTGTTGTCGTCATAGAAAAAGGCATGGCGGCAGTTAAAATAGAACCAACCCCTTAAAGAGCTGCACCCTTTCCTTCCTTCCTTCTTCTCCTAGAAATCAGGCCCGACCTAATTGTTTGCTATTTTTCCTTTTTGGAGGAATCGCTGACTATGAAGAACCTGGTAACCCACATTGGAAGCTTGTCTGTAGAGCAATTGGCTAAAAGCTTTGGCACACCCGCCTTTATTTATGAGCGCGCGGTTATTGAAAATCGCATTTCCGAGCTCAAGAGCTTCGACGTGGTTCGCTTTGCGCAAAAGGCCTGTTCCAATCTTGCCATCCTCGCATTAATGCGCAAAAACGGAGTGCAGGTCGACGCCGTATCAGCGGGGGAAATTCATCGGGCATTGAAGGTGGGGTATACCGGCACCGGACATCCTCCAGGCGTGGTATTTACGGCTGATTTGTTTGATGAGGATTCCATCCAATTGATTCGCGAACATCATATCCCCGTTAACGTAGGCTCACCGGATATGCTGACCCAGTTAGGCGCCTTTTATCCCGGCTGTGAAGTCACCTTGCGCATCAACCCAGGATTTGGTCATGGCCATTCGCGGAAGGTCAATACCGGAGGCAGCTATTCCAAGCACGGCATTTGGCATTCCGAATTAGAAGAATGCCTGCGTTTGGGCAAAGCCGCCGGGGTCAATATCCAGGGACTGCATATGCATATCGGTTCAGGCAGCGACTTTCAGCATCTTTCCACGGTGTGCGATGCCATGGTTAGCGCCGCCAAACGCATGGGTCCGCAGCTCAAGGTCATCAGCGCGGGAGGCGGTTTACCCATTCCCTATCACAAGGACCAAGCCCGCATTGACATTGGCGCTTATTTTTCGCTTTGGGATAAGGCCAGAAAAACCATCGAAGTTGAAGTGGGTCATCCCATCTCCCTGGAAGTGGAACCTGGGCGTTACCTGGTAGCGGAATCTTGTTCCCTCTTGACGCAAATTCGGAGTGTCAAAACCTCGGGCGGCAATCGCTTTTATTTGGTGGACGCGGGATTCGATACTTTGATTCGGCCTGCCATGTACGGCGCCTATCATGAGATTTCCATTGCCCCGGCCAATGGCCGCAAGGTAAGCGAGGCTTACGACACCATAGTGGCCGGCCCGTTATGTGAATCTGGAGACGTCTTTACCCAGGAAGAAGGTGGCGTGGTCACTACCAGAACCCTACCCGATGCAGTGGTGGGCGATTATTTGATCCTGCACGATGCGGGCGCGTATGGTGCCGCCATGAGCTCCAACTATAACACCAGAAAATTGGCGCCGGAAATATTGATTCACCATGGCGCGGGTGAGATTATTCGGGAGCGACAAACATTTGAGGCGATACTTCAGTTCGAACGCATTCCCAAGGACCTGGCCTAAGCATTAGTAAGCTTTGGTAAGCATTGGTATGTAGTGGTAAGCATTGACTGCAATGCTCGATGGAGAAACACCGTTACAGATTTGCCTCCAGTCCTAGCTGATAACGGAGATCTTTTTTCCAGCCTTCGTTTTGGGACCAGGGCAAACGAAGCGTCTGCTTTAGAATCAATCCACTTCCCATATCCCATTCCTGGCTATAACTAAGTCTTAAGTAGCTGGCCGGGTCTTGGATATTGCCGATAAAAACTTCTGCTTTGATTTTTCGAATGGGCCATTGTGCATTGAGCCGTTCAAAGGACAATGAAAGCGGTTCCGGATACGGCCCTTGATAAGTGGTTTTCTGTTGAATAAAAGTCATCCGGGCCTTCATTCTAGAATCATGCCACTGCAATATATGCCCAATGCCGCCTAGGGCTTCTTCTCCAGTGGGGGACAATTCAATCAAGCGACTACGCTTAAAAGTGCTCCCGGTTCCGCAGGTATAACTCCAGTTGCCTAAAGCTTGAATCAAGGCCAGTCTGGATTGGGCGGCTAACAGGCCCGTGGTGCCCAGCAGCCAAATGACATCGCTGCCTGCCTTGAGATCCATTTGGTATTCGCCATGGTTGAAAATGGGAATTTGGGACCGGGCATGCAGTCGGCCTTCACCCCGTCCAGGCAGAATCCATTGCCCATCAAGGGTATCTTGCCGGTAACCCCGAGGAGACTGCAAGGGATTGGACCAACTCGGACTGGCTTGGCTTATTTCCAACTGGGAATTTCCCCGCTGTCCGATGACGCCTTCCCCGTAAAGGCCTGGTCTTAATTCACGTGAACCGCTTATTGGGTCTTTCACTTTCCACAGCGATCCGGCTAGGCCTATTCTCCACCTATCATGGGAATCGCGCAGGGACCCGCCGCATATTGACACCGACACCGGAGACGCCGTGGAGGACTCAAATCGTTGGTGCGCCAACTGGAGCTTCAGGTTTTTTCGGGCCAAACCGAAAAGGTAGAGCAAGGCGTCTTTTCTATCAGGCTCATGAGCTGTCGAAGTTATTTGGTTTTTATTTTGAATACTATTCCAAGTCCCGGCTGCTTGAACCTCCCAATGGGCGACTCGATAGGCAAGGCTTAAGCCATCCAAAGCTGATTTTGGGGAGGCGAGCGGGCCGGAAAAACCCGATTGACCGGTCCATCCCGTATAGAATCGGCTGCCGACTACAAAGTCCAATTGTGTAGGTAATAATGCACCATGCACGTGCCCGGCGTTTACTGAAAACGCACCTCTTTGAACTTCCATGCGCCGGTCATAAAGGGTAAGGTCGCGTAAGGAAAGGGCCATTCCACCAAATGGGGTACGGGTTTCTCCGCGTAGGTTAGGATAGGGGGTATTTGTTGTGCGCGGTTGCACGGATTGTAGCGCTGAACCATGAGTTCGCAGGGTAGGAGAGCGTGAAACAGGCTGATTGAGATCCGGGCATACTTCAAGAATGTCTCGCCACACGGCATCGGTTAGGTTTGGTTTAGCAGAAGCCCAAGTGTCGCAGGCATCCTCTTCTTCCAAATCGTATAGGAACGCCTGATACTCGGATTCACTGACCAATCCCGCTGCCATTCCTGTTTGTAACGCCTCAAGCACCGATTCGGCCTCGGGAGAATAGGCGCGGACAGGCGACGCGATGAAATGGACTGATAAGGTCATAAAAGCGGCAAAAGCGGCGGCAATCGGGCTTTTTTGAGAAATGTGGGATGTGTTCAAAAGTTGCCTTTTTAGGGATCCAGCCTCTAAAATGGGAATGGTAAAACCGGTTATTGGAATAAAATGGTATCACCGTCACAAGTCTCTAAAATTTTCCACAGCCTTCGGTTTCAATTGCCCGCCGTCGTGCTTGTGGTTTTTATGAGCATTCTGTTTTTACTGATGCTGTTCTTTCATGAAATGACCATCATTTTGGTCAAAACACGCCAAGTGGCTCATTCTGCAGACGTCAATGATTATGTGGCCGGCTGGCTCAACACGCTTTCTTCCAGCGCACGTGAACGCATCAAGCTCGAATCGCTAGGCGACTACAGTTATCTTCGCACCTTTCAAAGCAACTTGAAGGAGATCAATACTGTTTATGCCATGATAACCAGTGATGGCGCCGACACGACTTTACCTTACATGCAAAGCTTGCGTGTGCTACATGAAAAGCACCTGGACTATATCCGACAAGTGGACCTGTTTGCAGTGAAGGAAACAAACCGCATGAGGGCCCTGCGCAAAAGTTTGGCTACAGCGCCTATGCCGGGGAAAAAGCCAAAAGCTCCCCATAAAGTGGTTCCTGTCAATAAAAAGCTCAGCTGGTTCGCCTTGAAAACAGCCCATTTAAACGACAATGCGCCAGTGGTTAGGCCAAAGGATATTGAACTGGACAAGGCCACGAATGATGCCTTCATGGCTTATGAACAAAGCGCACGGGAAGGTCTCTTTCAAACGCAGGAAATAATGCGCGAAGAGCGTCGAGACAAGTTGATGAGCTTGCGAAATTCCGTGGGACGTTCAAAGGGCCGACTCTTCTATTCTTTGTTTTTGCTACTGGGAATGGTAGGGTATTTGGCCATCATCTTGAAGTGGAAAATTCTGGACCCTATGAAATCCCTGCGCATGGGCGTAGTCGAGATAGGCAAAGGCGCGTTGGGCCATCAGATAAAAGTTGGTACGCGCAATGAAATTGGCGAGCTGGCTGTGGTTTTCAACCAGATGTCCACCCAACTCGATAAAAAACGGAATGCGGAAACGCGCTTAAGACGTTTGGAGGCTATTGAACAAATCGTCCGAAGCGTAAACCATGAAATCAATAATCCCCTCATGATCATCAGCGGAAATGCGGAATATTTACTTGCGATTCTCGAGACATCGGATGAAAGCACCAAAACAAAACTTCAATCCATTGTGTCTGAAGTGCGGCGTATTTTTCTGGTAACGCAGCGGCTCAAGGAAATCAAAGAACCAATGGTCGAGAATTATATCGGAACCAGTGACCAAATGATTGATTTGGCTCGATCGAGTCAAATCTTGAAACGGGATCCCTGATGCGAATCCTTTACTGGATGCTCCCTACCTGTGTGCTATTCTGGGCATGTGCCACTAAGCCAATGCCTAGTGTTGAGCCGGAGCTGGTTTCGCAAGATAGAGTTTTGGCACGGTTCATCGCGATGAAAAAATATTCGGAAGCGAAAGCAATGGCCGACAGTCTGTTGGCTTCCAAGGATCAGGCGGTTGGCGAAATTGCCATTTATTGGAAGTCCATTGCCTGGTTGTACCTGGACAGGCCGGATTCTGCCATTGTCTTGCTTGAACAATACCGTGGAAAGTGGACCGGGGGTATACGCCGGGTGCATTCCGAAGCGTTTCTATGGTTGGCTAAGGAAGCCAGCGAGGCCCGATTGGCAGCTAGGCAAAGCCAGCAAGAGTTTCAAAGCAAATCCTCCTTGACACAGCCGTTACTCGAAAGAGTTGAGGTGCTCCACAAGGAGACCGTTGCTTTGCGCGCCGAAATCGAGCGATTGGAAACCGAGCGCTCAAAATATCAGAAGCTGCTCAAGGATTTAGAGAAAGTTCGCTAGGGAATAAGTACCTTTGCCTTGTGGACGATATCCGCAAAACACTATTCCAATCGCTACACAAGTTGGTCGTCAAAGTAGGCACCAAAATACTTGTCGGTGCCGATAATTCCCTCGCGTTTGAGCATCTCGATCATCTCGCCGGTCAGTTGTCCCTTTTGCATGACCGTGGTTATGCCGTAGTGTTGGTAACCTCCGGAGCGGTAGGGGTGGGCATGGGGATTCTCGGCTACAAACAACGCCCCAAGGAATTGCCGGAAAAACAAGCCTGCGCCGCCATCGGGCAGATCCGCCTGATGCACATGTACTCGGAAGCCTTTGCCAAACGGGGCAAAACGGTGGCGCAGATTCTGCTTTCCGCCGAGGATTTTCGCGATCGCACCCGGTACAACAACATCCGTAAAACCGTCGGGACCCTGCTCAGCAAGGGTGTCATCCCCATTGTCAACGAGAACGATACCATCACAACTGAGGAAATCAAGGTCGGTGACAACGACAAGCTCAGCGCCGATGTGGCCCATTTTCTAGAAGCCGATTTGCTCATTATTCTTTCCGATGAAGACGGCCTGTTTACTAAAAACCCCAAGGCGCATCCCGATGCGGAGTCCATTTCTGTGGTCCCGCGTATCACACCCGAAATCCTCCGCTTAGCTTCGGAGAAGCCCGGATCCCTGGTCAGTGTGGGTGGCATGAAAGCCAAGCTCCTGGCCATCCGCCAAGCCACGGAAGCCGGAACGCCGGCGGTTTTGACGCGCGGGCATGGGGCCAAACTTTTAGAACTAGTACAAGGGGCCAGGCGCGGGACCTTGTTTTTGCCGAATCCGGATAAGATTGGCCGAAACAAGCGTTGGTTGGCCTTTGTTTCCAAGGCACGGGGCCAGATTTTTCTGGATGAAGGCGGCGTCAAAGCCATGCGCACGGGCAAATCCAGCCTGCTGCCGGCGGGTATCAAAGACCAGAAGGGCACTTTTAAACCCGGAGACTTTGTCGAGATTTGCAACCTGTCAGGTGATGTGATCGGGCGTGGGCGAACCGCTTACTCCGCAGCGGAAGTGCAGCTTATCCGGGGACAGAAAAGCCATCGCATACCGGAAATCCTGAACCGCACCGGGCCGGATGAAGTGATCCACCGGGACCAGCTCGTCATCTTCTAGCTTCGTTTTCAAGTTGGAATAAATTTCCAGGATGCTATTTTGTAGGCTATGGAAACTACTCTGGCCCAAAGAAC
>JAYTHY010000106.1:0-8988 GCA_043732185.1 Fibrobacteria bacterium
TATAGCGCGCCCACGGTGACAGGGTCATCCTATTCTGCACCAACGCCAGCAACGGAAACCTATTCCGCACCTAATCTTTAATTTCATTCACAATCACCCTCAAAGGAGAATCGTAACCATGAATAACTTTTCGAAAATTGCCCTAATGACAATTGGACTGGCATTGGGGACCAGGGCGCAACTTACCGGCCTTGGCTATGATGCCGATCTCAAGGAAATCACTGGACGTCTTTCGCTAGGCGCCAATTCCCTCGATGTAGGTGCAGGCATAAAGTTTGACAACAGCAAAGCTGTTCCCAGTGATGCCAAGTTTCAGATTTCCGCCTCGGCCTTCTACCTTGGGCATTTGCATGATTTCGGGCCTGTCGATACCTATTTCACTGCCGGTGGCATCTTCGCAAAGTTGCCCAAAGCGACTGACAACATCAGCCTGTCGGCTTTTGTCGGCTTACAGCCGGAAGTAACCTTGCTCGACCATATTGTTTTGTCAACGCGAGTAGGTCTTGATGTCCCCCTAATGCCAGCTTTCATGTTCCAAACCGTTGGCAGCTCCATCAGCATCGTCAATGGTGCGAATTTCAAAATCCTATTCTGAAATCACTTTTGTAAAAAAGAATACATGCCTCATCTATAGGTGTGTATTCTTTTCCTCTTTTTACAGTTCTTACATTTTTTTCAATGTGAAATAGCTGGATTAAAATCGGTAACGCGTTGATTGCAGACAAGTTCCAATTTTCCGAAAAAGATCGGGGCAAACGGTACCAGTGATTCAGTCTATTTACGAGAGCCGAGTTGTTACATTTTTGAACAATATGGGACTTACCTCCCATTTTTTGAGAACCCGCATGTCTTCAAAGGAGAACGGATAATGAGTATTGAAACCAAGGTCATATCTACCAGTTTGCTTTTAGCAGGAATGGTCTCTTGGGCTGCGGCTCAGGCCGGGTATACCCCTGCCACGACTACCACCACAACTAGTACGTACTCGACACCGACTAGCGCTGGGCCCGTGGCCCCCAGAACCGGTGAATATCCTGGAGCCATCAACGGCGCCATGGACAATACCGTTGACGACTATACCAAACGCGGAACACTTATCAATGGCAAACAGTATTTTGCGGCTTGGGGCGGACCGGCCTTGGTCAACGGTGCGTATTCCTTTCAAGCCATCGGCTTTGACTGGTTCGGCGCAGTCAACACAGCCGTGGGTCCAGGAAATGGAACTTGGCGCACTGGAATTGCAACATCTCGGTGGGCCGGTGGATTGTTAATCAACTTCAATAAAACCACTACCAAAACCGCTCTGGCCGAAACCAAGTCGGTTATCAGCGGAGATGGTTTTGGACTCTTCGGCGACTTCAATCTCGGAAGCAGTGATGTTTATGGCGAAATTTCCCTTCTAACGGCTCCAGGAAATTACAGCAAGATCACCTTGGTTGGACCTCCCGAAGCAACTACAGAAAACACTCCTACCACTACTCATATAATGGCTGGATGGAAAAAAGATGCTACAACGGAAGGAACACACTCCTTAAATGTAGAAGCGTCCCTTAACTTGATTTCAGTTAAAAATGCTCCTCCAGCACCTATCGCTTCAGCCACGGATAAGCAAACCGAAATCTCGGTTATGTTTTCCCATGGTTACTTACTCAAGGCTGGCACAGGCTATTCCGTCTGCTTGGGCTCCAATTCCACTTTTATTTATTCCAAGGATGACCAACCAGGAACTACTGCAGATCCAGATCATACGGGATTATCCGTTGCCCCACATTTGGCCTTCCAAAAAGACCTAGGCCATAATTTCGAGTTTTCCTCTGGTGCTTCGGCTAGATTGAGTTACGACATGTATTCCAATACTGCTATTGTTCTTCCTGGCCCCGCAACGCAAGAAGCCACTCGGTTGTTGACTTCAAGCGCCGATGTCAATCTTGGCTTACGCTGGGTTAAAGACAATTTCGCCATCCAGGGCAGCCTGAATGAAGCATTGCTGCAAGGCGGCCCCAACTTTATTTCCGGTGCCGTCAATCCCTTGTTTGCCCAAGTAGGCGTATCCCTAGGGATTTAGTTTTAGGTTTAGCCTAGACATTGCTGTCTCAAATCAAGGCAGCTTTACATTTAGGAAGCCGGTCCCCATGTGACCGGCTTTTTTTATGTGAACCTTTTTTAATAAAGCTTTTTTGGGGCTAAGCCTTCTAGGCCCCCAAGCCTGCGAATGGCCTCATCCGTGAAACCGGCGGCTCGTAATGGGACAAAAATTTCTTTTTCCAATAACGGAATAAAACTGACCAGCATTTCCGAACCTATTTCCGATTCTTGTATTTTCGCATGGGAGCAGGAAGCGGGAACCAAAACCGTATCCCCAAGGTTGATGGATACTGTTTGCCCTTGATCCCAGACCATATCAAATCTGCCCCGAATGCATGTGAGGATGCGAAACCGATTTTGGCTCTCAAGGGCGACGAGGCCTTGACATTGCGAATATTTGACGACGGCGAAATAAGCACAGGCCACGCGAAATTCCTGATCGTGATTTGGGCGATGCAAGAGTAGGGGCGGAATGCGATGCTGATCATGGCTGCGGAGGTCCAGAACTTGACCACCCTCCTGGATGTGGAGCGCGCGAGCCTGACCATTTGAGTCCACGCGATCCCAGTCATAGAGGCGAAAGGTGGTATCTGAATTCTGTTGGACTTCGTAGAGCAGGATGCCGGCCGTGATGGCGTGGACGGTCCCGGCAGGAATGAAAAAGAGATCACCGGCCTTGGCCGCCACTCGTTTGAGCACTTTTTGGCACTCCTTGGACGCTAATATCGCCAAGGTCTTATCCCGATCGCCTTCCGAGGACATTCCTAAAATGAGCTCGGATCCTTGCGGCGCTTCAACGATGTACCAGCATTCCGTTTTGGGTTCACCCAGTGGGGAGTTAGGACCGGGATGAACTTGCACGGAAAGGTGCTCGCGGGCAAAAATAAATTTACATAAGAGGGGAAAGGCGGAAAGGTTGGGTGAGTACTGTTGCCCGAGGATGTCACGCGCATGCTTGGCGTAAATGTCGTGGAAATTCTGACCTCCATAGGTCCCACCTGTCACAAGACTTGCGGCTTCTTCTCGGTCCGAGAGTTCCCACGCCTCACCGATGTTCGAATCCACCCCATCACCTTTTCCAAGCGCTCGGAATAACCGGTCACCGCCCCAGATTTTGGACTGCAGCAGTGGTTTGAATTTCAGGGGTTCGCGTACTTCCGCGGGTTGCACCATGGGGCTATCCTTTTTTTCAAGAATAGTTAAATCAACCCTGGGAGGCCACTATGTTGCGTGAATTGGGGGAACCTGAAATCGCCTGGAAAACTAAGAATCGCCTGGAAAACTAAGCAGCGGATTTAGCGATCCCATTATGGTAGCTGGGCTCATCCGTATTGATTATCGTCGATTGGGCGTTGAAAAGATTGAGGCTCAAGTTCTTTGGGTCGAGAATTGTATCCCGGAACTCTTCGAAATTTTTGAAAATCTTACCATTGAAAATAATGTTAAACCCAATCGTGGCGAAAAGAAATTGGATATACTCAGAGTTGGACACGACAAAAATATCACCGCCGGTTTCTTGAACCTTTTTCATATTGTAGATAAGTGCGCCGATGCCGCCGCTGCAGAGAAAAGTCACCTCGTCGAGATTGAATATAATGTGCGAGCATCCCATCTCCACCATTTTATGGATTTGGGCGTCCAGGATACGGGAATTGTCCCAACCGATTTTGCCCTTTACGATGAATAAGGCAATCTGGGTATTATGGGTAATTTTAAGTTCCACCGATCACTTCCGTTTCTTGTAATCCATTGGCTCAGGTCGTTTGATTATAGGCACTGGTCTCCCAATCATCAAGCCATTTTTTCAGCTTGGCCTGAACTAGGGAATGGGTGTCTTTATTGAGCTTTCCTGCGGCACCGGGCAGGTCCCCGGTTGCGTCATGGGCGCTGGAAAAGCCTTCCTCAACGGCCGCATTGATTTTTTCAGCAAAGGCATGAGGATCTAAGCCGGAAATTTTAGCGAATCCAGTTGCCATTTGGACAATACGATTTGAGGTGTTTTCGGCATTCCAATATTCGGGAACGAGGGGCGCATCTGTTTCTGGCTTAACCTCAGAAATGTTTCCATCTGTTGGAACCGGGATCACAAGTGGTTTTGAGGAATTAGCATCCTCATTTTGGCTGTTTGGGTTTAGGAGCGCCTTAAGCAATTCCAGTTGCTGCTGTTTCAGTTCCGCCTTCATTTGAACCGCCCAGGCTTGCACATCTTGCCATGCCTGCTTTTCTGGATCGACGGTTTCAGGTTCACCTATGGCAGCAGCGTTTGTTTTATAGGGATGCGCCGAGCGCAGTTCCAAGGTGTCTCCGTCGCGACTTTGCTGTTTGGGAAGGGCATACTCTTTCGATGTGCTAAACCTATCCACAGCTATGGAAGGACGGTCCGACGTTCTCGCGCCGTCGTCAGCGTCTTTTGAGGAGTTTAAGCGAATTTTGGGAAGTTCGAAATTTACCGAGGGCAAGGTGGGAAGGGCGCTAACCATGGATTCTCCTTGTGGACCTTCCCTTCATCGGAATAGTTAAGAGAGTACTTTAACTTTTAGGCGAGGATTTTAGGATTATTCCAATGAAATGATCAAGTCATTTTCAGGTTTTTTTGTTTACACCGTGTTAATAGAGAGTGCAAAAGAACGGCGCATTGGCAGTAAAAAAAACCGACTGAATTTTTAGCTCAATATTGCTTCGATACACCGAAAAAAAGAGTCTCCAGTGCACCCCGAAAAAACCAAATGATCTTAGATTATGCAGCCTGAACTTGTGACGCACAGGTTGACCTTGGGACGAATTTTTTTGGCAAGGGACGGAATCAGAAGATGCTTGGAGAACAAACCTTGATCGAAGCAAAAGAGATTTCCTTGTGGTCGCAGTGCTTGGAAGCTTTGCGCACCAAAATTTCCGAATCCGCACTCAACACCTGGTTTTCGGCTTTGGAAATCGTCGAGACTTCGCCAAGTGAAATCGTCATCGGTGTTCCGAACGGTTTTGTACTTGAATACGTTTCGCACCATTATCGACAAGTCCTGGAGAGGACGATGACCGGCATCATGGGGGAAAACGTAAGCGTCTCCTTCACAGTCGTATCCGGTGCACCGTTGCTGGAACTCTTGCAAACGGACTCGCGAAATCCGGAAAACCGCATGGAAGCTGGAGGTCTCCCCGTACAGGAAGCCCTTTGGATCAAGTCGCGCGGTCCCGTTCGGGTGGAAGTCACTGTGCCGCTTAACGTCAACTATACTTTTGATAATTTCGTCATTGGCGATTGCAATCAGCTGGCCCATGCGGCCTGTATGGCCGTAGCCGAAGCTCCTAGCCACAACAATTTTAATCCCTTGATACTTTACGGCGGCACAGGCATGGGTAAAACCCATTTGGTGCAGGCCATCGCGCATTTTTGCATTGAAAATGAAACCGTCCGCAAAGTGGTGTACCGCACCTCGGAAGAGTTCACGCGGGAATACATCGAATTCGTCCAGAAGAACAAGGATTCGCGCACCTTCTATCAGGTCTACAAAGACACCGACATCCTCCTAATCGACGATATCCAATTCCTGGCGGGCAAGCAAAGCACACAGGAAGAGTTCTTCAATATTTTCAGCATTTTGCAATCCCTGAACAAGCAAATAGTCATCACCTCAGATCGCCCGCCCTCCGAAATCAAGGGTTTGCACACGCGCCTACTGTCCCGTTTCGATACCGGACTTCTGGCTGATTTGCAGCCCCCCAATCTGGAAACGCGATTGGCCATCTTGCAAAAGAAAAGTGAAGGCGATGGGGAAGGCTTCATCACCGGCGACGTCTTAACCTATGTAGCAAGCCAGGTAACTTCCAACATACGGGAGCTGGAGGGCACGCTGATTAAACTCTCCGCCTATGCCAGCTTCACGCATATGCCCGTGAACGTGGAAATTGCCAAGCAAATCCTGGGTGATACTCTGCGCAATGTGAACCAACCCGTAACCATTAAGCGAATCATTGACCAAGTGGCCATGGAATACAGCACAACGGTTTCGCTTATGACTTCGCAAACGCGCAAAAAAAATGTGGCAGAACCTCGGCAAATCGCCATGTTCATGGCGCGGCAGCTCACGGACAACTCTCTGCATACCATCGGCCTGGCGTTCGGCAGGGACTATTCTACCGTCATTCATAGTGTCAAAAAAGTGGAGCAAAGTTTGGAGAAAGATCCAGACTTCAAGAAACAAGTGGATAGGCTTTTACAAGCGCTTGCTTAGCTTTGCTCTTTAATAAGGGAAACTGGCCTTTCCCTGTAAAGGTTTTTACTTTTAAATTGGTTTCCAGCGGTGCCGTTTCCGGTTTCCGCTTACCGTAACCTTTACAACCGGAAAAATCCATGCATTCCGTAATCCTGGAAATTCTGAAGCAAGCCACCGCCTCTACATTCGCCATTGTGGGCGCCATGTTCCTTTTATCCATCGGGGTTTGGGCCATTTTAATTCGTAGGTGGCTGGCCAATCGCAGTCGCAAGCGCTCCTTCACCAAATGGCGAGAATCAATGGGCACATGTCCATCCTTTCAAGATTTGCAGAAGCTCTCCAAGTCCATGCCGGAATCGAGCATGGGACGTATCACTAAGGCGGCCCTTGTTGAGATGGAAGGTTTGTCTGCCTATGTCTCCTATGAATCTTTGGAACACCGCGGTGGGTTGGTACAGGAGACGGTGGAACGCGCCTTGGATATCGAAAAAGATCAGAACGAGGCGGGACTGGTTTTTCTGGCTTTCTGCAGTGCCACAGGTCCTTTGATCGGCTTGTTGGGAACGGTTTGGGGCATCATGGATTCCTTTTTTCAAATCGGCAAGCAAGGTTCCGGCAACATCACCGTAGTGGCTCCCGGCATCGCCGAGGCGCTTCTGGCCACCATGGCCGGTCTGCTCGTCGCTATTCCGTCATCGGTTGGTTACAATGCCTTCACAGGCTTCAACCGCAAGGCGGAAGCCGTACTGCTCAACTTCGGTTCTGAACTGGTCAGCCTATTTAAGCGTGGCGACCTTTCCGCCCTGGAACGCTCTACCGCGAAAAAGGCCTAAGGCCAAAAGCCTGGTAGCGGATAGCCCAAGCATGCGCAAACGCGAATCCCTAAAGCCCAATCCCGAGCTCAACCTCGTGAATTTGATCGATGTTTTATTCGCAATTCTAATTGTATTCATGATCACGGCTCCGCTGATGAGTCAAGGCGTAAAGGTCGAATTGCCTAAAGCGCAGGCTGCCAGTTTGGATGAAAAGAAGGCCATTCAAGTAACCGTAACGCGTGAGCGGGAAATTCTCATCAATGAATCGCCGTCGGACCCGATTGGATTCGAAAAGGACTTCCGCAATCTGTGGACGGGAGATGAAGAAACCGCCATTATTATCAACAGCGATCAAAGCGTGCCTTACGGTTTTGTCATGGAGCTTGTGGCATCGATACAACGTCAAGGTGGCAAGCGCTTGGGGTTCCTAACCGATCCTGGAGCTATAAAACGCGGCGCTGGGACGCGGCACAACTGATCAAGGCCAGGTTTTGATGGCATCCCACCACCTGGCAACGCCACCTGAATCAGGGGAAAACCGCGTTGAGCCGTTACACTCTGCTGCAAGGCCCAAAGAACCTCTGGCACAGAATGTTGCCATTCTCGTTTCCGTTCTGGTACATGGTTTCGCGATGCTATTTATGGGAGTATCGGCATTGCTCGCCCCACACAGCCCTTCCGCGGTTCCTATTTTTGAAATTGTCAGTCTTGAAAAGCCTAAGCTGCGGCCTTTAAGACCTAAAGTTGTACAACCGCCGGAACCGCCACCGCCTGAGCCGGAACCTGTGCGGCCACCTGATGCGCCTAAGTTGACGCCAAAGCCGACCAATGCCGTGCAACCGAAAAAACCAGAACCTAAAGTGGTCAAAGAAGTGGAAGACAAAACCGAACCGGTAAAGGAACGGGTGGAGGAACAACAGGTTCTGCAGCCGCAAGTGGCTATGAGCGTCCCTCAGGATCCCAGGCTTTCCCTTTGGGCGGCGCGTGTTAAAAAAAAGGTGGATCAGCTTTGGAATCCGCCTGCGGGTATTGATATTGCTGGCAATGTCAAAGCGGTAATTACTTTTAAGGTCGCACGGGATGGAACGATTCTTTCGGTCAGTGTTTCCTTAGCCAGTGGCAGTTCCGTGCTCGATGATTTGGCTTTGATGACGATTAAACGGCTGGAGACTGTTCCACCCATCCCAGAGAACTTCCCTAACGATGAACTTGAGGTAGGCTGTGAATTCCCATACAAAGGCCAATAAATCTTTGCCGCTCGCCTTTTTCATATGCCTCGCGGCTTGCTTTACCGCATTACGCGCTGCCGATGTGGTGATCACATCGGAACAAAAAGGCGCCGAGACCATAGTGCTGGGCTTTACTGATTTTAAATGCGTTAAAGGGGATGTCAACGCCCTGCCATTTAATCCTGGAGGCGTCGTTGCCTGGGACATGGATTTCAGTGGACGCTTCAAAGTCAAATCCACGGCTCAATTCGATAGCGCTGCAAAACTTCTTTTCAAGGGAGAGGGTGCTCTTGCATATGTGCGCGGCGAATACACATTGGAAAGCAACAACTTTACCATGCTTTGCGAATTGATAGACATTGAGACTGGCGAAAAAATAATCAGCAAAAAGTATACGGGTCTTAAAACGGAATTGCGCACAGCCGCTCATAAATTCTCGGATGAATTGGTGTACCAGTTGTTTGGTGAAAAAGGCATTTCCCAAACTCGAATAGTCTATGTGTCCAAGCGTACAGGCAACAAGGAAATCTCAGTAATGGATTACGATGGAGCCAATGTGGTGGATGTGACCAAGAATAAATCCATCAATCTCATGCCCTGTTGGGTGGAAGGAAAAAACAAAATCCTCTATACCAGTTATGCCGGTGG
>JAYTHY010000107.1:0-62871 GCA_043732185.1 Fibrobacteria bacterium
AGAGTACGCAAGAGCGAATTAGGGGAATCAAATCCACGGAATCGCCGTAACGCATTGAATTCTCTGCTTTTAATTTCCCAATTAAGTGGCAACATGGAGGCCAATTGCTCCCAATCACTAGAGTCTTGAGCTAAAATTCCCGGTGTTGGATCCATTTTCCATCCCTTTCAAACTATGAAAAAGATAGTATTTTAAGTTAGCGCTTATGGGCAGTAGCTCCCCACTTCGCCCAAATTCTCGCGTTTCGGGCAATTTTCAAAACCCACTTCGTAATAGCAAAACGTTCGGCTGTATGGTGCCACAATTTGCATTCACCTCCTGAACGGTTTGATGATTGGGACCCGCTGCGCCGTGATTTGACACCACAGTCAAAAGCGAACGCTCCAATCCTTCACAGATACTTTCCATCTCCGCGGGCCCGATACTGGAGGTCATGTTCGCAAACTTCGGCGCCTGAGGTTTCGAAACCGTCGTACGGCCCATGGACGTCCGGCCCGTATCTCGTTCTCCTCCGGCCTTGGTCTTGGCGCGTTGCGCTTTCGCCTTGCTTCCGGTACTGTGCCTCTGTCCTTCCTCTCACGTGCCCTGCACGCTGGGCATTGGTCATCGGTCCTTGCGTCCCTTTGACTTCCAGTGACGATCACCGTCATTGGAGCCCGCGGACAGGGTCCGAAGGCAGAGCCTTGGGTAAGAATTATAGACCTGATGTTGCATCCCGCCACCAATACTCCTTCGGCTACGAACGGATTTTGGACTTCGCCGCTGATGACCAGCTTGTCCGCCGAATTAGCTTTACGGTGTTTCACTTGCGTTCGGAACACACATCCACCTACGACTTCCACCAGACGCTCTCTTACGAGCAAAATCCTTGCGGATAAAACACCTTGGTGTTCGCGCCCTTGTCTCATCGGTGATTGATTCCCTCCGTCAGGGTTCAAGGTCTGGATTTGATACCTCCTATCCATAATTCATGCCAATCGCACCATTGGATGAAGCCAGGCTTGGCTTCATCCAATGCAATGCAAATTAGCGTTCAACAAAATACCTGCCCAAGGCACCCGATTAAACATGTTATGGGGTGTCCACTTTGTGTCCACTTTTTCGTGGCAGATGGGAGTATTCCAGAGTGTGGGAACAATTAGGGGAGCCATAATACCCCTCCGCAATTACCCATTTCTCGCGAAATTCGGCAACCGGAGGCGCTAAAATGGTAGGCCTGGGCAGACTTGAACTGCCGACCCCCGCCTTTCAGTACGAAGATCCGATATTGGAATTTGTGGGCCAAATATAAATATTATTTAAATTATATTTCAAAAGGAGGGACCATGCCGCAATTCCAACCAGCGGTCCCCAAATGGCTGACCATCAAGGAATTAGCTGAACGGCTGAATACTACCGAAGATTATATCAAAAGGATGCTCAATCCCAATCTGCCCAGACGGAATTGCCCCCGATATATTCTCTCAGATGACATCCTTGCCCTTGATGGAAAAAAAATCAGATACCTCGAATCCAACGGCCATTTAGTTTATCCCAGGATCATCGACAAGAAGCACTGATCAAAGACCCCACCTTTCCCCCCGTCGCTCCCCACATCATTGAATCATAAAGCTTTCCAAAAAATCTGACCTGGGTTAGCCAACTGGAGTGATCCTGGCTCCACATGCCATGGCGCTGCATATTTTGGCCAATCATTGGCCAATCATTGGCCAATCAATGGGCACACTTTGGGGCACACTTTTCATGAAATGAACACGACTTTTCCTAATCACCCCTAAAAACCCCTCATTATTACGCATTCCGCTTTTCCCACTACCAAACATCTAAAAATGCCAGAAAACGCCGATTTCTTCTCCGTTATGGTAGAAGAAATGGCGAAATTAGCGATTTTATGAGGGAGAAGTTGGAGCCACTTACCGGAATCGAACCGATGACCTACTCATTACGAATGAGCCGCTCTACCAACTGAGCTAAAGTGGCGGGAGTGGGAAATTTAGACTATTCATCCTTAAAAGCAAGCTGCTGAAGCCCAATTCCCTCTATCCCTATAGCTACTGCCATACCCTAAACCCCAGAAAGTGGGTGCAGAAGGCGTAATAACCCTGCACCACCAGCACGGTTAGGGTAGTAAACCAGAGCAGCTTAATCTGCATCAAGATACGCAGGCCATAGCGATGCAGGAACATGCCGACCCCAACCAGGGGAATGGCCCTGAAATAATACGCCGGATAGGGTGAGGTGATGGCGATTAGAATGGGGAAGAAAACCAGCAAGGACAATATACCCATCAAAAAGTTGCCCTGATAGATCCACTTTCCTACTCCCGCTAGGTAGCCGGCGCACACCAGTGCAATTCCCAAACTAAGTAGAATCACCATAGGCTAATAATACCTTTGACACAGCTCCCCTTTCCCTGTCCTCATTAAATATTTTTTATTTTTGAGGGCGGCCATCGGTTCGATGGGTCATAAAATGGAACGGAAGAGTCACACATGGCAGACATAGCAGGATTACAGGGATTACGAGCCGCACCCACTAAAGCCGAGGCCTTGACCACCCCTCCCTACGATGTGATCAAAGAGGGTTCTGACCTGGAACATCTGCTCCAAGGCAATCCTGAATCCTTTTTTCACGTCACCCTGGGCCCCAACCCTGCACAGGCGTTGTTGGACTTGCAGGCCAAGGGCGTGCTGATTCCAGATACCGAACCCTGTTTTTACGTGTATGAGCAAAAATGGGCCGGAGGCGAGCGCCTGGGGTTCTTTGCGGCCGTAGCGGTGAGCGCGTATGCAGAGGGCCAAATCGTGCGCCATGAAAAAACTTTTGACGAAAAGGTTAAAGGCCGACTCAAAGTAACCAATGATACTGGCTACACCCTCGAACCCATCTTTCTGCTCACCAAATCCGACTTGCAGCCCATCTTGGCCCAGGTGCTGGTGGAGTACCCGGCTACCTACAGTTTTACCAGTGACTTTAAAGGCTGGAATGATCTCCATGGCATTGCCAGCCGAGTTTTCCGAGTTCCTGCAGCGTCAACCTTGGGTCTTAGATTGAAAAATTGCGTTGGGGAAAATCCGTTGTATATAGCCGACGGACACCACCGCTATCACGCCGCCCTGCTCAATGGACAAACCCACGCCATGGCCTATATAGTCGAGAAAGCACGCATACTCGCCTACAACCGCGTCATCAACGGCAAAGTAAAGTTCAAGGATATCATGGGGTCCTTGGCGTTGAAATCTCTAGCGAAATTCCAATCGCCGGACAAACATTCCTTCTGCCTTTATTCAAAAGCCGGATGCTTTACTTTAGCCGCCAAGCACGTGCCTGCCGATGTGGTAGGCCAATTGGACTGCAGCATACTAGAGCAGGAACTTTATCCTCTCCTGGGTGTGGACCATTCCATGATTCTTCAAAAACAGTATTTTGACTATTATCCTGAATCGGATCTTGACACGATGCAAGCACTGGTAGACCAAGGTGAATATGATTTGGCTGTAGCACTGTGTCCGGTATCCATTGGTGAATTGATGCAGGTGGCCAACGCAGGGCTTAAGAATTCAGAAATAGTGATGCCGGAGAAATCCACCTTTTTCGCGCCTAAAATCCTTTCCGGGCTCGTGCTTTATAAGCATTTGAAAACTTAAAGCCTTACTTAAAGGATTTTGATAGCCTGGTAGTAATTGCCTTGCGCCCTTTGCATGGCATAGCAAATCTTTCCCCCCGAACCCGCCAATAGGCCTTGTTAGGTCCCATTTCCCTCTGGCACGGCAGTTGCAATAAGTCCGTGTAGAACTTGGCAATGGCAATGGGAATGAGAACGTAATGAAGCTTAAAGATCTGATCGGAATATCCCTCGTTTCCCTTTTCCTCTTTCCGATCATTTTAATTGGAATCATGCTAGCAGCCGGCGTAGTCCATATTGAATTTGGCGATGGAAAAGACAAAGAAAGGCTAAAGTCTACTCTGTCATCGGACGAAGCGGGCAAACAAGAGGAAGCGGAAGCCAAACATCTCAAAGCCTTCAAAGCCCTGGAAGTGAAGGAAAAGGAGATTAAAGATCAACAGGTGGAAGTGAATCGTGAAACCGAACGCCTGGAAAATTTGAAACAGGAAACCCTAAAAGCTAAAGAAGAGATTGCCGAGCACCATAAAAAAATCGAGGAGTTGGTAGGCAAAAGTTCGGAAATGCAGGACAAACAAATTGCCTCACTGGCGGAAGTGTATGGCGGTATGCGACCGGATGAGGCTGCGCCGATTCTACTCAGTCTGGACAATGCCATGGTCGTTCGCATCATGCGTAAAATACCAGAAACCAGGGCAACATCCAAGCTCATGGCCGCTTTGGCCACTTTGAATGTGGCCCGTGCGGCTGAAATCACTGTGCTGCTTGGCGGAAAGGCCAAGAGCAGCGTCGAGTCAAATTCCGGAGTCGGTACACCGGAATCAAAACCACCTGCGACCAATAAAGCTGGTCCAGGAGGCAAAGCGTAGTTCTTTTGGAAATCAAATTCAGGGAAGCGAAAGCGGGGAAAGCATGTCACAAGTCCAAAACCTGATTCAAATGTTCATGAACCGCGCTAGTGCACCTGCGGCATCCATAAAGGGAGCGGACGCGAAGTCATTCACTCCTTCTGAAAAAATAACGGCCCCTTTTCACGCCAAGGTTGTAGCCAGTCATGCCCAATTGGCAGCAAATTCTGCTAAACCCAAAACCAGCGAGTCAACTCATTCGCCTGATAAAATAAAAGCTGTCACACCCACCAAACAGAAAATGGCAGTACATACTGAAAACGGGAAAACCTTTAAACCGGATGGTAATTCCTTTTCCCCCAAAGTCAAATCGCCCTCGCTTAAAATCGAAAAACGGGTTCAAAAAAATGCGGCCGGGGAAGTTAAAACCAGCGAATCAAAAGATACTGCCACCGGGGAAAAGTCCGATGCAAACGTGGATGCAAAATCTACGGATGTTCAAACTCAAAATGGCAAAGCTGAAGCCGCGCTACGCAACCGTTTGGAAAAAATGGGGGTTACGGCCACGGATGAACAATTATCGGACTCGGAATTCCTTAAGGACATGCTCCAGCTGCTACAATCAATGCTTCCCAATGTTTCCACGCCAGTTCCGCTTAGCCCGTCCAGCGGAGAAGAAAGTCAAACCCAGGCAAGTGAAACCCTTCCAACCGGGAATGCACCATCAATAGCGGAAGGTGCCAACCAAGATGCCCTTTCGCCGACCCTTCCCGACGCACAAGAAGCAATCGGCTCCTTGGAAACCGCAAGTGAAAAAGATTCTGGCCCATTAGTGGGTATGGGGGGAGCCCAGAATCCCATTTCCGAAAAGGCCGACCCATTCGGCACTAATAAGCAATCCACCTCCAAAGATCTGGCGGATTTGATTCAAGACCGCTTAGTCGAAATCGCTAAAGCATCCAAACCCCAAAATACCGACCAGACTATTTCGACTCGAATTGCCCAGGATTCGGGCCAACAGAACTGGCAGGGTATTGGAATGCATGAAGTCGATGGTATGCCATCAAGCGATCCCGCGGTTACCGGGGAGCTCGATCGGTTGCGGGTTTTGCAAGCTGCGGCCATGAATGCCACCGGGGCTGGAGAATCGGAATCAATCCATACCCAAGCACACGGATCCAATGATGAAAATGATCCTACAAAAGACATCGGATCTGTATCCACTTCACCAGTTGATAAGGTCGCCACACACCTCCATCAAGAAGGACAAAGTGGAGACTTTGAGCGCAATAAAGAACAGGCTCCATCCGCTCAAAACACGATTCTTCCGGACGGGCCGGTCGTTGCCAAAGATGGGCCGGCCGGAATCGTATTCCATAATAATTTGGACCACATTCGTGGAACCGAACAAACTGCCACAGCCGAACAGATCCGGGCGCCACATGCTCCCGCCTTTGACCAAGGCATTCTACAGCAGATCTCCAAGAAACTGACCGCCATAACCTTACGGAATGCCGGGGAAATCAGTATTCAATTGGAACCGGAAAACCTTGGGAAAATCAGAGTTAGACTCGGCCTTAAAGACGGTATCATGACAGCCCGCATCGGCGTTGAAAATGAAAACGTACGTCAGATAGTTGAAGCCAACTTGGCTAATCTTAGGGAAACCTTGGAAAACCAAGGCATCACGTTGCAGGGATTGGATGTTTCCGTAGATCACCAGCACTCCTCTCTCTTCAATCCAGAGGGCAGCAACTCAGAAGCTTTTTTTCACAGACATATAAAAGATCAATCCGCCACAAAAGGATCCGAGCTTCCAGCTTCGGAAATCACTCCCGAATCCGATACGGGTCGTCGCTGGGGCTATAACACCCTGGAATACATCGGTTAACCGGAAAAGGATTTAGGTATGACAAATCCAATCGATACAGTAAGCTCCAAAACGTCCGCCAATCCCTTGGACGTCGCAGGTGCAACGGATCCAAGCGTCCTCGCCAAACGCCGGATTTCCGCGGATGTCAAAGGGGATCAACTCACCTCCTCCACTGCCAGTGCAGGCGATACAAAGATCTTTGACGCTGCCAGCAAGAAACTCGGCAAACAAGATTTTCTCAAATTACTCGTGACGCAGCTTCGATTTCAGGATCCGCTTTCTCCAACAGGAAACACCGAATTCGTCGCGCAGCTGGCGCAGTTTTCAAATCTGGAAGGCACCCAGAATATCAATACATCCATCCAAGATTTGACAAAAAAACTGGAAGCCATGGTTTCCGGTCAAGCGAACAGTTCCGCATCCATAAGCAATGCTTCGGCTACTTCACTTATCGGAAAACGCGTTCGCGTAACAGCTGAAGACATTATTTTCGATCCCAATATCAAAAAGTCCATTGACATCAACGTACATGCCAATGCCGGAAACACGTCTGTATTAAGCATTCTTGACGAAAAAGAAAACATTGTCAATGCCATGCCTCTCAGCAAACCCGGGGAATTATTGGTGCAATGGAATGGTCTAAAAATGGATGGCACACAAGCGGAAGCCGGAAAATATCACCTTAAAATAACCTCCAAAGATGGTTTGACCGATAGCGGATATACCTATTTGGAGGACAAAGTCACCGGACTCAACTATTCTAAAACCGGTTTGCGCTTAGAAGTGCGCGGCCAGTCCATCAGTATGGACCAAGTTGTGCATGTTGGCGAAGATGTTCCTGAGCCAAAGCCTAAATAACCCCATGCGCATGAAAACGTTGCATGTAAACGATGTCAAACGGAGGATGAATCCATGTTAAGATCACTATACTCAGCCATTTCCGGCCTGCGCAACCATCAGACGAGAATGGATACCATTGGTAATAATATCGCCAATGTGAACACGGTCGGCTTCAAGTCCTCCCGGGTAACTTTTGAAGAGTCACTCTCCCAAATGCTCAAGGGCGCCACAAGGGGGGCCAATGGCGGGGGTGGAACTAACCCCATGCAAGTAGGCCTGGGAATGAACATTGGGTCTATTGATGCCCGAATGACTCAAGGAAGCCTTGAATCAACTGGCCTCATCACCGACCTTTCAATAGAAGGCAAAGCCTATTTTGCTGTCTCCGATGGTGCAGGCACTTACTATACTCGAAATGGTGCTTTTCAGTTTGACTCCAAAGGCCAAATGGTACTGCCCACCAACGGAATGGTATTGCAAGGGAAGATTGCAGACAAGGATGGCAAGTTCCCAGCCGGTGCCATCATTGGAAATATTCGAGTTCCTTTCAATGATCAAGCGCCGGCCAAGGCCACTTCGGAAATCCAATTCGCAAGAAATCTGGACTCGGATTCCATGGCTAAAGGCTCCATACTTTATACCCAGAAATATCTGCGTAACGCCACGGCGACGTCCAGTTTGGTGGGCATTTCCGATCACAGCGGCAATCCGCTCGGCATGCAACCGGGAGACAACCTTACCTTTTCAGCTACCGCGGGCGTGTCCACGGTAAATAGTACTTTTGCTGTTACGGACACCACTACTATGGCAGATATTACTGCGGCTATGACCACTTTTTTACGCAGCGCAGCACTGGGAAGCAATTTTGGTACAACGGTTGATATGGTCACGGCGGCAGATAGTGCCACTCAGCGCGGCGCAATTACCATTTATGGAAATACACTTACAGCGTTCAATAATTTCCAAGTGACAAGCAACCGTCCCGTTACTGGACCGAATGTAACCAAAGCCTTTGCCGTGCCAACCACCATTCCCGCCAATACACTTAGGCTAGCCGTAGTGAGTGACACGCTCCGAGCCCCGGCCCAGGCCACAGACCTGCTCAGCGATGTATTCGACACCAGTGGAAACGATCTCGGATTGGAAAACGGAGATCAGATAAGCTTCACTGGAAGTGTTGGGGCAGAACCCGCCAGTAACGTAACGCCATTATCCTATTTGGCCGGCGTAGGTGGCACCACCATGCAAGACATGCTGACCAAAATCAAAGATAATTTCCAGCTACCGGATCGGGATGGAACAATCCAGAACAACGTTTCGGTCTCATTAAACACAGCAGGCACGGATGATAATATTCCGGACGGTTCCATTGTGATCCGTGGCCAACCCGAAAAAGCTTTTGCCATTAAGGACGTGGCCATTCGCGCCACGGATTCCAATAACTCCAAACCCTCACCCAATTTTTTCAACACCAATACCAACTTGACCGTCCTACGAGACGCAGCGGACACTCAAATCGTAGATAGCGCCATCACCGTTTACGATGACATCGGAAAAGAACATACCGTAACCATGCGTTTCATTCCTACTGCTACTCCCAGCCAATGGTTGTGGGAGGTCAAACTGTCCGGACAGGAAACCATGGTCAAGGGCGGCAAGGGCAAACTCTCCTTTGGTCAAGACGGTTCCGTTTCCTCTTTCTCATACGATGACGGCAGTTCCGAATTGGAATTCGACCCTAGAAACGGCTCCAGCGATGTCAAGGTCAAAATGAATCTTGGTGGCCCTCGAGACTTTACCGGAGTAACCCAGTTCCGGTCCGCCACTACGGCAACGGCAGTTGGGCAGGACGGGTATACCATGGGTAGGTTGCGTCAAATATCCATTGGCGAAGATGGTGTGATCTCCGGATCCTTCACAAATGGCACGGCTAAAAATTTGGCGAAAATCCTGATTGCCGATTTTACCAATCCAGGTGGCTTGCAAAGGGTTAAAGATTCCGTATACACTGCAAGCTCCAATAGTGGCGATCCCATATTCGGTGCGGCGGGAGCACAAGGTTCCAGCACCATAAAACCAGGTTCCTTGGAGCTTTCAAACGTGGAGTTGGCCCAGGAATTTACGGATATGATTACTACGCAGCGCGGATTCCAGGCCAATGGTAGAGTCATCACGGTAAGCGACACCATGCTCGAGGAATTGGTAAACCTCAAACGATAAGCATGGTATGAAACACCACAACGGAGGGAAAGGCAGCTTGAACAGCCTTTCCCTTCCTTTCACCCTCTCCGCATCCTCGTTACGCGATTCCAATTTGACGAGGGATCCTCGAGGCATGGCCATCATTCCCGGTTTAACGGCATGGTCCTTAGAATGTCGACGAAAAAGTCTGCGAGGGGTTCTACGCGCCTGGCTGTTGAATTCTCCCAAACCGGTAAGGTAGAATGAGTAGGAAAGAGGTTTGGCTATGATCGAGGTAACCAAACTCGGAGGAGAACGAATTATGGTCAATGCCGACCATATTGAATGCGTGGAGGCACAACCGGATACAGCATTGGTTTTGACCAATGGAAAACGGTTTGTCATACGAGATTCGGTGGCAGAGGTGGTGCAAAAAGTTGTTGCCTACCAACGTTTGGTGCGTTCGGGACCTGCACCACGCGTTTCGATTCCTGATCATGAAGAATTACCCGGAACGGCCGTGAGGCCATGAACCTGGATTGAGGCGAAATGTCTGACGAAAAAGCAAAGGGCGGGGCTCCTCCTGCTGCAGAAGGTAAAGATGGCGAGGGTGATAAAAAGCCCGCCAAAAAACCGATCAATAAGAAAATCATCATCATCGCCGCCGTCATAGTGGCCGACATCGGAATAATGGCGGGATTGGGATTCTTTATCGTCGGCAAGTTAAAAGGTAAAACGGTAGATCCCGTTGCCGAAGCTCAGCACGAGCAAGAGGAGCATGAAAAGCATAAGAAGGAACAGCTGACAAAAATTGGCAAGGTCCTGCCCAAGCCACTCACTTTTACGGTGAACATCGGCGGACAAGTTGAAAGCCATTACCTCAAATGCGCCATTCAGTTGGAATGGGAAGGTGAGGAAGCTAAAGGCGGAGGTGGCGAAGGCAAAGAGGGTGGAGCCGCATTGGATGCAACCGGTAAGGAAATTGAGAAGCGCATGCCAAAAATCACGGACATTATCATTAATATCCTAAGCTCGCAATCCTATGGCGAATTACTCAAGCCGGCGGGGAAACAAAAAATCAAAGAAGCCATTGTCACGGAAATAAATGCCATCATGCCGGATCCCGTTCATGATGAAAAAAAGAAGGACGAGAAAAAAGAAGGACCTTCCGGGAAATTGACCAATGCCTTTTTCACGGAGTTCATCGTACAGTAGTCCAATAGATAGCCAGTTAACCAGGGTAAATAAAGTGAATCAAAAAAAATGAGCGATATTCTTTCCCAAGAAGAGGTGGACTCGCTCCTTAATGCCGTTTCAACCGGCAGCCTATTGCCTGAGTCCGGTGGAGATGAGGCCGCGCCCTACGATCCCGGAATCGGTGCGGATGCTTCAGGCAATGAAAAATCTGTACTCGTTTATGATTTCCGGCGTCCGGATCGTGTCTCCAAAGATCAGATGCGCACCCTGCAAAATTTGCATGACGGATATGCGCGCCTTTTGTCCACGACATTGAGCTCCTACCTTAGGACCTTGGTTGAAATCGATATTGTATCCGTCGATCAACTCACCTATTCCGAATTCATGATGTCCATATCGAATCCCAGTTGCATTTACATATTTCAAATGGAGCCGCTCGAAGGCGCTGCCATTTTCGAGGTCAACCCAAACCTGGTATTTTTCATCGTGGATAGGCTTTTTGGTGGACAAGGCAAACCTCTGGAACACAACCGGGAATTGACTGATATTGAAAAGAATGTCTTGACGAGAATCGTGGAACGCGCATTGCTTAATCTCAAGGAAGTTTGGGAGCACGTAGGTATTTTCACACCGAAAATCGAGAGCTACGAAACCAACTCCCAGTTCGTCCAAATCGCTCCGCCTAATGAAACCGTCATCCTGATTTCTCTGGAAGTCAGAATGAAACATGGCTCCGGTCTTATCAGTTTGTGCTTTCCCTATATGCTTTTGGAATCCGTCATCACTAAACTTTCCGGAGAATCCTGGATATCCGGCCAGCGCACCACGACGCAGGAAACACGCCGTCTCATAGAAACCGAGCTTTCCTCAACAGAACTCACAACTTCAGTGGCGATTGGCGAAACCAGTTTGTCCGTTCGCGACCTGCTGCAACTCCAAAGTGGGGATGTAGTGGTATTGGACAAGCTGGCACAGAGTGATTTGGTGATTAAAATCAGCGATAAGCCAAAATTCCTCGGAAAAGTCGGCGTCGTCGGCAGAAACAAATGCGTTCAAATAACCTCCATTATTGACCGGGAAGTAGGGGAAGATGGCTGAAGACGGACCCCTGAGCCAAGCGGACATTGATGCTCTCACTTCGGGCTTATTGGGCGATGCTGGTGGAACCCGTGGAGTGGACACCCGTGCATTGCGTCCAGAAGCAGAATTTGTGTTGGAGCAGATTACCAATGTATTGGGTGTGCTACTCAATCGCCAATCCACACTAAGTGTAAATGACATTCGGGCTGCCGACCAGGCTTCGCTATCCATGGATTTTGAAAGTGATGCTTTGCTGGTACGTCTGCCCATGAACCAAGGCCTTCCCGGTGAAATGTGTCTTCTAACCCACAAAACCACCGCTGCCATCTTGTGCGGATTAATGATGGGCGGAGATGGAAGCGAAGCCTTCAAGGATGAGGATATAGATGCCCTGAATGAATTTGGAAATCAAGTTATGGGTGCGGTATGCACGTCGCTTGGTTCCCGATACGGCACATCTGTTTCCGCAGGTCAAGCGCAGACTGGTGCCTATTCGGCCGATCAAAGCCCATTCCCCTTGGAAGGTTCCGCTATTATAGATGCGGACCTTGCCATTGAAGGTTTTCCCGGAGCAGTACTGAGACTTTTATGGTCACCGCCGTTGGCATCCAAACTAGGTGAAGGCCCGGACAGTGGGCATTCAGAAGCCGGGAATGACAACGACACACTTTCACCTTCGGGCGGATTCGATGTGTCCATGTCACGGTCTACTTCTCAGGCGCCCCCCAATGTCCAAATGCTATTGGATATCAATCTCAACGTCACTATCGAACTGGGTCGCACACGCCTGAGCATCAGAAAAATCCTGGAATTAGGTCCTGGATCGATTATTGAATTGGATCGCCTGGCCGGTGAGCCGGTAGACTTGCTGGTCAACGATAAGGTGGTTGCCAAGGGTGAGGTCGTAGTTGTGGATGAGTATTTTGGCATTCGCATCCTTACTTTAATTTCACCTGAAGAACGCATTAAGCAACTTAAATAGGCGTTACATATACGCATACTCATGCTCATACTCAAAAGGCAAAAATGATCCGGAAGTTCGTCTCCATGGGATGCTTGGTGGCGGCCTGCCTCCTCTCCCCCCCCTCACTTATGGCGGGCGCACCCGTAACGCCCGCGGATCCTCAATCAGAAATATCCGCTTCCCTACCTGCAGCCGAAAAAAGCCCTCTCGTAGAGGACAAATTCCGAAAGCTGCAAAAGGAAATGGAAGGCGAAAATGCTGATCTGCACGCCCAGAGTGCAGGAAGCAGAAGCAAGACAGCAGACAACAAATCGCTGTCGTCCCCGGAACCAAGAAGTGTTGTTTCATTGGCCTTTCAGATTCTGGCCGGGTTGATATTTGTTCTTCTCTTGGCTGTAGTCACCATTCGAGTGCTCAAAAGGCTCCAAGGACGCATGCTCGCCAAACCGGGCAAGACCGGCGGAAACTTCTTTGAAGTATTGGAAACGTGCCATTTGGGAACCAATCAACGCGTGGTGGCTCTGCGCATCAATGAGGAGGTCGGCGTTTTAGGCGTGACTCCGCAGGGAATTTCTTTGCTTACCGTATTAAAAGAACCAGCTTCCGAAGTGCGACAGGCTTATGCACGGGAAAGCAACGCCGCAGCATTTTCTGATAATCTGAACAAACTGCTCGACCGATTCAAGAAGCCCAAGCGCGTATCCGATTTGTTGGACGAGGTTCAGTAATGAAAACGCTTTGCGCAAATCGCCCCTGTTCGAATACATCGGCATGGCCGGCACTCCTGCTTATTGCTGCGGTAGCCTTACCCCAACTTGCGGATGCGCAAATTCTACCCAAGATTACCATGGGCTTTGACAAGGCCCAAGGCCCTAAAGATGTTGCAGTAACACTGCAATTGGTTGCCATGCTCACGGTATTGAGCCTTGCGCCTTCCATTTTAATCATGATGACTTGCTTCACCCGGATTGTCGTGGTCTTGACATTTTTAAAGCAGGCTTTGGGAACGCAAAACGCGCCTCCAAACCAGATGCTCATGGGCCTCTCGCTTTTCCTGACTTTTTTTATCATGGGGCCAACTTTTAAAAAAGTGAACGACGATGCGCTCCAGCCCTACCTAACGGAGAAAATCAATTACCAAGAAGCAATTGAAAAAGGCATGGCCCCAATGCGGGAATTCATGCTTAAGCAAGTCAATGAAAAGGACCTGGCGTTGATGGTGCGCATCAGCCGTTCTCCTACCCCGAAAAACGTAGATGATTTGAGCAATATCACTTTGATTCCGGCTTTTTGCATCAGCGAACTCAGAGCGTCCTTCATTATCGGATTCCTCATTTATATTCCCTTTCTGGTCATCGATATGGTGGTTTCCTCCGTGCTCATGTCCATGGGCATGATGATGCTGCCTCCGGTGATGATCTCCACGCCTTTCAAGTTGATTCTGTTTGTGCTCGTCGACGGATGGAATCTTGTCATCCAACAACTTGTCCTAAGCTTTCGCTAAGCGGAGAACGCAATATGAACGAAATGATGATTATAGATTTAGGACGGAAGACACTGATGATGGTGCTGATTCTAAGTGGTCCGATGCTCGCACTTTCCCTCATCGTAGGTTTGGCAGTCAGTATTTTTCAAGCCGCCACGCAAATATCTGAAATGACATTGACTTTTATTCCCAAACTGGTGGCCATGGGTATTGCCCTGCTGGTTTTTCTTCCCTGGATGCTCCAACTCTTTAAAGGGTTTTTCGTGGAGCTTTTGGAATCGATTCCCTCCATGTTAAGGTAAGGGTAAGTCCATTTCCAGGCGATCATGCTGAACGCAATTCCTTCCACTTACCCATTTGCTGGCATTCCCTCGCTGGAACAGTTCACGGTGGTGCAAGTAGAGCTTTGGTTGCTGGTACTGGTGCGTGTCAGCGTCATGGTATTTTTGCTTCCCATCATTCTGACGGATGAAGTACCCATGCGATTCAAGGCGGGCCTATCTTTTTTCCTCAGCATTATACTTTTTCCAACCCTTCCTGCCACCACCGTGCAAATCCCCTCCAGCGTGCCTGCCTATATGTTTTTGGCCCTCCGGGAGATATATATTGGGGCCGTTATGGGATTTGCCAGTACATTTATATTTGCGGGCCTACGTTTGGCAGGCAGTTGGATCGATGCGGAATCCGGATTCAACATGATGCAAATCATGAACCCGATTGCGATGGAAGAAGACACGCCGATTGGGCATTTGCTTTTTATTCTATTTATTTTGATTCTGCTTTGCACAGGTGGTTATGTCTTTTATTTGCGCGCCATTGCCGAGTCCTTTCAGATCATTCCCTTGGCAGCAGCCAAAGCCGCTTCCGGAGACATGGTTGCCATTTTTGGACGTATGTCTGCGGATGCCTTTTTACTCGGACTTAAAGTTGCTGCACCGGTAGTCTCTACACTTTTTGTTTCCAGTATTGGTTTGGCGATCATCGCCCGTATTATGCCCCAGATGAATGTCTGGTTGGTCGGAATGCCCATGAAAATTGCCCTGGGTACCATGACAACTGTTTTCGCCCTTCCCCTCATGTTACAGGCTTTCCTCAAGGAGCAGGAAAACCTGCATGGCTATTGGATAGCTTTGATGCGAGTTATGGGAACCTGACATGGCTGATGACGTAGATAAAACCGAAGCGCCTACCAGTAAAAAGCTTCAGGACGCCCGCCAAAAAGGCATGGTGGCAAAGAGCGCTGATTTTAATTCTGCGCTGAGCTTATTAGCCGGAACGTTGTTGGTGTGGATCTTCTCCGATCGCCTTGTAAATACCATGCGGGGCACCATGATCGAAAGTTTCCGCGCCATCGGTGCATTTGAAACCGTTCCCCAAGACTGGCAAGGTTTGGCCCATGAAGGGTTCCTTGGCTTGCTTTGGACTTTAGCCCCCGTCGCAGGTGGAATTACTCTGATCTCTCTCAGCGCCAGTTTCGCTCAGATTGGTTGGCTTTGGTCTTTGGAGCCGTTGGGCCCTCATTTTGGAAAAATTTTCAGTATGGGTGGCCTAAGCAAACTGCTCTCACCAGCCTCCTTTGTTGAAATCGGAAAAAACATTCTAAAGATGATCATAGTAGGCCTTATGGCCTATCAAGTATTTGCCAAACATTATGCAGAGTACCTGGAGCTTGCCGATATGAGTCTGGGTCAATTCTGTCATTTACTCTTTTCCATCAGCCTCGAAGTTATCATCAAGTCCACAATACTTCTTTTGATTTTAGGCATTGCCGATTTGATCTACCAGAAAAGAAAACTTTACAATGAACTGAAAATGTCCAAACAGGAAATCAAAGACGAATCGCGACAATCGGAAGGCGACCCTGCCATCAAGGGCAAGATAAAAGCTATGCGCCTGCAAATGCACCGCAACCTGATGATGAAAGAGCTTCCCAAGGCTACTGTGGTCATCACCAATCCCACGTTTCTAGCTATAGCAGTGCGCTATGAACAAGGGGTAGATGTTGCGCCCGTAGTCGTAGCCAAAGGCAAGCGACTCAACGCGGAAAGAATTAGGGATGTTGCAAAAAAAAATGGAATTCCCATTGTTGAGGATAAACCGTTGGCACGTAGCCTTTTTGATGTTGCTGAAGTGGGAGAAGAAATCCCTCAGGAATTCTTTGCCGCTGTTGCGGAAATTTTGGCCTACGTTTACAGCCTAAAGGGTCAGACTGCACTCTAGGACTCCGTCCCTTCATTTCTCCGATAACGCCCAAAACAAACCGGATTAAGGATTACGTAAAGCTTTATTCCCCGCTTTTCGGTTTCACCCAGTAATAAAAACCTCAAATCCTAAGGCTTTATTGAAACGGCCCAGTGTTTGCTTTAAGCTTTCCAGCAACCTTATCTTATAAGTATCGGCTGTTTGCAGAAAGAACTTTAATCATGGCGGCACTGGCCCAATCGAAGAAAATTGGCGGTTCACTGGTTCAAAATAAGGACCTGATGATAGCGTTTGTCCTCATTGGCGTCATCGCCATGATGATCATCCCGCTTCCGCCCTTTTTGCTGGATATTTTCCTGACCCTGATGATCTCGCTTGCCATCATCATAATGCTTATCTCCCTCTATATTGAAAACGTGCTTGATTTCTCCGTTTTCCCAGGAATGCTGCTGATCATCACACTGTTTCGACTGGGTTTGAACGTAGCCACCACTCGCCTTATTTTAACTGAAGGCGAAGCCGGCAGCGTTATTCATACCTTTGGCACCTTTGTCACCAAAGGCAACATGGTGGTTGGCTCAATTATTTTCATCATCCTCGTTATCATCCAGTTCGTTGTCATCACCAAAGGCGCCGGACGCATTGCAGAAGTGGCGGCCCGCTTCACTTTGGATGCCATGCCCGGTAAGCAAATGGCCGTCGATGCCGATTTGAATGCCGGCATCATTTCTGAAAGCGAGGCCAAAGACCGGCGCAGAAATATCGGACGAGAAGCAGATTTCTACGGGGCCATGGACGGCGCCAGCAAATTCGTACGAGGCGACGCCGTGGCCGGCATCATTATTACCGTTATCAACATCATAGGCGGGTTTATTGTCGGCATGACCATGCTGGATATGTCCTTTCAAGATTCCCTAAAAAGGTTCACGCTTCTGACCATCGGTGATGGTCTTGTCACCCAAATGCCTGCGCTTATGATTTCCACTGCATCTGGCATCATCGTGGCGCGCGCCGCGTCCAAGCAAAACCTCGGCGACGAAGTAATGGCACAACTGACCCAGAATACCAAATCCCTTTTTACCGCCTCCGGATTCATGTGCGTAACGGCGCTTATTCCCGGTATGCCCACCATTCCTTTTTTATTACTTGCCATAGCCGTGGGCTCATTGGGCTTGGCCGTCAAGCGAGGCAAGGCCGCCAAGAAGGTTGCCATTGCCGACCAGGAGGCTGCGCAAAAAACCGAGAAGGAAGAAACCGCCAATCCAGACAAAATCGAGTCTTATCTTCAAGTCGATCAAATGGAATTGGAAATCGGTTATGGTCTGATTTCTCTTGTGGATGTTAATCAAGGCGGTGACCTTCTGGAACGCATCACCATGTTGCGTCGCCAATGCGCCACAGAGATTGGTCTGATTGTTCCGCCTATTCGTATCAGAGACAACATCCAACTCAAGGCCAATCAATACGTCGTAAAAATCAAGGGCATTGAAGTGGGCCAGGGCGAACTCATGACCGGATGCTTCCTGGCCATGGACCCTGGAGGCACAAGCCAGAAAATCCAGGGCATCCCTACGGTCGAACCTGCCTTTGGGCTCCCGGCGATTTGGATAACACATTCCCAAAAGGAAGCCGCAGATATTGCCGGTTACACCGTAGTGGAGCTGCCCGCTGTCATCGCCACCCATTTAACCGAACTCATTCGCAATCATGCCGGTGAAATCCTTACCCGCCAGGATGTGAAAGCCTTGATTGACAATATGAAGGCTTCCAACTCCACGGTAGTCGAGGAGCTGGTTCCGGGACTTTTGGGTGTGGGCGAAATCCAAAAGGTGTTGATTAACTTGCTGAATGAAAAAATTTCCATTCGCGATATGGGATCGTTATTGGAGGCGCTGGCCAATGGTGCCAAGCTCTCTAAATCAGAGGCCTATTTGACGGAACAGTGCCGCCAATCGCTCTCGCGTCAAATCTGTAAAGTCTATAAGGACAGCACTGGCTGCATCCACGTGATCAGTTTGGAACCTAAGCTGGAGCAATTATTGGAAGCTTCGGTTCAAAATACGGAACGTGGCCCCCGGCTAGTCATCAGGCCGGAATTGGTCGGACGCATAGTGGGTAGGCTTTCCGCCCTAGTCGAACGCATGGTGGCCCAGAACATGCAGCCGGTGCTGCTTTGCTCACCGGGTATTCGATATCAGTTGCGCAAAATCCTGGAAGGCTCCTTCCCCAATCTAACCCTTCTCTCTTATAGCGAAATCGCGCATGGCGTCAATGTCAAAGCGACCGGAACCGTTGTACTTAATGAAAATGAAAGTGGTGCCCAATGAAAATGAAAACCTACCAAGCTGATACCATGCAGGAAGCCCTTTCCCTGGTGAAAGACGAAATGGGTCCAGATGCAGTTATCCTCAAATCACGCCGCGCCACCCGTAAAGTCGGCAGCAAAATGCAATCCTGCTTTGAGATTACAGCTGGGCAAGAAGAAACGCTGGCTTCCAAGACTCAAGCCACACCAGGCGTATACGATTGGAAAGGCTCCCTGCGCCGCGTAGATGAAGAGGGAAATCCAAAAAATACGCGCAGCCCATCGACTCAAGGGCCCGTGTCCTACCCGCCAAACAGTTCCGGCAGTTTGATAGAATTATTGCGTAGCGAGATACGCGAGATGAAAGACAGTGTAAACACTCCCGCTCAGGAAATGAAGGATCTAAAAGCCGAGATCAAGGCCATGATGGAATCTGCCACAGCGTTGACGGCCTCAAAAGCGGCACTATCCAAATCGCGAAACCAGCCTGAATCCATTCTAGCGCTTTCCTCCCACATTGATAACCAAAACCTTAAAGCTTCCCTTTTGGAAATGGAAATTGAACTGGAATTGGTCGACGAGCTACTGCACGCTTCAGCCCTTGCCAATCAGGGGCGCATGGCAAACCCGGCCTTTGGTGCAACCGACCGAGAAGCTCTCGAAATGGAAAACATTACAAAGTGCATGGCAGAGCGGCTGCGCGTCACGGGAGGCATCCATTTGCAGCCGGGACGACCAACCACCGTAGCCTTGGTCGGCCCTACCGGTGTGGGCAAAACCACCACCTTGGCCAAACTTGCTGCATTGGCGAAAATGCAGCAAGGCAAAAAAGTCGGAATTATTTCGGCGGATAGTTTTCGCATGGGTGCCAATGAACAACTGGAGCTCTTTGGCAGAACGGCGAATATTCCCGTACGACCGGTTTTTTCTCCCGCAGATGTTATTCAAGCACAACGTGAATTCGCGGACCGAGATCTTATTCTGGTGGACACTGCAGGTCGCAGTCACACGCATTTGGAAATGTGGCGCGAATTACAGAGCCTATTGCGCTGCCTGCACCCGGACGAAGTGCATCTCGTATTGAGCGGTCCCACCCGAATGCGTGAACTGCGACACCAATATGGACTCTACCGTGATTTGGGAGCAACAAGCCTTATTTTCACCAAGCTCGACGAATGCATCACCCTCGGTTGCTTGTATAATTTGGCTCGACGTGCGGAAGCACCCCTTTCCTATCTCTGCAATGGACAAATCATTCCGGACCATATTCTTTTGGCAAAACCCAACAGCCTAGCCACTACCATCATGGAGACGCTGAAAACCGGTCATATTGCACCCACCGGCCGGTAAGTAGGAATGCTTAGAAATCATGAATTTTCGCAAAAATAGCCGAAAGATCACCCCTAAAAGTAGATTCCCCCACAACCGTCTAGTAGGTATGATGACAAACCCTTGTCAAATTCCTCATTCAGGGTCAATAATTAAGCTGTACGAGAAATTGGAGGTGCTTTAATGGATGCCCTGTCGATAGCCAAAGCGATTACCAAGGCTGTCTTGGTCACTTTAGTATTGGCCGTTTTCACGTTTTCGCTTTTGCTGGCACCGGAAATAAATGGCGCTACGTTGACATTCGCACTCGTCAAAGGCTTTCTGACATGGGTGTTCGGCTGGATATTTATTCTCATTTTAATGGATACCTTGGTGAAATCCATTGCCTCTTCAGCCTTGGAAGCCAGAGCCTCAAGGGAAGACGGCGGATTTGTTTATCATTTTCTCAAACCAGATTCCATGGAAGTGGATGATGAAGGCAACCGCGTGCTGAAACGGACGAAGGCACCGGCATGATTCCATCATATAATAGCGCGTCGATGTGCGCAGATGGGATTGTCAAGTGGCCCTAGCGAACATGGAAGTGCTCTGGTCGGAATTCAAGGCCACCGGCAGTAAGGCTTGCAAAGATAAATTGCTGGTGGAATACGCCGGACTGGTTAAGTACATCGCCCAGCGCGTGGGTATGAATCTCCCCGCTTCCGTTGAATACGACGACCTAGTGGGTGCCGGCATCATGGGATTGATCAAAGCGGTTGAACTTTTCGAGCCGGAACGCGGATTAAAATTCGAGACTTTTGCTACCCATAAGATTCGCGGCGCCATCCTAGATGAACTTCGCGCTCTTGATTGGGTTCCCCGTTCCGTTCGTCAAAAATCCAGGCTTCTGCAAAAGACCTATGCCAAATTGGAAAACCAATTAGGCCGGATGCCCTATGACGATGAGGTGGCAAGTCATCTCAACTTATCTCCAACTGAATTTGAAGAAATGCTCAGCGACGTCGCTCCTGCCACTATCCTTTCCTTGGAAGAAGCGCTCCCCGAGCGTGGCGACGAACACAAATCCTTAAGCCTTATAGACACCATTGAAGATCCACAAGGTACGAATCCCTTGAAGGAGCTTGGATACCAAGAAGTAAAAAGGATTCTGAAAGAAACCATCGCCCAACTACCGGAAAAAGAAAAATTAGTGGTGGCGCTCTATCATTATGAAGAATTGACATTGAAGGAAATCGGTGAAGTATTAAACCTGACAGAATCGCGAGTTTCCCAAATCCATTCCAAAGCCATGCTTAAACTCAAAGCTAAACTCATCCAAAAAATCAATGCCTAAAGCCGGCATTCCCGGATCTGCTCACTCCACTCCCATGAAAATTTAGCGAATACCGGATCCATGTCTCAAGATCAGACCAAACGCATCCGTCGGATCACCGACTCCATCATCTCGCTGCCGACCTTGCCAACCGTCATCGCAAAAATGCTGGAATTGGTGGACAATCCAAAAACGTCGGCAAGCTCCCTTTCCAACTTAGTCATGCGCGATCAGGTGTTAACCGCCAAAATTTTGAAAATGGCGAACTCGTCTTTCTATGCCTTCCCTCGTCAAATAGCCACGGTAAAGCTGGCTCTGGTGGTTTTAGGATTTGAAAACGTAAAAGAAATGGCCTTGAGTCTTTCCGTGCTCAATACTTTTAAAGGAGAGAACGGCAGACATTTTGACAGCACTCTTTTTTGGCAGCATTCCATTGCCGTAGGGGCCGCAACCCGTATGCTCGCACGCGAAACGTGCTATCGCTTGGCGGGTGAAGCCTTTGTAGCAGGCTTGTTGCATGATATTGGCAAAGTGGTATTGAACCAATATTTGCCGACTGAGTTCGCAAAAATTCAATCCATGATTTTTGACGACGGCATTTCCACTGAAGAGGCGGAGATGACCGTATTGGGTGTCACCCATGCTGAAGTCGGCTCCTGGCTGGCCGAACGTTGGAACCTGCCTATTATTCTAGTCGAAGCTATCCGGTACCACATGCATCCTGAGCTTTGCCCTCGCGCTCCTGAACTGCCCTTACTCGTTTATCTTTCGGACTATCTGGCAACCAAGTGTAATTTGGGACAAAGCGGTTCGCGCAGTGTCGAAAAAATATCCGAGTCCGTCCTGGAAATGGCCAGGAAAAACTTGTCCCTGAGCCCGGAAACCCTGGAAGCCTTCCAATCTGGTTTGTATGCGGAATACGACAAAGCCAGCAGTTTCATGATAGAGGCAAATTGACCCGCCCGGAAAAAGATTTAGCGCACCTCAAGGCCAGCCTGGCTGAAGTCCAATTGGAAAAAGATCAGTACAAATCGTCCCTGTTCGAACTTCAAAAAATCCTCGACCTATGCCGGGTCATCTCCAGCTCCCAAGATCTTAAGGATATTCTGCACCATCTCCTTTTTTTACTCAGCGAAATAATTCCGTCCCGTGGATGCGCTGTATTCGTAGGCGGAACGGGAAATAGCTCATTGGAAATATCCATCGCAAGCGCCCCCATATTAACCAGCAATTTTACTCCTGCCCTTAGGCAAATTTTGATGCAACATTTCGAAGAAGGCATAATTCGCTGGATTTTAAATGAACGTCGAGTCTGTTTGATTCCCAGCTTCGAGGAAAGCACCACTGGCCCAGGATCCCAAGGTGATTTTGCCGTTATTCCCTTAAACGACAATGACAAAAATTACGGATTTATTTGGATCGCTTGCACAATAAAACAGGAAGAGCTTACATCGGATACATCCAAACTCATTTGGGTGCTTTCGAGCCATGCCTCTATCGCCATTTTAAATTGCCTACACCGTCAAAGCATGGAACAGCAGATCAATGAACTTAAACTTTTAAGCTCAATCAATGGCCTAAAGAGTCAAGCCTTGCACCAGGGTGGACTGGCTACCTTCCTCAAAGAATTCCATAGATTCCTCCTCCAAGAGTTGAAGCTCAATCACGGTTACTTGATCCTGGGCGATAAGGAAGTATCTGAAAATCCTGTTCCCCTTCCAGACCTGAATGAAGCGCCTTTTCTGCAACATGCCGAACCCCGGAAACTTTTTCGTCTTGCGGATAAAGAAATGGCGCACATGGAAATCGGCGAGTATTTCCATTCTACCTACCCGCAAGTTGCCAAAGCATTCGGATGTTTTGGCTTAGCACTTTTATCCCTGTCGCCACCAGAGGGACAATCGGCCTATTTGTTTATTGTACTGAATGAAGAGGACTTGCAACGGCTCCCATTGCTCCATAATTTATTGTTGGCCGCCGCGTCCCAGGCCCGAATGATGGCTGAAAACATTGATCTGTACGACTCGCTACTCACAGCCAACCGAAACCTCACCGCCTTACAATGGCAGTTGGTAAATACCGGAAAAATGGCGGCCCTGGGCCAACTCGCAGGCGGTGTCGCCCATGAAATCAACAATCCCTTACAAATTATGCTTGGCCGCATTCAGATGATCCAATTGATGTCCCAAGAGGACAAAAGCATAGAAGACCTGTCCGTTGCAACCAGAGATAAGGTGAAGGATGAACTCAATCTGGTTACCGAGGAGATTCTGAGAATACGGGATATCGTCCGGAATTTACTCGACTTTTCCCGCCAGGGCTCGAAAGAAACCGCCTTTACCATGGTTTCCGTCAATGATACCGTGAAAGAAGTCGTGGCCTTATTGCACCATCAATTCATTTCCAGCCATGTGAACGTTAATTTGAATTTGGCATTGGAAAACCATTTGGTGCTGGGAAACAAAAATCAACTCAAACAGGTTTTCATGAACCTGATGATAAATGCCGTGCACGCGATGGAAAGAGAACCACGTAAACTCTCCATCGACACAAGACAAAATGGTGACAAAGTAGAGACCTTAGTCCGAGATACCGGAATGGGTATTCCCCAGGAACATTTGCAGCGGATATTCGAACCGTTTTATACCACCAAAACCAAAGGCACTGGTCTTGGCCTGTCCATCAGCTATGGCCTAATCAAGGAGCATAAAGGCAGCATTGAAGTGGAAAGCCAAGAAGGCCAAGGAACCGTTTTCATCATTCAGCTCCCCAAATTATCACAGGAGGGGATGGGCTATAATTTGATAGTGGGATAAAATGAAACAAAAACAGCCAAAACCAACGCCCTTCCAGCTATAAATAACTGGTTTCCCCTGCCAAGGATTAGGTAGAATAATCGGAGTATGACATTCGTGCATGACTTGAGCGTCCTAACTGGAACGGGGGAAAGAGTTTTTTTCCTTTCTGCGGCAGTTGGTGCTTTATTTGGATGCCTGGTTGGAGGAATGGCAACACTCTTTGTGACTTACTTTTTTGCCCGAAGATTGTTCAAGTCCAAAATCCTGGACCAGGCTCGACAGGAAATCTCAATTCCACTTACCGCTTATAGGGAATGGCTGACCATGGTAGCAGGTGAATTTGCCCTTTGGAATACCGAACTATTACCCGCCTACCTTTCTGAATCCGCGCAGGATCAATTTGAACTGAATCGTATGCGCAAATTATATGTGGACCCGCGCAACACGCTTTGGCTCGCTAAACTTGAAGAATATGACACCATGCTGGCCAAGTTTAATCCCAGTATCAAGAGCATGTGGACTCAGCAACAGGAAATCAACGATCGGTTTTCCCACGTATTCATCAACCTGGAAAAGAACCCTCCAGAAGCCGTCAAAGCAGGCAAGCGGCTGGAAACATTGGCCTTTGAACAAGGGCAACTGGTGTCTGATTTTCTTTATCACCTCCAGTACGAATGTTTGCGGTCGGTAGCAACGTCCAGGCCCAGTATGCCGAATGTCCTCATAAAGCCTCGGATTATCCGCACCGGAATCGGAAAAATCCGTATCATCTCGCCAAAACTTTAGGATGTTAAGGCCATTCAAAAAAGAAGGGAAATGGGGCTTTTGCGACGAGCATAACCATCCCGTCATTACTCCGCAGTATGATTTGGCTTCCCGCTATGCACAAGGACTGGCAGCCGTGGCCGTGCTCGGCCCAGGGACCAAGGCCTGGGGCTACTTAAACGAAAATGGAGAAATGGCCATCACGCCTCGGTTTGCGGAGGCGATGGATTTTTCCGAGGACTTGGCAGCTGTAAAAACCGTTGCGGGTGCAACAGAGTCCGGTCAACGAGGCCGTTGGGGTTATATCGATAAATCCGGTGAGCTAATCATTGCGTCTCAATTTGAAAAAGTAGGTGAATTTTCCGAGGGCTTGGCGGTAATGTGGATGGACGGGAAAGCTGGATTTCTCGACCGTACCGGTAAGGTTACCATCGAACCACAATACGCTCACGCCGATGGATTTCGGGAAGGATTCGCACGTATTCGTTTGGTGGATGGTCAGTGGGCGCATGTCGATAAACAAGGCGTGGTAAAAGCATCAAAAGGCCATAACGATCTGGATTCTTTTTCCGAAGGTCTCGCAGCATATAAGTCCACACAACTGGCGCCGTGGGGTTATCTCGATATTGAAGGCCGCATTCGGATTTCACCAAGCTTCGACAAGGCGTTCCGATTTAAAGAAGATCGCGCCCGAGTCCTAGTGGGCCGATACCCGCATGGAAAATTTGGTTTCATCGACAAAGAAGGCCAATTCATCGTCAAACCTCAATACGATGAGGCTGAGGATTATACGCATGGAATAACCAGAGTGAAATTCATGGGTGGAGAATGGCGGCATCTGGATTCCAACGGCGTCATGCTTATCCCTGAAGGTCACAGAGACAACTTGCTGTTTTCCGAAGGACGCGCCAGGACCTTGGTAGATGGTCGCTGGGGATATGTGGATCGCTCTTACTTATTTTGCATTCCCGCCCAATTCGAAGAAGCGGGACATTTTTACCATGGGATGGCGGCTGTAAAAATTGAAACGACCGATAAACGGGTTCGCTGGGGATATATCGATCCGCAAGGAGCTTTTGCTATTCCAGCCCGATTCTTAATGGCGGGCTCATTCAATGAAGACCTTGCAGCAGTAAGGGTTCCTGCTTGGTTTGGCCTAACAACCAAATGGGGATATATTGACCGCACCGGAAGCTTTGTCATTAAACCGGCCTTTGATTTTGCCTATCCCTTTGCGGAAGGCTTTGCCCGCATCAATATGGGTGGGAAACAAAGTCGCATTGGTGGAGTAGTAGGAGGACATTGGGGGTTTATCGATAAAACAGGCAAGTATATGATCCGTCCGCAATTTGAGTATGTATCTTGGTTCGCGGAAAATCTGGCGGTTGTCCGGGTGGGAGCAAAATGGGGTTATCTCGATAACGTCGGAGTCATGGCCATCAAACCGCAATTCGACGAAGCCTACAATTTCTATAAAGGCCTCGCAAGAGTTCGCATCGGTGAAACCTGGTTCTATGTCGATTCTAAAGGGCATAAAGCACATTTGGAATAAACCAGCGGCCCGGGTTTGTATGAAGGGTCACGATAAAATAAAATATGCCATATAATGATGAAACCTCAGCCTGGGGAAAAGGCGCCGCGCGTTTGATTACTGTAACCCGTGGCCTGGAATCGGATATCATGCACACCGGTTCGGCCTGCCTGGTAGATGCCCGAGGTGACATTCTTTGGTCCTTGGGCGATGTAGAAATGCGCGCCTTTCTCCGATCCTCAGGTAAGCCCCTGCAAGCCTTGCCAGTGCTAACCACTGGTGCCGCTACAGCCTTTGGATTGACCGACCAAGAGGTGGCAATTATATGCGGTTCCCATGCCGGCGGGCCTGAACAAATCGCCCAAGTGGACGGCATTTTGGCCAAATGTAGCTTGACCAAAGATGCACTGGCTTGCGGAGACGGTTTGGCGGATATGTGCTCAGGTAAACATGCAGGCATGCTAACCGGATGCCGGCATCTGGGTTTACCCGTAGGCCAGTATCTGGATCCAGAGCACCCTTGGCAACAACACATTCGAAATTCGATTTGCGACCATTGCGGACTCGAAGCAGAAGAACTTCACAGCGCCCTGGACGGGTGCTCCGCACCGACCTATTCTCTACCCCTTTATAATATGGCTTTGGGATTTGCCCGTTTGGCCAAATCTGCCACCAATTCCAGCGCATCCCAACGTATCCTGCACAGCATGCATGCCTATCCAGGTGGACATACCGGTGAACCTGATTTACGACTGTATTCCGAATCAGGAGAGATTGTCACAAAAGGCGGCGTACATGGCATTTTTTGCGCAGCCCTACCGGCCTTAGGATTGGGTTTCGCCCTCAAGGTAACGGATGGCGCATCACTCCCGCGTTGGCCAGTATTCACCGAAGCCCTGTTCCGAGCTGGATTCATTTCAGCAAACACTTTAAAAGTAATGCGCCAGGCTTTAGTTCCGCAAATTACAACTCGACGCGGCGAAATTGCGGGTTCAATAACGTTGGAATTTTAACACTGGGTCTACAGTTCGTACCGAAAATTGAACTTTTCCGCCAGAGTGGGTTTTGTTACTTCTACACTAAATAAAAGTACTGCAGCCCTACCTGCAATTCGCACCCTCTTGACGCTGTGCCAAAACATTTTCAAATCATCTGAAAACCACCCATTCTACGGGAAAAGAATGAATACCTTTGAAACGGAGATTGCATACTACTTTTCAATCGAGGCCAGGCTATGAATGGGAAAAATCGAAACACATTTTTAGCGGTAAAATTGCTCCTGCTTTCCATCTTGTCCACCTTTGTATGTGTGTCAGGCGATACGCCTTTGAAAGCGATGCATCCCTCTTTTGAACTGATAAATTTCCGTCCTCCGGAGCTCAAACCGCAGGTCACGGGATTTGGCTGGCTCTCAAATGGTGATTTGGTTTTTTCTCATTGGAACGGTGTACAGTCCTTGGTGCATACTCGACAGGACTCCGGCATGGTGTATATCATGAAAGGGGCCGGTGGGGATAATCCTCAGAATGTGACCTACAAAGTCTTCGCAAAAAAACTCGAAGACGTTTTGGGAATGATTGTCATTAATGATTCCATATATATTTCAGGAGGAACCACTCTCACCCGGTTAATCGATACCGATAAAGATGGTGTTGCCGACAAATTTGATACTATTTGGCATGACGAAAAACCACGGGGCCGACATGAATTTTTCTTTGGGCTCGTAGAACAACAGGGTAAAATTTATGGCCTGCTTTCCTCGCAAAAAGATGGAAATGTATTCAATCCTAACCGAGGCACTTGGATTGTCATTGACATTAAAACCAAAAAGATGGAAGTACTCGCAGCGGGTTTACGCGAACCAAACGGAATAAACATCGGTCCAGACGGTGAATTTTTTTCTCCCGACGTCCAAGGAAACTGGTTGCCCAGCTGTAAATTGAACCACCTTGTGAAAGGTCGATTCTACGGATACAGATCCAATATTCCTTCGGGATGGGAAAATCTTCCGGATGCCGCTCCGGCAATTTATCTCCCGCAAATAGATATGTGCCGGTCACCCAGCAATCCATTGGTCCTTAGAGAGGGCCCATACAAGGGTCAGATGATTATGGGAGACGTGTCCTATGGCGGTTTGTCGAGAATCTTTCTAGAAAAAGTTGGGGGAGAATATCAGGGCTGCGTGTTTGATTTTGCAGGCGGATTGGAATCTGGCATGGAAAAAATTGCATACGGCCCCGACGGCATGATCTATTTAGGTGGAATGGGAAGCATGGGTGGATGGTGGGCTTGGGACAGTCCACTAAAAAGCTGGACGCTTTTTGGATTGCAAAAAATAAAGCCTACCGCTAAAACAGTTTTTGAAATGAAAGCAGTCCGATCAAAAGGCTCCACAACATTGGAAATTGAATTCACTGAACCTGCCGGTGAGGCAGCTGCTATTGCCTCAAATTACGCCGTGTCTACTTGGCATTATACCCCAACCTTAAATTATGGGGGGCCACCCATTGACTCACAGCCTTTGCCCGTGATTTCAGTAAATCTGTCGGCAGATAAAATGAAGGCTACCTTGACGTTTACAAAACTTATCGAAAAATACCTGGTGTACATAAAACTGGCAGATGGCATCAAATCCGCCACGGGTGGCGCTCCATGGGTAAATAGAACATATTATACCCTGAATAAATTTGGGCCGGGAGTGGATGTTACCAGCCCAGTGCGTAGCCCAGAATCCAATCAAAAAAAAGTCGCCGTTAGATTTAATGCCGTATACGGAGTCAACCAGTTGATACTGCCCGATAAGACTGCTTTTGAACTGTCCTTATTTAACTTGCAAGGCTTGCGCATAACTACCTTCAAGGGATTTGGAAACCTAATCGTACAAGCAACACCAACTATGCCTAACGGCATTTATACCATATCCGGTAAGGTAGGTGGCGCCAGGTTTGTCCAAAGGCTTCTGCTGTAATAGAATCATGGCAATACTGGCAATCCAACCTTTGAACCGAATGATTTCCTAAACACTGCTCGGAGTCCATCATGATTAGCAAACCGTATCACACTTTCCTAGCCTCAATGTTATGCGCTTCCATCTTCCCGATCTGCGCACAAGTCAATACCCTAAGCCCACAAGAGTCTCAAGCAGGCTATGATCTGCTATTCAATGGCAAGGATTTGAATAATTGGCATGCCTACCGCTCCACTGGAGTGAATACCTACTGGACCGTGGAAACCAATGCTCCATTGGGTCCGCGTATCCAAAATCATTCCGGATCATGGGAGCCGATTTTGTCAAACAAAACATATAAGAATTTTGACATGAAGGTTGAAATTGCCCCTGGGGTCGCTTCCAATAGCGGCATTTTTTTTCGTTACCAGGAAATCGCCACTAACTACGGAAACGCACGATCTGGTCCGGAAATGCAAATTTGCGCCGCAGGAAATTCCGATTGCGACAGTCCTCTACATAAATTCGGAGCTGTCTACGATATGTTCCCGGTCAACGACCCCGTCCGCAATACCTGGGACAAACCGGCCGGTCAGTGGAACGAAGTACGCGTGGTTGCTTTTGATAGCAATTATGTCCATTATGGAAACGACTTGAAATTGGTGGAGTATAAAATTGGGTCGCCGGCATTCATTGCCGCATACAACGCCAGCAAATATAGTGGTGATGGAAACAATGGAAACTATTACAACATCCACTTCGGAAGCATTCTTTTACAAAACCACAATGAACCGACGCCGGTCTCATTTCGGAATTTACGCATAAGAGAGCTTAAAGTAAATCCGCTCCGCCAAGAATTTAAGGACGGTGTTTGGCCAGCAACTCTGCCCCTCTCGTATGTATTTGGGAAAAGAGGGTGCATGGATAACTTGGCAAAAAATTATGACCCAACAGCCGAAGTATCCGATTCCTCCTGCATTGCTGTCACCTTAATTGAAAAAAGAATCGGTAAATTGAAGGTCGCCTCGCGCAAGCTAAGCGAGGGAGTTTATAGTGTGACATTGACGGATACCCATTCGGATTTTTCAGTTTATACGGTCGCCGGACAATCGATTGCATTTCAAAAATCGGACCTTAATGGATATGTTTTTAAATCGCCGGACAAGACAGGCTTCTTGATCCTAAAATTCCGTCTGGGTGGAACGCCCGTCTCTCGACTAATCAGCATTCAGTAAACTACGCGCAGAGCAACAAAATTATGAGATTACCCAATGAACCATAAGATTTTAAAGATTTTTTCGGCGGGACTTTTGTTCCTTTCAACTGCAATTTCGAATGCGAATGCAAATGAAGACGCACAAATTCAATTAAAGGGTGCTACCACTTTTTATGAATTTGGAAGAATCAAAAAAGGTTTGGAGCTGGGTACGAATACGATAGACAATATGTGGGTACAACGCTTTGGCGGAATATTTGATTTGGTGGCCAGCCAAGGCTCTAATTTGAATATCTATTTAGGGGCCGGCAGTATCTTTTGGCATCCAATACCCTCTATTTCCACCCAGTCTGCCTCTGAAGTTTTTTACGGCGACGCAATTTTATCCAAGGCCTACCTTCAATACAGATTCGGCGATTCTGCGACCTCCAGGCTTCAAACCAAAGCAGGGTATTTCAACGTAAAATACGGCAAATCCAAAAATCTCGGTGAATATCTGTTCCGAACCGGCGCGTATCCTACTTACATCATTACGGGTAATGCACTGGGAACGGTTAATACAGCGTCGGCAAAAGTTTTGGGTACGCAATGGACACAAACCCTTGGCGATCATTTTGAACACAGTCTTTTATTGTCCAGTGAACGCGACTCGTATCCCTACATGGATTTTTCCTTAAGCTATTTGGCGGATTTTAAATCGGATGCTTTCACTTTTGGGGCCGGCCTTATGTTGAGCCGCCTGATTCCGGTTACACCTAGCAAAACAACCCCACCTTTGGGAAAAGGCCGGGATACGACCTATAACATTGTCCCTTTTATGAAAAACACTTATTTCAAATACAATGGGAAATACTTGACGTTCAATAGCGAATACTATTTAGCCCTAGCCAAGGCAAACAAAATTAAGAAGGATACATCAGGTGAAAAATATTGGACCAGCGTTGCCAACACGGTTGATAGCCTATTCAAGGTCTGGGACACAACATCTGTTCCTCGCCCAAAAATGGAATCGTTCACTTTCAAGGCCGTAGTGCCTATGGTCCACGCTTCTATTGATTTCGGCCAACTTATTGGTTCAAGTCATTTCAAAAAGGACGACTTTCTTCTTTACGGTGAATCCATTCTTTTGGGGATGATCAACCAGCCCATTTTCTATGAGCACCGAATGGACCGATTGGTTATGATGGCCGGATTGAATATCCCCACCTTTGGCATTCTCAATATGCTGAATATCGAGGCAGAATATTTTCCATCTAAATATGTAAATGGCTATGCCACGGCAGCAGAAGCACATATGCCACTACCCGACTATATTTATGATAAAACCACTTTAAGCTATGACGCTGGTGACTGGAAGAATGACGATTGGAAATGGTCGGTATTTATTGAAAAGAAATTAGGGAAGGCCATTTCCCTTCAATCTCAAATTGCCAGTGACCATTTGCGGGGACGGCAAACCACCCGAATCGTAACCCCTCAATCAATACTTATAGACAAAGATCATTGGTACTACATGTTCAAATTCGTGGCTTCTATTTGATACTTCGCAATTGAATGCGGTATGCCTTTTGCACCATGCACTTTAAAGTTTAATGGGAACGGAGAGCCTTTAGGTGAACCTGGACTCTTCCTCGAAATAACCCTTGGCAGCCCCGCATTTGGGACAGCACCAATCCTCGGGAACATCTTGCCAAAGAGTGCCAGGAGCAATGCCTGAATCCGGATCCCCTAGCGCTTCGTCGTAAATATGCATGCATAACATGCATACATATCGGCGTTGGCCAGGTTCCGGTGAATTCATATCAAACTATAATCTAAAGGCTTAAACTGCCGGGGGACGCCAAGCATCGGAAGTCGTCAGATGTGATGCCCCCGAGGCCTTCAAATAAAGGAATAATTGCATTCGATACCCGGTTACCCACTTCAATGGATAATTGATCAAGCCCTCACCTTTTTTCAGCGTCTCGCCCCACGGGAAAGTGAATTCTTCATCAGTGAGCGTGACAACGGGCACCGCGCGCACTAAACGCTCAACTTCATCCGCTTGCCAGCGCATTCGGACCGGAAAATCAGATGCTGGCATGTCCTTGGTCGCCTCATTGGCCGGCATACCAAGGGACCAATCCCCCACCAGAATCCGTCGCACTACGTTATAAGGGCCATAGCTTAGGTACCGCAGCAGCTCCAGGGTATTGCGCTGACCCAGGGTTGGGCGATAATCCAGGCACCCGGGCGGCATTTTGTTGAAAAGATTAATACTGACTTCGGCTTCTTTGCGGTACGAGCGCACAAATTGGTCTACAGAATACATGAGCTTTCCTTTCAAGTGTGAATAGCGATAGTGAACATCATTTAACGATCACCAATTCGGATTCGTTATAATACGTGCCTTTATAAGTAGCAATGCAATTCTTCCCGTTTTGTTTTGCAAAATTCTTGGCGCGATTGGCGCGATCTTCCACTTCCCGCTCAGTTAAAAAACAATCTGAGGGGACAAATAAGGCGCCGATGGATACGCTTGTCTTTTCTGAGATACCGCGATAACTGATCATCCGCAGTTTCTGCTGGAATTCCTTGATGAATCCTACCCCCATGGATAGACTAAAATTGGGAAGCAGTAGAATATATTCGTCACCGCCGTAGCGATAGCCTTGCCCATGCGTATACAAATGGGACTCCATCAACTCCATAAATCGCGGCAACAAATCACGGTCGATTTTCGTTTCACCGTGGCGCGTATTGAATGATTTGAAATCATCGATGTCCAGGTAGGCCACCATCAAACCATTGGATCGCAGCTCGCATTTTTCCCGATAGTACCTTAGATCTTTGACAAACAAAGAAGGAGCCTGGAGAATATGAAACTTTTCGTCGTAATCCCGCTTCTCCAAAGTGAGGGAAGAATTGTGCATTTCTTCAACAAATTTAATGGAGAGGAATTCCGTCAAATGCGGCACACGCAGAGCCTGCGCTTCTTGAAACCAAGGTGCCTCCATAATTTTCCGTACCGGTTCCAACTCTTTTTCCAGATTTCCGATTAGCTCAGGGTGAAAGGTTTTGCTAAGCGGCTCCTCCAACTTGGACGCAACGATACGCCGCTGATGGATGATAATGCGCTTGATTAAAGGTGCGTACTCATCGGCCACGGCATGCTCTTCTTTAATGGCTCCGCCGGCATTTCGTTTTTTAAGGAACTTCACCAATTCGGACAACTTAACCAAAATATTGTCCACTTCGCTTGGGAGCTTGTACCCGATTTGGGCCTGAAGTTTGACGACCAGATTTTTTTTAAACCAGTCGTGAAAGGCTTCCGAGTATTTCTCGATCATGTCGCATTGGTCATTAGAAAAAATAGGCATAGTGTTTCAAAAGTATTCACTCTCAGCCAGTTTGCGAGGTCAAAAAAGAAAATGCTGAACCGATTTCAACAATCAGCCGGAAGCGGCCATGCCTTGCGTGACGGCCAAGGCTTGATCCAATACATTCAGCCCTGCACCCGGTAAACCCGCATTTTCGCTTAAGTACCGACGCCACGCCCTACCACCGCGCACACCTTGAAAAAGTCCAAGAATGTGCCGGGTCATGGAATGCAGGCGTACACCTCGACTGAGTTCGGCAGCTACGTAGGGTTTAAAGGCTTCCAAAATCTCAGCTCGACTTGAAATTGGGGTGGGATCTCCAAAAAAACGCCCGTCTACCGCCGTCAGTAGATAAGGATTTTCATAGGCTGCCCGGCCCACCATGACACCCGCGAAATCCTTAAGATGCGCCTCCATCTGATCCAAGGTTGTGATGCCGCCATTCAGTTCAAACCGAAGTTGGGGGAAATCCCCCTGTAACCGCAGGACAACATCATAGCGCAAGGGCGGTATGGTACGGTTTTCTTTAGGGCTTAACCCATGCAGCCAAGCCTTACGCGCATGAACAATGAATGTATTGCACCCTGCTGCAGAAACGGTCCCGATGAAATGCGCCAACTCTTGGTATGAATCCTTGTCATCGATTCCAATGCGGGTCTTGACGGTAACCGGTAGGTGAACGGCATCCTTCATAGCAGCTACACAGCGTGCCACCAAATCGGGTTCGGCCATCAGGCAGGCGCCGAAATGTCCCCCCTGCACTCGATCACTGGGACAACCGACATTGAGATTTATTTCATCATAGCCGAATTGCAGCCCCACCTTGGCGCTGGCCGCCAACTCGGCTGGATTGGCACCGCCCAATTGCAAGGCAACGGGATGCTCAGCTGCGTCAAAAGCCAGTAGCCGATCTGCCTTTCCGTGCAGAATGGCCCCAGTCGTGACCATTTCCGTATACAGGTGGACACGCTTGGAAAGCAAACGGAGAAAGAACCGAAAATGCCTATCGGTCCATTCCATCATGGGTGCTACAGAAATACGACTCAAATTCCGATCCATGGAACTAGTTTATTCTGCTAGCGCTAGGCTCGTTTGAGGTCTTTGGCCAAGTACAGGCTAACAAGAATTGAGCAGGTTCCCAGCAAGCCGATCCAGAAATAATGTTGCAGATGGCCATCTGTACCTCGTGCAATAATAGCGGCGGAAATAACGGAAGCAAGTCCAGAGGCAAACTGTTGCATAGCTGAATTGATGCTCATAAAGGCCCCGCGATACCGCCCTTCTACACTATTTGTCACCATGGCCATTCCGGGAATAAATCGTCCGGATGCAAGCACCATGAAACATGTTGTTACGGTAAGCGCTGTCCATAAAGGCACCTTAGGCAGATTTGTAAGTGCCAAAATAGGCAGGATAGCGAAAAGACTAGTGATGGTAAAAATCTTCAGCAAACCTATCCTATCTGCCAAACGACCCAACCAGCGCATGGAAAAGAATGTCGCACCCCCACCGCATAAATAAATAAGCGGCAATTGGTCATTGGTTAGCCCGCAATTGGAAACCAAGTACGGGCTGATATAAGGAATAAGCATGAATCCTGCCATGGTCATAAAAATCGTGAGTCCAAAGCCACGCCAGTGATTGGATTTGGAAAGGATTCTCTTCATCTCCAGCCATGGCTTGGTTTTGCCCTGGGACATATGGCCACGCATGGAAGGCAATATCATTGCAGCCAAAATCAGAATGACAACGCTCAATCCGCCCAGCAAATAAAATGGTGCGTGCCAGCCTAGATGATTAGCCAGAAATAAACCAGCCGGGACTCCTGCAACGGACGCCAATGAAAAGGAAGAAAAGATTGTACCCATTGCGGCCCCACGGCGCATGGGAGGAATCGCATCCCCAATAACCGCCAATATCACCGCTGAGGCCACACCTCCAAAACCGCCCGCCAGAAAGCGCGCAGCCACCAAAAAATGAAAAGTCGGTGCCAATGCGCAGGCAACCGTACCCAGTCCAAAACCGGCATACAACCACAACAGCGCCTGCTTACGATCAAAACGATCCAAAAACCAAGCGGCAACTAATCCAAAAAAACCGGCACTGAACGTGTACGTGGACACAATAAGCCCAAACTGACTAGGCGAAATCTTGAAAATATCCATAAGTCGCGGGCCCAAAGGCATGACAATCATAAAATCCAGGATATGTGTAAATTGCATGGCCGATAAGGCATAAAGCAAAATCATCTCTTGCCGCTCTGGAAGCGGAAATTGCTGCTGTGTCGGCATGACTTTCGATTTGGACAGGATCAAGATTGCTCCAATGGATTCAGGGCTATACTAGCTTATTTCCCCCCATTGGTCCATCTTGAAACGAACCGCTGTTATTTTATGGGTTTGGCTGGCTTGGCTGGAGGCTTGGCATTGCTGGGTACGGCACTCGGAGCTTCCAATTTTCGCACGCCTTCGAACTCCAGTACAAGCTGGACTTCAGGGGCTACAACCAATGCGCCCGTTTCTACCAGCTTATTCCATTTGAGGCCATACTCCATTCGATTGATGCTGCCACTGGCCGTGAACGCGGCGCGTTCATTGCCCCAGCCATCGTTCATGATTCCACCACCCTTAACGTGTAAGGCGATTTCCTTGGTAGTACCCCGCATGGTCAAATCTCCAATGAGGGTGCAAGTCGAATCCTTTTCATTGATATCACGGACTTCCTTGGAAAGGAATTTAATGGCAGGAAAATGCTCCGCATCGAAGAAATCATTGCTCTTCAAATGCCCGTCGCGCTTGGCATTGGACGTATTGATACTGCCAACGTCAATACTGGCATTGCCTTTAGTGGCTTTAATATTACCGGGATCGACTGAAAAAGACCCTCCGAATTTTTCAAATTTTCCGGTAACGGTACTGATTCCCAGATGTTTTACTTTGAATAATATTGTGCTATGCGCACTATCAATTTGATACTCGGCGGCCTGTACGCTGCCGACCAGAAACAACAAAATTAGAAGTCTTCCCAAAGCAGTGAATTGTGAACTTTTCATAAACCAGCTCCTTTTGCAGTGTTGGGCTTAATATACGCATTTAGTTGTTGTAACACCTAATTCGCGTCATTTAATTATTGAATTTGTCGAATACGCCAAGGGGAACTACTGAAAAAAGGGGAAGGCGAGAGAGACCCGCGCTAAGTTTAGGCTACCAAAAGCTCTTTACGTTCGAGAATCCGGGCATAAAGGTCTTCGGCCAGATGTGATTTATTGTCCTGCAGAAGCTCATATTGCTTGTAGGCGCATTTAAGATTTCCAGAGGACACATATAATATCCCCAGTCCAAAATGCACTTCGCTATCCAGGGGATTGAGGCTAAGCGCTTTTAGATAGGATTGCAGGCTGGCATCTTTTTGTCCCATGGCGAAAGCAGCCAAAGCATGACTTTTTATGCACTGAATATCCATGGGCTGCAAATCAAGCGCTTGTTTTATGGGTTCCATAGCCAATGAATATTCACCCCGATGAATATGCGCCCAGCCCAGACTGCTCCAAAGTTCGGGTACGGAAGCATGATGCTTTAACGCCTCTTTAAGGATTTGAATGGCTTCTTCAGCTTTGCCTTTTTCGAAAAAAGCGTGGGCCATCTTCCTCAATGGAGGTAGGTTGTCTGGTTCTAATTTGGCGGAAAGCTGATAGGATTCCACGACCAGTGAATATTGTCCCGTTTTGAAAAAGGCGTCACCCATGCAACGGTGGAGTGAGGCGTCATCGGGAGTGTGTAGAATGGCGACTAAAAAATTTTCCAAGGCTTGTTCGGGTCGATTGCTATTCAGATAGGAAAGGCCGAGCAAAGTAAATAATTCAACGGCTTCAGGATTTCTGGATTTGAGGCTTTCTAAAACTGCTACGGCTTCTTGGTAACAGTTGGCTTCCAGATAGAGACGACCGAGCTCTAAGGCTTGATTTCCATCCAAAGGATTTTCAAGAACAGCAACTTCGAGTTTACGGAACCGTTCCCAACTCTCAAGTTCCAACTTGCTTTCCATAGGCTTCCTTAGGGTTCAAGGTCTGCTTATTTTCGCAGTTGAAAAGATAATTGGTAAAAGGCTGCTCCCTGACCCAGATTCATCAAGTCGGAGGCAAATTTAGGCTTGATTTTACCCTTATCATACTATGCGAGGGGCTTCATCAAAAAAATGTAAATGATTTCGACAGTTTTGCCGCATTATGGCGAATCGATTTCGATCCCTACCGGACAGTGGTCGGAACCCATTACATCCTGAAGAATGAAACCGGATTTAACCTTGGCCTGCAAATTATTGCTGACCAGAAAATAATCTATGCGCCATCCTACATTGCGTTCCCGGGCTCCCGATTTCATATCCCACCAGGAATATTGGTCGGGCTGTTTATTGAACTGGCGAAAGCTGTCGTAGAAACCACTGGCTAGAAATGTATCCATCCAAGCGCGTTCTTCCGGCAAAAATCCGGATATTCCGATATTTGCTTTTGGCCGGGCAAGATCGATTTCATGATGAGCCGTGTTCACGTCGCCGCACACAATCACGCATTTTCCTTTTTTGAGCAGGCCGGAAGTAAAGGCCAGAAAATGAGCATAGAAATCCATTTTATATTGCAATCGTTCCGGACGGGATTTGCCGTTAGGGAAATAGACATTGCATAAAGTGAAACCTGGAAATTCCGCAATTAATGTACGTCCTTCACTGTCAAAGCGTTCATGTCCGAAGCCCATGGTTACGGACAGGGGCTTTTGCTTGGAGAATATCGCCACGCCGGAATATCCCTTTTTTTGGGCGGAGCAGAATACCGTATGATAGTCCCCGGCGTCTTTCAATTCCTTTTGGATTTGGCCGATTTCAGCTTTGGTTTCCTGGAGACAAAGGATATCCGGTTTATCGCGATGCATCCATTCCATAAAACCCTTTTTATAAATGGCCCGAAACCCGTTTACGTTCCAGGACAGGATCTTTAGCGTTTGCTTCATCCGCCCACCTGCCCGGCATTCAAGCCGCGCAGCAGAAGGCGCGCCGCGAAATACCCACCGAAGGCCAGCAGAATGCCGAAGGCATTACTGGCTACAATATATAAGAGGGCCATGCGTCCCTGCCCTTCCCGGATGAGTGTGAGGTTTCCAAGACTGTATGCGGAGAATGTGGTAAAACCGCCCAATAGTCCAACCATTAAAAAGAGCCTAAGATTCATGGAAACAGGCAGGGTTTCAAACAATCCAGAAATAAATCCTACCAGTGATGAACCCAATAGGTTAACCGCCAGGGTACCTGTTGGAAAGACTCCGGAAGTTCCGGATTGAAGCCAGTTTTGCAAGATGAATCGAAGCACCGACCCCAGTGCACCTCCAACTCCAATCCAAACATATTGCATGCATAATCCCCTTGCTTTGGAAATATAGGAACGCGAACCTTGGTTCTCATTCATTTTTCTGCGCTGGATGCGTATATTATCGAGAACAAAACCATGTTGGATAAAAGTGGGCTGCCTGTGCAAAATCTGAAACTGACTTCCCTATTCCTTGCCATTTGCCTGATTGGGATACCTTTGGCTCTGAGTCCAGCCCAGGCTGCACCGAACCCGGCCTTGTCTATGGACGATGCTTCAACATCCGCCACTCATTCACATTTAACGGCCTCCTTGATTGCGGAGCCCAGAGCCATAGCCGCCGGAAAAAGCTTCTGGGTGGGACTGCATCTTAAAATGGAAGCGGGCTGGCACGTTTACTGGAAAAATCCTGGGGATGCAGGACTTCCGGTTTCCCTAGACTGGCAATTGCCAAAAGGTTTTGCCGCCGGGAATTTGAATTGGCCTTATCCGATGCGGATTATGGTGCCGCCATTGATGAATTTTGGGTATGATAATGAAGTTCTCTTGCCGGTGGAAATCAGCTCCCCCCGCACGTTGCCCGTGGACGGAAAAATCGAACTTAAAGCCAAGGCGAAATGGATAGTTTGCAAAGACATTTGCTTGCCAGGCAATGCCGACCTTACTTTGACCCTACCCACATTGGGCGCTGGAACACAATCTGAATCGCCATCCCCGTCCGGGAACTCAGCCAATGCCACACTTTTCCAGAACGCGCGCCTTGCTTTGCCCGTGAAAAATGCAGCGTGGAAATTTACTGCCATGTCCGTGGACTCGGCCATTTTTATACTCGCCAAACCTTCCGGCTCCATCACACTCAGCGCATTATCGTTTTTTCCAGAAAATCCGGATTGGATGGAAAATGCCGCCCAGCAAAATTTTTTCCCGATTCAGGGGGGCTATGCACTGGAGCTTCACCGGGTTCCACCGGAACCTGACGCGACCGGCAAATCAGGTGGCCTCGATAGCCTGATTGGCGTACTGGTCTCGGAAACCGGTTGGGGTTCAGCTGAAGAGGGAAAAGCTGTACAAATCTGCCTTCCCATCCACACCGGTAAAGAACGCCCACACGCATTATCCGTCACTCTTCCGCCAACGGGTCAGTCCAATACGAAGCAGTTGAGCATTAGCCCTTCCCTTTCATCAGGCATGAATAATTCGCAAAACTCGGATAAAAGGCAATCAGGCTGGACAAGGTTGACCTTTATGCTGGGGCTGGCCTTTTTAGGCGGCCTCATTCTCAACTTGATGCCTTGCGTGCTTCCGGTACTTTCCCTTAAAATATTTGACTTTGTAAAACGCGCTGGTCAATCCCGCTGGAAAGTCTTTTCTCATGGCCTCACCTTTACGGCTGGAGTGCTGGTATCCTTCTGGTTTCTGGCTGGGCTGCTTTTGATACTGAGAAGCGGCGGGCGAGAATTGGGATGGGGATTTCAGCTGCAATCGCCGGGCTTTCTCATTGTACTGTGCGCGTTGTTCTTCTTCTTCAGCCTTAATCTATTCGGAGTTTTCGAACTCGGCATGATTTTTACACGGATTGGAAGCACTAAAACTCAAAGTGGTCATGCCGGTTCTTTTTTCGCTGGTGTCACGGCCACCGTGGTCGCCACACCCTGTACGGCCCCCTTCATGGGTTCGGCCATGGGCTATGCCTTTTCACAGCCTGCCTATTATGCCATGCTCGTTTTCACCTTTTTGGGTTTAGGTATGGCGGCACCGTATCTCCTGCTTTCCGGTTTTCCGGGAATGATGCGCTTCCTCCCCAAGCCTGGCGAATGGATGGAACACCTTAAACAGTTTATGGGCTTCCCGCTCTTAGCCACGGCCATCTGGCTAGCCTGGGTACTGGGCCATCAAGCCGGCGTCGACGCATTGGTGGCCTTGCTTTTCATTTTACTCTTGGCAGGGATGAGTGCCTGGATTCTCGGCAAGTGGACGGCGCTGCATCGCACCACTCCTGTCCGTATCATCGCGGGGCTTATCGCTCTAGTTATTTTTATGCCCGCATTCGTGCTGGTGTTAATTTACTTGGATCAGATCCGCAGCACACATCCAGAAAAAGCAACGCCTACCGGCGAGTACATGCCACAGAACGAAGGTAGCATAGACTGGAAGCCGTTTTCAGAAACCGAACTGACCGCCTCGCTTGCATCGGGAAAACCCGTTTTTGTCGACTTCACGGCAGACTGGTGCCTGAGCTGTAAAGTCAATGAAAGAGTGGCCTTCAGTTCCCGAGAAGTAACCGACAGGTTACGGGATCTGGGCATGGTAATGCTTAAGGCCGATTGGACGTCCCGCAACGAAACTATTTCCAGAGCATTGTCTAATTACGGTCGGAATAGCATCCCGTTATATGTGCTCTATGGCGGCCATGGACCAAAAGACTTTGCCCTACTACCCGAAATTTTGTCACCAAATATCCTTTTGGAAGCGTTGCGCACAGTGATTCCAAATTCCAAGCCGCAAACACAGGACAGCGGTCAGGTCCTTTAAAGCACAACTTTTTCGATTAGGGCAATTCCTTTTTCGCCTAGGACAATTCCTGTCCCCATCTTCGAGCTAATCTATTTGGGTCGGTATGAACACCCAATCCAGGAGAAGGTCATGGCTGGATTTCGCGAACATTGGAAAATAAGGCATGTAAAAGAAACGGTTCTCCTCGTGGATGCAGAGGATGGCACCCGTCAAGCAGTGAAAATGGTTCTCAAGCTCAATGGATATAGAGTGGTCGAGGCCCTTACCGGTATCGAAGGCTTGCAAGTGCTGGGCGAATGGGGTGAGGATATCCATCTGGCCGTATGTGCGGACGAATTGCCGGATATGACCGCTGGCCAATGGCGGGGCCAAGTGCACTTTCTAGGACCGAAAATCCCTTCTCTAATCCTTTCTGAGCGCGATCGTGACGAGATTGCTAATCTGGATATCGGCAATCAATGTGCGGGTAAAGCAAACACTCCATCCACGATTTTTTTGCCTTGTATTGGCCCGCAAGCTGCGGTGCGTCTACTTGAAAAAATACGGTTGGCGTTGGATGAGCGATTCTTTACTACCCGCATGAGAGCCACAGCAGCATGACGGTATGACAGTTTGAGGCTTTGACGGTGGGGCGGTCAAGGATTCGGAGTCTCTTGACCCCACAGCTCTCGCTCCGCTTTTAAACTGATGAGGGCGTCAATAAGCGCCTTCTCCAATTTTTCCAGTCCTTCTCCAATATGATCCCGTAAACCAATGCTGGACATCTCTTCTAGTCTTTCCGCGACTTCCTGAACTTTGACAGCGCCGATATTGGCCGAACTGGCTTTAAGGGAATGGGAGATCAAGTGGATGGCCTTGAGATCTCCAGCTTCCAGATTTTTTCGTGCGGATTGCACTCTTGTGGGGCTTTGAGCGACAAAATTATCGATCATCTTCAGTAAGAAGTCTTTGCCACCGATATTATAAAGGTTTACCAACGCCCCTTTATCGATTGCTTTAGTCGACTTCATGGCCGGTATTTTCAGATTTTTTTTGCATGGCAGATTTATTCTAGCATATCCAGACGTCCGGATCACGGTTTCAATGTACAGAAATGACAAACTATAGTTGCTATCCGTGAAAGAGTATTCGATTTATTGGGTAACGGCATCGTTAACATGGCCAAAAATGCATTTTTTACAGCCACTCGACCTCGTTTTTGAAAGTAAAGATGGACCAGAATTTCCATCGCGACTATTTCGAAAAATAGGGATAAAAAGTCCCATCTAAATAGGTCAAATGGTTAAAAAATCGTTAAAAACAGCAAATTGGAACAAAAACCCTCAGCATTTTATCGGAGTTGGAGGTTGCATAAGGATGCGAATACTTGGACAATCAAAGCATGCTTGACCTGAACATCCGGAATGATTTTAAAAGAGGGGCACTGATGCAACGGAATACACTAATTATCGGACTTGTGTTCATGGCAGCCTCTCTAATTGCCTGTGCACCGTCACGCCCGAACAATTCTCGAAACCTGGCCCTAATTCATGCCGCAGAGAAAGGTGAAACGGCCGAAGTCTATCGCCTCATTGAAGCCGGTGCTGATGTGAATGGACGCGATCATGAAGGTTGGACACCGTACCTCGCTGCTTCCTCCATGGGCCAATTAAATACCATGCGCATCCTAGTCGCCTTTGGCGCAAAAACCGTCCCGCCGGATCTGAAGGATGAAAACGTCGCCCATCGGTTCCTTGCCGACCGGTAATCCCTCCGTCTAAATCCTAGTGCCGCATTCTGGCAAACCCTTCATACCCTCTCGCCTACCCTCTGGAATTTTATTTGCCCTTCACGTGGGATAATAAATATTTTAATTGTGAAACTTAAAACCACGGTGTCCGAATCAAATGGATTTCAAAGACTATTACAAAATACTCGGCTTGGAAAAAGACGCGGATGCAGCGGCAGTAAAAAAAGCCTATCGCAAATTGGCAGCCAAATACCACCCGGACAAAAATCCCGGCAAAAAATCCGCAGAAGATAAATTCAAGGAGATCAATGAAGCCAATGAGGTCCTTGCGGATCCCGTAAAGCGCCAACGTTATGACCAGCTTGGCTCTGCGTGGAATCAGCCGGGCGGCAATCCAGGTGACTTCGCTCAGCAAAGTAGAGGGCGAGCGGGCGGTGGCCAAAGCCACACCTTTACCCAAGAGGATATGGCTGATATGTTCGGTGGAGGTGGGCAATCCGGTGATTTCTTCGAAACGTTCTTCGGCGGTGGAGGGATGCGTGGACGGCCGGCAGGTGCGCGTGGCCGCTGGTCAGAGAAACCCAGGCCCATCCCAGGAAACGAATATCAGGCAGATGTGGAAATCAGTCTCGAAGAAGCCTTCCAAGGCGCAAAGAAAATCATTGACCTGAATGAAAAAAAGCTCCGCCTCCAATTCAAGCCAGGAATTGCCGAAGGAAAAGTCATCAAGCTGGCCGGTAAAGGTGGCCAGGGCCAGAACGGCGGTCCGGATGGAGATTTTTATCTGCGTATCCATGTCGCCCCACATCCTCGACTGGAAAGACGCGGGGACGATTTGCACACCACGCTTCCCCTGGAAGCCCAAGATGCCGTTATAGGCAAGCCAATAGAGATAAAGACTTTGAAAGGCGGAGTGAAATTGAAAGTTCCGGCCATGACTGAAAACGGCAAGGTCTTTAGACTAAAGGGTCAGGGCATGCCCGTGTACGACAAAACCGGCGAATTTGGTGATTTATACGTTACGGTATCGTTACAGTTACCTAAGGATATGACACCGGCTGAATTGGATTTTTTCCGGCAGATGGCGCAAGCCCGCGCCTAATTTAATCTTTGAGAATAATGCTGCGCATTTCCGATTTCTTTCGCTTTTTCCGGTTTTCCCTGAGACTATACCCTCGGGGCTGCGGTCGGTAGCTGGATCGATTAGGATCCAGCGCGCACATCAGCATGAAATCGATCATGGATTGGAACACCACGATTAGATTGTCGTGAGGCCGTTCCGGCAAATGCTCCAAACCTCTGCGGTCACTCTCGTCGAGAAAATGGTGTATTGATTCCAGCGTGGACAAACAATACTCGGCCGGTTGTTCCTTGATATTGAATATGGATTCACGTGCGCCCGTAAAGGAAAGTCGGGGCAAATTACGCAGATTGAGTGACTGCGTCATCATTTTTTTGGCACAGGGCCAAGTCCCATCGATTAGGAACAAAATCGACTTACGGCCGGATTGCTTGCTTGCCAATAAAGGACTGACATCGTCGCTGGAAATATTCAGGGATTTTTTACCAGGATACAATACTCGGCAGGCATTTTCAGGATCGTCGATTAATGCGTTTACTTGCGCATTCTTGGTAAAATCGATACCCACTATAATTTCGGAATTGCCCAAAGTAGCCCGGCAAATTCTCCCAGTGCCGAGTTTTTCCTTTTTCGCCTCCATGGGATGCATCAAAATGATGAAGCGCGTTTCCGTGACAAATGGCTTGATCAGATGACAACGACAATTTTCTTTGATCCAGTAACAGGCATAACAGGTTTGCTCGCGTTTAAAAACTGGAGCTGCTCCTTGGAGCAATTGTTTCTTGAGCACATAAGCCGCTTTGTCCATATTGGCAATTTAGGCAATTCCAGCCATGGACCGCATAAATAATTCTACGCCCCTTGAGTTCATGCCTTACGTTTTCCACATTTCCCATCCGCCAAGGGGGACCACCTGAAAAATACCGACGTCACCACAAAGACGGAATTCGTATCGAACACAAGCGATAGTGCCTTTTTCGGACATCCACGGGGGCTGTCCACTTTGTTTTTTTCGGAATTGTGGGAGCGCTTCAGCTATTATGGCATGAGGGCCATTCTCATTCTCTTCATGACAGCGGCCGCCACCAAGGGCGGTCTTGGTTTTTCAACCCAGAAGGCCGGACTGATCTACGGAACATATACCGCCATGGTCTATTTGATGGCCGTGCCCGGAGGCTGGCTGGCGGACAAATTTCTGGGCTTGCGCAAGGCTGTTCTAGTTGGAGGATTGCTGATCACGGCCGGCCATGTTTGTTTGAGCATTCCTTCCGTGTCCTTGTTCTATGCAGGACTGGCACTGGTCGTTATCGGCACCGGCTTCCTTAAACCCAATATCAGCGCCCTGGTGGGTGAATTGTACAGTGCCGAAGATGCCCGTCGGGATGCGGGATTTTCCATCTACTATATGGGTATAAATCTCGGTGCATTTCTCTCTCCTTTGGTGGTCGGTTGGCTGGCCCAGAGCGATGGATTCAAGGGAATCCTCAGCAATTTTGGACTCACTCCTGAAAATTCCTGGCATTATGGATTCGCCGCCGCTGCCGTGGGAATGGTTTGTGGTCTGACATGGTACGTAACGGGCTGGAAACACCTCGGAACCATAGGCAAACACCCTACAAAGGCCGAGAGCCCGGCCGCTTCGCTGCGCCAGCGTCGTATACTGCAAGGCGTTGTAGTCGGCCTTCTCGTACTCTGTGCTAGCCTGGCTGCCCTGACCGGATTTGGAATCGTAACGGTAACGTATGGATTGATAAGTCATGTTTTCGGATACATCCTGGCCTTGACACCGATAATACTTTTCCCCTCACTTTATTTTTTCGGCAACTTTACTGCACAAGAAAAAAAGCATCTCATTGTGATCATCGTGCTATTCTTTGGCGCCGCAGCCTTCTGGTCGGTTTTTGAGCAGGCCGGATCCACACTGAATATTTTTGCCGACAGAAGCACCGACAATTCCATCACCCTTACTTTTGCCATTTTCATGGGAGCGATATTGTTAATGCCGGGATTTCTCGCCATGCGTTGGTACCAGAAGTTGCCGGGAAAATCCGGCATGGCGCTTTCCTTTGCCGCAATTGTCATCGCCACATGTGGGGCATGTATCTATTACTTGTTGAGCCACCTCGGCCAATCCTTTCCTTCTAGCTATTTCCAATCTGCCGGCTCGCTTTTCATAGTCGCCCTCACTCCACTTTTCGCATCCTTGTGGATAGCACTAGGCAAACGACAGCCTTCCAGCCCAGCCAAATTTACCGTGGGGCTTTTATTCGTGGCCTTGGGCTTCGGGATTTTAATCATCGCAGCCAGACTATCATCACAGGGTATGAAAGTGAGCCCAATGTGGTTGGTCGCGACCTACATGCTCCACACCATTGGTGAGTTGTGCCTTTCGCCAGTAGGCATTTCAGCCATGACCAAGTTAGCCCCTCGCCGCATAATGGGCCTCGTATTGGGAATATGGTTTCTTGCCGTTTCCTTGGGGAGTTTTTTAGCCGGATTTGCCGCCAGCCTGTATGAAAATATGCCATTGCCGACTCTTTTCACAGCTGTGACCGGTGTTGCGATAGCCACTACCTTACTGATGGCGGCATCCATCGGACCCATCCGGCGCATGCTGGCTATTGAAGGCCTTAAAGACAAAAACATTCCTTGATTTAACCCAAATGATTATTCACTGGTATGGATTTGTTTCCGTATTGCACAAATAATCCAAACGTTATCCTTTTGGTTTTGAGGGGAATTACTAGCTTGAAGTTCTGATTCATCCCCGTCCCGTGTGGACGGTTTACGATGGTCTTCCTGGCCATCCATACCAGTGAGGGAGTTCTCCATGTCTGTCGGCTTAACAGTAGGCGATTTAAGAATAAAAATTTTCAAATTTTTTCTTTTGCTAATTGCAATTCTGTGGGCGTTCCCACAGGGAGTTGCTGCTGAACCAGTCGCCGAAGGGCTTGCCCCTAAAAATTGGGATTTCTACGGGAGCGCCAGGGTTGGTGGGGCACGCTGGCATAAGGCCGACTATTGGAAACAACCGGTTTTGGATAGTGCAGGTAATATAGTCTCAACAAAAACAGTTGTAGATTCAGTACCAGTAAACCGAAACTATATGGATTTGCAATACAATAGTCGATTTGGTGTTTTAATCAAAAGCGGACCCATGGGTTTTCATTTTGAATTGGGCTGGATGCCCGGCGTGCAAGATATTGATGTACAAATTATCGGTTCAAATGCTGAGGTGAGCCAAAAGCGTAGGGATGCTTTGCGCTTGAGACTCCTATACGGAGAATGGAAATTCTACCCCAACTTCAAATTGTTAGTTGGGCAGGATTGGGCAATTACCAATTTCTTCAATAGTAACCAGATCTTTTTTATGGATCAGGGATTGGGCTATTCGGGGGAGCTTGGAACAGGACGTAGACCCATGGTCAAGCTAACTTATGCAGAAGAGACCGATCCTGTAATAAATTGGAAAGGCGAGGTTGCCGTTGTCAAATCGGATACATCCCAGTTGGCCTTAGGGCAGCCTCCGGATATTGAAGAGGTTCTTCCGAAATTAGAAATTGGAGGTGAGTTTGGATTCAAGAAGGACTTTTACGGGATTAAACTGCAAGGGGTAGCTGGAATGCAGCAGTACGATTTGGTTGTTTATGCCGACAAAATTGGAGCGGCAAACGCCGATCGACAATCGATTAAATCACAATTGGTCGGTGGCAATGTCATTCTAAATTTATTCAAAACAACTACAAGCTTTAGCTATACATGGGGTAAGAATATTGCAGCCTACGGCGTTTGGATTGGCGATCCCGATGGCTCAAAACTGGATGAGCATATCCGCATCTTTTATCCTGTATTTGGAACTACTGGCCCTACAGACACAATCTCACATATCACCAACGTTTACAGTACGATGGGATCCTTAGTCTTCAATTATCACCCCTTTAAATGGCTTTCTGCAGAGGTCGGAAGTGGTATGGTTAATGGCCGGCATGAGGAGCAGAGCCGAAAGGCAACAGTGAAAAGCACACTCAATGCAATGAATCGCCTAGCTTATTATGCAAATCTGCAATTTGCACTCGCGGATGGAAAATTCCTGATTGTACCCGAATACTCCTACAGCGACTTCGGTGGCTTTGGTCAAACGGCAGGGCAGTCTGCCGGACGATGGTATGCCTATGGACTTAAATTGCAAATGGATATGTAAAAGACCGGCTAGTGTAGCGGGTTTACTTCAATAATTACGAAGGGAGACGGTGTGAACAAAATATTACTTGGTGGAAAAAGACTAACAGGCATTGCATTGAGTTTACTGCTGATGACTATGGCAGGTCACGTTCGGGCAGAAGAAGAGGATGAAGCAACCGAGGCGGCCAATCACGCTGCGCGCCAAGAAGCCTTGTACAAAGCCGGAGCCTTGCGATTACCGGCCAATTCAGATATTTCCGCCAGAACTCAAGCTTTTGAACGCCGAGCAGCCGCAACTTCAGTGGCAGCCAAATGGGAATCGACTGGTCCTTATGGCGTAGGCCGTGTGACCAATTTGGAAGTCGATCCTACCGATGATAAAATCGTATATATCGGCGCAGGCAGTGGCGGCGTTTGGAAGACTACCGATGGCGGCGCCACTTTTAAGCAGCTTATGAATAATGCAAAGAGTCAAAGCATCGGATCCATCGCAATTGCCCCTTCGGACCACAATATCATCTGGGTAGGCACCGGTGAAGGTTGGGGCGGCGGAGGCTCCTTGACGTACGTGGGCGCGGGCTTGTATAAAAGCGTGGATGGCGGGGCGACATTTCAACCCGCAGGACTGGATTCGTCCTACTATATCGGCAAAGTAGCGATTCATCCTACCAATCCCAATATTGTGGTTGTAGCGGTGATGGGTAATTTCTGGCAAAAGGGCGGGTATCGCGGCCTGTACAAAACAATTAATGGTGGCACCACTTGGGAAAAACTCCCAATTCCATTGCCTGCTGGCGATGATTCCACTGGTTGTACCGATGTGCATTTCTGGCCAACCGATCCCAACCGCATTTTTGCCAATATGTGGTCGGCGGCGCGTCAGGTGTATGCACGGAATTGGACAGGGCCGAATAGCCGCGTGTATCGTTCCGACGATGTGGGTGCCACATGGAAAATCCTTGGTGCTGCCGAAGGTCTTCCAACTACAGACATCGGAAGAAACACCATGAATATTTCGAAATCAAATCCAAATGTCATGTACATGTTCTACTTGGCAGGCAACAATAATTATAAGTCCATGTACAAATCCACAAATGGTGGGAACACCTGGGTTGCTACTGGCTCCTCGTTGCCGACTTCCATTTTTTCCTTTTACGCACAGTCCTTCTGCCAAATTCAAATAAACCCCATTAATCCCGACGATGTTATCGTCTCGGCAATAACAAGCTACCGCACGACGAGTGGCGGTGCGAGCTGGACTCAATGTTTCATTAACAACCATGCGGATAGCCGGGCCTTTAGCTGGGCTACCAAGGATAATAATCTCTTTTATTCCGGTGATGATGGCGGCTTTTCGGTCAGTACTACCGGCCCTAACGGCACCTTCGTCTACAAAGGAACCGGACCAGGGGGATTGGAAATGGCGCAGGCCTACACCATGGACATCGCTCCTGACAATTCCGATTACCGCTATATCGGAATGCAGGATGACTTTGTACAAATGACATCCAACGCAGGCGCAAGCTGGCAGCAAATTATCCCCGGTGACGGAATGTGTGTCAAAATCGATCATGGAGCGCCAACGAATGTAATTGGTTGTTACCAGGATGGTCATTTCATGCGCTCGAGTACCCGCGGCACAGGTGCAGTAGCTGTAACGGGCTTTACCGGACGGGGTCCTTGGGATGCCCCCGTGGACATCGACCCCTCCAATGGGATGAGTTATATCGGCAGCGAATTCGTCCAAAGAGCACCGCGCGGCTCTGGCAATTACACCGCCATCAGCCCAGACCTGACAAACGGAGATCATTCTGTCTCCAGTTATAAATATGGCACGGTACAAGCCATTGCAGCCTTCAATGGAGTAGTCTATGCGGGCACCGATGACGGCAATGTTTGGGTGAGCAAAAACGCCAGCACTTCTCCCACTTGGACACGCATTCGCAACGGCAATGGCACGGGCCCTGGCACCGGTGAACGAAGCTATGACGGCTGGATCAAGGAAATCACGATCGATCAATCGATTCCCGATGCAAGCAATGCCTATGTCGCCGTTACCTATATGCGCTGGGGCCAGCAATACTGGAAACCCGCTGCGTTTAAAGTAACCAACTGGGGATTGGGTGGAACGGCCTCCGCGGATTGGAAGGATATTTCCGGAGATATGCCTCGGAATGTGTCCATCAATCAAGTGATCAAGGATAATGCCCCCACGCGAGCCGGATGGCTTTATGCAGCCACGGAATATGGCGTCTATATCTCCACCAATGGCGGTGTCAACTGGAATTGGTTGGGCGACAAGTCTTTGCCGATTATCACCGTCAACTGCATGTCCTTGCATATCGCCACTGACTACCTCTATATTGGTACGTATGGACGTGGCATCTGGCGCATCAATCTTGCGGACCCGGCGGTCAGGACCGCTGCCTTGGCTCCTGCGCCCACCGCACAGATTCTGAAAAGCTTTCCTAATCCGATTACTCTAAACGGAAAAATTCAATTCATGGTCAGAAATGAACAAGTTTTGCAGGTAGCCGTTTATGATTACTCGGGTCGTATTGTCAAAACCCTTTTCAATAAACAAGTATCCGGTAACAAGTTATACGCCGTGAACTGGGATCGCACAAACGACAAAGGGACCAAGGTGCTTGCAGGACAATACCTTCTACGCGCCGTAGGGGATAAAGTCACTTTGGCCAAGAACATCGAAGTCCGTTAATCTGTTGGAGGACGGTACCCACGAACCGTGGGGCCGGCTTGGGGTGTTGGTTTCATGAAAATACGCCTGGCCATATTTTTTTGGGCTCTTAGCCAATGTATGTGCTCGGCACCGCCCACGCCTCCATCAAAACTTTCGGCTCCCAAGCAGGATTACAGTCTTGTGGCAAGGCCCCGGGTAAAAGAGCTTTCCGCTGACATGGAAAAGGCCGTGCTCCAGCACGACACGGCAGCTATCCTGAACATGCTGGATCCCGAATATAAAGCCAAGGAACTTATCAAGTTTCACAATGGCATTCCCGGCCCTTTTCTGGACAGTTTTTTTTGCGGACGCGTATTAGGCATGGACCAATATTTTTGCCTCGATTTTAAAGATATCAGCGCCATCAAAAATACTGGTATGGAAATAGAGGACGCAACAGCCCGTGTCCAGTATGTCGTAAAATCGTCCGCGCATGAAATCGAAACCCATCTACAAGTGACACTACAAAAAGGCGAGCCCATTGGATGGATAGGGTCCAGAGGATTTACTCAAGTTGAATAAAATATCGCTAGACCCAATTAGCGCGCTTCAAGGAAAACATATGACCTACATGAACCTTTCCCTTCCGAAATTATCTGGGATGCTTTTAGCAATTCTGGTTTTGGGGACTCTGAATATCCGAGCCGAATCCGGCGAAGAAGAATCAGCCCAAGAAAGTAAAGCGATACGGCAGGAAGCCTTGCTCAAGGCAGGGGTGTTGCGAGTCCCTGGAAGTTCCGATATTTCCGCCCGAACCCAAGTCTATGAGCGTCGGCAGTCGGTATCGTCTGCAGCAGTGAAATGGGAGTCCACTGGACCTTACGGGGTAGGACGAATCGCGAATGTGGTCGTGGACCCAAGTGATGATAAAATCGTTTATGCTACCGGGGCCATGAGTGGATTGTGGAAAACCACGGATGGTGGAGCTACCTGGAAACAGTTGATGAATGACGCGAAAAGCCAAAGTATCGGCAGCTTGGCTCTGGCTCCATCAAACCACAATATCATTTGGGTGGGCACTGGGGAAGCAACTGGCGGGGGCGGGGCGCTTTCCTACCCTGGAGCGGGCATGTACAAGAGTTTGGACGGGGGTGCGACATTCCAACCCGCTGGCTTGGATTCCTCCTTTTACATTGGCCGTGTAGCGGTTCATCCTACCGATCCCAATATCGTACTCGTAGCCGTTATGGGCAATTATTGGCAAAAGGGAGGTTACCGAGGTGTTTATCGGACGCTCAATGGTGGCGCCACCTGGGAGAAGCTGGCCATTCCCTTACCCGCCGGAGACGATTCTACCGGCTGTACGGACGTGCATTTCTGGCCCACAGATCCCAACCGCATATTCGTCAATATGTGGTCCGCTGCCCGGCAGGTGTATGCCCGCAATTGGAGCGGACCCAATAGCCGAGTCTACCGTTCGGATGATGGCGGCGGAACATGGAAGGCACTGGGAGCTGCCGAAGGTTTGCCTACAACGGATATCGGTCGCAACACCATGAGCATTTCCAAATCCAATCCCAACGTCATGTATATCTTCTATTTGGCGGGAAACAACAATTACAAATCCATGTTTCGGTCCTCCAATGGAGGCAATACTTGGGTCGCTACCGCCACTTCCCTACCCACTTCCATTTTCTCTTTTTATGCCCAGTCCTTCTGCCAATTGCAGATCAATCCCACCAATCCTGATGATCTCATTGTCGCGGCCATCACCAGCTACCGATCGACCAACGGGGGCTCTAGCTGGAGCCAGTGTTTTCTAAACAACCATGCCGATAGCCGCGCGTTCAACTGGGGACAGAATAACACGAATATCTTCTATTCCGGTGATGACGGTGGCTTCAGCTCTGGGGCCGCCGGTCCAAACGGAACATTCACTTATAGGGGAACGGGTCCCGGAGGATTGGAACTGAGCCAGATCTACATGATGGATATTGCTCCGGACAACTCCAACTATAGATATATCGGGATGCAAGACAACTATGTCCAAATGACAAGCGATGGTGGCGCAACTTGGCAACAAATCATCGGCGGGGACGGCATGTGCGTCAAAGTGGACTATGGGGCACCAACCAACGTGGTCGGATGCTTTCAACAGGGCAATTATCTGCATTCCAGTTCCAGAGGTGCCGGAATGGTCGCCATTACCGGCTTTGCCGGGCGAGGCGCTTGGGATGGCCCAGTGGATATCGACCCTTCAAACGGAATGAGCTATATCGGGAGCCAGTTTGTTCAGCGCGCCATCCGAGGTTCAGGCAACTATACCACGATAAGTCCGGATTTATCCAACGGCGATCACTCCGTTTCAAACTATGGCTATGGCACGGTACAGGCTATTGCCGCTTTCAATGGGGTAGTTTATGCCGGCACCGATGACGGAAATGTTTGGGTGAGCAAAAATGCCAGTACCGCGCCCACTTGGACTCGCATTCGCAATGGCAATGGAACCGGGCCCGGCACTGGCGAACGCAGTTATGACGGTTGGATAAAGGAAATATCCATCGATCAATCGGTTCCGGCGGCCAGCACAGCCTTTGTGGCCATATCCTATATGCGATGGGGCCACGGTTTTTGGAAGCCGGCAGCCTACCAACTAACCAACTTTGGCCTGGGAGGTACGGCTTCAGCGGATTGGAAGGATATCTCCGGAGACCTACCCCGCAATGTTTCCATCAACAAAATCATTAAGGACAATGCACCAGCTAGGGCCGGCTGGCTCTATGCAGCCACGGAATACGGCGTCTATTTTTCAACTAATGGGGGCATCAACTGGAATTGGTTGGGTGACAAATCCTTACCCATCATAACCGTCAACGACATGATATTGCATGCGGCAACCAACTACCTCTACGTCGGCACCTATGGCCGCGGCATCTGGCGCATCAATTTGGCGGACCCGACAGTTGGCACGGCAGCTGGATCCCTTACGGCCTCCAAACAAATCCTCAAAAACTTTCCCAACCCGATTGCGTCCAGTTCAAAAATCCAATTTCAAGTGAAGGATACGCAAGCCTTACAAGTCGCCATCTATGATTTTTCAGGACGGAACTTAAGAACCCTGTACCATAACAAAGTCACTGCGAACAAGCTCTATGCATTGACTTGGGACCGGAAGGATGCTCAGGGGGACCGGGTACCATCCGGTCAATATATACTGAGGGCATTTGGAGACAATGTCACCATGGCAAAGGCCATTGAATTGCGGTAAAAAATGGTCGGGGCGACAGGATTCGAACCTACGACCCTCAGCTCCCAAAGCTGATGCTCTAGCCAGACTGAGCTACGCCCCGATTTTGGTAAAGCTACTAAAAAGCCCTCGCCTCTCCCAGGGATTCGGCAAGTATCCTAGGAAAAGGTTTTCTCCGGGGACTTTTGGAGTTTTATGAGATCAAGGCCACTGGCTTCGGTTGCTTATCAAGCCATTCATTTTTAGGACCCTGTTCTCGGTCTGCCAAGGGAAAGGGTCGCAATATCCGCTCTGGAACGGGCTTTAAATCCCAAATCAGGGATAACTTTTCCAGAAGCCTAAGCCCATAATAGGTGATATCGATTTCCCACCAATAAAAGCCTTGTCTGGTGGAATTGCAATAATGATGATGATTATTATGCCAGCCTTCGCCCAGGGTTATGAGAGCCAACAGAAAATTGTTTCGGCTGGTATCGCTGGTTTTATACCGTCGAGAACCGAATACGTGGGACAGGGAATTGATGGTGGCGACCCCGTGGAAAAGGACAACCGTGGAAACGCAAAAGCCCCAGACAAACATTTGCAAGGCATTGGTACCAAGACCCGGGAAAAAATAGTGGAGAAAAGAACCGAGCAGCAACATTGCGGCGCCCAAGGATATCGGCGCCAGGGCATCGAATCGATCTAAAAAAAGTAGTTCGGGGAATTTCACTAGATCCGGTACCAGAGCGGTGCGCGTGGGGATATTTTTTCTTCGGCTCCACCATAAAATATGGCTGTTCCAGAATCCGGTATGCAAAGGGGAATGGATGTCTTCGGCTTCATCGGAATAGCGATGGTGATGACGATGATGAGCCGACCACCAAAGCGGCCCTCGCTGGGCCGCTGAGTTTCCCAAAAATACCAAGAAGAATTGAAACCACCGAGAGGTTTTATAGGTACGATGCGAAAGATAGCGGTGATACACTCCGGTAATGCCGAACATACGGATGGCATAGAGAAATAACGCCACGGATACGGCCGTCCAGCTCCATCCCACAAAAAAAACAGCACAAACGGATAGCGTCAATAGAGCAAAAGGAACCGGCCAAACCCACTGGTCTTGATTCGGATGGCCTTTTTCAGCTTCAGCCTGAGCATAAGCATCGAACCAGGAAACGACTCGTCGTAAAAGCGTGGGTGTTGGCGGGTGCATGCGACCATCCTTGAAATAATTAAAATCGAAATTTGCTTCTTAGACCAATTAAACCAATAAATAGCAGCGGCACCTAGGGGGCGAGCCCAGAAATTACAAGTCCTTACAGATACAATTTTTTACAAGTTGAAAATCCGTCGAATTTTACCATTCCCTATGGAAGCGTAAAATCGGATAATCTCCCGACGAACTCGCCAAATGGCGTTATTTGATTATGGAGGTCTCCGGTGAAGCCCAAACGCCTACTTTTACTCATGACCCTAATGCTTTTCAATTGTCAAAAGGTTGGGAAACTTGGGGCGGGGAAATACGATGTCTACGACCAGGAATACAGTAGTCAAAATTACCTGCTGGAAAGAAAATTTACAGACCAAGGTGCTTTCGAAGAATCGCACACTATCGACCATTGTCTCTTGATGGATATGCGGGGAAAATGGAAACAGGATGGCAATACACTAACTCTAAAGTATACTCAGATGAGAAACCGGCCTACCTGTCACGATTCCTTGCCGACTTGGGACCAAGATTCTGCGGAGCTGAAAATCCCCATTCGGAATGTTGATGCTTCAACCTATGAATCCATGCTGGCCGCTTCAGACGGCAAGCCAGCCAAGTGGATTAAATGGAATCGAGTGGATTAACTTTCCCGCTCGATAAAAATTAGCCGTCCCAAATGATGTTGGAAAAGATTTTATAAACGCTTGCGAATGGCCTGGGCGTGGTGATGGAAGCCTTCGGCATCTGCTAAGGCTGCGATGAGGGGACCGTTTTTACGCAAGGCTTTGCTGGTGTATTCGATTATACTTGTGCGTTTATAGAAGTCGTAAGTGCCTAGAGGTGAAAAAAAGCGCGCGGAACCATTGGTAGGCAGCACATGGTTTGGACCTGCGAAGTAATCACCAACGGGCTCGGAGGAATGCGCACCGATAAAAATTGCCCCTGCATTTTGAATACCTTTGGCTAATGCATGGGGATTTTTTGTTTGGATTTCCAAATGTTCGGGAGCGATAGCATCGGCTAATGCACAGCCAAGCTTCCAATCCTTCACTATATAAATTCGGCCAAATCGGTTCAGGCTTTTCTCTAGAATGGCGCGCTTGGGTGATGCGATTACCTGTTGGTCTACGCAGTCCGCTATACTTTGCGCGGCCTTTTCCGATGTGGTGATACAGATGGCGGCTTCGTATCCGGAACCGTGTTCCGCCTGGGAAAGCATGTCCGCGGCAATCCAATCGGGGTCGGCGGAATCGTCGGCGAGCACCAAAATTTCCGATGGACCAGCTATCATATCGATATCCACGGCCCCAAAAACTTCTTTTTTGGCTAGGGTGGAAAACACATTTCCTGGGCCTACAATTTTATCGACCCGCTCCACGCGAGAGGTGCCATAAGCCAACATGGCAATGGCCTGTGCGCCACCGATGCGATAGACTTCCGTTATTCCCAATTCTAGCAGGGTAAAGGCAATACTAGGATGAATGCCCATCGGTGCCGGAGTTACCACCACGATGTCCTTCACTCCAGCGACTTGAGCAGGTACCGAGTTCATGATCAAAGTGGAGGGATAGGTGCCTGAGCCACCCGGCACATACACACCCACGCGTCGCAAAGGCCGAATCCTCTGACCCAATGTTTCGCCATGCCGACCGAGCACAGTCCAGGATTTTTCCTGTTGCAATTTATGAAAGCGCCGAACGTTGGCGATGGCAGTACGAATTGCCCGCTTAACCATCGGGTCCAATAGCCCAGCCTTCTTCCGAATGTCCGTGGACGTAACTTTAAGGGAACCTACCAGGCCGTCGTGTTGCTTGGCCAAACGAAGAACCGAAGCGTGGCCCTTGGATTTGACTTCGTTTAAAATGCTCTTTACAGTTTCGGAAATTTCTTTGGACGGACTGGGTTCGCGTCCAGTGAGTACAGCAACATCAGAATGCTTTAGGGAGGAAATAGAAAGGATGCGAATCGAGCGAGTTTTGATCATCGGTAATCGTGCCATTTTTCTTGAGGGATATTTTCTGGTCTCTTTAAATGTCTTTATCTTTTATCGAATATCCAAGGTTTTCTGAGGACCCAATCTTAACTTGGCAATGGATAAACACCCCCTTTCCTGCCTATCCGAAATTTCATTGACATCAAGATTCGCCAGCTCATAGGCTAATTGATGGAACCGCCAAATTAACGCACAGGAAAGCCAACCAGCAATGAAAAAACCGGCCCTTGGAATATCCATGACTCTAGGATTATTCGCCATTCTGAGCCTTTCAGCATGTGGCAGTTCGCCTGCTTCAGGAACCAGCAATGATGCACAAAACCAACAGTTGGGAGTTCTGAAATCTTCCTTCGTACTTGGTAAGGTGGGAGCGTTAGGCAAGGCTGCAGCCATCAACTTATCAAAGTTGATCATAACCGGGATTTCCAGCACGACACCTCCGGATACAATTAGGGATACTAGCACGGTAAGCGGCAACTCCCAGATTACAGTCAATAAAACCTTTACTTTGAAACCCTTACGCAATTGGACATTGACTGCCAAAACTCTGGACGTGAAAGACTCCATGATCCACACTGGGTCGACCTCGTCGTTCTTTGTTAAGCCGGCAGATACTGTGGAAGTGAGTTTAAACTTAACCTCCCGCTTCGCCATGTACGAAGCCAGGTTCAACAACCTGCCTGATAGTGTGAACTCGGCAACAGTAGGCACGGGCAAGGATGCGGTCAAAGTAAAACGCGTCCTATTAAAGGTGGACAATGTCATTAAAGCGGACTCTTCCGTAATAACAGCCTACAGCGGAGGACAAACCGTAGTCATCTATTTCGATTATATCACGCCGGGTTCCCACGTTGTTTTACTCGAGGCGTACGGCACCCTAAACAGCTATAATGGAATCCTTTATAGTGGGAGCACTACCGTCGATGTCGCTTCCGGCGCAGACGATTCCAAGTCTATTTCATTGGCCTGGCAAGGACCAGGTACAGGTGGAGCAAAGATAACCGTGACATTAGGAAAAGTTGGAAAAGTGACTATTAATGGCGCCTTGCCAGGAACGATACTTCCATGAACGCACATAAAGTTTTCAAAATGCCAAAGGAAAAGGTGTATAGCATGGCTATGAGAATGTTCGGTTTGCTGATTGTTTGCTGTAGTCTGCTCTTCCAAGGATGCATATCCAATAACACCGAGCCGAATAAAACGACCGGAAACAGTGAAACACCAGCCGACACAGTTGCTAGCGGCAGCTTGATCTTCGCTTTTCAGATGAATCGCGATGAATCAAACCATCGTAGACTCGCACGTTCGTCTTCCGAACAGGAAGCAGATTTACCCTCCGCGCAAGTTCCGGCAACGACTGTAGGCTGGTCACCAACAGAATCTGCTCCAGGGTCCGAACCAACCCGAGGCTATTCCATCCAGAATGCCCTCCTAAAAACGTCAGCGGCTTTTTCTAGCCTCCTAAACCCAGCAAGCACCTTTGCCCCAGCAACTCCGACTAATTTTTCCAATGATACCACTTGGATTCAAAGGGACGATTCTCTCAAAGGGTATGTCCAACAACTACGGACCTACAATTTTACTGATTCGTTCGGCACCGGCTCAGGTAGGGATTCTCTAGTGTTTAAATGGCCCTATACTGCGCCAAACCAGGCGGTCCTTGCCCATATATCTTTCCGGAACTATTCAAGTGGTAAAAAAGTAACGGCAAAGGTTATAGATGAGGACGGGGACGGGATTCTCAACCAATGCCCGGCTTCCAAGTTGATAAAAATCCGCAAGGAATGGACTACAGTTTTGGGCGATACTGTTTTGAAAACCGTTACCCATACAACCCATGGACAAACTTCTGTCTATGATAGCGTCGGAATCGGTTCGCCAACAAGCTGGACGGATTCGGTTTCTGTACTTGGAAAATTAGTGCGGTGGCAGGAAACTTTAGATGGTGATGGAGACGGCTTTGTGCTGACGCATGCTACTGGATCCAAAACCAAAGTAATCAGGAATTCTTATCGGGATTCCCAAAAAGGCTCACTGCAAATCTACTATGACGTTTTTGGGCCGGGAGCTGATGGCAATTACTTGACCCAAACCGACAATGAATTGTACCCGTACCGCACCGTAGTCGTGAATGATAAAGGTATCGACCAAACGATCGTCAAATACGGCGATGCCGATGGAGACGGCTATTTCTGGAATCCCGCTGCCGGGGCGGCAAACAAAGCGTGGATAACCCATGTCTATGCAGTAACCGATAGCATTACAGTGCATACCGACAGCCTAGTGGAAGTCGCGACTGCGTCTGGTAAGTTGGCGGAGGCTCGCATGGTATTATTCGTCGCCACCTTAAAGTATGCGGATGGTAGTGTTTCTACGGTGAGCTCTAAATTTCCACAGGGTTCCACTTCATTATCCGATTCCCTTACCGTCTGGGAACACCGTTCCTTTGCAGCATACATTCCAAAGAGTTCAAGCGATCCAATGGCCAATGTCGATTCCATATTACGCGTTTCATGGATTCTGTCTGGAGATCCAACCACTGCAGCGGACGACAAAGTTACCCATTGGTTTTCACAAACTTTCTATAAACCAGGACGTCCACTCGTCTCGACTGTGGATGTGTTTTCTCCAAGCAGTCCATTGGTATTAGGTCAAACAGCTTTAGCAGGAACATCCATGCATCAGGAGATCATGAAACCGACTACCAGCCAAAGTGTCATTCGCACTTTGGTTACCAGAAGTATGGACCCCGCTAAAAATCTTTCCACCTGGAAATCCATCCGCTATTTTGAAAACGGAGATTCAGCCGTAACTAACGGCAATAACCCCGCCAAGGGTATTGTTGCTTATACAAGCAATCTAGGTCCAAATGTTAAAAATTCCGGCTGGAGCGATGCCACTTCCGGCTCATTCAAAGACACCATTAAATTTTTGGATCCAAGCGGCAAGGTACTGTCTAGTGAATATTGCAGTGGCACACTCATGCAGACCACAGGCGTAGGAGAATTTGACCGCACCAGCGTGCGCGAAGGCCTTTCCACTCAGGCACATTTCAAAATAGTTCAAGATGGGTCCAAGGGACTACTGATAACTAAAACCATCGGCAATCAATCCTCTGTAATCCGAATTGTAGGCGATACCGCCACACAATCCGATTCCTCTGGTCTGTATATACGAAATTGCACCTGGTATCCGGAGGGCAGTGGGGTCAATCGGGTTCGACAAACGGTCGAGAAGATTTCAGATGGAAGCAAAGTATCCACGGGATTGTTCGCCTTTGGAGAAGAAGGTTCCGGAAGTGGTACCTATACGCCAGTGGCTAAGAGCCTTAATCAAACCGACAAAAAGGTTCTTTGGACCGCGGATGGCGCAGTCTTTTTGGACGGACTAAGAATCGACAGATAACGAGTACCAAGTCGAGACCTGAACGCTCAGCTTGGTTGCACCGGACAGAACTTTGGCTGATTGAACGCTGTAATCTAACCGTGTAACAATTTGTAGTTGATACCGTCTAGTAATGCCAACCAGCTGGCTTCGATAATATTAGTGGACACGCCTAAAGTACCCCAAGCTTCCTCCTCCGGGCGCGTGCGATCATGGAATCGAATCCAGACGCGAACTTTGGCACCTGTCCCCTTATTATTGTCCAAAACCCGTACTTTGTAATCGATCACTTCAATATTCTGCAGCGCTGGGAAAAACCGTCGCAAGGCTTTCCAAACCGCGGAATTCATAGCGTCTACCGGACCATTCCCTTCGGCGGCGGTATGTTCAATCTCGTTCCCCACCTTGAGTTTGATCGTGAACTCGGAATGCACTTCTCCATTTTCACGCCGTTCCTCGATAGAGCGGAAACCCAGAAACTCGAAACGGTCCTTCCATAAATCCAGCTTGCGACGAGCCAATAGCTGGAAACTGGCGTCGGCGATTTCAAAATGATAGCCTTCGTCCTCTTTTTGTTTGACATCCGCCAATATGGCCGCTACCTGTGGGCTACGCTTATCCAAGTCGGGTTGTATCGCTTTGATTTTTTCCCAAACCAAACTGCTGCCGCTCTGGTTAGAAACAATGAAATCACGGGCATTGCCCACGAGTGCCGGATCAATATGCTCAAAACTGCGCGCCAATTTCATAACCCCGTCGATATGAGCTCCACCCTTATGGGCAAATGCAGCTTCGCCTACATAGGGCTGACGGATATCGTCGGCTAGATTGGCCAATTCACTAACCGCCAAACTCAAACCACGAAGACTGACTAATTGCGCATCGGAAACCACGCCCACTCCCATTTTAAGTTGCAATGCAGGAATAATCACGGTCAAATTGGCATTGCCACAGCGCTCTCCATAGCCGTTAATGGTGCCTTGCACCTGTACGGCACCAGCTTTGACAGCGGCCAGAGAGTTCGCAACACCGGTACCAGTATCATTGTGGGCATGGATTCCCAACGGAAGTCCTAAATGCTTTTTCATGATGGCGGTGATTTCCTCTATCTTCCAAGGCAGCATGCCACCATTGGTATCACAAAGCACCAAACAGTCCGCACCCCCGTCCCGGGCAGCCTCCAAAGTCTTGACGGCATATTCGGGATTGGCCAGATAGCCGTCGAAAAAATGCTCCGCATCATACACTACTTCCTCGGCATGGTCTTTTAAATACGCCACGGAATCTTTGATCATGCGCAAATTCTCATCCAAATTCGTCCGTAACACATCCGTTACATGCAAATCCCAACTTTTCCCGAAAATGGTGATCACGGGAGCAGCCGTTTCCACCAGGTGTTTGATAACCATGTCCTCACCGGGATGCGCCTTAGGCCGACAAGTGCTTCCAAACGCAGCAATTTTGGCGTGTTTCCATTCCATCTTCGCCGTTCGCCGAAAGAATTCAATATCCAATGGATTGGTTGGGTTGGGCCATCCGCCTTCGATATAGTCCACGCCGATAGCATCCAGTTTTCGGGCCACCGTCAACTTGTCTTCAAGGGAAAACGAAATCCCCTTAGCCTGACTTCCATCGCGGAGCGTCGTATCATAAAT
>JAYTHY010000108.1:0-23512 GCA_043732185.1 Fibrobacteria bacterium
CATTACAAGCTGGACAAGGCCCAGAAGGAAGCCGTGAAACATCGGACGTTCGCGGGGTGGGAAATCGTACCTGCCACGGTGCGCCTTTGCCTGATGAACCTGTTCTTGCACAATATCGGCGAGATGGATGGCGAGCCTCCGGTGACACGCATGGACAGTCTGATTTCGGATTGGGGCAAAAAATTCGATTATATACTGACCAATCCTCCTTTTGGCAAAAAGGGAGCGATGACCATTACAAACGAAGAGGGCAAGGAGAAGAAGGAGGTCCTGACCTATGCGCGCCAGGACTTCTGGACCAGCACCAGCAATAAGCAATTAAACTTTATCCAGCATATCAAGTCCATGCTCAAGATCGACGGGCAGGCCGCGGTGGTGGTGCCGGATAATGTGCTGTTCGAGGGCGGGGCTGGCGAGACCATCCGAAAAAAACTGCTGGCCACCTGTGATGTGCATACAATTCTGCGTTTGCCTACGGGGCTTTTTTATGCGCAGGGCGTGAAAGCAAATGTGATTTTCTTCGACAACAAACCGGCAAGCAAGGATGTGTGGACCAAGCAGGTGTGGATCTATGACCTGCGGACCAATATCCACTTCACTTTGAAGACCAAGCGGTTGGGCTATGAGGATTTGCAGGACTTTGTGCAGTGCTTTAATCCAGACAACCGGCAAAAGCGCAAGGAGACGGAGCGGTTTAAGAAATTCGCGTACAAGGAGATTGAGGCGAGGGACAAGACTAACTTGGATATCTTTTGGCTGAAGGATGAGAGTTTGGGAGATATGGAAAACCTGCCTGATCCGGATGTGCTGGCGCTGGAAATCGTCGAGAATTTGGAGGCGGGGTTGAACAGTTTTAAGGAAATTATTGTGACTTTGAATGGGAAATAGGGATTGATAAAGTCTTCATCTGGTATTTAGGTATCGAGAATAGAATCGACTGCACAAGTATGATCCCGGTGCTCATTGCTATTGCTGGAAACTTTGCCTGAACGGCCAGACCAGCGAGAAAAGTCATTTGGGCGGAGCCCCACCGGAGTGCACCGGAAAGTGCGCGGCGCCACCATTGGCATTGTCGCAGGATCGTTTGGCGTTTCCATTTTAATGGGGCTGCCTTTGCCTACTTAAATTGATTCAAGATCTGCTGCCGATACACTTCAATATCCTTAGGGAGTTGCAGCTTAAATGTTTTAGTCTCACCTGGAGAAGTTTCGGTTGCAACCGCAGCTTCTACCCTCAAAGTTTGCAGGAAATCTGCAAGTCGCTCATAAAGTAGATGCGGCGGCTCACCATCAGGAGTGATTTCAATCCCGAAATATTCCGAATCAGAATGAAAGTCGCCCGGCAAAATGGTTGTATCGATAGGTATGCCTTTTGAACCGGGCCTATGATCGTGAGGTATTTTATCCCGGCCAACGAAAAGTCTGAAGCTTTTATCAGCATCGTCGGAAATCATATTCTTAATTCTCAACCCCCATTTGTAAGCGGCTACCCGCCCTATATTTCGAATATTGAACTTCATTCTAAAAACGAGGATGGGGAGTACGCTATTGCCACGAATCTCAGCTGAGCAGTAAGTAACATCTGCCACCTCCAATTCCAAAACGGAATTGACTATTCTGTTTCTAAGGAGCTCCAAGTAGAAATGAGGAGCGGGTTCCGACCTGCCAGCCTTTCTATAGTAGTAAGTGTACATGGATACCGATTTTCCCTCCACCACGCATTGATGTGGTGCAAGGTAGCTGTCGCCGATGTCAACAACTATTAAATCTCTATCAACTGGAATCCTTGAAGGGCTTGCTCGCTGAACGACATGAACTCTAAAGTCATTTATTGGATGCGAAACTAAATGCGGGATTATTTGTTCAAGCCAACTTCTCATGTCAGCTCTTCCCCGATGTTGAGAAACACCGTCAATTTTTCCGTCGTCCTCCATACCAAGAATGATGTGACCACCCCCAGAATTTGACATCGCAGAAATTGCCTTACCAAGGGTGGCTCGAAGCTCCTTATCATTTGAGAACAGCGCTCCACTTTTTCGCTCTAGGTAGTCGTGTTCATCAAGCGATAGGATGTCAAGCTCTTCCTCGGTCCATTTTTCTTTTTTACTCGTTCCAGTCATTGCCATCCTCACGATAATGTGACGCAAAGATTTCAGGAAAGAGCTTCCATTTACTCTTTCAAAATTGCTTTGCACCCTTGTGAAAAATAGTGCGGGGATCATTATAGGTAAATTTATGAATTTATTTCTTCAGCCCAATTAAAAGGCTTTTCATGAAACACCTGCCCGACCAGTATTGGCCGAGAAGGAACAATTTAAACGCCAGGTGTTGGGCAACCCTGCGCCATTGCCTCAAACAATTTGGTTACAGCTTAACCTTATTCTAACGTCTTATTGACATGAAGATGCTTCTTCCCCTATTTCTCCTAGCTCTCTATCCGGCATTTTCGTTCTCAGAGCCGGTAGATTCCGTTCAACACTCGTATGCTTTATCGGCCCAGGCTCGCCCAGGTTTTATTGAAGCGGAGATGCCTCAATTGGGTGGCCTGGTCGTGGGAGAGGCCTTGGGAATCGTTTCGGGGACATTACTAGGAGTTTTAATAGGTCCTGTGTTTAGTACTCCCTGCAAAAGTGACGATGAAACCTGTCACAGTAGCTGGATTTCCCCGGAAGGCGGGGCTGCGATTTTTGGAGGTTTTGTGGGGGCCCTACTTGGACAGGCCATAGGCATACACCTTTCTGGACATCTCATGAACAAAAAGGGGTACGTAATGTTAACGATTCTTGAAACTGCGGCCTGGGATGCGGCTGCATTCTTCGGTTCAAGGGCTCTCTATGAAAGCTTGGATCCTTCATCAGGATCTGATGACGCGGCAGTAAAAACTTCTCTAATTACGTTTATTGGAACGGCCTCTTTAATGCCTTGCCTTACCTACGCGTGGCTGGACTATCGGATTAGTTTTCCAGTTGTACCGCGATTGACCTTGAATACGGATCCGAATGGCACGATCCACCCTGGGCTACGTATGGATATTATTCAGGCAAGATTTCATTGATTATTTATTTCCATTTTCCAACAGCGGCTGCGCCTCCAAGAATCCCATTTACAATTACCCTGAAATCATCGCCTTAACGGTTTTACTGTTTGTCGTTTCCCTTCTCACAAATGCGATTTTAACCACAAAATCCACCCTCGAAACCATTCCAAATCAATCCCTTACCCTATACACCCCACCCCTGATTCTATTGGCTCAAATGCCCTTTTAACGTCAAATTCCCCATGCCAATTTGGCCAGCAATTTACTTCGCCTCATAGCCCTCTGTGATTCTATGGTTGATGTCATGCCCCACCCAGGAAAGGTCAGCGCATGAAATTTACCAGACGTTTTACAGATACAGACAAATCCCCCTACGAAACCCAACAATACGAAACCCGCACCTCCGTTATCAGACATCAAGAAGGAAGTTCGGCCACGGAGGAGATGCTGGTTGAAGCTCCCGTGGGTTGGTCGCAAACCGCCGTGGACATTCTGGCTCAGAAATATCTCCGCAGATGCGACGTGCCCATGTTCGATGCGCAAGGCGCACTTGTTCTAGATGAGAACGGCATTCCTAAAACCGGGCCGGAAACTTCCGTAAAACAAGTAGTGGACAGATTGGCGGGATGTTGGCGGCACTGGGGTGAACAGCTGAATTATTTCGATTCCAAAGCTGATGCTCAAATTTTTTATGATGAAGCCGCGCATATGCTGCTGAATCAAATGGCTGCACCTAACTCCCCGCAATGGTTCAATACGGGATTGGCCTGGAAGTATGGTATCACAGGTAAAGCCCAGGGCCATTGGTATGTCGATCCGGATACTGAAAAACTGACGCCCTCTACCGATGCGTTCTCCCGCCCCCAGCCGCATGCTTGTTTCATTCAATCCGTGGACGACGATCTCTTAGGCGATCACGGCCTCTACAGTTTACTGGCCAAAGAAGGTCGCATATTCAAATACGGATCCGGCAGTGGCACCAATTTCAGCGCCATCCGCGCGGAAGGCGAAGCCCTTAAAGGCGGTGGAAAATCTTCCGGACTCATGTCTTTTTTGAAAGTCTTTGATAGGGCTGCTGGAGCGATCAAATCCGGCGGCACCACACGCCGGGCTGCAAAAATGGTTTGTTTGGATTTGGATCATCCGGAAATTGAAAACTTCATCAGGTGGAAAAGCCGGGAAGAGACCAAGGTAGCGGCCATGGTGGCTGGATCCAGATTGATGAAAAAAAACTTGACTGGTACGGAATCGGCGGAGTTTGCCAAGGATCTTATCCCAGAAGGTTGGGCGGGTAGAATTGAGGCTTTGGCGGAACAAGGCATCACACCTGAAAAAGTCCAGGAACTGGACACGGGTTTTGAAGGCGAAGGCTATGCCACTGTTAGTGGTCAGAATTCCAACAACTCCGTTCGGGTACCGGATGTTTTCATTGAAGCCATGCAAGCGGGCGGGGATTGGGAATTAAAAGCTCGCACCGATGGCAGCACGCTTAAAACGGTCAAGGCCCGGGAGCTTTGGGATCTTATATCGTTGTCCACCTGGGAATCCGCTGACCCGGGAGTGCAGTTCACGGATACCATCAACGACTGGCACACCTGTCCCAAAGATGGACCCATTCGAGCTTCCAATCCTTGCTCTGAATATATGTTCCTGGACGATACGGCTTGCAACCTGGCCAGCCTCAATCTGGTAAAATTCCAGGAACCGGATGGGTCACTTCGCATCGAAGACTTTGAACATGCGGTTCGCATATGGACCGTCATCCTCGACATCTCCGTAGGCATGGCCCAGTTCCCGTCCGAGGACATCGCTCGCAAGACCTATGAATTCAGGACCCTGGGCCTTGGATATGCCAACCTCGGAGCCTTTTTAATGCGTGCCGGTATTCCTTATGACAGCCCTTTGGCAGCAGCCTGGACAGGCGGCATTACGGCTTTGATGGGAGGCGCAGCCTACGCTTCCTCTGCGGAATTAAGCGAGTCCATGGGAGAATTTCCACGCTATGCGGCCAATCGTTCCGACATGCTTCGAGTACTCAGAAACCATGCCCGCGCTGCCCGCGGTGAGTCGGAAGGCTATGAAGGCATTGCCGTCAAGCCTTGGGTATTGGACAAAGGAAATTGCCCAGAACCATTGGCCGAAGCCGCCCAAAGAGTTTGGGAACAGGCCCTGACCCTGGGTGAAGCCTCCGGTTTCCGTAACGCACAGGTTACTGTACTGGCGCCTACCGGAACCATTGGACTGGTTATGGACTGTGACACCACCGGCATCGAACCGGATTTCTCCCTGGTCAAATTCAAAAAGTTGTCCGGTGGCGGATTCATGAAAATCGTGAACCGCTCCTTGCCGGTAGCGCTACGCAAGCTCGGCTACAGCGTGAAAGCGATTGCCGCCATCGATTCCTATTGCCTTGGAACCGGAACGCTGGAAGGCGCACCCCATATCAATGTCGCATCACTCGCCTTACGCGGACTCTCGGAGGCCAAAATCGCGGCAGTGGAAAAATCATTGGGCCGCACCTTATCCATCACCGATGCTTTTTCCCCCTATACCTTAGGCCATGATTTCCTCAAGTCCTTGGGAATTTCCGATGTCGTCCTCGCGGGCGGCGGGCGCGACATTCTGGAAAGTCTAGGCTTTACTGCTTCGCAAATCGATGAGGCGGACCTTATCATCTGCGGCGCGCAAACCGTGGAAGGCGCACCCGAATTGGATCCAGCCGACTATGCCGTCTTCGACTGCGCCAATGCCTGTGGTCGCGGCAAACGCTTCATTTCTCCCAAGGGCCATCTGCGTATCATGGCCGCAGCGCAACCTTATCTCAGCGGCGCCATTTCCAAAACCGTGAATCTGCCCGCCGAGTCCACGGTGGCGGATGTTCGCGATGTTTATTTTTGCGCCTGGTCCTGGATGGTCAAGGCTGTTGCTGTTTACCGCGATGGTAGTAAGCTCTCCCAGCCGCTTAATTCCAAGGCCCAAAAGAAAACTACCGTAGGTACTGCGCCCGTAGCTATGGCAATGGCCGCAACCACGCCTCTATCCAAATCCTCCGAGTCCGATACTGTACAAAGGCCCAAGCGCCTGAGATTGCCGACTAGGAGAGGTGGCTTTGTTCAAGAAGCGACCATCTCCGGTCACAAAGTTTTTCTGCGCACGGGAGAATACCCGGATGGTTCATTAGGGGAAATCTTCATCGACATGTACAAAGAAGGGGCGGCCTATCGAGGCATGCTCAACTGCTTCGCAGTGCTTACCTCCAAAGCGTTACAGTACGGTGTGCCTTTGGAGGAACTGGTCGAGACCTTTACCTTCACACGGTTTGAACCAGCAGGCCCCGTGGATGGTCACGAAAACATTAAGAGCTGCACGTCTATTTTGGATTTTCTATTCCGCGTACTCGGCCTTAACTACTTGGGCAACACGGATTTTGTGCATATCAAGCCGACAGAAACGAAAAAGCCTGTTCCTGTTCCTGCTCCTGTTCCAAAGGGCTCCTCCTTCACTAGCCAGGAAAAGATTTTGGTTACGGCAGTAGGTCCCGAATTCCATTCTTCCGCAAGCCTTGCCCATAAGGCGGAACCTTCGATTCCCAAAGATCAGGCCCGGCGAGCCGGATATACCGGAGAAAGCTGTAGTTCTTGTGGGTCCATTCGCGTGCGGCGGAATGGGACGTGTATAGTTTGCGAGGATTGCGGTACAACGAGCGGTTGTTCTTAGGGAAGCGTAACCAAGGGGTGATTTATCGCCCCTTTGGATTTTGTCGAAAAGACAGGGATTTATGACAGAATGTCATGCGTACCTGCAAAATCTTCGAAACTAAAGCTTTGAACTCGGTTCCATTTCCAGCCGTGGAACTTTGTCAAAATGCCGATGGAAAACGTTCGAGGATGGTTTTCTCAACGCGTATTATTTGAAAGGAAGAGAACCTGACTGGAGTAAATCGCATGGATTACCTAACCGGAAACACACTAATGAATTCAAACCATATCTTGCATTCCTATCAGTATTTGGCCGCCATTGGAGCAGGACTTCTGTTTGTCTTCGAAGGCACGCTTTTGGGAATCATGGTTTTTTCTAAAAAACGATCTCCTCAGAAAATCGGTACTCAATTGAACGATGCTCGCTCGTTTGATGAATAATGCCATGTCCCCGCAGGAATTGGTTTTTGGATTCCTGTCTTCCCGACTGCCTCTCGCTTCCCTTCCGTGGTTGGAGAAAAGCGCCAATCAATTGGAACGTTCTTCCGAAGACAAAATTGTCTTTACTGTTTTCAGCGCCGCCATCCGCCATAGCGGGAAAGGCCCACTCTCTCTGAACGAATCCGACTTGGCTGCTGCCAATAGTTTGGTACCAGGTTGGAACCCCGGGGACTGGAGCATTGATCAAGCGGTGCGTATTTTTCTTCTGCTCGCCATGCCTCCAACGGACAAATCGGCGCAACTAATGGATCTCATTTACCAAACTGCGGATTTAGGTGAAGCCTTGGCCTTGATGAAAGCCCTGCCTCTATTGCCCAATCCAGAAAGCCATATGGCCAGGGCCAGAGAAGGCGCCCGCAGCAATGTAAAATCACAGTTTGAAGCTGTGGCGCTTCGCAATCCTTATCCTGCCGAACATTTCGATGAAACCGCATGGAATCACTTGGTGTCCAAAGCCATTTTTGTAGAATCGCCGCTGGAAGAAATCACCGGACTGGATAGACGTGCCAATCCATCCCTAAATCAGATTTTGATGGACCTGGTAAAAGAAAGACAAGCAGCCAATCGCCCCTTCAGCCCACAGCTGTATCGATGCCTGGGTCCATTGGCGGAAAAGAAAGAATTGGACCTGTTGGAAAACGTATTGCGTAGAGGTGCGCCTACAGAACAAGATGCGGTAGTTAAAGGATTGAAATTGAGTCCTTCCTTACGTGCAGCGCAAATCCTAAAAGAGTCCAGGAATTTATGAAATTAATCGACCCCCATATCCATATGGTCTCCCGCACCACAGCCGATTATCAGGCTATGGCCGAAGCCGGTATTGTAGCTGTAATAGAGCCTTCCTTTTGGGTCGGGCAGCCTCGCACCCAATCGGGTACATTCCTGGATTATTTTGCGTCGCTGGTTGGTTGGGAACGATTCCGGGCTTCGCAATTCGGCATCAAACACTATTGCACCATTGGCCTTAATTCCAAAGAGGCCAATAACGAAGCGTTGGCTGAACAGGTTATGGACCTCATTCCCAGATTCGCGGGCAAGGAGGGCGTGGTGGCGATTGGTGAAATTGGTTATGATGAAATGACAAAATCCGAAGAGAAATATTTCCGTCTGCAACTCGACATGGCTATTGATTTGGACATGCCGGTCATGATTCACACTCCCCACCGTAACAAAAAAGTGGGGACGTCAAGGAGCATGGACGTTTGTTTAGAACATGCTTTACCACCGCATAAAGTGGTAATCGATCACAACAATGAGGAAACGGTCAAAGAGGTTTTAGATCGCGGATTCTGGGCCGGCTTTACCATCTATCCCAAAACCAAGATGGACAGCAAGCGCATGGCCGACATTGTCAAGCAATATGGGCCCGATAGGATCATCGTCAACTCCAGCGCGGACTGGGGTATGAGCGATCCACTTGCCGTTCCCAAAACGGCACGACTGATGTTGGAATCAGGAATTTCCGAAGCCATAGTTTCGGCCGTATGTTATCAAAATGCCATCAAGGCGTATGGACAAAGCGGGCAAATGCTGGAAAGCGACTGGCTATCGACCCAAATCCCGGATCCGGGCGATTCGTTCGCGGGAAACAGCGTGATCCGGGGACAAGCAAAAGATTGAAATGCGTGATTAGTTGAATGAAAGGAATAGAATGATGTCTGATATTACCTTTAAGACCACAATTGAGGAAATCATAGAACGGCTTCCCGCTTCGACGCAGGTATTCGATAGAATCGGAGTCGACTATTGTTGCGGTGGCAAAGCCACTTTGGAAAGTGCAGCGAAAAATCGTGGCTTAAATCCAAGTGAAGTTTTGCAATGGCTTACCGACCAATCGGGATCCACAGCCCCGCAGGGCAAGAAAGATTGGAGTGACGACAGGACTCCGACCGAACTTATCGAGCATATCGAAAAGGTGTATCATGCCAAATTATGGGAGGAGCTGGAGCGCCTGGATGCATTGACCACTAAAGTGGCGCGAGTTCACGGCCCAACAGATAGCAGGCTGGTTCAGGTTCGCGATATATTCCTGGATTTGGAACGCGAACTGTCCGACCATATGCGCAAGGAAGAGCAAGTGTTGTTTCCGCTCATCCGGCAAATCGAGGAATCCCAGGAGCCGGTCACTTCCCATTGCGGTTCGGTTGCCAATCCCATCCGGCAGATGGATGCCGAACACGACCAGGCGGACATTGCATTCTTGAAGATCCGAAACTTGACCGACAACTATACGCCGCCCGCCCACGCCTGTTACTCGTACCGGGCCTTGCTGACGGGATTGGAGCAAATGGAAAGTGACTTACGCGATCATATGCATCAGGAAACCGATGTGCTTTTTCCAAAAATCATTAAGTTGGAGGCCGATAAGTTTTCAAAAATAGAAGCCTAACGGGATTCGGATACGAAAACAGGTTGCGTGGTTTTTGCTTCTCCACTTTTCAAAACCACGTAATAAATTCCGCTTTGGAAACGCGCCCCTAATCCGATGTCAGCGGAAAAGGGTCCCACTCCGGCAGACAGTTTTTTCAAAGCTGCCCTCCGGCCATTCAGTCCCAAAATCTCGCAGGAAACTTCTTGGATTCGAGGTGATTCAAATCGGACGGCAATTGACTTGCCATCTTTGCCCTGCATCGCTTGAAAGTGTGTCCAAGAAGCTTTTGACTCTGGATTCATACCGACTACAGGGGCCGCGTATAAGGGGCTTTCCCAAAGTCCTCGTCCAAAAGTAGCCGCCCGTAATTTGCTTGCACCCAAAGTGGGTCCGTAAAAAATCTCCATTTCATATACCGCGACACTGGGCAGATTATTGAAAAACGGAATCCAGGCATTCAACGTGTTGTCCCGGTAATACACCCCCAAATCCGATCCCAAATAGACGCCCCCATTAGTTGATTTCTGAAACAGTATGGTGTTGCTGGGCAAATTGGGTAGGCCTTCCGAATAATTTATCCACGTTGCCCCGGAATTAAAGGATCGATACACTTTATCACCGTCCGCATAGCCTGAAAAACAAACCCATAAATTGCCAGCGTGGGCGCTGTCGAGGGTTATATCCACCAGGCTCGCCCTGTTGACCGGCAGGTTACCGGTAATGTCCGACCAGGACACGCCCCCATCTTCCGATCGGCCAAGATAGTCCTTCTTCACTCCATAAAGAATCCGTGTGTTGGAAGGGTCGACCAGGATATTGATCAAGCTGTCCGTGCCCGGCATATCCGTCAAGGCTGTCCACGCATCCCCTTTGTCGATGGATTTCCAAAATCGGGTATTGCCCCAGTACAACACATTCGGGGCCTTGGGATCTTGTAACCATGGCGTATTCCAAGGGCCTTTCTGTCCCGGCGGAGTAATATTCGTCCAGCTTAGACCGCCATCTTTGGACCGCACAGGCGAACCGTTTTGAGTGGACGCAAACAAAATGCTAGGATTGCTACGATCAAAAAAGCATTCCATGCCATCGCCGCCAAAGGGATGCGTCCATACACCGTTGATATACAGATTGGTTCCATTATCTTGCATGCCCGTCAGCACCTTTCCAGCGCTTGTAGGTGTCAGTCCAAGTCGGTAAATCTGCGTCACTGAAATGTCATTGCTGAAATCCACCCAAGTGGTTCCCATATTGTTGCTTTTGTAGATACCGGCATCCAGCGCCATGAAAATGGTGCTGCCGCTGCCGGGCTGGAAACGCAGGTCCTGGATATCGGTATGCATGCCTCCATGGATATTCAACCAGTTGCGGCCGCCATCGGTAGATTTCCAAACCTGGACCCCGCCGACCAAAACCAAGTTGGCATCGATTGGAGACGCTGCAACGGCCAAATCATACCAGGCTTGACCATCCGCATCGCTGCCGTCAACGGCATAACCCAAAATATTTGGCGCGTTGGATCGTTCACTAAAGGTGATTCCCCCATCCGTAGACGCGAGCAAGCGTAGGAAAGATCGTTCGTTTCCACAAACCGCGTACACGATCTGAGGATTAGCGGCCGTTACCGCCAATTCGATTCGGAATGCCGCCGGTGCACTGGAAACTTCTGTAAAGGAGGCCCCTCCATTGTTTGAACGATAAATGCGTTTGCCTGCTGCGATAACAACATTGGGATCATTTGCCTTAAAAACCAGATCCATGGAAAGCGCCCTGTCGTGGCGTCCCGTACCATGCGGAATGGTGTCTTCTAAAGTCAGCGTCCAGCTTACACCCGCATCCGTACTGCGGTAAACGCCATTGGTGGCGCCTACCAGAAGGATGGATGGATTGCTGGGATGAATCAATAAGCTGTGAATGTGCATAACTTGGGACGGCGTCCAGCTCAATCCTGTCGTCGTCCAATTCATGCCTCCATCGATGGACTTGAGCAAGCCGATGCTGGGAGTGTCCCAGGCATTGGCATCACCGGTAGCCAAATATTGGATATTGGTATTCACAGGATTGATGGCCAGGTCCGCTACGCCCAAAGTCGCCAGATTGTCGGTGGAAGTCGTCCATCCCTTTCCTCCATTCATACTCACCCACAATCCCCCGCTGGGTGAACCCGTGTACACGATAGCAGGATTGGTCGGATCAAATCGAATGAAGTTGAGTCGACCTATACCACCTTGATCATTGCGAACTGTGCTAGGTCCAAGCGGCGTCCAGTTGCCGGCCATAAGCGGCCTGGGCTGACCGTTCAATCCAATGTAGGGAAGCATAGCGGACGCTGTTTGATATGCCAAGGAAAGATCGCCTGTAGGATACACACGCGGCTCACCGGCGGCGGCCCAACGCTGGAAATGCGTCAGCTCATCGTCTTCGCCCGCAATCTCCCAAGTCGAGGATATTTGTGTGGAGGCTGAGACTTTGGCCATCCGTTTGGTTTTTTCTTGCCAGTACTTATTGAACTCGCGTTGAATACTATAGAAGTTGGCATGCGTATCCTGCTTCGCACTGAACCATGGACGCATTTGGGGTAATGGAGGGCCTTCGGTAGCGGCGCTAACACTACCCAAGCAAAAAACAATTCCGTAACGGAATAATACTTTTTGAATTTTCCTAGGTTTCATCGATTGCGTTCCAGCTGAACAAAAACTAGGAATAATCAACTGTCTAAGTTGCGAATTCGAGCAATTGGTCCGATTCCTTGAAAATCAATGGGAACAGTAATAAAATGGGGGCTTGAAGACTAAAGCCATGGAACCAGAGTTGGGCTAATCGAAATGCTCCAAGCAACCACCTTAGATCGAATCGTAGCCCGTTACCCGCATGGTTCGGCATTTGAGCGTTGGCATATGCGGGGTCGATTGCAGCTTTGTCCCTATGACGCTCTTTTAAAGCATCTCACCGGTCAGGGAAGTTTGCTGGACATCGGCTGTGGCTTTGGCCATCTTGCCTGGTACTTGGAAGAGGTTCGTCCGGAACTGCGCTACCTCGGCATCGATATCGATGAAAAGAAAATCAAACTCGCTAATGGTAGTGCCGCAGGTACCCAGAAAGTTGCATTTTTAGTTGGCACTGCATTGGAAATGCCGACCCTTTCCGGACCCTTTGGGAATATCGTCATCCTGGATGTCTTGTACCTGCTACCTTGGGAATTACAGATTCGAACTATAGAATGGTGCCTGGGGAAATTGGCGCCAGGACCAGAAAGCGCATTGATAATAAAAACCATGGATGCAGCCAAAGGATGGGTAGGCTTTCGTACCCTAGCAGAGGAATGGATCATGGTTCATCTTTTACGAAAAACCCTCAGCTCCGGCACAATAAATGGAGCGAAGCCATTCGGTGCCTATGCAGATGTGATCCATAGTCTTGGCTGGAAATTTGAAATGGAAAACCTGCCGACTTGGAATCCTTCCTCCATTTTTAGAATCCATAGGTAGGGGTACCAACCTTGATCCCACACAACCTGATTATCAATGCGGACGATTTCGGAATAGACAGATGCGTGTCCCAAGGTATTGCTCTTTGTGTGGAGAAAGGGTTGATCAATTCCTTTTCGGTGCTTCCCTTCACTGACACCTACCACGATACACTTTTGAAATCCTTGATCACAAAATTTCCGCAGATTCGAATTGGCTCTCATCTTTCCTTGATCCAAACGGAAACCATTTCTCCAGGCGCAAACAAAACCCCCAACTTACCCGAGCACCCCCATCATTACCGGGATTTTTTGAAACTGTATCTGCAAGGACGATATCCCTCCGAAAAGATTTATACTGAGTGGAAGGCGCAAATCCAATTCCTAGGAAAGTATTTAGGAGGGCCCGAACGACTTTCTCATTTGGATAGCCATCAACATATTCATGTTCTACCCGGAATATGGCCAGTAGCCGTAGCGCTACAAAAAGAGTTTTCCATTCCACGCCTAAGAGTCCCATACGAATCCTTATCTGCTTCCGTCTTTTACAAATTCCCTTTTGGTTTAGGCCTGCAAGCCTTGGCGTTTTACCGGGCGTGGAATAACGGCGGTGTCAAGCAGGCAGGAGATAGACGTCGGCTAATCGGATTTTTTACCAGCACCCAATTTACCTTGGAAGCCAATCGAAAACGACTTAGTAAAGTGGTAGAGTATCCCGAAATGGATTTTGAACTCATGGTGCATCCTGCCCTATCTGCAGAAGCGGATTCATTGCCGTCCAAGCAGTACCAGGAAATTCAAGAACTCGAGCAGCTACTTAAATTTTTTCATTCCCATTCTAAAAAGAGATTTCAAACCTAGGATGCTATTTACATCTCTCGAATACTTTTTCTTTTACCTCATTGTATTTGGAATGTATTGGACCGTTTCTTTGCGATTTCGAAAATCATTACTCTTGTTGTCCAGCCTATGGTTCTATGCCGCTTGGGACTGGCGTTTTCTAGGCTTGCTTGCATTCTCCACTGGAGTGGATTTTTTCTGCGGAAAATATTTGGCTCAAGCGACAACGCCGTCTTTCCGTCGAACCCTTATTCTGATCAGCCTGATTTCCAATTTGGGATTGTTAGGATTTTTCAAGTACTTTGGATTTTTCGCGGATTCCTTCCGCGCCCTTTTTCATATTCATGACTCGACCAGCTTACATGTCCTTTTGCCGATTGGTATCTCCTTTTTCACTTTTCAAAGCCTCAGTTACACGCTTGACATCTATCGTGGCGTACAAAAACCCGCTTCTGCCTTGGACTTTTTTCTTTACGTTTCATTTTTTCCGCAATTGGTGGCGGGCCCTATTGTACGAGCCCGTGATTTTCTTCCACAACTCTCTCCGTTGCCTAATTTTTCACCTGCACAACTCACCGATGGCGTTGGTCTTATTCTACAAGGCCTTTTAAAAAAAATGGTTTTCGCCGACCTCCTGGCCAGATATGCCGACCCTATTTTCGGTAGGCCCAGTTCCTATTCACCTTTGGAAAATCTTCTGGCGCTGTATGCATTCGCCTTCCAGATTTACTGGGATTTCTCCGGGTACACGGATATCGCGCGTGGTTCAGCACTGGCCCTTGGGTTTCACTTTCCGCGCAACTTCGCTTTGCCTTATCTGGCCATTTCCCTTCGTGATTTTTGGAGACGATGGCACATGTCACTTTCCAGCTGGCTCCGTGATTACCTCTATTTGAGTCTTGGCGGTAACCGGGGTAGCTTGGTCAAAATCTGCAGTAACGTCATTGCTACTATGGTGCTTGGTGGATTGTGGCATGGCGCAAGCTGGAACTTTGTTCTTTGGGGACTTTTCCATGGATTAGGATTGGCATCGGAACGCATACTTTCGCTGATGACGTTGGGCAATTTGCTAAAGCGCCTTCCCAAGTCGATTCGTATGACCCTTACCTTTCATACTGTATGTTTGGGATGGCTGCTCTTTAGGTGCACCGATTTGTCCAAAGCTTGGGAGATTTTGATACGTATCGCGACTATTCCCAGTGCACTGAAAATATCCGGCTTCACTTTGGAAAGGTCAGAAGCTGGGATGGCCTTCATCTCCTTAATCTTCTTTGCACTTTGGCACTGGTTTTCTGGTTCTGAAGTAAGCAAGATTAAGCCCTACCTAGCCGCCATCGGGTTCGGCTTGGCGTTTCTTTACTCCACGGATTATGCGCCCTTCCTCTACTTTCAATTCTGAACCCAGCAAGGATTCCAAGCTGGATACCCGATCCGAAAAGTTCGCATGGTTAAGATTGGCAGCCCTGTTTGGGCTCGTTGCCATTTCCCTCTTTGCCCTGGACCGATTTGCGCGGCACACTATTAGAACCAGTTTCGCACGGCAGACACTTTCCCGTTACCTCCCCACTCGCATTCCGCACACTGTCTTTTTAGGCAGCTCGCTTACCGACGCCGGTATCCTGCCACAACTACTGGACTCACTTAACCCATCGATGCAGTATTTCAATCTTGCCTTGGCGGGGTTAAACACACCGGTTTATTATCAGCTCCTGGTCAAAAATTTTATTCTTCCACAGGCGCATCCAAAATTTATTGTAGTGGAAGCCAGCGGTTTTCCATTTTCCGTGCCGACCGGTAAATTTCATCTCGAGGGCAATGGGGAAAGACTGGATCTTTTAATGTCGGAATTGATGGAATATTCTGATTTTAAAAGTGCCTGCGGCGGATTTCCCGGGATAATTCCCACCCTACAATTCTTTATGCATAAACATTGGTACGCCTATCATTATCGTCTGGAATTACAAGGCAAAGTCACAGAAAGGCTTTTTAAACATTGGCCAAAACCCCCAGCCAACCGGAACAACCCATATAAAATGGTAGAAGGAGCCGCGGAACTTTTTCAAAAAATGGCCAAAAATATTTTGGCTGACAAGGATTCTTCAAAAGTGAAAAGCGATTTGCACGATCCGCGCTCAGGATTTTTTGGTTTGGCCCAACTTTCCCGCGCGCATCAAGTCCAACTAATTATGCTCACACCGCCATGTCCGCCTCAAGATCGCGTTTTGGAAAATGAAAGTGTGTATAGAAAATATCGTGTCGAATTTGATCGTATTTGTGACTCTTTGGCGATTGTCCATATCGACTTGAGCCATGCGCCGAACGGAAATCCGTATACTTTTTCCGATGGTATACATTTGGATGCGCATGGAGCACGAATTTTCACCTTGGCGTTTGGGTCGTTTTTAAGAAAACAGGCGAATGGGACATGGACATCGACAATCGCCCCCAAGGCGACTTTGGCCCCGAATTCAGGAGAGTGACGCTTCTTGGACATAGACTTCACTTGATTTTTTGAAGTATATAACGAATGAACTGCGTGGGTTTTGGTAAAGGGGTCCTTGAATGCGATTTTTAAAGGATATTTCAAATCAGCTAATCTGCATATTCAGAAAAAATGCATTAATTGAAGGGAAAAATGGATTTTAATCTATTCCACCCCTAATTTGTTAGTCCCTAGCTAGGTAACTTTGGAGGTACGCCACCGAATATCGCCGCTACTTCAGGAATTGTGGAAGCGGCTGCCCAAGCGGCCATGCCTTCTTTCCAAACCAACGATTCCCGCATCAACTTGGTTTCCATGGCAAGTTGTTTCAATTGCACCAGATTGAATGGTCCCTGCTGCTGTCCGCCGATGGAGACAAAGAAGTTTTCAGTTGGCAGGGGAGGCGGTCCGGAAGCAGGTCTCGTGGCTCCACCCATTTGGCCAGCTAGTTGGCCTGCCATTTGGCCTCCAACGGCGAGCCCCAGTCCGGCAGCAGCCAAGGTTCCAGCTAGGCCTCCGGGTTGACTGATGGCTTCACCGGCTTTATCGGCTACGTTGAATTTCATGTATTGGTCCACATTTCCGATTACGCCCATACTGCTTCGTTTGTCGATTATGGCTTCCACTTCAGGAGGTAGGGAAATATTTTCCAGTACAAACTGCCTTACCTTTAGACCAAATAATCCGAATTTCTCCAGCAAGGCAGTTTCCACCAAAGCGCCTAGTTCATAGTACTTGGCAGCCAAATCGAAAGCGGAGATTTTCGCTTCACCTAGAGTATCGGAGAAGGCGCTTACGATCAATGCCTTGATTTGCGTTTCCATATCTTGGGTTTGGACTTGGGCCAAAGTACCGACGGATGCCTTGAAGAATTTTCCAGCATCCTCGACAGCATAGGCGAAAGCACCAAAGGCGCGTAGGCGAACTACACCGAGCTCTTGATCACGCATCATGATGGGATTCGGCGTGCCCCATTTCCGGTTGGAGATGGTAATAGTATTGATGAAATAGACTTCGGCTTTGAAGGGAGAATTGAAACCGTATTTCCAGCCGCGCAGATCGGATAGGATGGGTAGATTTTGAGTGGATAGCGTATGGGTGCCGGGTTTAAATACATCGGCGAGGCTGCCCTCATTAATAAATATGGCGGCTTGCCCTTCGCGGACTACAAGCTTGGCGCCCATTTTGATTTCATTATTCCGTCTTTCGAATCGAATGGCTAGAATTTCTGGTTCGTTGCTTGTCCATTCAATGATGTCAATTAACTGACCCTTGATACTGTCTAATAATCCCATGTTTCGTCTCCTGTTTAGATCAAGATTTAACTTTTAGGGCCGCCTTTACAGCGAACCGAACCTGTTTATCATCAATGCCCTGCCGACGTGCGAAAGAAAGTAGCAAAGCCTCTTCTCCGGTAGTAATCTGACCGTCGGATGCAGCTACCATTATGAGATTATTGAACCATTTGATTGCCGTGGGCTTATCAACAGTTTCCTCAAGGGAAGTGGGATTCTCTTTGGCTTTCTTGAGAACCATATCCACGATAATCGGTCCCAGACCAAAATGGCGTGCAAATTCGCGGATAGTGGTTTCTTCTTCCGCGGTAATCACTTTGTCTTCCAGCGCTGCTGAGACGATGGCGGAAAGGATTCGCATTTGGGCTGTAGCCGCAGATCTTACACTGGACACCATAGCCATTAAGGATGTTGCAGCTTGTGGGGCCCGGGAGGTGGCCAACTGGGCCAATAGTTCCCGGCCGCCATATTCGGAGAGCACCCAATTTGCTGCGGGACTGGACAGAACATTATCACAATATGCACACTTGGCTTGATCGGTAGACTCTATGGGGCCGGCGCAATTGGGACAAGTCATACAACTTAAATTTTCTTTTCCCATTTGCGCATCCATGGCTTTAGAAAAAACCATAACCCTTTCTTGGAAACTTCCCTCTTGGCTTGAGTTTTCCGATCCGGAATATTTAATCCGAATACAAGCCTTGACCAAACCTTGTGATTCCACAAAGCCTAAGAGATCTACTGCACCTACGGCTAAGCGATACAAAGGTTTCTGGCGGTCGGGGCCACCCAAGGTTTTCAGCAGCTCTGGGGTTACGAATATATTGAGTGAACTTAAACCGCCCTTGTGTAAAGCGCTTTGCAAACGAATGAAAACCACCGAGGCCCGGTCCTCTAATTCCTGTGGTGAAAGCCAAGACTTTGAGTCGGTGCCAGCCATGGATGGCAATTGATCGTAATAGTGTTGGAGATTCACTTGATCTCCAGAGGCCCATTCTTCTGCTTGCGTAATTTCAGCGAGCACCCAATCATACGCACCGGAATTCAGCACCGATCCACAGCTGCCACAGCGACTGCCTCCAGCATCGGAAAGTGGAGCAGCGCATTTGGGACAATTTCCAAGGGTTTGCGGGCCTTCGCTAGGGAGTGAATCCGCCAAACGGGTAAAGGACCAGATTTCTTCGAAGACGTTAGCATCGCCGCCTTTGATCACGGACCCGTCGTCTATTTGAATATCAGTGTCTACGACTCGACCTCGAATCAGGAAATCAATTGAGGTATATCGGCCAAAAGCATGTTCGCCTAAAATTTTCGAAGAAAGCAATGTCGGGCTTTCCACGCGGTTACGCATTCCCTGCATGCGGTTCATTTCAAGTTGGATTTGGAATCGATTGAAAACACCGTCGGATAAAACGGCGCGAACCGCTTCCATGCTTCCTTTATCCCAAGCCGTTTGAATACCTACAAAAGTCGCACTTAATTTTTGTTGGAGCAGTAAGGCAGCGGGTGACCCAGCGGGTGGGCTATGCCGAATTCCAGATTGTAAATCAAAATCTAGAGTACCTTGGAATCCTTTTAGGAGTTTTGAATTGAGGAATTTATTTTTGAGGTAATAATAAATAAGGACTGCAATTATTAAGAGAATGATTCCCAGGAACGATCCGGAACTTCCTCCGCCCGATCCCCCGCCATATCCATACGAATGAAAAGACGAACCGCCCCCGGAAGAGTGGAAAGATGATCCCCCGCCGCCACCGCTGGAATGATAGCTACCGCCCCCACCCGCTCGGGCCTGGAGCAAAATGCAGGCTGTAAAAATTGTGGTCCAAGTATTACGAAAAATTGCTTGCATAGAAGGGTCCCATAAAAATGTTGTTCCAAGTTGCACGCGGTGGCATGAGGCTCAGATTTTGGATTTCGGTAATCCATTTTTACTCTTTCAAATGGAGCATAGGTAAATCGAAGCCCCTTTCCAATTCTTAAGCTCACCAAGCCCACGGAAACTTTTTGGCATCTTAGCAGTAATGAAAACCGCTAAGGATTAGCGGTAGAGCTCAAAGAATTCTTCAGATTTTCCAATCGGGTTGTCGAATTCCTAACTGATGTTCAACTCCAAGCGCTTGAATCCGAACGTATTGAGCAGGCAAAGGGAAAGGCAAGCGCGGAGGAGTCAGGGTGATTTGCTATTTTCTAATTGCAAATAGGATTCGCTTCTTAGCAATTTATATTTACACCGTGAACAGTATCTCGCCCAGAGCATCCTCCGTTTTTGTACCCAGCGGAATCGTGGTGGACGTCACTTTGCTTGACTTCCTCTCCCAGCGCTTTCCGCACATTGAGATGGAAATCTGGAAAAGTCGCATTGAGGAGGGAAAAGTTCAGTTCGGCGATGGAACCTCCGCGTTCGCCCAATCCAAGGTTGAGCCCGGAATGGAAATTCGGTATTTCAGGGAAGTTTTGGTAGAGCGTCGTATAGCGGATACCCATCAAATCCTCTACAAGGATGATCACATTCTCGTCGCCTGCAAGCCGCATTTCCTACCGGTAGTTCCAGGTGGAAAATTCGTGAGGGAATGCCTTCTCTACCATTTGATGGAGGAAACCGGACTGCGTGCGCTTTCTCCGGTTCACAGAATAGACCGGCACACGGCTGGACTGGTTTTGTTTTCCATACATGAAAACGAGCGGGGTCAATACCAAGTTCTCTTCAAAGAGCGACAAGTGGAAAAGATGTACTTGGGAAATGTCCGCTGGCTTCCAGGACAAGGACCGCCCAACGAAAATGAAAATTCCTGGCAGTTGGAGAGCCGAATCGAAAAACACGGACCCACCTTACGACGCGATTTGGTGGAGGGAACTCCCAATGCGTTTTGCCGGATGAGCCTCCTGAAACGAGCGGGGGCCTATGCCGAGCTTGCCTTATATCCGTCTACTGGGAAGCGGCATCAGCTGCGCCTGCAGGTCTCGCAAATCGGGGCTGCCATTCTTCATGATCCCTATTATCCAGACTTGCTTCCTGAAGCACCGGATGATCTGACCCTACCGCTCCAACTCCTCTCAAAAAGCCTCCGTTTCCAGGATCCGTTCACGCAACAGGAGCGGGCATTTATTTCGCCTCGGGTGCTGCTTCCGCTGCCTGAAGGAAATGGGGGAAAAAATAAGGTTCAGAAAGGGGAAGAGGGCCGGCAACCCGCTACTTTAAAGCTGGGATGATGCCGGATTAATTTCGCTAATCAGAGTATCACATCAATTAGCAGTCTAAAATCTGCACCCGGCAGGATTCGAACCTGCGACCAACGGTTTAGAAAACCGCTGCTCTATCCACTGAGCTACGGGTGCTCGAATTGAACCTTTTTCAAGGCGCCCCATAAGGTATCAAGCAGTAGTCCAGCTTGCAAGTAAAGGGCATCTAAGAGGCCGGGAATGCGGACCGATTAGGCCCTTTTCTTTAATTCAGCTTCCATGGCTTTTGCTCTAGGGAGGAGAATCGCCACTTCCAATTCGGCATGCCCCTTAATTTTGGCATCAAAAGCTTTCAGAGTTTTCAGCAGTGGCTCTTCTTCCCACCCAGGATGGGACTCATCCGATATGCTTTCTGCCTTGGAAAGTATTGTCGAGATCATTTCCTCTACTTCCGCCTCTGAGGATAACAGCATGGAGGGAGGATACATGGATACGGAACCGGTATAGACCTCTGGGTAAATTTCCGGGAACTTAACACTGGCTTCCGTCCTCAAAATTTTTATGAATAGAAAGTCTTCTTCCTCCTCCATATGATTGATGAATCCCAAGCGAAAATTGTGAAAGGTCCGGTCTAAATCCAAGAGCATGGGATTTTCAAGACCATACTTTATTCTGCATTCATCCAGTAAGCGGTGAACGTTTGGTAAGTCTTGCGTTTTGAATTGGGTGTGTTCGCATGTCAAAAACTCAACCAATTCATAGAGGGGCAATTGGGTCCAATTACGACCCTTTGGTGCCTCCGTCAACGCGGATAAATGTCGCTGGATCTCTTTTTCATCCTTTTTGAGTTCTGCACACACATCGGCGATCGTGGAATCCAAATGATTCCAAAAAGGATAACCAAAATTTTCTTCGAAAACTTTTACCAATCGCGGGTGAAGCCGTAGTTGAGCCCTAATGGATTCCGTATCTTTCACAATCGGGCCTCGGCTTTCTGCTTAATCTATTTTTCCGCATCTATTTTATGGGTAGCGTCTTCAGTATGACCGGGATTCATCATATCCAATTTTCGATAAATGGTACGGAGACTTATCCCCAGGTCCTCCGCCGTCTTGGCCTTGTCGCCATGGTTTCGCTTCAGTCCGATTTGAATGGCGGAAAGTTCGATTTCTTCCAGAGTCATTCCCTTACCCACATAGATCTGACCGGCGCTTTCCGTTGTAGCACTCAGTTCATCGGGCAAATCCTCGGGAGTGATTTGGTGAGCCATGCATAGGATGACGGCTCTTTCAATGGCGTTTTCCAATTCCCGAACATTGCCCGGCCATACATAGGTTTCCATCAATTTCAAAGCGTCGGCGCTTAAAGAGAGATTGGCCTTTTTGTTTTTTTTGCAATACAAGGCGATGAAATAGGAAATGAGCGAATGCAAATCTTCCGGCCGCTGCCGCAGCGGTGGGATCTGCAAGGGGATGACATTGAGACGGTAGAACAGATCTTCCCGGAACAGTCCCGCTTCCACCTGTTTCCTAAGATTTTTATTGGTAGCGGCGATGATACGTACATCCACTTTCTGCGTTTGTCCGCCGACGGGGCTGACTTCCCCTTCTTGGAGGATGCGCAAGAGCTTGGGCTGAACAACCAAAGGTATCTCGCCGATTTCGTCCAGAAAAATGGTTCCCCCATTCGCATCCTGAAACCGACCCTTCTTATCCTGGTAGGCTCCGGTAAAGGATCCCTTCTTATAGCCGAACAGTTCCGCCTCTAAAAGATTTTCTGGAATCGCAGCGCAATTGACGGTTACAAAGGGCTGCAATAGCCGATTGGACTTGGCGAAAATATAGTGGGCGAGCACTTCCTTGCCGGTTCCAGATTCTCCCATAAGCAGAATGGTCGCATCGCTGGCAGCGGCCTGTCCGGCACGTTCCAGCAGGCCCTTGAAGGCTCGACTCTTGCCCATGTCAAAACTAGGTGCCTGATTTTTCTTAAGCTTTTCCCGTAGGATAAAGTTTTCTTCTAATAAAGCGGCCTTTTCAAAGGCTCGATTGACAATGGCAATGATTTCCTGTTTATTAAAAGGCTTAGGTATAAAGTCGTAGGCCCCTTTTTTCATGGCGGCCACGGCATCATCAATGGTCCCATGCCCCGTGATCATGATGACTTGAATGCCCGAATTGAATTCTTTGATGCGAGCCAACAATTCCAAGCCATCCATTTTCGGCATTTTTAAATCCGAAACGACCACCTGCGGAACCCGCTCTTTGATCAATTCCAAAGCCTTTTCGGGCTCCATACTGGAAAGCACTTCATAATCCTGGCCCATCAGCGCGCGGGTGAGGGATTCTACAATGCTTCGTTCGTCGTCGATGATGAAGAGTTTCTTTTTCATTTGTTTTCCTTAAAGCAAATCCTGGGCCCAATTCCTTGGGCTTTAAAAATCGGCATCTTGTCCAATCTAGACCATAATTTTGAAATTTTTGCGCCCCAATCCAGCGCCTCTTTTGTCAAAAAGACAAATGCTGAACGATTAGCATACGGTTTAAATCCAATGCCTTTCGGAAACCCCCACTCAGTTACCCAATGGCGTCATTTTTCAAGAGCCCCATGTTGATAGTAGTCATTTCCTCGATGATTTCCAGCAGC
>JAYTHY010000109.1:0-8806 GCA_043732185.1 Fibrobacteria bacterium
CAAGTTCCATCAGTACGCTGTGTTTTCAAACCGTTAAGGGTAACCTACAAGTGACTAAATTGGCTAAAATCACCCACTCGATCGCCCGAAGAGCCAAAATTCTTTACTGCGCGCGGGCGAGAATTTGCGCTTTCAACGCGCCTCGATCCATCTTTCCATTGGGATTTAATGGGATGTTATCGATGAAAAAAATATGCCGTGGGATCATGTACGAGGGAAGCGCCTTTTTTAAGGCTGTCCCGATTTCCTTTTTCCGCGAGGCCAAGGATTCTGGTAGCACACAGTAGATTTCATCCATGTTGCCCCTGAGGACTGCGACATCGGCCAACGCATAGGCTGCACCTGAACACCGCATCACGGCATGTTCGATTTCCCCAAGCTCAATACGGTACCCCATAACCTTTACCTGAAAATCCTCACGACCCTGATATTGAATGATCCCATCAGATTCCATGAAAACGATGTCCCCGGTCCGGTACCAAATAATGCTGTCCCGTTGAATAAACCGTTCCCGGGTTTTATCCGGCTCGTCGAGATAACCCTGGGCAACCTGATCGCCGGCTAGCCATAGCCCGCCCAACTCGCCTGACGCGCACAGGCTTCCATCCTCACGGCGGACTTCGGCCATCTGACTGGGCCAGACTCTACCTATTGGAATGCCTCCTTGAAAGGCGCGGACTTCGGGGAAATCTTTTGGTATTTCAAAGTGCGTCACAGCAACGGTGGCTTCAGTTGGGCCGTAAAGATTAACTATCCGACTATTGGGAGCAACTACTTTCCAGATTTCACAGGTCTTCCAAGTAAATTTTTCACCTGCAAACAGACTGAGTCGCAAACCAGACAGCAGAGAAGGAACAACTTGGCGGCTGCTTTCAAGAAAAGCCGCGCGGGAAGGCACAGAAAACCATACTGAAACCTTATTTTCCGCCGCAAAAGCTAAAGGAGAAAAAAGCGATTTGTCTGGAAATACAACCAAGGTGGCGCCAACGCTCCAAGTGATGAATTGATCGTGTACGCTAACATCAAAAGTGAGATCGAAAGTTTGGGAAACGCGGTCCGTGGAATGGATAGGGTAGGTGGCTAGAAAGGATTTCAAATAGGAATGGACATTGTCGTGGCTAACGCGCACACCCTTGGGTTCACCAGTGCTTCCAGAAGTAAATAGCACATACGCACTGTCCAGATTGGAAACGGATACCACGGGAGTAATTGGATGATTTGGGGTAACGGGCAATTCTATAAGTGTGATGTAATCCCTATTTATGTGACAAATTTCACGAATTCTAGGCGCCTCTCCGACTGAAACGATGGTTAATGGCTCTTTCCGTTCAACAAGTAGTGCAGCCAAGGCATCGGCGCATTCCTCACCCACTATTAAGGTGTGGAGTCCGGCTTTGTTGAGGATAAAGGCATTGCGGGTCGGAGGAAATATCGGATTGAGGGGAATGTAGGCTTTGCCTTCGGAGAGAATGGCTTGCACTCCGGCATAGGCGAGAGGAGTTCGATAAGCCAGAATGCCAATGCTGTTGCCAGGGTCGGCGGCTAAGGCCGGGCGCAAGGTTTCAATTAAATCTCTGAGTTGAAAATACTTGAGAGAACCGCCATCCCAGACCAAAGCCTCAAGATCGGGAAAAAGCTGGGCAGAGCGATAGAAAAGTCCCGAGAGATTTCGAATGATTATTCCCAGCTATCATTTGCGGAAATAAGACTGGAAAAGGTATCACTCCTTTTCAAAGAAGACACAATTTTTTCGGAAATATAAATGAATGCGGAGGGGCTTTTTAAATGTGCCAGGTCATCCCAGACGGAATCGGGAAAATGGGTCATTTCTTCGGGTCCGTTCAAGTCAACATATTCTTCGGAAAGTCCGTCTAGCCAATGGCGCATGCGCATGTCGAGGGTGTCGTGTTTAGCCTGAACCCTGACTGAGCAGGTGTTTTTGATGAGCTTTGGGTTCCCAAATGGAAGCAGTACCACTCTCGATTCAATGTTGCGGTCGCGCAAGGACTTAAGCAAAAGCTCCGCATCCTTTGCCCTAGGCAATTGTGAAAAACTAATTTGGTCCGCAATTTTTAGTCGCTCTTCAAAATGACCTATTTCCCGAGATTTTTTTTCAATCCGAACGCGACGATCTGAGTTTGACGACCGCATTTTTGAACGTTCCCACGGCCATTGAACATAGCGTATCCAAAGAAAACGTCCCACATCGGCAATGGCATAAAAAGGCACTCCCGCTTGTTGAACCAATGCCACCTTTCGATCTTTTGTTGAAAGACTTTTAAAAATATTCCAGCCATTCACGGTCCAAGGAATCCAGCGAAGGTTCACGCCATTGTCATCGAGCCGGTGATTTTCGGCACCATCCAGAAAATTGTCCGGTGAAAGGGCGATGACTACGGTTTGGGGCTGACCTGAAACCAAAGCGCCTTTTGAGTACTGAAGCATAAAATCGAGCGGGGCGGCACCCGGTTCGGCAAAGTTTCCCACCCAAGTTCCAGGGGCATCCTTTTCCAAAAAGTCCTGTAATCTTTGGCCCGGATCCAGTCGGTAATTTCCAATTCCGGAGTCGCCAAGGAGGAAAATTTTTGAGTGATGCCGAAACGATTCGATGCGGATTCCAATCAGGAGTAGAATACTTATGGAAGTAGCCAGCATTAGGGCGCGCGAGGCCGCCGGAAAATTTTTAAACCCAGTTTGAAAAAATTTCAAGTTGACATCATCCTACTTAAAACTGGAAATAAATGAAACTATCCGAAGGTGCGTAAAACCGAAGCAATACGAAGCCCAAAAGTAAGTAAATAGCCACGCGAAGCCAAATTCCATGGCCAAATATCCAGAAAACTGTTTGACTCCGCCATTCCTGCCACTGCAGCCCAAACACCGCAAAAGCCGAAAGAATAAGCATGGTCCAGTCCAACGATAAGGCAGTTGGATTCCAAAAAGGTTCAAAAATAGCCGCAACTTGTTTCATAGCCGTGAGTACGTTTGGAGCCCGGAAAAAAAGATATGCGATACAAACGTAATTGAAGGTAAAAATCGCGGCGCCTCTATCAAGCCAAGCCTGGTTTTTGAAACGAGAGCGGATTTGCTTGCGAAAATTCTTTGTAAGAATAAATACGGTCAAACCCATTGCATGCAAACAACCATAGACAAAAAAAGTCAGTCCCGTTCCATGCCAAAGACCGCTCATTATAAAAGTCACCCAGATTGCAATAAGGATGCTCCAGGTTTTCCAACGACGAAGGCGCATGGAGATGGGCATAAAAATGAATTCGTTCAGCCAACCCGATAAGGAGGCGTGCCAGCGTTTCCAAAAGTCGGATAGATTCCGGCTCAAATAAGGGGCCATGAAGTTTTGTGTCACATTGATGCCTAGAACGCGTGCGCATCCTCTAGCCATATACGAATAGCCAGCAAAATCACCATAGATTTGGATGCCGTAGGCCCACATTCCAAGCAGAATGGCAACGCCCTTTTGGCCCGGAGCCAGCAGCGTGTCGACGCATTGGGCAACATTGTCGGCAACCACCGCCTTTAGGAAAGCACCTATTGAAAATAGCCAAACACCTTCGGAAAAAAGACGGGTATTCCAGGTGCGGACAGTCTCGAATTGCGGGATCAGATTTCGCGAAGACTCAATAGGACCGGAAGGTAAAGTTGGAAAGAAGCTTGTGAAAAGCAGGCACTGGATCAAGCTTTTTTCCGGCTGGCGCCTTCTATAGAATACATCCAAGGTCAATGTCATTTTTTGCAACGTCCAGAAAGAAATTCCAATTGGCATCAAAATGTGCAAAGTACCGGTTTTGAATCCGACCATTGAAAAGAGTCGTGAGACTTCGGGAAGGAAGAATTGAGAATACTTGAAAAATGCGAGCTGTGAAAAGTTGAGGAGAATGGACACCCACAGTAAAATAAATCGACCCTTTTGGGAATCGGTTGCGCCTAATTTTCTTGCGATACTCCATTCCAACGCCGTAGAAACAATAAGAACCAAAAAGGCTGGAATACTGAGATAGTAGAGCAATCCTAAAGAAGCCCCAAGTAGTAAAAAGTTCTGCCAATTTCTTTTGGGAACAATCCAATAGAGTGTGAAAAGAACGGCCAAAGAGGCGAAGAATTCGGGAGACAAAAACTGCATTGAGTTTCGAAAAGCCGGCTTAAATCCCCATCAATTCCGCGATGATATCCAAGAGGTCTTGAATTTTTATGATAGCCTGTAGCTTTGTCATATCATTAAACCGGATTTTGAAGGTGTCTTCCATCCCCACAATCATATGGACGTGATTGAGCGAATCCCATTCTGGTATAGTATTGAAGGGCGTTTCCCCTGAAAAGATAAGGTCCTCTTCGCCTGTCACGTTGCGGGCGATGTTGAGCAAGGCAGGAAGGATTTCGGCTTTGGTCACGGAGTTTTTCCCTATTTTTCATTGGAGCCTCGTTGGCTCCGCATTAGGCGTTAAAACATAATAAAAATGAAGTTTAGCCTACTATTCCTGAGAATACAGCGAATTCCATATACATAATCGAAAGCGATTTAATCGAATATACAAAGTTCACCGGAACCTAACTGTCTTCCTTTCTGCTCAAAAAGCCTTTCCATTCCGATATTCTTCTTGCTAAAATTTCCAATACTCTTTATAGATTGGAATTCGATGACGGAAAATACAGGGTCGAGAGACTTGGGCGACTTTATTGGAATAACAGTCGCTTTGCTATCCGCTTTCATGGCAGTGACCAAGGTTAAGGATGACAACCTGGTCCAGGCCATGATGCAGGCCAAATCCGATGCAGTGGATACTTGGTCTGAATACCAGTCTAAAAAAATCAAGCATCACATGATGGAAATGGGCCGAAACGAGGCTCGTGATATGTCATTGCTAGCCCCGGGAGTCGCCATTGATTCCATCCAGAGCCAAATCAAAACCTATTCGGAAGAAATCAACAAATACGATCAGGAGGAAAAGAGCCTACAAATCCGCGCCAAAGATTTTGAGAGCCGCTATGATATTTTGAATAATCGAGATGATCAATTCGATATTTCCGATGCCGCGCTGTCCATTTCATTGGGTGTATTAGGCATCGCCGCTTTGACGCGGAAAAGATGGTTGCTGGGACTCTCCTGGTTTTTTGGTGGGTTTGGACTAATTATGGGCCTTGCAGGCCTTTTAGGTTGGGCCATACATCCGGACTGGCTTGTAAAGTTGTTATCCTAGAATGCATACGATATATGCGTATTATTTTTCGATTTTGTACGTTAATAGACGTCATAGGTGTGAAAAAAATTAACAGAATGACGTTTTCAGTATGAATCTTTTTCAAGGGAAGCAGCCCTTAATACTTCTTCGGTCAATTTGCTTGAACTTGATCGTTGGACTTTTAGCCTCTGTGATCTTCCAATCTTCAAATTCTCCCTCTGTAGCATCACAGCCCGACCCATTGAGATCAAATTCGAAGTCCCATTTTATCCTTGTCCACGCCTATGGGGCTGAAGACGATTTCAGTGGGTGGATCGAGGATGAAGAGGACGCTTGTCATTCCTCGCCTGATGAAAAAAATAACCGTGATATTTATTCATTCTCCCAGATTGAATCTGAATCCACTTGCAAACAAAACACTGTATCGCTATGGAATGCCACTGTGTTCTATTTGCTACAAGCACATTTTTCACTGAACCGTTCCTTGTTGATTTCCGGACTTCCAAATTGCTACACCAGCCCTTCGACGCCATTTCCAGGTTCTTATCCTTCCTTTCTAATTTCAAGCCTGCCGCCTCCTCTATCCGCATAGGCTCCCAGCTATAGGCGAGGCGATCCGATATGCCCTGTTGAGGGCAATTGGTAAGTGGCTTGATCCTTTCCCCCGATTCTAAAAAATTTTGACTGGAAGAAATGGAGCTCGTGCGTATGAACGATTTGTCAACTGAAGCCAGTTTGCGCAGATACCTGGAGGATATCCGTAAAAACCAGGTCATGAGTAAGGACGAAGAACGCATACTCTTCGAAAAATATCGAATCGGATCCAGGGCGGCGAGAGACAAGCTCATTCGTGGAAATATGCGTTTTGTAGTAAAGGTTGCACTGCATTTTCACAATGTCCCCATTCCCATGCCAGACTTGATTAGTGAAGGTGCGCTTGGACTTATAAAAGCCATTGAGAGCTACGATTCTTCGCGGGGTATTAAATTCATTTCCTACGCTGTTTGGTGGATACGCAGTTATATCATGCGATCGGTTCAACAAAGTGGCGCCCTAATTCGAATCCCCTCTAATCAGTTGCTAAGAATCAGTAAAGAAAACCGCAGCTTTACCAAATCCAGAATGGCGAACGATGAGGTGCGCCAAATAATGGAGATTTCACGGCCCGACAGAAATGGTGAAGAAGGTTGGAACAAAATCAGAAACGGACAAAGCCTAACCGAATCCACGGAACAAGAGAAGGAGCTTTCAGCCTACAATCTAACATGGACACTTCAATCCGCCATTTCGGAATTACCCACTCGAGAAGCGTATGTGGTGCGAAATCTCTATGGCCTCAACCAAGAAGAAGCCAATACATTGGAGCAAGTCGCATCGGAAATCGGCGTCTCCTCAGAGCGAACAAGACAATTAAAATTAAAAGCATTGGAAAGGCTAAAAATGCATGGAGGATGTAGGGCGATGGCTGGCATTAATCATTTATGAACTGTGATCGTGGATAATTTAAATACAGGCCCGTCAATTCAAGCGAACTTTGGTCCGCCACTCTTTCGCGGGTTGCTTTTCTTTATGGCCCTAATTTATCTGTTGCTGGTTATTCTAAATGAATATAAGATTGGATTGGCTTATCGTTATGTGCCTGGCCCACTCCTTTATTTTTCCCAAATAGCCGGATTATTTCCTGATGCGAAGGATATGGATGTTGAATTTCGAGCCGAGGGTTGGTCCTGTGATGATGGTTTATTTCGCGAACTGGACGTGAGACCCTTTTTTCCTATCCAATCTGATAATAAGGAAAACCGGTTTGAGCGGGCCCTCTTTTTCTACCACGGAAACTTGAAAGTATTGGCGAGTCTGGCAGGTTACATAACTCGCCATCAAAATATCCTAGTTGAAAAAGAAGGGGGAGATAGCCGTCCCTATTCACCTGGAAGAATTGGTGGTGTTAGGCTTGTCAGCGCATATAAACCCATTCCCGCATTGTCCGAAAATGCCGTCCGGTACCAAAGAATGCCCCTTTCCGATTACCCATATACTCAACTGCGAACTTGGTACGAAACTCCAAGTGAAATTATTTGGAAAAGATGCCGGTCAAACTTTTAGTTCCGATCAATTATTTTCATAGAGTTTGGAAAGAATTTTTCCAGCCACTACCGATGATTAGGTTAGCGTTCATGCGTATTTTCCTCCCCTTGGCCATTCTGTGTTTTCTGAGTTCAAGGCTTTTACACCCTGGTGAATGGCTGACAAACCAAGGGTTTCATATTCAGAATTTGGGCCATAAAGATTGGAGGCAGCCGCTTTATATTCCAACCGTTTCACTATTTACGGCTGTTGTAATATGTATAATGACAACATTAAGTGGTCTTTTATTATCTATTGGATTAAAAAGTCGGGCAGCGGCGGGAATATTTACTATTAGTTTGGTATACTTGGCGCTGGCCGATCGCTTGGAAACCTTTACAGTTGGTAAAATTGGCGCAGTGCTGGCGCTCGCTCTTTTTATGACGCCTTCTGGAAGCACTGTCAGCCTGGATGCATGGATAAAAAATCGACATTTAGGGGTAAATGAAAATAAAAAAGAAAAACGGATCACATGGGGAAATATCCGGTTTTTTCAGGCTCTGATTTTAATTCTTTACTTTGCCTCCGGCTTAAGTAAAATGCGGGGGGACTGGCTGCACCATGATCATGTACTTTGGACGCATATCCATGATTCCTACCAAACTCTGCCCGCCTTTTGGGTAGCCCAGCACTTCCCAAAAAGAGGGTGGCATTTACTGCAATATATCGTTTTGGTTTTTGAAGTCGGGGCCCCAATATGGTTCCTGTGTCCCTATACCCGGCGTGCGGCGTTATGGTCCGGTTTGGCGATGCATACCTTCATTGGCCTGTGTTTCGGACCAGTGGTTTGGTTTGCCTTATTGATGATGCTTTTGCTCATCGGATGCTTTGGTTCAGAGATCTTTCTGATACATTTACTCCGTCAAGGAAAATTCGTAAACACCAATAGACAATGAGTTTCCCTTGACTTTGCAATAAAAATTCAATGCGCTGATTTTAAAAACGCCAATATCTCCCTGCTGTCCTGGGCAGTTAAATTGGCGCGTACACGCATGTGCATTGAAATTACCTCCCATTGTGCGTCATCGTACATGCTGGGGGTGCGAGAATTATGGCAGCGGATGCAATTCTGCGCCCAAAGTTCTGGACCTTTGGATAGGGATGCGGCCTCTGCACTGACAGGAGCTTGCCCTTTTGACATTGAACATCCGGTGGACAAGCATGCCATCGTCGCTAAAACCAAAGAAGTGAGACCTGTTGTAATCCAACCAAATTTGTTTTTCATATTTTGCTCCATTTTAAAATCCAGTAATGAATTCAGCTTTAAAGGCGTTGCCGTTTGCTTCGCTGGCGTTCTTTCGATCGATTTCATATTCAGTTTTTATTACCACATTCTGGTAAATCCAATAATCCAGGGCAAAGGCATATCTCAATTCGTCATACCCTACCGAGGTTTCTTTCTGGTTGAGCATATCAAAGCGTATACCAGCCTCTAGTTTTTGCAGGTATTCGTTTTTGAGATATTCGGGACGATAGGAAAGAGAGGC
>JAYTHY010000110.1:0-23173 GCA_043732185.1 Fibrobacteria bacterium
TTATGAACGGTTCATGGACATTCAAACCAAATTCTATTGGAACCTGACCATGGGGAAGGTGTTCAAGAATATTCTGGATAAGGAACGACGGGGCGATTACCTGGGTAAGACCGTGCAATTCATTCCCCATGTTACCGATTCCATTAAAGCCTGGTTTCACGAAATCGCCCGCAATGAACAGGCCGATGTGCTGCTTATCGAAGTGGGCGGCACGGTAGGCGATTTGGAAAATCAATTCTATTTGGAAGCGATTCGCCAATTGAAACGCGACGTTGGATATGAAAACCTTATTTACATCCATCTCACGTATGTGCCCGTTCCCGAAGGCGTGCATGAACAAAAGTCCAAGCCCACACAAATGTCCGTGCGATTGCTCAATGAAAAAGGTATCGAACCGGACATCATCATTGGCCGTTGTCCAGAGTTGCTTGCACCTTCCATCAAGGAAAAGATCGCCTCCTATTGCAATATCGCTCCAAGCGCCGTTATTTCTGGTCCGGATGTCAGTTCCGTTTATGAAATCCCGCTCATCTATGAAAAAGAAGGCCTGCCGGAGCTTCTACACACGGCTTTGGGCATTTATTCTCCTCCCGATTTACGCCAATGGGAAACTTGGGTGACCAATATCAAAACCAACCAACGCAATCCGCGCAAGGTGGTCACCATTGCTCTATGTGGCAAATACACCACTCTGGAAGACTCCTACGCCTCGGTTGTTGAAGCACTTACCCATTGCGGTGCGCATCTCAATCTCCGCGTCGACATCAAATGGGTCGATACGTCTAAACTGGAAGGCAAGGAATCGGTGGAGGATGCGCTGAAAGGCGTGGAAGGTGTTATTGTGCCCGGTGGGTTTGGCTTACGTGGCATCGAAGGCAAAATTAAAATCATCCAATATGTACGCGAAAATAATATTCCCTACCTTGGAATATGTTACGGAATGCAATTGGCCGTAGTTGAGTATGCACGCAATGTGTGCGGCTTAAAGGACGCCAATACTTCCGAAGTAGTGGAAGAAGGCATCAAAGTTCCGCATCCCGTTATCGACATCCTACCCGGTCAAAAGAATTTAAGCAACAAAGGCGGCACCATGCGCCTTGGTGGCCATGATGTAGAGATCAAACCGGCCACGCAGGCGTATAAGATTTTCGGAAATAAATTAGTGGTCCGACAAAGATTCCGACATCGCTACGAAGTGAATCCGGAATATATCCGGACTTTGGAAGAGCATGGCCTGGTCTTTTCCGGCAAGCATCCCACCGAAAATATCATGCAAGTGATGGAGCTTCCCAACCATAAGTTCTTCATGGGTTCGCAGTTTCATCCGGAGCTCACCAGCAATTTGCGCACGCCATCACCGCTCTTTTATCATTTGGTTAAAGCCTGTTTATCGGAATAATTGCCTGAAAGGATGAGGTAAAATGTCCCGCCTGGTCATCATCGATGACGAAAGCCACATTTCCGATATCATCACTCGCTATTTTCGCGAGAAGGGCCACGATGTTGTTGGGGCCACCAGCGCCGAAGAAGCCTTGGTACATCTTACCAGCCACCCGGTGGATCTCGTCATCACCGATATCGCCATGCAAGGTCTTTCCGGGCTAGAGCTTCTCAAGAAATTGAAGGACCTGGGGTTGGATATTCCCGTCATTGTCACAACCGGCAACCCTTCTCACAGCAGTGCCGTCCAAGCCCTGCGCGGTGGAGCCTTCGACTATGTCGTCAAGCCGTTTCATTTGGAGGAAATCGCCGAGCGGGCGGAAAAGGCGCTTTCGACCAAGCGGGTAAAAGACGAAAACTTGCTCTATTCCAAACTCGTCTCCTTGCATTCCATCTCGCGGGTAACTGCTGAAGCCGCATCCATGGAGGAACTCTCCTTCAAAGTAATCAAGCTCGGTACGCGGCTCACCGGCTCCGATGGCGGATGGTATTATAACAGCACTGCTGCTTTGGCCCCCGGGCCATCTGTGCTGCACGCCCTGTCACCGACTCCAGAAAACCCAAGGCTAGCGGAATTGCTAAACCATTTGGCAAAGACCACGGTCAATTCTGCCAGATTGCTCATCCACCAAGAGCCGCTAAATGCCTTTCAGCCGGATTGGTTTTTGGTTTTGCCTGTTGAAGTGAGTTCGGTAATGCATGGTGTACTCATTTTTAGACGCTCCGCGCCCCAGCCAAAGTACGATGCCGTAGACTTGGAAGTATTCAATCAGCTGGCCGCAACGTTCGCATTGGGAATTCGTGCGCTGGGCTTTTTCCCTAAAATGGTTGAATCGAATTCCGCCCAAGGGGACCAAACGCTGGATTCCTGGACCAAGCTGATCGGGCAAATGGTGGATGAGCATTGCCGGGGATATGAGAGCAAAGGCGAACGGGTGGAAGCCTTAGGGATGTTGCTGATGCGGGAATTGAAATGGCCGGAAGAACACGGAGATTCCTGGTCCCTGGTTTGTCGTATCTATGAAATAGCCAAAATGCGGGTACCACAGAAGTTACTGGAAGATCGGCATGTCCTTGGCGAAGAGGATCTGGAGTTCGTACACGCTCAATCGGCTTGGGCTTGTGAACGCATACGCGCCATGCCTGGCCTGGAACCCACGGCGCGGGTGATGGAAGATTTTCTGGAAAATTACGACGGTTCTGGTAGGCCCAGGGGAATTCAAGGGCCGGCCATTTCACCTTTGGCCCGGTTGTTGGCTGTTACAGATGCTTACATTTCTATGCGATCCGCCAGGCCATACCGTGCTGCCCTAACCGAGGTGGAAGCTTTTGAAGTGGTGGACAGAGGCAATGGAAAGCGTTTTGATCCGGAGATGGTTACCGCTTTAAGGCGGTCGCAGGGTTTATAGTCGTCAACTTGTCTTAGCCTACAAACTGTTTTTGGAAATTTTTACGTCATCCAGATACAGTACGCACGCACTATCCGTGGACGTGATTCCCACTTCGATATTGGTTTGCACTGCAATGGAGAGCGGCAAATTGGGTCCCGCAACCGACAATATTTTATTCCCATCTTGCCAAAGGTCAACGGTTCCCGAAGTCGCATTAAAATTGAAGTGTACCTTCACCGTTACCCACTGATTTTTGGGCACCGGTACCGGAACCGGTTGCCGGTATTTCTGTTTAGACCCAAATTTGTTTTCAATGGCAAGCGCGCCATTGTCAAATACAATACGGGGGCCCGGTGACAGATCGAACCATTGACTTTCAAAGTCGACGATGCTGTAAGGGAAGGCACCGGTGAAAAAATATCGGGCTTGATACCATAAATCATCTCCGGATACGAAATAGGCTATGGTTGTTTCAATGGATGATTTCGAGGTTATCATTCCCGAAGCGGGGGCCACCGCCGAAAATTTCAAAATGTGGTTTATTGCATTGATAGGTTCGGACACCAAGTCTATGCGATTGTCCTTGAAGGTACAGGTTCCAGCGAGAATGCAGTTCCGGAGAGCTACGTAATCGGGGATGGTAGACGCGAGTGGACTGAGTAGCGTCATGGCATTCCAGTATTTATCCGTATCGTGAATGTTAGCTAGGAATAAATCCTTGAACACTCCATATCTCTCGAAGGACTCCATGTATTCCGTGCGCACCGGAAAAGGGCCATCCGGAGTTTTAATGAAAACAGCGGCTCCCACATGGGTATAATTGTCCTTTTCAAATCCCGGCGTAAAATATTTCCCAACCAATTTGCATGCGCTGGCGGAATCTTGATACACGTTTCCATCAGTGAGAACCAGGTAGCGCACAGTGCCGTCCATCATGCTTCCAAGTACGATTGTCGAATCATGGCACATGCCGGATGGTGTGTTTGGAGCCATGGGTGATTTGCTGCAGGCTATGGATAGCGTCAGTACTGCACAGGAAAGGATAATTTGGTAAGTGGTTTTGATGGGTATCATTTCGATAAATTATTTATTCAGTCCGTTTCTGATTCGGTTATTCAATTACAAATAAGGTTGGCGAATAATCGTTTTCCATTTTTCAGGCTTGGCTTTGCGTGTGTCGCTCAGGTAAATCTCGTGATATTTCCCAGATGGTTTTCCATGGATCGAATGAATGCGATCATGAATGGATTTAAGCACCTGCTCAATTCCCTCCAAAGGCCCTAAGTGCAAGGCTTGAGCCGCACGGCCTTCATTGAGCGCTTCAAATCGCAAGGTAGGCGGAATCAGTAGGAGTGGATCAAGACGGGTTTCAGTAATCGCCTTGGCCACTATTTTAGTGGTAACTGGAGTGGGTTGTTGAATCATAAGCGTCCAATTCCCATCGGACGATTGATCACGATGTGCCCTAGAGGGGGCTCCGGTTGCCCACAAGCATTCCAGAGGCATGACGCTGTAGTCGATGGCCTCGGTTTTCTTGACGATTATTTTAACGGCTAAGGCAATAGTAAAGAGTATCTCGACCGCATTGGCATACTCTGACGAACCAGCTGGAGCTCCCTGTCCGTCAATCATAATAAAGTTCATGGACGGCACATCCACCCATTCAATGCTGTTTGTGGCAGGTTTGTAGAATTTTTTTAATTGCGTTTTGTAATCGACTAATTCCATATTGACCCACACTCAAACCCAACTGGCATGAAGATGGGCTACTGATAAGGATAGTTAATCACGGGCGTGAATAGCCAAATCGGTTTATCAGCATACGGTTGCCGGCAGGGGTCCTTCTTTCCACGCCACTGCTGTCCTTGGTGCTTGTGGCCTGAGTCTTGATAGTTGCTTTAAGAACATAAACACCGGTAGCTATCAAGGCTCCATTGCTGGCGACGGGTAAAATGCTCATCACTACTGCGACGGAATCCCCTCGCTTAGGTAGCATCTGCCATTGGGCCGCAGAGACGCTGCCTTTGGATTTGTTTACGAAATTTCCAAAATGGTCGTAGATCATCAGGTCATAACTGAAAGGTGAGGCCGTTTTGAAAATAAAACTTGGTGTTTTATTCGGGTCAGCGAGTGCAACGGCGTTGCCCACGCAATTGGAAAGGCAGTCTCCATGGGTGACGGTGGCCGAATCCCGATTGGCGCGCAACAGTTTTGCGCCGCCGAAAATAACTACGGGATTGGTGATGGTTCCGCTGAGAATTACTCCTTTTGATACGCTATTGACGCGTTCGAAGTCTACAAAGCCTTTGACCGTGTCCACCTTTGGCGGGGGAATTATTGTTCCAGGCAGTGTGTAGCTGGCGAATTCACGGGCGTCACGTGGGTGCACCCAATTGAGTGTCAGCTTACCATTGGCATCGGATTCCAGAACGGCGTTTCCGCTTACAGGGGCCATGCTGCTTCCGTTTACTGTGGCAGGTCCCAGATAGGTCGGGGCTGCTCCTGATCCAACGTTAAGCACCAGCGTTTCCGCATCGGACAAAACCGGCTTTGCGGTCGAGTCTTTGGCGGTTGCGAGGATGGTGACGCTGGCCAAATCGTTGGAGGCGCGCGTCAATTTGACCTGGTAGGCAGTCGAACCCGCGGGATAGGCGGTATCCTGCACCCCATTTTTGTTGAGTAGGGCTAGTGTAGGTGGATCGTAACAGGTGAGTTCCGTAGTAGATGTGGCAGCCAGAGGGCCATCGGCCTTAATGTTAAAGCTGTAATTTCGAATGAGTGTGTCGTTCATGGTGACTTTGACCGTGAAATTGTTGACGCCAAGCTTGAGGCCAAGGATGCTGTCCAAAGCAACATTGACGCTATTGTCGGTATTTTTTGTCAGGGTCAAGGATTGGCTGATCTGGGGAGGGGTAAAAGTGGTATTGGTAACCTGTATGGAACGGGGTAAGGTGGATACCAATATCGATTTGATAATGGATTGCATCACTGCGCCGATTCCGGCGATATTATTGGGCTGCACACGTGTGAAGTTGCCGTGAGTCAAATCGGAAAGCTCTTTTAGTTTGGCGGTGTCTTTGGTGGCCACTTGACCCAGATAAATACTGTAGATGGGGATGTTGACGTCAACTAAAGGCAGGTAAGGCGCACGGGTAGGATTGGTTTCCTTGTTTCCTACGGAATCTACGGGGGCGCCATCCGATATAAAAATAATGACTTGTTTCTTGGTTTTGATCAACGCTGGATTCTTCAACCACGAGTAGGCTTGCTGCAGGGGTACTGCATAAAGAGTCCAGGCAGAAGAATCGATCATAGCACTGTCTTTGACGCGATTCACATTTACCGTCGTGTTCAACTGTAGTGGGGCGAGAGGGTGCATATTTTTTAGTGCAAATCCCGTTACGCCAGCAGTGGAGGTTGGCGAGTTTAACGCCATTGAATCAATTGCGGATTTTATCACCTTGGCCCTAACTTCATATGGATCACCAGAGTATGAGGTACAGCCCGAATTGTTCGTTAATTTTTTAATTGTTCGGACACCATTTCCGAAATCTATAGCAAAGGTGCCTAAGGTGGCTTTACTTGTACAGAGAGAATCATCGAAATAATAGACAGTATCATTGAGAACCGGGTTGATATAAGCGAATGCTGCCCGCATACTGGTGCTGTTGTCATAGATAAAAACCACATCTGCATCTGATGTCGAACTCACCTGGAAAGCGTTTGGACAGAACTTGAATCCATCTTGGCTGATGCGCGTGGTATTACTGGCTGTTTGAAAAGCTGGTCCACCGTTGGTTAGGGAAACCAAATCCAGGCATGCCGGTTCAGCACCCACACCGGGCGTACTTTTTACGACTAAGTCACATCGTTTGCTTGCTTGGGCCTCAACCTGACCGAGTCCAAAAAGGGCCAGGGTTCCGGCTAAAACCAGAGCTGATAAAATGCTGCCTAGCCCGTGGCCATTGGATCTGCCTAAATTCATTAGAAAGCCTCTGTTTTTTGATGCGCGTGGACTCAAACCGTGCCGAGACTCCTAAAATACCCCCGAATTATTAAAAAATGTTACCAATTACGATGCTGTCTTGGTGCTGGATGTCCGTAGTTAAATCGGTAGCCATTAGGTATAATTAAGGTATACCATAATGATAAATATTAAGATATAACATAATATATGCCAAAAATTGCCATTGATGCATACTATAGGGGCAGTATGTCGCAATTAGTGAAAGCCGTGCGTCCCATTCGAGGGTGGATTCGTGCAACGCGTTCTGAACTGGGTCTAACCGGTGTGCAGCTGGCGCAAAAAATGGGGGTGCAACCGCCGCGTGTTGTGGAGATTGAAAAAGGGGAGTTGGCAGGCGTGCTGACTCTCAACACCTTGGAACGCGCTGCCGAGGCCATGGGATACCAATTTGTATACGCAATGGTTCCTAAAAGGGCACCCACACTGACCGCCCCCTCCACATCCGTGGCCGATTCCATTTCCCTTTCCGAGTTGGAAAAATCAGGGTTGCGTCAGTCACATATCAAGACACGGAATGATTTGAGACGATGGGAAGAAGAAAGCATTCGCTTGGCGGAGGCGTGGGCCAGAAAAAAGAAACCGAGGAATGTGCTCAGTGAAAAATTCTTTTTGCAATTGCATCAAAGGATGTTTGGAACGGTGTGGAAGGGTTGCGGAACGTTTCGAACGGACGCAGAGGTGGAAACATCAATCTTACCAGTCGGTTTTCATGCCGTGCCTAAACCTGCAGATATAGCAGGCAAGGTCGGCAGTCTGTTTCAAAACGCGAAGTATTGGAATTCCTCAAGCACCTATTCGGCAGTTGAAGCTGGCGCTCGCTTCTACCATCGGTTGCTCGTTATCCATCCTTTTTCAAAAGGATCGCACTCCATTTCCAGACTGATGACGGATTTGATGCTGATTCATTTGTATAAGCACCCCCCGTTCACATGGGGGGCACAAGCTTGCGTGGAAGGCGAACCTGGCGATGCGGAAATTAAAGCCTTGCGTGCAGCACAAGGCAGAAATTATGGGCCATTGATCGAATGGGCGCGAACCGGATCCGTTAAGGTCTGACGATTATTTTCAAAGCTCCAGCCTTATTATCGTTCTGCACGGCCACGGCTTGCTTGAATTCCGATAAGGGGAAACGATGGGTGATCAAGCTCTTGCCGTCGATTTTCCCGGATTCCAAATATTGGATGGCATCCTGATAGTCACGACGCACGGAACTGTTGGCGCCATGCACGTGGAGCTCGCGGTAATGGATGAGGTTTAAGTCGATGGGTTCGATGGGGTTGGATTTGTTCATGCCCGCAAAGAGGGAAAGATGGCCATTGATGGCCAGAAGTCCCAGACCAAGGCTGCCCATTGATTTTTCTGAGGCGGATACGATCACGCAGTCCACGCCTTTGCCTTTGGTATGTTCCTTGACCCAGGCGGCGGGAGGATTCACCGACATGTCGACCAAATCGTCGAAAGGCAAGCCCATCTTGCGGATGATGTCCAAACGGCCGCTGGAGCGGTTGAAAATGCTGACCCGCTTTGCACCGCGGGCTTTGGCGATAAGGCCGTTCAATACACCGATCACGCCGGCGCCAATGATGACCACATGATCCATCTCTTCAAGGGGAATGCAGCGCAGTCCGTTGATGCCGCAACTTAGCGGTTCCAGCAAGGTGCCGACATCGTAGTCCATTTTTTCCGGTAGAGGTATCAAACAGTTTTGCTCGACTCCGGCTTTGGGCATGATCATGAATTGGGAAAAGCCGCCGTTGTAGGCATACCCGATGGCTGTGAAGCCTACTTCGCACAGGTTCTGTTTTTCTTTCAGGCACATGGGGCATTTTCCACAGCCGATAACCGTCATGACGGCATAGCGACGCCCAACGGCAACGCTCTGGACACCCGCGCCCACGGCAACCACAATGCCGGCGATTTCATGGCCAATGATGGGAACGCTTACGGCTTTCTCACCTGTGAGCACGCGTTTATCCGTACCGCAAAGGGCGCAGGATTCCACTTTTAAAAGCACTTCACCAGGACCGACTTCCGGAGTAGGAAATTCTTCCACCGTGATTTCGCCGGGTTTTTTCATTAGGGCTGCGAGCATGTTTCGCCTTTCATTCCAAGGTTATCGTTTATTTCCAAAGTAATCGTTTATTTGAATGTCCAGTAACGTACTTATTTGAGGCCGATCAAACTGGCCAATATCCGTTTTGGGCCGACTTCCGAATTGCCTCTAAAGCTTTGACCACTCCCAAGTCTTTAAGCGTACTTCCCACAGACGCGGTAAGCGGTGGCAAGGCTCCAACGGATGCAAAGAATTGGTTTTTTTTCTGTGTGTCTTGTCCAAAATCAGCGTCTGCCTGGGCGCCAAGATAGGCATAGTCGGCAAAGCGGGCCAGCACGGCATGTCCAACCAGAGTTTTTGCACCTTGAATAATGGCTTCCTTATGCGGAGCAAATTCCGGGCGAGAAAGATCGTCCACAAAGGGAAGTCCCAATTTGTTGCCTTCGGTGCCGATATTCAGTGGCGTGTGGAATTCCTTTGCGAGTGCGATCACGCGCGCCAGGTTCTCCAGCTTAATGCGTTTTTCTTCCGGGTTTTTGACGTTCCAATTCCTATCGGGAATCAAATTCAAAACTCTAGCCCCCAAAGACCGATTGCATTCAAACAATTCTCGAGCCCGGGCTTCACCGGCGCTGGTTCCATCCAGCCAAGAATCCATGGGGATAGCCCCGCAGGATTTTATCCACGCGTACACTCCGCCCACTTCCGGGAACGTTTCTGGACCGGGTTTTTCATATCCGAAGCCTCCGCGTTTGGCAAATTTCCCCCGGATTTTTTCCTCAAAGGCTGGACGATTTTCCAGGGCGATCAAAATTTCTTCCGCTGGCGTATTTAAAAGTTCAGACCAGAAATGGACCCGGTTCAGCAGAATGGGAAATACGGCGACCGACTTGTCGAGATAGGCGGAGATGATATGTCTCTCAGTGGCATTGCCGGACGGCGTCAGTGGTAAGACATCCTTGGTGTAATCGAGGGCGATGGGGCCCACTTTGGCGTTGATTCTGGCAACCAATCCCAAATTGCGGCTTGTGGCGGTTTGCCGATAATGTTCGAGCGTTTTTGCGGCCTCGGAACCGGCGGCGGGACGATTCACAAATCCGGTTCCGGCGATATAATGCACTCCGGGTTCACCGGGAGAGTCTATATCCACTTCGGAAAATTCGTTTAGAAAGGCGCGGATTTCAAAACCGGTGGTGGTTCGCAAGCCTAGTGTTAAACCGGCTTCCAAGAATTCTTCCACCCCATCCAGCACGTCAAAGTCAATGGAGCCGGCAGCATACAGGCCTGCCTTGGCCGCTTCCCAGGCATACCGGGTCGGGGACCAGCCCAGAGCATTGTAGGAGAAAAAAGTATGCGTATGCAAATTCAAATTTTCCACACCCTTCGCGGTCGGAATATTCAAAGCCTTTAGTTTGCCCAAGGTTTTTTTTCGCGTCGCGAGGTCGAAGCTGTTGAGTTCCAATTCGGCATTATGCACGCGTTTTTCCTCCCGAAATATTGATGACCGTACCGTGAACGTAGCTGGAGCGATCCGATGCGAGGTAGGTTACCAAATCGGCCACTTCCGCCAAGCGTCCCACTCTGCCTAAGGGAATGGAAACTTTTTCATAACCTGCGCGCAATTGATCCACAGTGATGCTTCGCGTATAGGCCAGAGCGTTTTCATATTTTTCCGAACGGAGTCCGGTGGCTTCCAAAATTCCTGGTGCCACGCCTACAATGCGCACGCCATGCTTTCCCAATTCCTTGGCCCATGAACGAGTGAGTCCATAAAGGGCGGCTTTGCTGGCAGAGTAGGCGCTTTGACCTTCAGACCCTTCCATGCCGGATTCCGAGGCCATGTTGATGATGACGCCCGGATGTTTGGATAAAACCATCCAACGCGCCACGGCTTGAGCGCATAGAAAAACGCCCTTCTGATTGATGGAGGTCATGGTGTCCCAGATTTCTTCCGAAAGCTCTTCCTTGCCGGCGGGATCCACCAGCAGCCGAGGAATATTGACACCGGCGTTGTTTACCAAAGCATCGACTTTACCAAAACGCGCCACAGCCTCTGTAACCATGGCCGCAACATGGGCAGGATTGCGCACGTCGGTTTTAATGAAAAAGGCTTCCCCTCCGGCAATGGATTTTAATTGGTTCAAGGCCGCGACGGATTCGTCACCGGCTTTTTGATCCATATCCGCCACCACCACTTTGGCGCCATTGCGTACTAAGCTGTCACAGCAGGCTCGGCCAATGCCGATGGCTCCACCTGTAACCAGAACGACGCGGTTTTCTAATCCTAGCCAGCTGCCGTTCATGCTTGGTTTCCGGAAACGGAAGGAGCGCCATTGGGATAGTACAGTTCGACTAGGGAGTTATTGACTCCGGGCGCGCCGAAGGAAGGCAAGCCGCGCTTCTTCATGATATTGTCCAAGTTGCGCAAGTCGGGTACAGTGATGTCCTTGATGGGACCCAGGCTGAGCGCGGCGGTCAAACTGAGAGATGTCATTTCCAAAAGTTCTGTAGTCATCAAACACCATTCGATATCCCATGGGCTCATGATCACGAGGCCGTGGTTTTCCATCAAGAAGGCATTGTATTTCTTGAGGAATGGGAGGAAGTTGTCAGCCAATCGCTGTGTTAAAGGTTCGCCGTAGGGGACCACCGGTACCGGTCCTACTTCGGTGGTGGTTTCCGGATAGATGGGGCGCATCAAATGGTTGGTGCCTTTGGTTATGGCAAATGCCCCGGTATAAGGGGGATGGCAGTGCATGACGGTTTTGATATCTGGCCGGTCGCGGAAGAAGTTCACATACATGGGCGTTTCACCTGTGGAATTTCGCGTGCCTTCCACTTTTTTTCCGCTGAGATCGATAAACACCAAATCTTCCAGCTGAATTTTCCCCTTATTCATCTGGGTAGGCGTGATGAGAACCAGATTGTCATCCAGTTTCCAGGCGGCATTTCCGCCATGCCCGGTCACGTACATAAGTTCGCTGATGCGATGGCAGGCGGCCAAGAACTGAATGGCTTGTGGGCGGTATTTTTCAAGATAGGTCATGGAATTCTCCGGTTTTTGTCTGGCCGATTCGGCGTGGACTGGGGTGGCTTATTGGATAGGTTGAACACTGACAACAATGTAGGGCTGAATGATCGAAAAGAATAGTCCCAGTCTTGCTAAAAACATGTATAATTCTGCTATATGAAATCTCCCAAAAACCGCTTTGGAGGCACCCTCGTAGCGGGTTTAAGCCATTATTCTCCCCATGCCCATACGCCTACCTTTAGGCCCAATGGCCTCAATGCCTGGGTGCTCAACTTGACTCTTGAAGGCCAGGGTCGCATCAACCAGGGACAGGAACTTTTCTTTGCTGAAGCAGGTGATGTTCTGCTCTTCCCTCCCAAGCTGCCGCATAATTATTCCTGGGAACCGAAAAAAAAACATTGGGTGCACCTGTGGATGTATTTCAGTCCCATGCCGCTGTGGGCTCCCTTGCTCAATTGGCCGCAAAGGGATGGGGGAGTGCTGGGGTTCAAAATTCACGATGCCGACACCTTAAAAAAGGTGCGCGGCGCGATGGAAAAATGCCTGGAAATGTACCAGTCCCCGCTCAAAAACCGATTGCAATTCTGCGGTAATTATTTAGAAGAAACCTTGCTCTGGTGCGACACTCAAAATCCCTTTTCCCAAGGGTCCGGCAGCGACGAGCGCATCGGAGGGGTGGTTACATTTATGATGAAGCACTTTGCCGACTCCCTCAATGCGGACATTCTGGCTAGGCAATGCCATCTATCGCTTTCCCGGTTCGCCCATCTGTTTCAGGAAACAACGGGTATGTCACCGCTGCGTTACCTGGAATCCCTGCGCATCTGGAAGGCACAGGAGCTCCTCATCGGCACCTCTAAAACCATCAAGGAAATCAGCCATGAAATAGGTTTTCTGGACCCGCTTTACTTTTCCAAAGTATTCCGGAGAAATCTAAAAACCAGCCCTCGGCAGTTCAGAAAAAGCTCCAGACAGGAAGCCTGAGGTCTGCGATGGGAGTTCGGCCACACCATCATTTTGGAGTATATTTTAATTCATGACAACTCAGAATTACGCCAATCACTCCCGTTTCCCCCACAATCGCAATCGCTATTTTCCTCTTTTTCTCCTGGCGCTTTTCCTGGCTTCCATCGTCAATGTGTATGAGCCGCTATTATTGGCTGGAAAATTTTGGGCTTTGGTTCTCGTTAGTTTTAGCATGGCCCTGATAATGATGTGGTATTCGCTGCGATATATGGTTATCAAAGTGCAGGATAGGGCTATTCGAGCTGAGGAGTCTTTGCGGCATTATGTCCTCACTGGTAAAATCCTGCCGACGGGGCTGACCGTGGGTCAAATTGTGGCATTGCGGTTTGCTTCGGACGAAGAATTTCCTGCTCTAGCGCAACAGGCTGTGTTGGAAAAACTGTCCCGTCGAAAAATAAAACAAGCCATTGGAAATTGGCGACCAGACCTTTATCGAGCTTAGACCGGGCCTTTTTCGGGCCTTTTTCGGGCCCTTATCGGGCTGAAATCGGAATTCGCGGGTCGAAATCGGAATCTGAGCACATTTTAAAAGAGGTTTCCAGTTTGTGTGCCTGAGCGCACAGTTGGGTCGTGTAGCTGGGTGTAGATTTCGGCACATGTTTACATCCACTGAAAAAAAATACCTGTTGATCACTCTAGTTTTCCTGGCGTCTGGTTCGGCAATCAAAGCCTACCGTCATGCTCAGGTTAAAATCGGTCCAAGCCAAGACAGTGCTTTTGCGGCGTTGGACTCACTGCCTTCCCATCCGGTCGTTGATTCTCTGCCGGCAACCACGGAAATGCCGGCAACCAAGGAAAGTCCGGTATCCCCTCATTCAACCCGTCATTCTTCACCGGTAGCCAATCATAAGCCTGCTTTCACGGGGAAATTGTCGCTGAATAAGGCTGGAGCTAAGGAACTGATGTCCATTCGGGGCATTGGAGAGAAAACGGCTCAATTAATTATCAAGTACCGCCAGGAACATGGCCCTTTCAAGGAATTGACTGAATTAGTGGGTGTGAAAGGAATTGGGGAGAAAAAGCTGGAAAAGATAATCCCCTTTTTAATATTATAATTAGAACATGTCCAAAAATCCTCAAAGTATCGTGGCTCTGGAATTGAGCCATGCCTTTCTCAAGTTGGTAGAGTTTGTCCCCGCAGAGAACCAGATAGCCATGGTTGCGATAAAACCTTTGGATGCAAGCCAGTGGGAGGATGACAACTACTTGGTCGAGCAAATAACCTCCAGCATCAGCAAACATGTTTCCGACCCCAAATCCGATCTTGTTACCTCCATGTTCAGTGAGAACGCCATCATCAGGGTGGTAGCGGTTCCCAATATCGAAGACAACATCAATGATTTCATTCAATGGGAGATGGAACAATACCTCATTCAGCCCTTGAACGAATATCTCCTGGATTTTCAATCTTTGGGTTCGAATCAAGATGAAACGGCGCGCACTTATCTCGTAGCTGCCTTCCGACGTAGCGAGGTCAACCGGTTCACCACCATTTTGGAGCGCTGTGGATGCAATCTTGCCGTTTTGGATTTGGACGTTTTCGCCGCTCAAAATGTCTACGAAATCAATTATCCGGAAAAACTGCCGCTTAAAACCTTTCTGATCAAAGCTGATTCACATGTCATAAAATGTGCCCGCACCCAGAATGGCCAGTTTCTGGATTTTCAGAGTACGGCGGTGGATGCTTCATTCATGAATTTGGCATCGGAACCTAAGACGGAAATGGTGCTCAGCTTGGTCAATCAGGTGCGAATGGCATTAGAGGCGGCCCAGGATACTTGGGGCGGAGTGGATCAAATCATGCTCTGTGGAGATCTTGCCCTTGATACCGAGTTCCGGGAAATGCTGGAGGCGAATATGCCTACTCAGGTTTTGCAGCTTGATGCTTTCAAGGAAATCAATTTTTCCTTGAGCCCGGAAAAGAGCGCTTTATTCATGCCGTCTTCGCCTCAATGCGCTGGCGTAGTTGGCTTGGCCTTGCGCCATCGCGGAGACTGTTGAATGATTCGGATTAATCTTCTGAAATCGCTGCAAGTGCAGGCGAATTCGATAAGCCTTCAGGATCCGGCGAATAAGCGGAAGAAGTTCATACTCGTCGGCGGTGGTATTCTAATCGTATTGCTTGGAGCCATTGCCGTTTTGCAATATCCCTCCTTGCTCGGTGGTTTATGGACGAGTACGAAAACCGCAGCAGTGGCCCCGGTTGCCGAGGTTCCAAAACCCGTCACCCTGGATACCATGCAGCCCAAGTTGGTTACGGCCAATGCGGTGGAAGAAACCGTACGTGATGTCAGTGATGCCGAGGCCAGTGCGGCCGCTTCACCGACCTACGGCGACTTGGTGCCTTCCGAGAAGATCGAATTTCAATACTACGCCTGTTCCCGGATTCTCAAGGATATCAAGGCCGTTACACCCGCAGAAGTCGGCTATGCTAATTTTATTTTCACGCCGCCGGGTGATTTCTACGTGCATGGGCTGGCCAATGATGATGAAAATTATCAAAGGCTCAAGAAGGGACTTGGTGAAATGGTCAATACCACCGTGCGAGCAGGATTGGAAGTGCCCGCTGGGGTCAAAGGATTGGCCAAGGAATTTTCTTTTTATGGAACCATCAATTATCCTTTGACATCCCTTCCGACCCCGCCCGACCATGTGGTCACAAAAGTTAACCTTTTGCTTGAGTTGAAACATTTAAAGAGCGTGGCGGCCAATCTTGGCATACTTCTTCAAGAACCGAAACTGCTCAGCACCGTTCCGGTTGGTGAGAACCAACGCATGATTTATGAGACCAAGGCGGATTGCACCTTCCAACAAATGCAGGATTTCCTGAGTGAACTGCACGAGGCAAAATCGAATCTCGGCTTTCTTAAATTTGCCTTACATGCCCGCGGCGATGAAAAGATTATCGCCGAAATGGATATCCTCGCGTACGTAAACTGAAAGCCCATGGGCATCATTATCACGGGCGGCGCATTCCGAGGACGGAAATTGGTGACCGACAGCAGCTCCCAAATCATACGACCCACTTCCGGTAAAGTGCGCGAAGCATTGTTCAGTTCCTTGGGCGAACGGCTGGACCAGGCTTCTTTTGTAGACCTCTATTCCGGAACCGGCGCTGTGGGTTTGGAGGCCATCAGTCGCGGTGCCCGCGAAGTCTACTTGGTTGAAAACCATGCCCACTCCTGGAAAATCCTCAAATCCAATGTCGGTTCGGTGCTGGGAGAAAGCGAAGCGGGAACGCGGGTTCAAACAATGCATTTGAATGCAAAAATCTTTTGCGAACGCATGCGGTCTGAGGGGAAGCAATTTGATATCGTCTTTGCCGATCCACCCTTTGCGGACGATTTTTCTCTGCTGCAGGACCAGGTTTTGAGCATAGTGGCTCCAGATGGGGTGGGTATTATTCAGTTTCCGACGCGGAATCCCCCTGCCTGGCTAGAAGCCTCGGTTTCAGAAGGTACACTTAGGCTGAAGCGTTATGGGGAATCGGGTCTGGCCTTTCTGACTGGGCAAAGTATATTTTAAACAGAGAATTGCTGAAATCTTTGGCAAATGGACTGATTGAGAAGGGTTGAAGCGTGGTCAAGGCAATTTATCCAGGAACATTCGACCCCATCACCAATGGGCACCTGGATATTCTTAGCCGGGCGGCGCAACTTTTTGAACGCGTCCATGTGGTGGTAGCCGTAAACGTGAATAAAAAGACGCTGTTCAATCTTGAGGAGCGCTTGGAAATGATCCAGGAGTGCACGGCCAAGTTGCCGAACGTGGATGTCTCTTCTTTTGAAGGATTGACGGTGCAATGCCTCCGGCGGTTTGGCGCGCAAGTGGTGATACGCGGATTGCGGGCCGTAAGCGATTTCGAATATGAATTTCAAATGGCGTTAATGAACAAGAAACTGGACGCCACTTGCGAAACCGTGTACCTGATGCCGAGTGAACAGTACACCTATTTAAACTCAAGCATCATTCGAGAATTAGCCCTACTGGGAGGTTCGGTTACCGAATTCGTACCTGCCCTGGTAGAATCCCGGCTGCATCAGAAACTCGGCGATCCAAAGTCAAAAAAGTAACTATGGCTTACGGATTCACACCATCGGGTACCCTGCCGCGCGCCATTCGTGTGCTACTACTAGTCAATGTGGTGCTCTTCATGGTGGATTTTTCCACTCAAGGACAATATGTCCGGTATTGGTTAGCCCTCGATCCGCAGCGCACTTTGCACCAATTCGAACTGTGGCGACTCTTTACTTATTTGTTCGTGCATGATTTGAGCCCACCCTTTTTTCACATTCTCATCAATATGTTGCTGTTGTGGATGTTCGGTACCCCTTTGGTGGAAACCATGGGGGAACGGAAATTCTATTGGTTCTATGTGGCCACGGGTATTTTTTCCGGACTGTGTTCCTTGGTGTTCTACTCCTTCACCAATAATCCGACCACTGTCATTGGCGCTTCCGGGGCCCTCTTTGGATTGATGTTCGCGTTCGCTAAGTTTTTTCCAACCCAGCAATTTCTGATTCTATTTATTTTTCCAGTCCAGGCTAGATACGCAGTCCTCATATTTGGCGGCATAGAATTGCTGTCCATCCTATCCAATGATCGCATTGCGCATATCACCCATCTGGGTGGAGCCCTTTTCGCCTGGCTCTATTTCAAATTTGAAGAACGCGGTGCCGAAGCCTTGGTGCGCTTTCAAAATCGCAAGGAAATCAAAGTGCAGAAGGCGGTTAAAAAGTCGGCGGAGGAACTTGGACAGCTTATGGTGGATATCGATCCTATTCTGAAGAAAATCTCCCAGTCCGGAATGAACTCCCTGAGCAAGGATGAAAAGGAAAAACTTGAAAAAGCCAGTGAGCTCAAGCGTAAACAAAAATCCAAGATTATCAGTTTGGAAGAGTACCGCAAGCGTCAATAACCGCCGATTTTAATTCAGCCATTCCAAACTATTCCATACCAGGCCATGGCTTGCCAGGTCGGGAAATTAGAACGGGGAACGATAAGAGACGCGGCCACTCCAATAAACTGACCAGCCCGCTCCGCTGCTGCCCCAGCCTACGCGCAAACTGTTAATGGCCAAGGCGTCGTAGAGGCGGCCTTGAAAGCGCAAGCCGCCACCCAAGCGCTGGTAGTACTGAAGGGCATTGGGCATTTCCTCGCGCCAAATTCCTGGACCCGCCCAGAAGCCCGCGCCAAGCCGACTCCAGGCCTCTAGTCGGGTAGTCAGAAACATATTGTCACGCGCTGTGGCTTCTTTGATGATTCCATCCACCACGCCGGAATACTGCTGAGCAAAGTCCAAAATGGCGTTCCCGTAAATGAAATGAAGGTTGGAGGTATCTGCCACTACTATAGCCTGATTGACATGACCCTGCATTTCGAATTCGACTTTTCCCAAAGCTTGATTCGGAAAAGTCCATTCGCCCAATAACCGGCCATACACGCCACCCGTGGCTACTTTGGAGTTGGGGAAGCGCATGGTCAATCCGGCATCCACCCAAAGCCTGCGCCCGCGTTTTTCATTTTCTCTCCCCATCAGATTGCCGCCGAAAAAGAGATAAGGCCAATGTCTTTGTCCGCTCAAACCCTTGACGCCCATCCGGTTCAAGTCGGCGGTAAAAATACCCATTCGACCCGTTCCAAAATCCGCCGTGACTGTCCAAGTGCTGACACCGCCTTCCACCTTATTGTCCAAGAACCAAGCCAAGGGTCTTTCCGCTTGTTCCACCTGATAAACCACCCACTGCGCATCCATATGGCCACTGGGATCTTTTGCAATCAAATGCGCCGTATACGTTCCGGGATAGGTTGGATTCAAAACCAGCCTTGATCCATCCCATTCCAATTGTGGGTCGGCAATCGGATCCGCGCTGATCGACACGGGATCGTTATCGGCGTCAATGGCTACGGGTAGGTAACTTGCGTATTGCCCGGTGCGAAGGTGCCAGACACCGAGTTCACTGGCGAAATAAGGGGCGTGGTTGGGTTGTACGGGAATGCTCACCGCCTCTTCGACGCGTTTACCCTGGACATCAAATACGAAAACCAGCGTGTACAGTTCTGCCCCCATGGGTCTTAGGTAAAGGGATCCACTTTGATAGACAGTGGAGTCCGGTCCAGTCACGGTGGTTAAGGTGATGCCTTGTTGGGCCCAGGCAATGGCCGAGGCACCGGCTTCCCATCTATAAATCTTGCCTTGCTGCAAAGTGTCCCAAGGTAGGCTGGGTTTAATGCCTTCGCTCCAAAGCATGTCCGAGGCCGGAATTATTTTGATGACAAACTGGTTCTCCGTTTGGCCACCAGCCGGGTCTTCTAAGCGCAGCTCCAGTATAGCTTCCTCTCCGGCGCGGTCCACGGATGGGTACCATTGAAATCGTTTCCCAATAGAATCGAATTCCATACCGGGTGGCATTTTGAGACTCCGCACCATAATCTGTGAACCTTCATGATCGGGATCCACGGCTTCAACTTGAAAACTCCACAATTGCCCAGCTACTGCAACGGGCTTGGGAGGATTCGCCAGCTTGGGTGCGATGTTTCCGCGAACCAATAAGGTGATGGCCATGGTATCAAATAATCCGGATTTGTTACGGGCTTCCGCTAAAAGTCGCCATTGGCCTTCCAATTCTGGTGTACCCAATAAGGTGTGACTGACCGCGTCCCATGTTAAGCCTTTGGGGAGATCGCCAAATAAAGAGTAGTGGAGCACACCGGCAGGTTCGGATGGGTCTGCGGCCCAAGCCTGCCATTGATAGGGATGACCGACAAATATTTTTCCCGGTGCATGGGAAACAAAGCGGGGCATACCCTGCAGTGGAACACGGCGCACGGTGGCATACTTCAATTGGTCGAGAAACTCGTCAGGAGCCAGTAGCACCAGGCTTGCTCCATCAAAAATAATGGCCATCTGTTCTCGGGCCGGAATGCCTCCAAAAGTGTCCTCCAGGATTTTCAAAAGTTCGGCGCCCAATTGATACGCCTTTTTTTCGCGCGTGCCCGTAACCAGCTTGGCACGGGATTCCCACGTGGGAACGGTGGCCCGAGCCTGCACGCGCACCAGCGGAGACACTTTGAGATGGCTCAGGGCGCCCTCATCCTGCAAGGTTTGCCAGACATCCGCGTCGATGAGCACGGCCTTATCCTGAAACCGCATGATGTCGCCTTGGGTAAGTCCGAGGTTGGGATCGTGCACCAGAAAAACAGGTTGTCCCTTGGCTTTGAAGCGACCCATTAACTTGGTACCGATGGCTTCGTCTTGCAAAACGGTTAGGCCATAATGGTTGAGCGGCTCAGCACCATTGCGTGCCAAAGTCGGTACCTGAAAGACGATTATCATCCAAATGAAAATAAGGATGGGCCATATTTCAAAAGCCCAAATACCAGTCACGCAACCATGACGCTTAATGAACATGCCACATCCTAATAGCCCCGTTTGGTCCGGGTCCAGGTACGAAATTTTTCTTCCATGGCTTTGGAGTCTTCGCGGGACCCATAATCGACGCTATCCGAAGCGGGAAACCAAATGGATTCTTCCTGACTCCAGATCAGTTTGCCACGCCTAAAACTGCGGGAGTGACCGCGCCCCAGCACACTCATGGCGATGAAACTTCCGTCATTCAAATTGTGACGCAACACCGTGAGATTGCTGTCAGCGGAAGCGGCCTCAAGATAGACGACTTTTTGCACGTCGGATTCAGCGAGGCTCGCACGCTTGCCTTCCAGTCCAAACGCTGTGCGATAGGGAAGGACTCGCAAGGAATCCCCAGGATGTGCAAGCACCCAGGCGGCTTGCAGAGTCCAATATTGATCCCCGCGCGCGACGATGGTTTTTGCTTTATCGAGATTGACCAACGGTACCATAAAGATGAGGCGTAATAGGAGCAGCACCGTCATTACGGTAAGCACATCCTCGAAGGAAATAGACTCGCCCATTTCCACCCTGGCATGGCGACGCACGCGGCTCATTTTTTATTTTCTCCCATGGGTTCCGGTGTCACGCGCAATTGAGCGGGTGCCACAGCCTGCTGCTTGGTTTGAATGAACCCGCGGTATTGCTTTTCATATTCCACCATCTCGGCAATGCGCTTGCCCACAGATGCCTGCACCAGGGAAAGGCTCTCAATCTGTTTGGTGGTTTTGGCCATGGCGTCTATCGCCCTGTTCAGATTGCGATCCATTTCAAGTTGTGTTTGCATGAGCTTGGCTTCTAATGTGGACTGGCTTTCAAGGGCTAGTCGATGCTGCGCGTCCGCGCTGTATTGTTTACGGACCCAAGGTTGTAATCGGGTTAAATTCCAATCATTGATATGGCTATTGACCATATCAAAACCGCCCAATGCCCGCTCCAATATTTGCACCGTCACCAGTTCAATTAAAATGGAAAGGGCCGTGGCACCCAAAGTCACCAAGATGGCAAACTCATCGCCGTCGATGGCTTTGGAAATGTCGCGGATAAAACGCATTTCCCCTTCACTGTCTGCGAGACCCATAACCGCGCGCTTCATGGGCGGGAAGGTTAGAATGAGTCCATACAAAGTTCCTAAGAAACCCACCTTTAGCGTGGTGCGGTTCATGGACACATGCAAGGAAACCGAACGACTGTCGTGATGGGCGCGGCGATCCCAGGCATTATCGAGGAGAGATTCCGATCCCAAAGTTTCGCCCCGGAGACCGAGTTCAATCCAGCGCAACAGCAAATCGCGCAGGTGGCCGGGTGGTGCCTTCTCCAAAAGTTTATCCCTGAGTAGTGTCAAATCCGGTTCATCACCTGATTCTGCAAGTACGGCCACGGCCTTGGCGGTATTTCGCACACCGCCCAGCACGCGCTTCATTTGAAAAATCGCCATCACTTGTCCGGTGGAAAATATGGCGAAAATAATCACCATAAATGGATTCATGTACCAAATAGGATCCAATCGGAAAAATCCGAAGGTGGCAATGAGCAAAATTGGAATAGGCACCAGAAAAGAAATACGCACGGTCTTGCGAATCGCCATTAGGGTCCGCTGGGCTTGAGCCAGGGGATTTTCAGAAAGCTTCAAATTATTGACCATGGTCAGGCTCCAGGCAAGTTCAGGATGGAATTTTGCATACGTAACCGGACTGCTACGCCTAGGTTGAAATTACGCAAACTGCGATAGGCGAGGTCTAGCCGCAGAAAGGCTATTCTAAAATTGGTGGGATAGGCTTGGGGATGGGGAAGCATCAAAGCCAGGTCGGGAATATCAAACCAAACCCTAGTGGCCATTTGGCTGGAAGCGATTACAATACCGGTTCCCCAGGTGCCGAAAAGCGCGGGCATTTCATCCAGGGAAACGGTATGAATGGCCATGTGATAGGCGTCTTTGTCGAAATGAACCGCATAACGCAAATAGCCCAGCCGCGCATCTACCGTATGCGCTAAGTTACCGGACTTTTCCAATTTAGATCCCGTCCACTGTGTGACCACTCGGCCGGGTTGATGCGTTGTTATCGCCTTAGTGGCACGGGTTTCCAACCAGAAAAATTCCGGTAAAGGCTGATTGGCCAATGCGACGGTATATTTGAGTCCGGGGAGGCCCGCTGAAAGCGACCACGCCCAGTACGCATTGCCCCAGAAGGCACTGGCGGATTGATTGAGAGAATTGCCTAATGGCGTACTCCGCAATTGTTGCCTATCCAGTTCGGCTTGGGTAATACCGCCGCCAAATTGGTCTCGGTGGATTTCCAGTCCTAGGAGGTAATGACGGTACAGCTTTTGAGACCAAGCGAAATCCAAATTCCGTTGCAACTGTGGCTGCGTGGAGGGGAGTGCACTTATCGATGTAGAAATGCCTACGAGAACAGAAGCCGGCCACTCGGTCCAGGCCAGCAAGGTTTCTCGATTGAAATGCATGGACTTCCAAAGTAAAGGAACTTCCTGTATCTCGGCTCCGTCCTCCACATATCGCCATCCCACACTTCGTCCCTTCTGGCAACTTGCGGCGGCAGCTTCCCAATCTGTCCAACTCATTCGGCCCGACTCCGTTCCATTTCTAATCAGACAAACAGTGTTTTCTGCTGACTGGCCAGCAGGCATTGTAAGGGAATCCGGATTGAAAAGAATTCGATAGTCTCCCGGCGGTGGAACAGAATCAGGATGGACGATTTCCCAAACCTGCGTGATGAGCGCCGGGTCGGTCAGTTCCAATAGTAGAGGCGTGGAATTTTCACTTTGTACGGACTGC
>JAYTHY010000111.1:0-22810 GCA_043732185.1 Fibrobacteria bacterium
GTTGGGGCTTTCCGTAAAAGTTGAATTCCCCGCCGCCCCAGAACCTGCTCCACCTCGCTGGATTCTTTTTACCGCTGCCGGAGCCGAGTTCACAATTTAAAGTCCCCATTGCACTTTAAGCCCATTTGGGCGGAACCCCGAGTCCTTCACGAGGTTCCAATTCCAGTCTGTATTAAGGCAAGAATACTTTTTGGGTCTGTCGGAAATCCCCCGCCGTCATGCTTAGGAAAACAATTCCACGATCATGGTTTTTTGCGCTAAGAGGCAATCGGTAAGTTCCCGCTTCCACCTTGCGGTTCAGAATCTCAATCGAACGACCATTGGTTGGATTTATAAGGGTAATATGTACCTGGGCATTTGTTAAAACTGAAAACTCCAATTCCGAAGACTGTCCAAAAGCCCGACCGCCTAGGACGGTAAAACCTTCGGATTTAATTGTGCGAAGCCGCTTGACGCCAACTACTGGCTTGGTTTTGAAACTTCGGATTTCCGAGTATGCCCCCACTCCACCGACGTTCTTGGCCTGTACACGCCAGAAATAAACGGTTCCAGCCTGTAAGACAGTGATGGTCTTTGTGGTGTCGGCAAGGGTGCTGTCTTCCATGACCAATGAGGAGAACGTTGCCGTTGTGGAAAGCTGCCAACGGTAACTAACGGCTGCGGCGACACTATTCCATTTTAGCGTGAGGCTACGTTCCTGGTCCACGGCATTATCCAAAGGGAAAATCAAAATTGGGAACAATGGCGCTCCAATAATAACTGTAAATTTTCGTGATGGACTGTAGTCGCTTTTTCCTGCCGTATTAACTGAACGGACATGCCAATAATAAAGGGTTCCGTTGGTCAAAGCAGCCATATTCACATTTGTGTCGCTAATGGTCGAGTCATTAACCACCGGAATGGTGAAGTCCGCATGGGTTGAAACTTGTAACTGGTAGGTTACGGCATTCAAAGCCGTTTTCCAAATTAAGGCTGGGGTTCTGGATACATTGACGGCGTTGTCGGCAGGGGTAACTAAAACAGGTTCGGAAGCGGCACCGGCCAGAGTGGTAAAACTACGTATTTCTGAATAGGCGCTGGTGCCGGCATCGTTTCTGGCATTCACCCGCCAGTAATATATCTCTCCGTTTTTCAGCCCGGAAACTGCCTTGGTGGTATCTTTCAGAGTCGTATCATTAAAAGCTAATACGCCAAATGTAGGCGTTAATGAAACTTGTAGATGATACGTGACGGTGCGTGCGGTTGGGTTCCATTTAAAAACCGGGCTGGAAGATACAGCAGAGGCGGCGTCCTTTGGAGATACCAAGATGGGGACGGAAGGAAGGATGAGAATAATAGTAGTGAATTTTCGGGACGGACTAAATGCGCTTGTTCCTGCAGCATTTTTTGCATTTACACGCCAGTAGTAGGCCGTTTTATTGTCAAGGGCGCTTACCAATCGGGTAGTATCTGTTATTGTGGAATCGTTCACGATTAAGGTGCCAGTAAATGCCGGATTGGTCGATACTTGGAGGCGATAGGTTACGGCCCGAGCGGTTTTCCGCCAGAACAAGCCTAGGTCAACGGGTTCATCGAGGACTAGGTCGGTGGGCTTTACCAAGATTGGGGCGGTCGCTATCTCCAAAGTCGAGAAATCCCAGGTACCGGAAAAGGCAGAGTTCCCGCCAGGGTTCTTGGAACGAACGCGCCAAAAATACTGAGTGCCGTATTTTAATTTTCCATAGGTTAGGGTGGTATCAGGATTGACAAAAGTGGTATCTAAAACCAAGGTGGCGAAAGTATTAACCAAGGAAATTTGCAAATTATAAGTGGTTGCCCGATTCGCTTTATGCCAGTTTAAAATTAAAGGTAATGGGTTTTGAACGGCTGCATCCAGAGGTCCAATTAGCGCGGGGACCGAGGGAAGTGCGGGCACAGTGTTGAAGCTCCAGCCTGCAGAGTAAGGGCCATCGCCACCAGCATTTTTGGCTGACACACGCCAAAAGAAAGGAGTAGAAACGGTCAAAGTGGCCGGAGTAAAAGTGGTATCGAGGATTCCAACTTGATCCAAAATCAAGGTACCAGTGAATGTGGCATTTGTGGAAATCTGAAGGTGATAACTATCCGTTCCGGTTAATTTCCGCCATTTTAAAATGGGTTGGAGCGCTTGGTTGCTAGCCGCATTACCGGGCGTGCCTAAGGTAACAGCAACGGGAATAGCGACTATGGTGGTAAACGTGCGTGATAAGGTAAATGCACTCGCACCATCAGCGTTTCTGGCCAATACCCGCCAATGGTATACCGTACCATTCAATAATGGGCCCACGGCCTTATAGAGATCTGTTATTCCAGAAAGATCGATGATGGGATTCGTGAAATTTTTATTAACGGAAATCTGCAGTTGATAGGAGGTTGCTCCGGCTGATGCACCCCAAGATGCTGTAAAACTTATGGGCTGCAGCATGGCATCAGTAGAAGGGGATACAAGTACGGGAACTGCGGGTACAGCGGCTTGGGCTTTCCCCCAAAGGAATAAAGACAATGCTATTACGGAAAACAATTTCATCATGTTTAAACCTCGAATCTGTTGGTTGTTCGGCTCTCAGTCATTTTAGACTTTGGAGTAAAGAATTGAACTGTATCGATGCCCTCATTGCATTTCCACCTTCCGTCACCAACCATACTGAGGAAAATTGCGGTGATCGAATTTTGGAATTCTTCTGGAGCATCGTCATGTTCAAGCTTCCCTCTGCTTTGGAAGCTACTTTCGTGACTTGCCCTTGTAAACACCACGCTTCGTGGTGACTACCCTTGAAATTTCGGATTTTAAAAGGAAATGGAAAAATATTTTTGCTGCTTTTACGTCTTTCGCGGGGGACGCGCCAAATTTAAAGGCCGATGAGCCAAAATAGAATTCTGGCCCCCTGCCACTTGGCGACAGCGAGAAATACCCGTTGCACATGCACCTTGTATTTTTGAATTGCACATGCCAGGATGGAAAGCGCTTTAATCAATGAATGCAAGCAGAACCAGGCAACTCCGCCGCTTTGGAGGATTAAGTGTCCGCGGATCCTCTGGCCATGATAATCTTACCAGTGCGAACCATTTCCTTGATGCCATACTTATCCAGCATCAATTCCATGGCGTCCAGCTTTTCTGTGCTGCCGGTAACTTGTAGCATCAGCGTCGATTCATTGAGATCCACGGTTTGACTTTTAAAATGCTCGGCAACTTGAAGAATTTCCGTACGCTTATCGGGAGGACAGCTGACTTTAATGAGCGCCAATTCTTTTTCGACAGCCACTTCACCCGTATGGTCCTTGGCATGGATGACGTCGATCAATTTGTTCAAATGCTTGATGATTTGTTCAAGCGTCTTGCCTTCACCGGATGCCACGATATTCATACGGGCAAATTTTCCATTATGCGCGGGTGAAACCACCAAGCTGTCGATATTGTAACCGCGCCTTGCAAAAACCAGGGAAATCCGGATTAGCACTCCCGGCTTATTGTTCACTAGCAGACTGATAGAGTGCTGATAGCCGCTGGTCTGGGTAGCCTTTACGGCCCGGCTTTCCATGACTCCAAGTTTTGCAGATATTCCATTTGCGCCATTGATGCTCATTTTAATTTCCTGCCCTTCTTTACTTCCAAGTTGAGTTGCGTTAAGTCCAATCAGACTTAAGTGCTGCCCACAGGTTTAGCCATCTGCTTTTTAGGTGCTTCGAGCACCATTTCCGATATCGACGCACCGGCGGGTATCATCGGGAACACATTGTCCTCTTTTTCAACTTCCGCTTCGATAATGCAGGGTCCATCATTGTAGGCCAGAGCCGCCGCCAGGGTTTTGCTCACATCTGCATTCCGTTTGATGCGGAATCCTTTCATGCCATACGCCTCCGCCAATTTTACGAAATTGGGGTTGCCTTCAAGGTCCACACCGGAAAGCCGATTGTCGAAAAACAGCGCCTGCCACTGGCGAACCATTCCTAAATATTTATTGTTGATGATAAGAATCTTGATCGGGAGCTTGTGCAGAGCCGCGGTTGCCAATTCAGAAAGCGTCATCTGAAAGCCGCCGTCACCGACCACGGCGATAACCAGGGCATCGGGTCTAGCGAACTGGGCGCCAATAGCAGCGGGCATTCCAAAACCCATGGTCCCCGCGCCACCAGAGGAAATCCAATGAAACCGAGTGTCCGTTTTGTAAAATTGCGCCGCCCACATTTGATGTTGACCTACGTCGGTTGTCACAACGGCCTTGCCCTTGGACAAACGGTAGACTTCATCCAGCACAAATTGAGCTTTGAGACCGCCCTGCTTTCCGTACTTGAGCGGAAATTGTTTGCGCCATTTTTTAGTTTGCACCAACCAGTCTTCCGTATCGCCTTTGCGAACCAGTGAAAGCAATTCTTCCAGCACCAACCGTGCATCGCCAACAATAGAACAGTCGGGACGGATCATCTTGTTGATCTCGGCGGGATCAATGTCAACATGGATCTTGACCGCGGTTGGGCAGAAGGCTGCATACTTTCCGCAGATTCGATCGTCCCAACGCGAACCGATGGACATGATGAGATCGCAATCGACTACAGCCTTATTGGCATACGCCGTGCCGTGCATGCCTAGCATACCCAGATTGAGTTCATGCGATTCCGGAAAGGCGCCCTTACCCAGCAGCGTATTGACCACCGGGATTTGCATTTTTTCGGCTAGCAGCTTTAGAGCGCGGCTTGCATCGGAAATTACCGCCCCATGGCCCACCAGCAAAAGTGGCCGTTTGGCTTTGAACAAGAGGTCCGCGCATTTTGCAATGGCTGTGCCATCACCGTGGGTGGGGATGGAGTATCCAGGCAAATCGATATCCACATTATAATTGGGTTCGAAAAGGGCGCTGGAAACATCTTTGGGAATATCGATGAGCACCGGGCCTGGACGTCCGGTTTCGGCTATATAAAAAGCTTCCTTGATGATGCGGGGAATATCATTGACGTTGCGAACCAGGTAGGAATGCTTAACTACCGGGGCGGATATGCCCACAACATCCGCTTCTTGAAATGCATCCAGGCCAAGCATGCTCTGAATCGTCTGGCCGGTTATGACAATCATGGGAACAGAATCCATCATGGCAGTCATGATTCCAGTAATGGCATTGGTTGCCCCTGGACCAGAAGTGACGAGGACAACTCCGGCTTTACCTGTAGCCCGGGCAAGTCCGTCCGCCATATGCGTAGCGCCTTGTTCGTGCCGGGTGAGAATGAATTTAATCGGCGATTCCAACAAAGCGTCAAAAATGGGAATGGCGGCACCACCAGGATGCCCGAAAATGTATTCCACCCCATGCTGGTGAATGCTATGGATTAGGGCTTCCGCGCCTGTGCAGGTTTTAGATGCCATTTTCAATACTCCTTCTCAACATTTATCTAACTATCTCTAAAAATAACCGCTATTTGATCTAAATACAAGCAATTTTAATACAACTTGTTCATTAAATGCCAATATTTAATAGACAAAATGTCATATTATGTCACGCATTGGCCTAAAAATCAAATTTTGAGATAAAATCTTAATAGTTAGTCGCATTAACTTCTGGCAATCGAACACATTTACGCCAAACAGCGTTTAAAAAACTGTGATGGCCATCATAGATAGCCTTTTCTAATCCAGTTAGAATAGACATTAAACAAAAACGGAGAAGTTATGCCGGTTATCTGGAAAAATTTGGCCCTTGAATCTCGCCCTAGAGAGAAGCTACAGCAATCTGGCCCAGAAAGCCTTTCAAATACGGAACTGCTGGCCATTGTACTTGGAAAGGGGCGCCCAGGGAAGGATGTATTGACCCTTGCTGCCGAAGTGGTGGAAAAATTAATGCACCTTGAAGAAGAATTGACTTTGGATGCCTTGCAAGCTATTGGAGGCATCGGCCCCACCAAAGGCTGTCAAATCATGGCCAGCATCGAATTCTCCCGCCGCTTCTTACTTGTACGTAAAAAAGTTAAAATCCGTACACCCAAAGATGCCTTGCCAAGCCTGGCGGCATTAAGAACCGGAGCGCAAGAAAGCGTAGTGGTTCTGACATTAGACGGTAACAATCAAATCATCAAACGGCACTGCATTACCGTGGGCTTGGCCAATCAAAGCCACATTCATCCTAGAGAAACTTTTTTCCCTGCTATTCAAGACAGGGCGGTAAGCATTCTGGTCGCCCATAACCATCCATCCGGGAACTTGGAACCCTCAGAGGCAGACTTGGTGGCGACAAAAAGGTTGGTTGAAGTGAGCAAGACTATGGGTATTCCCTTGCTCGACCATTTAATCGTTTCGGAAAATGGGTTCGTGTCCCTGCGTGAAAAATATCCAGGATATTTCGTCTGAAGCCAGACGACCGCACTTCACAGAGATCCATCCACCGAGCACCATCCACTCTACATCAGTTCCTGAATCCATTTTTCTATGTGCTCAGCAGGGTGGGCACCCACTTCAATGCGCTGAATGGTTCCCTTGCGGTCTATAAGGACCATAGTTGGATACGCATATGCCTGGTATTTTTTGGTGGTTAGTTGACTGATATCATTGAAAAGAGAATAGCCATGTTGGCCCGAGGCTTGAAAGGCTGTCAGCTCGGAAAGATTCTCAGAGCTGATCCCGATAATGACCACGCCTTTAGACTGATATTTTTTCTGTAGCGCATCCAAAGTTGGGAGGGTGGAACGGCAGGGTCCGCACCAAGTTGCCCAAAAATCCAGCACCACTACTTTGCCTTTATTTTTGACCAGTGAGCCGATGTCACCGGAATAATACTTGCCTTCCAATTCCATGGCCTCAGAGCCCACCAGCATTTGGGTAATGGAGCGCATGTCTTCCGGCTTGGGTGATAAGGCCATTTTTTGCATCGAGACTTTTCCATCCCGTCCAATCCTTAATTCCACAACATCCCCTACACCCTTGGAATGAATGGTATCGAGAAGGGTTTTGCGGCCTTCCAGGGCTTGCTTATTAATGGACAGGATATAATCTCCCGCCTTAAGGCCTGCCTGATCCGCTGATGTGCCTTTAAACACTTGTTCGATCCTTACTGCCCCTTCCGCAGAAGGATGGGCAAAACCCGGTGGTATGGACGCTAATGGCGCGTCAGCAAAAGAGATACCTAGCCAAGCCTTGGGATTTGCCTTAGGAGAGGAATTCGATGCATGCGACAACGGCCCAGCATCTTTGAGGGGTGAGGTCCAGCTATCAAAAGTGCATAGCACCAGACCAAAACCCAACAACATTCCCGCACGCTGAAGTATCGAAGATCGTTCCTGCATTTTTGCTCCCAAAGGCATGGCGACGGTAATCTACCAAATTCAATGGGCACGAAACCCAAAAACACATTTCCTTGGCCCTACCGTTGGACAATATTTTCGCATAGATTTATACTAGGCTCAGAATCTAAACGTCTAGAACGAACTTTCGAAGGGAATGGTGGCAAATGGGTAAAGTGGTGCTCAATCTGGTTTCGCGCGATGACGAACTGTCTCATGTACAAGCCTTAGCCAATAGCCCCTCTTTTTCTGCGGTAACCAGTTTCCGGTGTGAGAACAAGGTCCTGCTGGAGTTTGGGCAAAAACTTAAGGGCTTTCCCAAATCTACCCAGGAAAGAGTGGAGTATGTCATCGGCGCCGGAAAGGGCAAGGCCGAGTTCAATTTCAAAACGGTAGGTGGCACGACGCAGTGCGAGGTTTGGGTCCGACTAAACGGATTGGAAGATGACCAAGGAAAAATTGCGGAGGCGCACTTCCCCATCGATTACTTGGAGCCGGATTCCATCTCTGCCTTTTCTTCCGACCTTATCAAGATGGCCAAAGGCACATGCCAACTTGCCGAGCTCAAAAACCGTTTCGAAAAAAAATAATCCATTTTTTCCTGGGTTAGGTTATAATTTTGCATAGCCAATTCATGGCTTAACACGGCTGATGCCACACTCAAAGGAGAGAATATGTCTAAAGAACGCAATGCTCAGAAAGCCGCCAAAAAAGCGCCGGCAAAGACCATGAAAGAGAAGAAAGATGCGAAGCGAGCCAAGAAGGCCGCTAAGTAGTCCATCGCTTACCAAGCGGCTACCCTAAAGTAGCCGCACTGGTTTAGCTACACAGAACGAGTCTAGTTCAGAAGTCGAATCTCCATCGGCTTTTCCTGATTGAAATCCTGCTCAGTGCCTTTGAAGGCTTCCAGATTCTCAAGCGTATATTGCACTTCTTTTATCTGCGTAGTTGCGGCACCTTTTCCGACCAAAAATTCCACTAACGTTTTCGAACGCGCCTGCAATTGATTTAGATAGTCTTCCTTCTTTTTACCCTTATAGGAAGTAAATAACCGGATTTCCACCTGCTTCTCCGGATACTCCTTGAGCTGTTTAGCGATATATTCTAGAGGTGGTTCTGCTTCTACCGTTAATTCTGCTGTTGAGGGACGGAAGCGCACGAGAGGATAGCTTTGACTGGCCAGGAACGCGGGCATGGCCTTATCCGGGCATCCATCCTCGTCTTCAACCCCGTTCATGGTCTCGGCTTCATTCGGACATTTGTCGATTTCATCCTTTAGACCATCTTTGTCATTGTCAGCCTCCGGACAGCCATCCTCATCCTCAAAATTATCTTTGTCCTCGGCTACTTCCCCGCATTTATCAGAACCCTTACAAACATTGGCGTACTTGGCGGACTGTACTTTTTCACTGACCCATGCATCGCAAATCCCATCCTTGTCGTTATCGGGTTCAGGACAGCCGTCATTATCTTCAAACCCATCCATGTCCTCAGCGTCATTGGGGCACTTGTCCTTAAGGTCCGGAATTCCGTCCTTATCGTTATCCAAATCTGGGCAGCCATCATCATCCTGATAGCCGTCCTTATCTTCGGGCACTTCTACGCATTTGTCCACGCCATGGCAAACTCCGGCGTATTTTGTGGTTTGGCCTTTTACGGTGACCCACGCATCGCAAAGTCCGTCCTTATCATTGTCCGGATCCGGACAACCGTCTTGGTCCTCGAATCCATCCTGATCCTCTGCGTCTTTGGGACACAAATCGTATTTGTTGGGAATGCCATCGTCATCGGAATCGAATGCGTGGATGGGTCTAGCTAATAATGCCCCAGCCATAATAATTGCCGCGTTCAAGTATTTCATTGGAATACTCCCATATCGTTGGTCCGTTTGTCGTAAAAGCTGGAAAATGCCAGTTCAAAATACAAACTCGTCCCGGCTTTGTCTGGGTGGCCGTAAGAGCAGAAACGCGTAAACAGCCACAGGCACAGCTATCATTCCGGATAGGAGAAATACTGCCCGCAAGGAAAAAACCTGCCATACCCAGCCTGCTGTCAGGCCTGCGAGGGCTGAAGGAAGGCCCGCGTAAAAAACTCCGCTGAGAGTCTGGAGCGAGGCGCGATCTTCCCGATTGTAATTGCGGTCGAGGTAAATGCTGAATCCAGTCAAGGCCCCAGAAAAAAACCAGCCATGCATGGTTAGCGCCAAATAAAACTGCCAAAGCGTTCCGGCCGCGGCCAATCCAACGAGCTTAATCAAGGTGCCGAAAACCCCTAATGCCAGAACCGGGCGTAAGCCATACTTAGTCAGTATCCGGGCACACATGAGCATCAAGGGCACTTCACAAGCCGTGGAAACCACCCAAGCCAGACTGATGGTAGTCTGCCCCCCATGCCAACGATGGAACAAATAATTTCCCTGAACACCGGTTGCCAACGCATTAGCGAAATTCATAAGGCCAAGCACCAGCAACAATCTTAAAGTAGTTGGACGTTTGAGCAGGCGCAGAGCCTGCATAAAACTTGGTGCAGAAGGGGAGATGCTTTGAAGAGGCATCACGGTTGCCAATCCTGTTTTCAGCTGCCGATAATTTTGAAAGACGATAATCGATGCTATCAGCAAAGCTGTAGAAAAACCTTTATAAAGCAGCGGCAAATCGGTTAGCGATGAAAAGAAAATACTGACCAAGCACCCTACCAGAAAACCCAATGTTCCCAAACTACGGATGCGAAAAAAAACATCGTGACCCAAATCGCGCATGGCTTCAAAAGTGTAAGCGGCGTTCAATGGAAAAATTGCGGCTGCACAAAAGGAAAATACGGGAAAAAGAATCAGGAAAGCATGAAAGCTTTGCATCTGTGGGAGCAGTGCCAAGGCAATTGCCGCCCCCAAAATCATAAGCAGCAAGGGGATTCTAGTTCTATCAAACTTTCGAATGATGAAAACCTGGAGTAGCGGCGAGAGGATGGCGGCACCTTGTCCGGTCATGAGCAGAATCCCGATTTGCAAACCGCGGATGCCTTTGCTTTCGAACAAATAGGAATGGAATTGGGCCGCAGAGAGTCCGCTGAAGATGAGGAACATGGTGAGGCCTACTCCAAAGAGCGTCGCCCCAGACCGATTTTCCCCACTTGCATGCAATCGCTTACCCGGGACAAGTATAGCAAACCAGCACTTTCTGGTTCACCTGTAAGCGTGCAGTCCTGCACCAATTTGCAAGGTACTGGATGCAGGCTGCCCACTCCACAATTTATCGCGTTGGGTCCCAGGTAAAGATCCGCGATTGCAAGCCGCCGGATGTTTGGACGCGCAGCAGATATTGACCCACACCGAGTATACGGCCTTGCTTATCTCGTCCATCCCATACCCAGCGTGCCATGGCCTGGGCCCGGGCGCTCGGTTGAAAATGGAATACCAGTCGGCCATGCATATCATAGATGCGAATGGATTCCACCTTAACGGTCGCCATCCAATCCAGATACAGTAAACCGCCATGTAGGCTCAACCCAAAAGAAAGCCGTCGACCGAATTGCGCTGGAAATTCTGAATACGTAGGTAGCCCCCCGGAAATGCTATTGTCCTTTGTCGCCGCTTGGGCCGTCGAGGCTAGGAAAGCCGTATAGGCGCACAAAACCTGATACTCCAGGGACAGCCCAACGATGGCGTCCTTATTGGCTTCTGTTGTACCTTGTGCCAATACCAACTGATCTATTTTCTCACGCGCCCAAAGCTTGGGAACAGCCCACGACAAGGCATCTGATGCAGAAAAATCAATAGACTTGGAAAAAGAAACGGGCTTTCCACTTTGGTCTCCCGTCAAGGTCAGTGTATGCACCCCTCCCCCCGTGAACTTTCCCGATACGCGGTAGGGCAAGCCTAGATAAAGCCGATTGGAAATCGGGTAAAGGAGATCGGATGTCGCCAAGCCACCAAAAGAAACCTGAAGATTTTCCATTTGTGGAGCTTGAATGCGCTTCCACGCAGCATCTACCAGGGGTCCCACGGCATCCCCTTCGACCATGGGCGTTGCGAACCCATTGCCAACTTTGGCGCATTCCTCCAAGAAATATCGGTTGAGACTATTGCCCGCACCAAAAGTGAAAATGGTAGGGTTGGAAGGGTGTCCGGAGATGGCCGACAGTATCGCCGTTTCATTGGTAATAAAACCATCAGTTAGAAAAACGAAAATACGCTGTTTGTCCGCCTTCACCGGCACAGTCAAAGCCGCGTTGACAGCCGCCAACAATTGGGTGCTGCCCATCACATTAAGCCCGCGCACAAAGGCTTCGCCGGTGGCAATATTTTGGGGCGTAGCCGGAACAGGTGTGCCGCTTCCATAGGCATAGTAGACATTATCGCTAAAGGCCAGTACATCGACATTGTCATTCGGCGTTAGGCGCGAAAGGATGTTGAGCGATATTTCCTTTTCCCTGGCCAGTGGCCAGCCTGTTTGTGAGCCGGAGATATCCATGAGCAGTACCACTTCCAAGTTGGGCCGAGAACCCGCAAACAGGCTCGGATCTGGAAAAAGATTGAGCATGAAAAAACCCTGTCCTTTGGGATCCTGGGAAACCGCCAAGGAAAATTCAGGCGCGGTTTGGGCGCGCTTGAGCCTCAGTACATAATCGCGGTTGGGATACGTATTTTGAGAAACAAGCAGTACGCTCCGCACAAAAGAAAGTTTCGGCATTACGTCTCCACCCAGTACTTGCCTTTCCATCAGGATGTTTTTGGTTGTAGTCCATTCACCGACCTCAATAGGATGGGACGGAGAAGAAATGGCGCTCAGTGCCACACCGGATTCAACCAAGACATTGAATTGGAATTCTGGCCCCGTCCTATTCTCAGGTGGATTCCAAGGGTCGTTCGCAGTGGGGGAAGTGGACGATGGATAACGCTGACCGATTCGAGTTGGAAAGGCAAGCTCCATTTCTCCATCCACAATTTTGAGCGGCATGGATAATTTTGTTTCGATATAAGCGGTATCCCCTGCACCCATGGTTGCAATCCGCTGCATAAAGATGTTCGGTTTTTCTTGCAAAAGCAGGGCAGCCTGCCCGCCGGAATTTTTGATCGAATCATACTTGGCTTGAGCTTTGGATCGTTCCATGATCTCGGCCACATAAATCGAGTCATGGTATTCATATTTCATTCCATGCACGCTGCCTTGATCCGGCAAGGGGAAAATATAGACCGCTTCGCTTTTCGAGTGAAATGGGTTTACGAATTTCTGAGTAACCACCACTTGGGCAATGGCATCGGTTACCACGACGTTGACGCGCGTGAAAGTCGGTGAAATCGCTACTTGGACATTGCGAACAGGATCGATCATGCCACAAAAAGATCCATGCAAGGAATCAAGTGGGATTTGGCCCAAAGCCAATCCCGCTGCCCATAGGAAAACTATTCGGAAAAGTCCTTTGCCTAGCATGTGCGCCTCTCGGAAATGTTTCCGAGTAAACACATCAAAAGACATGCCACACATTAGACTGCTAATTGTCAGGGGAATTCACAAGAATCTGCTCAACAGCAGCAAATCCGGCCGCAATTGCGCAGTATTCACCCAGCAAGAGTGAAGTGCCCGGTCAATAGTTAATCGAAATTTTTATGAAACGGGATAGATAGGATTAGCGAACTGGGCCGCTATAGAGATAGGAAGGCCGGACAATTGGAATGCCTTTACCGCCTCGGGCTTCTTTCCGTTCCCAAACTATTTGGCCGGCAATGCCGACGCAACGAGATAACCCGAATAATACGGTGTAATAATTCTCATCCTTTAGGCCACATGCGCTCAGCAGACAACCGGATACGGCATCCACATTGGGATAGGGATCCGCCGCTTTCCCCTTCTTCTTGAGAATGTCACTTCCCACCTTACGCAGCGTGACGGCTAGACGGAAAATAGGATCCTGCGGGGCAATTTTTTCGCCAAGCTCGTATTGAACCGTTGCACGCGGATCTTCAACCCGTAATACAGCATGTCCAAAACCGTATAGCACCCCACCTTTGGCAAGCAAATTTTCGACGTAGGCATAAACCGTGGCTTCGTCAGAAGGATCTTTAATGTCCTTGCTGATTTCCTTGAGAAAACGAAGACATTCCTGGTTCGCCATTCCATGCAAGGGACCTGCGAGGGCCGCCATGGCGCCTACCAAGGAACCATACATATCTTCGTGACCGGAGGCGATGGCCTTGCCTACAAAGGTCGAAAGGTTTCCACCGCCATGATCGAAATGGAGGATGGCAAATACCCGCATCATATGAACCAAATCCGGAGACGCGTTAGGCGCTCCCAGCATATGAACGAAGTTTTCCACCCATCCTAACTCTGGTTTGGAAGCAATGGGCTCGCCCCACCCAGAACGAATGCGGAATATGGCTGCCACCGCCTCGGGCAATTGACCAATGACACTTATATAGTCCTTAGTATAATCACCCGTTCCGTACATACCCATCACATTAATCGCAGCCAGCAACCACTTCATGGGATGCCCCTCTTTGGGCAGGCTGCGCAAATGGGCTATCACTCCCGGATGGAGCTTAGAGTTCGCAATGATATCCTGCTTAAAGGCCGCTAACTGGGCGGGATTGGGCAGATCCCTTTTAAGTAGGAGGTACATGACGGCTTCGGGTTCTTTTTCAGAAAGTTCGGGAATGGCGTAGCCGCCATAGAAAAGACCCAACATGGGATCGACATGGCTATTTGGGCAGGTTCCCACTGGGAATCCTCGCAATCCGGTATCCAAAAGATCCCGGGTTATTTTGAAGAGGACTTCACTTTCGGCCATTTCCATTTCCCTTCAACTTTAACTTCGACTTTAAAACTTCACTCTATTTCCGAATGTTCTGCTTAAATAGCTTCGGCAATCAGTCGGCCGAATTCGGAACATTTTACTTCACGGGCTCCAGCCATCTGGCGGGCTAGGTCGTAGGTAACCGTGCCTTTGGAAATGGTTTGACTCAATGCAGATATAATCCGTGCCGCGACTTCATCCCAACCCAAATGTTGAAACAACATGACACCAGACAGAATTACCGATCCGGGATTGATTTTATCCAGTCCCGCATATTTGGGTGCTGTTCCATGGGTGGCTTCAAAAACGGCTGCTCGGTCACCGATATTTGCTCCCGGCGCCAATCCTAATCCGCCAACCTGCGCTGCGCAGGCATCGGACAAATAATCCCCATTCAAATTCAACGTGGCAATTACCGAGTACTCATCAGGCCGCAGCAACAATTGTTGGAACATGGCATCGGCAATGCGATCCTGTATTAGGATTTTGCCTTCTGGACGCTTTCCATTGTGTTTTTCCCACATCTCGGCTTCACTGATGATCTGGCCACCAAACTCTTCCTTGGCGATTTCATAACCCCATTTCATAAAGCCACCTTCCGTGTACTTCATGATATTGCCCTTATGCACCAAGGTCACCACTGGTAATTTCTTTTCAATGGCATAACGAATGGCCCGGGCAATGAGCCGCTTAGACCCAAACGCAGAAACCGGCTTGATGCCTATGGCGCTGTCCTCGCGCAAAATCTTTTTGGGCATTTTTTGTTTGATCAAGGCAATGATGTCTTTGGCATCCTGGGTATTGGCATCGAACTCAATTCCGGAATACACATCTTCGGTATTTTCCCGGAAAATGGTGACATTCAGTTTTTGAGGTTCTTTAACCGGGGCCGGCACCCCATTGAACCAACGCACCGGACGCACGCAAGCATACAAGTCCAATTCCTGACGCAAAGCCACGTTGATACTGCGGATACCACCACCAATCGGTGTGGTCAAGGGCCCTTTAATGGCTACCTTGAACTCACGGATCGCTTCCAAAGTCTCCTCAGGCAGCCATTGATCCTTCCCATAGACCTCAACTGATTTCTCCCCAGCATAAATCTCCATCCAGGAAATTTTCTTTTTGCCTCCGTATACTTTGCGAACAGCTTCTTCAAATACATGCCGTGAAGCTTTCCAAATATCCGGTCCGGTACCGTCCCCTTCAATGAATGGGATGATGGGATTATCGGGAATGGTGATCCGGTTCTGCGCGTCGATTTGGATGGTTTCGCCATCTTGGGGGACCGAGATATGTTTGTACGCTGCCATGGATTTTCTCACTGTTTTCTGAGTTTAAGCTGGATCATTACCTGATTCCAAATATAGTACGAAGGCGGGAAATTAGCTAAAATTTGCCATCACAAATAGGCCCTAAAGCTGGACTTAAATCATTTGCCATTCCGGCAAAACCATGCACCCTTAACGGAAAGGATGCTTATTCGGGTTTCCAAGTGCGGATACGCATTTCGTCCGGGAAGACTTGGGGCTTGAAGATGGATTTGCCCGCTAGTAATCGCAAGCATTCCTGTATGCCTTCGGTTATGGAAGGATGTGGGTGAATTGACTTCATGATGTCGGTGACGCCTTTATCCTGATCCATAAGATGGGCAATCACCATGATGGTGTTGGACGCCTGGGGACCTGCCGCGCGCATGCCCAAAATCCGATCCTGTCCGTCATCGCTGACCAATATTTTGACAAATCCATCAGTGCGGCGCATGGCAATTGCGCGGTTCAGTAGAGCATTGGAATAATAGCCGACTCGGTAGGGGATGTTATTGGTCCGGCATGTTTGCTCATTGAGACCCACAGCGGCAACCTCGGGATTGAAAAACATGATGGTAGACATGTTGCTGTAACGCAACGGATATTTATTACGCAAAAACATGGCCTTAACCGCATACCGGCCTTCCATTTCCGCAACATTATAGAGAGCGGAATGCTGGGTCACATCGCCAACGGCAAAAATGCTGCCCTTGACTCGGCAGTCGCCGTCGGTATCCAAGCCACCGCGGGAATTTATTTTGATACCCACATTCTCTAATCCCAATTTATTGAGGTTGGGTACCCGGCCAACGCATACCAGGGCCACATCGACTTCCAAAACCATGGTTCGCCCATCTTCATAGTCAATGACGGCCTCCAGATGATCAGGGTGATGGGTGATTTTGCGCATGATGGAATTATGGTAAACATCTACCCCTCGTGCGGTAAGGTTTGTGTTTACGAACTCGCTGATATCGGCGTCTTCATTTGGAAGAATCCGATCCTGGCGGTCGAGTAAATGAACCTTGGTCTGATGGTAGTTTGAAAAAATGGTGGCGTATTCACACCCGATAACACCGGCGCCGATAATCAAGATGCGCTTTGGAAAAGCTTTTAGACTCAGCAGGTCGTCGGAACTGAGAACTCGGTGGTGATCGACCTCTATGCCGGGAAAATCTCGCGGTCGCGATCCCGTGGCAATCACGAAAAAATCGGCTTTTAGGATTTCGGTGCTGCCATCCGGCTTTGCGATTTCAATGCTTTTATTGTCAATGAAAGTAGCCCAGCCTTTTTTCAAGGTAATGGATCCTGGTCCCTTCCAGCGAGGGGTAGAAAAGGTCTCAATTTGGGAAAGCATCTGATACTGCTTTTCCTTGGCGGCCTGAATCACGGTATCGCGCACTCTTTCATAATCCACAGCGAGATTGGAAGACCGGTACCCGCGGTCCACCGCCGAAGCCACCGCGTAATCCTTGGAAAGCTCCCAAAGCGTTTTTGAAGTCATGGCACCGTGCATAATGCCGGCCCCACCGATATTGGCGGCTTCCACCATCGCAACCCGCTTGCCAAAATCGAATCCGCGCATAACAGCCCCAAAGCCGCCGGGTCCGGATCCAATTACACAAACATCATACTTACCATCGTCCATTGCATACCGCCTAATTTTCCACAAGGATACCTATTATACCCGGCAAAATCCATAAATTGAGAGGAGAAAAAACCTGCCGAGATTTGAAGCCAGCACGCTTACGGTATTTTAATGCGATCTGCTAATGGATCCGACATCCCTGCTTCCTTAAATCCTTTAATCCGGAGCAAGCAGGAAGGACATTGCCCACAAGGCGGAAATAAACCTTCGTAGCAGGTGTGGCTATGGGCTAAAGAGTCCATGGCCCCCAATTGCACTGCCCATCGCACGGAATCCGCCTTGGATTGATACATCAATGGTGTGTGGAGAATGAGTCCTTGACCGGTTAGAGCCGGTACGTCAGGCACGGTCCAGCCCAAGCCCAGTGATAGCGCCTGCTCAAGACTAGTCATGGTCGCAGCCCGGCAATCCGGGTATCCGCTGTAATCCGTTTGACACACGCCGGTGACCAGGTCCCTAATCCCAAGGGTAAACGCATAACTAGCCGCATAAGTCAGGAACACAAGATTCCGTCCTGGTACAAATGTATTGGGAAGGCTTCCTGAAGTGGATAAGGCTTCAATGTCCAAGCGGGAATCTATCAGGGCATTTCCACCCAGCTGGGTAAAGAAATCGAGGCGAAAAACTTTAAGCGGGACGGACAGATTGGCTGCAATGATTTCTGCGGCCTTCTGTTCCGAGGCATGCCGCTGGCCATAATCAAAAAAAATGGCCTTGACCGATCGAAACGTTTGCAGGGCCCAATGCAAGCAAATGGTGGAATCCTGGCCTCCGGAAAAGACGACCAGACAATCGCGATCCCTTGCTTCCAAATCCGCTTCTTTATTGAAGGTAACCATCGATATTGCCCCGAAAACCGTTGAACTTTGCGAAAAGTACGGGCCTACCGCAGGCCCAGTTCTTTGTGTAGTTGAAAAGAAAGTTTCCATCGAGGATTAGACATAACCGCCTCGGTGGTTTTTGCCCATTCCTGCTTGGTCGCTGCCTCGTCTCGCATTCCCCCGCCCCATTTTCCAGAACGAATTTCTTTGGGCTGTAAATAATAATGTGCAAAGGAGGAATCCTCATAAAACCCCAGGTCTTGGGATTCATAGACCAGCTTGAGTTCCTGTCCTTGCTTCAATACCCATTGCCCCTTTTGGGATAGCTTTGGGCTGACGGTGACCCAATCTACACCCAAGGTGTCGAGAGAGCTTCCATTGGTTTCCAGAGTCACATAATACCCCTTAAGATGCAGCAAGGAAATCAAACTGCGCATGGCCCTGGACTGAATGGTAGGCTCTCCACCAGTTAGCACTACAAAGCGACATGGGTAGGGCACAATTTTTTCCCAAAGGAGTTCCGGAGTCCATTTTTCCTTAGGCGAAAAGTCGGTGTCGCAAAAATCACAGGCTAAATTGCAACCTGCACTGCGAATAAATATCGCGGGCGTTCCCGCATGAAAGCCTTCTCCTTGGATGGAATAGAAAACCTCAGCAATATTTATGGTTTCAAGCATGGTTACCAAGGGACAAAAGACTTTAATGGGATAATTTTAACAAGCCCCGGCCGATATAACCAACCTTCTCGCTGAAAATTGGCCCGCGCAGATCAGAATTGCCGTTTGCGTACTTACTTTTTGGACATGGAAAACGGATCTTTTGAAATAACCCAACGCTACCTCATGCAATTGCTGGGATATTTGGAGGGCGTGCACAGCTCCATGGACTGGGATACCCTGGAGGACGGAACCCATGAACAACCTTCCGGTCTGCCGCCTCGAATCGAAGCCATTCTTTCCCACAGTGGCTATTTAGAAGGCATGCGCCTCAAAGCACAAGGCTGCCTATCCTCAGACATTCTAGAATTCATCCGTACCGTCGGCATGGCTTTTGAGATCGAAGCCGTTCCGCAAGGCACCTTCAAGCTTCCTTACTTGGACGGGGAAATTGCCATTCAACGTAAAACGATGAACGATTTCATGGAAAAAGCCTGGCTCGTTTACCATGCCGCACTGCTCAGCGCCTACACCCTGCGACAGCTCCAATTTGAACGAAGTCCGGCAGCTAACGGTTTAGAAGAAGTTGTTCACATCCGTGAATCTTTGCCAAACCTGGAGAGCCGGTGGGCTGGCGTAGGTATCACACCCGATACCGTCCATACGCTGAACAATGGGCTCTCGGGGATTATGGGATATGTGAGTTTGATTTTAGAAGAGAGAAGAGCCGACCCGGACCTTCAGCAGAAATTGGGAATGGTTCTCGAAGCTGCCAAACATGCGGCCGCCTCCTTGCCTATTACGGGTTGATACCAACCTTCATTTTAACCACCCTTCCGCCCATGGATTAAATTCCATAATTTATGATGACCTTAGCGCACATATTTTCACGCCTGCGGCCCGCCAACCCTATGGCAAGTGCCGTAACAAGTTCGGACTGATGTCCAAATTTTACACGCAATGCCGGTTGCAAATCCATAGCCAAATACTCCTCAAAACCAGTGGTTTGACTGGACGATATTAAACCACATTCTAGCGCCAGGTTATGGGCCACCGCCAAGGTTGGGTAATATCCTAGTTCCATGGCCATAAGGGCGTCTCGGTCCACCAAGGCTTCCATAAAACCAAAGTGCGTCACCAAGGGAGCCGAGAACCAGGAAAGGTATTGGAATTTGTGATGGGTGGAAATAGAGAAACCCTTGCCTGTATTTAAATCGGTGCCTATCATGAGATCCGCCTGAACACTGGTATGCTTTAGCGTCAACCACTTTACCCCAAAAATTAAATACGGGAAATTATCTTCCACATTTCCCCAACGGGTTTGCAAGCGGGCACCCAACTCTACCCGCGGAGTAGCTTGCAAGGCAATGGCTACTGGCAGGTCGAATGTGGAGGTGGTTTGGGAGCGCATGTAGGCACCACCCGATAAAGTTGTCGCGCATTGAAAGTTACTGCTTGGGACGAGGTTATAAGAAGCCTCATGGATGGGATTAAGGGCGAAAACCACCTGAAAAACCGTTAATCCGAGTAACGTAACCCTAATGTTACAGGTCATATTCCCTCCAACTCTCCGTCGCATGCCTAGATATTATAGGATTATTTGACCCCCATCTGCCTTTAATTTGGCCCCTTCTCCTTTAATTACTGCTTGCAGTGGCGATGTATATTTCTCAAGGAATTGAGGCTTTCAGGCTGCAATTTTAAAGGTGCTGGGTGAATAACTAATTTGAGGACAAGACTTTATGAAAAAAACACTTCGAAAACCCATCGCCGCCCCGAGCGGATGGGATGAGACGAGCATCCTGAGTATGGCCAGAAAAAGCATCCAGGCGCTTAAGCCTTATGTTCCCGGGCGATCTATTGAAGACGTGCGCGCCACATACCACCCGCCCTCCATCACTAAATTGGGGTCCAACGAGAATCCCCTAGGAGCCAGCACAAAGGTGATCGCCGCCATACAGGCGGCCCTACCTAAAGTTTCCCTTTACCCGGATGGTTCCAGCCGTAAGGTTCGACAAGCCTTGGCAAATGCCCACGGTCTGACCCTCGACCAGGTCATGGTCGGCAATGGCTCCGATGAAGTGCTCCTCATGATTGCGGCTGCTTTCCTGAATCCTGGCGAAAAAGTTCTAATCTCCGAGAATACTTTTTCTGAATACGAATTCTCTGCACGAGTCCTGGATGGAAAAGTTGTCAGGATCCCTCTTAAAAATAACCGTTATAACTTAAAAGCCTTCAAAGCCAAGTTGTCTCTTAAACCGAAATTGATTTTCCTCTGCAATCCCAACAACCCCACCGGATCGTATTTCACCCATTCGGAATTGGTCGATTTATTGGAAGCCTTGCCCCGAAAAACCTTGCTGGTTGTGGACGAAGCCTATTGCGAATATGCCGATGCCGCTGATTTTCCTCAATGTTTTTCACTCTTATCCAAATTTCCAAATCTGATTGTTTGCCGCACATTCAGCAAGATTTTTGGCATGGCGGGCATGCGTCTGGGTTACGCCTTTGCCCATCCCTTGATCATACGCGAGGCGGCCCGAGTTAAAACACCCTTTAACATAAACCTACTGGTACAAGCTGGTGCCCTTGCCGCGCTTGCAGATGAATCGTTTAGGGCTCGTTCCTATAAAAACAATCTTGTCGGTAGAAAATATTTAGAAACGGAGTTCAAAAAGCTGGGACTCAATTTTGTCCCCACTCAGGCAAATTTCATTTGCTTCCAAACCAAAAGGCCGGCCGTTGATATTTGTGAAGACTTACTGAAGCGGGGTATGATCATCCGAGCTTTGAGAAGCTTTGGGCTGGAATATTGGAATAGGGTGACTATAGGAACACCGGCGCAAAATAAACGATTCATCGTAAACTTAACCGCGGTGTTGGCCAAGGGGCGCTAACCCTGCGTTTGCACTCAGCCCTCTTTAAGGCTGCACTTCCATGGCCAACATGGTCAAGTCATCGTGATAAGGCTCATTGCGGGTAAAGACACGAACATCTTCCAGAATACGTTTCAGCAACAAATCCGGCTGAAAGGCTGAACCACCGGTTAATATTTTAAGCAGCCGTTCCAACCCATAAAAATTCCGGTCCTTATCCATGGCATCCAAAAGGCCGTCGGTAAAGATAAGGAAGCGATCCCCGGCTACCAACTCAATTTCCATTTCTTCCATGGCACCAACAAACATAGGGCCACCGACTATTCCAAGCGCCATCCCCTTGGAATTTATGGAAGTTGGTTTTTCACCGGATCCGGCACGCTGAATCAGCAAAGGTGGATGCCCGGCACGCGCATAGGACATGGACTTTCCCTCCTTGTCGACAATTAAGCAAAGGGCCGTGACAAAGCTTTTATCATCCAAGTCCTTTAGCATAAGGTCATTGACCGCGCACATCAATTTCTTTGCAGAGTTTTCATAACGGGCCTCGGCCCGGAAAGTACTACGCAACATGGTCATGACCAAAGCTGCGGGAATGCCTTTGCCGCTAACATCGGCAATGACAATCACCCAGCTTCCTTGATCCGTCTGAAAGTAATCGAGGTAATCGCCCCCCACTTCATTTGCGGGGTAGTAGGCGCCGGAAAGGTTAATGCGGGGAATGTTGGGCTTATCCTTTGGCGTAAACCGCCTTTGGATGGTTTGGGCCACTTCTAACTCACTTGCAAGACGCGCTTTCTTGTCCAACTCCAAGAAGTTGTTGGCATTGGAAAGACTGATGGCTGCCTGTGTAGCTAATGTATTGATGATGACATTTTCCTGTTCGTACCAAGAGAGGAAAGATGTTGGAGCAAAAATTTGGACCACGGCAAGCGGCTTTTCCTCTACGAGCAATGGAATAGCTAAGTAAACGGGATAGTCCTCCATACCCAGGAAATCGATTTTTCCAATTGCGGGTGATGTCTTACGGTTGGCAATGGTAATAGGAAATAGGAGAGGCTCTTGTCCCTGTTGAGAAAGAAATCCAGCGCAGGCTCGTCGATGTTCCGGCTCGGATAGCCGAGTGGACGTGGCGCCGCATTCATAACCTGCATTCCCCATCTCACAAATAGCCGCTTCAATTCCGGGATGACAGCCCACAAAGTTTTTAACTATTGCAGGTAAAAGCTCCTTCCGATGGGGATACAGGGCGAGCTGATGGGCAGCGGAATTCAGAAAGTGCAATTGACCGACTCTGGACTCCAAGCCAAGGTTGGCCTGTTGGAGCATCTTCTCGCCTTCCCGCAACGCCCTTTCCGTACGAAGATGTTCCTTGATTTCCTGAACGAGCGCAGCCGTGCGATCTTGGACTCGAATTTCCAAAT
>JAYTHY010000112.1:0-140375 GCA_043732185.1 Fibrobacteria bacterium
CTATGATACTCCAAGATTTCTGGCGAAGAAAACATCCCGGCACACTCCCTCGTTTTTCCTAGGAAAAATTACCTTTTCCACACGAAAGGTCGAAGAGGCAATAAAAGGAACCTATGCTTAAATTTTATGGCTATAAAAAGTGTAATACGTGTCGCAATGCAGAAAAGGCTCTGGAAAAACTGGGCCGGACCTATGCATTTATCGATATCACCGAGGAGCCGCCCTCGGCAACCGAGCTGAACAAAATCATTCAGCAAAGTGGCGCGGAACTCCGCAAATTCTTCAATACCAGTGGCGTGCAGTATAAGGAGTTAAAAATCAAGGACAAGGTTGGTACAATGACGCATGCTCAAATAGTGGTATTGCTGGCCGGGAACGGTCGCTTACTTAAGCGGCCACTGGTGACCGATGGAAAACACAGCACAGTCGGTTTTGTGGAAGAGACTTTTCTTCAAACCTGGAGATAGGGTGCCGGTTGAATTCGTGCACCGGCCTGCTTTAGGTCAAAAATACATCCGATTTATTTCGGTCTGCCGTCCGGATTGACTTCGTTCAGCCATGCCAAAATGCCGCCCGTTACGTTGATGCCATTTGAATACCCCTTGGATTTGAGGAATTCTATGGCCGTGCGGGATCGTCGGCCGGAGCGGCAATAGATATAGACTGTGGGGGCATCTTTGGGGATCTCGGCAAAGCGCTCTTCGAGCTCACTCATTGGGATAAGTTTCCCGCCAATATTCACATCGTTGAACTCGTCTTCTTCCCGAACGTCAATAAGAACGGTTTTTGGGTCTTTTTCAAGGATTTCACTTAATTCTTGCACCGAGATTTCATCTACCATAGGGTTTCCCTGGGGCCGAGCCCCGGATTGGGTTTTTGACCATTTTAGCCTTGTCCAATATAGGATTTACTCACTTAGGCCGGTATAAACCCACTATCTATTGAAAATTACTGGGCTTATAGCTAGCTTGATGGGCCGTAAATTTTTGAACGAATCGACCGAATTCGGCAAAGGAAGAATTGAATGGCGGCTGGAGCAAAAGTAAAGATTTCCCGTGCATTAAACTTGGCAATTACACCCAAGGCTGCGCGGATTATGGAGAGAAGGTCCTTCACCCCTGGCCAGCACGGCTTGGCCCGCAAGAAGAGCCCGTCCACCTACAAACTGCAGTTGCTGGAAAAGCAAAGGCTCAAGGCTGTTTACGACGTCTCCGAAAAGCAGATGCGTAATTATTATGCCAAGGCCGCGCATTCCCATGAGTCCACGGGCACGGTGCTGTTGTCCCAACTGGAAACTCGGGCCGATGCCGCCATTTTCCGCATGGGCTTTTCCCGTACCATTTATGCTGCACGCCAATATGTGGCCCATGGTCATTTCATGATCAATGGCCGTCGCATCCAGACGCCTAGCCATCAGCTCAGAGTCGGCGATGTCATCACCGTTGTCGATGCATCCAAGAATCATCCCCAAATTATCGAAGCCCTGACCCATTCCGGTGGCGTCATGGTTCCCGAATACTATGAAATCAATAAAGTGAAGATGGAAGGCAAGCTTGTGGCTAAGCCCATTCGTGAGCAAATCCCCATCAAGTTAACCGAACAGCATATCGTGGAATATTACTCGAAATAAAGTATTGGTTGATGGTTTGAAAAGGGCTGAAAGGCCTGAAAAGCCTGGAAGACCGCTTACAATCGAATCAGAGGATCCATTTGGGTCCTCTTTTTTTATGTCCACAAATGTGCAGATGCGACTCTGAGCGAATGCAGTATTATTCTAAAAATCGGTTCCCAAAGGTTAAATGCTGAAATATTTGCTCGCAGCACTTTTGTGGTCGACTAGTCCAGAGGTTTCGTCTCCGGTGAATAAGAACCATGCCGATTCCAATCCGTGTACCGTGTCCGGTTTCATAACCAAGCCGGATAAAACGCCTGCCATTGCCGCACAAATCCGGTTGCGTCCGCAACGCTTTTTGTTGGATTGGAATGCCCCGTTGAGTACATCCATTGCCCAGGATGCGATGACGGACACGCACGGTCGATTTAACCTGACGGGTTTTTCACCAGGCGCGTATACCATTGAAATCCTTCAAGGTGACAGCCTGGGATGGATGTGCAGGATTGAGCTTTCCTCTGGAAATACCACCATATTATCTGGTGAATTAGAGATGACTGGAAAATTTAGAGGTTTTATTGCGCTACCCGATTCGGCACCCAATTTTTTCATTCAGGTTTATGGACTGGCTCGCCGCATTTCCGTACTGCCAAGTGGAAGCTTCAGCTTTGCGCTGGCTCCAGGTGAATATGATTTTCAGGTGGCTTCAGAATCAGGCTTGTATCGGCCGCGAATAATATCGCATATCCTCATGATTTCGGATCGCGTTACCATGGTCGAGGAAATCAATTCAGCGGAGCTCTTAATCAAGCCCGCCAATCTCGAATTCCCGGGAACATCCTTTCCGAAACCGTAATCTCTTCAAATTCCTCAAAATGTGCTGGGGATCTAGCCTCACTTGTGGATGTTTCATCACACCCAGACCCACCTGCCGAGTCCGATAATAGAATAGATGCGGAAATCGCTAATCCTTCCAGCAATTTGCCTTATTTTGCTGACATCATGTTTCTTTGAATCCAGGGATGAGCAATCATCCGACCCTGGCTTTGTGAGTATGGAAATTAATCTAAAGCCCAGTTCCAACGCCTTGTTAAAAATTGCTTCCGCAGATACATTCTTTACCTTGGATACACTCAAGATTATTCTCAGTGCACCCTTTATTTCGCCCACCACGTACACCTATGTGATAAATGGAAGATCGGATACTGGCAGCATTGCCGTGTCCACCAAAACATATGCTCTTGCATCTTTAAGAACATGGACCGCCAAAATAGTGGTTTTGGATACAGGTCTTAATCCAACGCGTACGGATACCGTTTATAAGGACTCGGTAAGCTTTTTGATTAAACCCGGAGACACGGCCTTTGTCAACAAGACGGCCAGTCCGGCATTTTCCATCTTGCGAGCCAGGCTTGTGTCAAACAGTCCAGGCAGCCTCACCAATCCTGTCAAATGGATACGGTTGCGAGTGGATGGCACCACGCGCGACTCCATGCCGGTTGGCCCAAAATTAAAGGCCATAAGTTTCGGCAATGGCACTACCGGATCCGTGGTTGGAGATTCCGGTACCATATTACGAACGACAAATTCAGGGGCCAATTGGTCTACAAATACCAGTGGCACGAGTCGCAATTTGAATTCCGTCAGTTTTACCAGCGCGACGGCAGGATTTGCAGTGGGAGATTCCGGCACCGCCTTAAAAACCACAGACGGAGTGACCTGGGCCCCGCAATCCACTGGCACCACCCAAAATCTAAACGGCCTTCATTTTAGAACGTCTTCATCTGGATTCGCGGTTGGCAATGCGGGGACGATCAAAATCTCCAGTGGTACCAGCTGGTCCAATCCAACCACCAACCCCGCGACTCAAAACTTAAATGCAGTATTTTTTCCCAGCAACTCAGTCGGCTATGCAGTCGGAAATTCCGGCACCATTTTAAAAACTTCGAATACGGGTGTGGCCTGGGCAGCATTGACAAATGGAGCCACTCGAAATTTAAATGCCGTATATTTCACCTCGACAACAGCAGGTTTCGCGGTTGGGGATTCTGGGACAATTCTAAAAACTACCGATGGATCAACGTGGGCAATTCTAACAAGTGGAACTACGAAAAAACTAAACGGCGTGTATTTTACAGCTACCAATACGGGTTATGCAGTTGGCGATTCCGGCACTTTATTGAAAACTACGGATGGCACGTCCTGGACGCCCACGGTGCTGACCTCGGCACAAAACTTGAACGCTATACGATGGACAACGAACAACAACACAGGCGCACTAGTTGGGAATGTCGGAACCATGATTACTGGTACCAATGGAACAACATGGTCCCATGCTTTAGTCGGGACCAAGTCCTTTGACATGCTTTTGACTTACAAATACCTGACCCCGAACATCAGCCATACAGTACTGATGGATGCCATGGACACCTTATCAACACCATTGCGCGGTTACCAGGCTACCAAAACGATTTCGATATCCGCAGGGAAAGACACAACCATTACGCCCACTACTGGCTTGACAAAATGCGGCTATTCCGGATTTTCAAACTGCTTATAATCCGTTAAAACTTCCTTATTGCCAGGTGCCGAAAACCTCTGTTGCTTCATATCGATCTCCCATCCGGATCCCTTTTGACGGTTGAAAAGTAAATGCGGTAACCCTTAACTGGAGTTGCGGGTATTGATAAAATAAATCGGCTATGGACGTATAATTGGCCAGCGAACCCAAGTGATGCGCGCTATACTTGGAAGAGTTTTCAGCAGCCAAAATTTGGCGAAACAGATTGAGTGTCAATCCCGCAGAAGAGGTCGCGATGAAACAGCTAAATATTCTTTTAGTCTGCGCTTTACTATTCGGATTTTCCACTAGTAGTCATGCCCAGGATGTTTGGACACCTAGATCATATGGGGGCGGGGGGTACCTTTATTCGGTTATCTGGACTGGGAGTGAATTGGTATCGGTCGGTGACAGTGGCGCAGTGATCACTTCCCTGGATGGCATAACCTGGACCCATCAAAACTCCGGAGTGAATGTGCGGCTCATTTCGGTAACATGGACAGGTAGTTTATTGGTTGCGATTGGAAAGTCTACAGTGATTACCTCCGTCGATGGCATCACGTGGACAACGCGTAAAAAAACGGGACTTTCACTTACCTGCGTCACTTGGGCGGGCAATAAGTTGGTGGCGGTGGGTGAAAAGGGATACACCTACACGTCACTGGATGGAATTGTGTGGACCTCGAATACCAATACCGGAACGGAATCTAAGCTCAACGCAGTTACTTGGACAGGATCCCAAGTGGTAGCCGTCGGTGAAAACGCGGAAGTGCTCACCTCACCCGATGGTATCAATTGGACTGTCAGGAATTCCGGTGGCATTGATGGGCCCCTCAATTCCGCAGTGTGGACGGGCAAACAATTGGTGGCTGTGGGCGACACGGGAAAGCTGATCACTTCGGCTGATGGGATAAGCTGGACCCCTCAAAACATCGGCACACTCGCAAGCTTCAGCTCCATAATTTGGACCGGTAGTGAGTTGGTGGCTGTGGGCGATAGTGGCCGAGTTGCGACTTCATCCAATGGTGTCAGCTGGACAAATAATAATGTTCACTTGAAGGTTGACTTTACCTCCGTGGCCTGGATGGGTAGCCAGTTAGTTGCGGTCGGATATAAGTATGCATTTGGTTTTATTCCGCTCGATGGCATGGTGATGACTACACCTGGGATTGGAACGACAAATCTCCGTACATTCGCCAATGAAAAGAGTGGAATTGGGCTGCGGATTATGTCCAATATTTTATATGCGGCTGTGCCGAGTCACCTTCAGGGACAGCCGTTTCAGATATCCATATACGGCACAAATGGTCGGTTGTGGAGGGCATCGGAAATGAAACGCACCGATCAGGATGTCTCTATTTCAACTTCCACGCTTCCGAACGGCGATTATGTTTTTGTGACCAAAGGAGCTAACCAAGTTTTTTCGAAATCGTTTCACTTGATGAGGTAATTTGTGCTTGGCTCTAAAGGTCGAATCGCTCGTGACATCCTAATTTCAGGAGAGATTGTCAGGATGCCCATTTTCCGAAAATTCTACTGAATTAAGCTAAACGGTTTCGAAATGCTTTGATTGAAATTTTTTACCTCAAGAAAATACCGTCCCTTGGGAATTCCGGATATTGGCACGACAATCTCCCCTTGCGATTTAGCTCCAACTACTTCCATCAGCTTATGCCCGGTAATTCCGTAAATTGCTGCTTTGGTTTTATGCCCAAGCAAGGCGTTTGGTAAGGTGGCTAAGAGGAAAGTACGGGAGAGGCGAACGGACATGGCATTTTGTTCGTGAACAGTTGCAATAATTGTATTGGTCGTGCTCTGCGGAGAGGTGAGGATGACGCCGTTCTGTCCCACAGCTACGAGTAGAGAGGCTGTCCTGGTTATTGAATAGAGGATTTCGGTTGTTCCCGAATTAATTTTTGTCCAACGGATGCCGTCCGGAGAGGTTAGAATAGTTCCTACATAGCCCACGGCTACAAGCCGAGTTCCCGTCCAGGTTACTCCGAATAAAAGCGTTGTGGTACCCGAGTTTTGTGTTGTCCAGGTGATTCCATCCGGAGAGGTAAGGATGGTTCCGGTCTCGCCCACGGTTACGAGTTGAGTGCCGGTCCAAACGACTGAGGCCATAATTTTACCGGATCCCAAATTTCTTTTTGTCCATGTCACTCCATCGGGGGAAGTGAGGACGGTTCGATTTGTCGAGTCTGAACCATACCCCACAGCCACAAGTTGGGTACCAGTCCAGACAATGGAGTTGAATTTTATATTTACTCCAGAATTTCTTTCTGTCCAAATTAGCCCGTTGGGAGAGGTGAGGACTATTCCATCAGACCCCACAGCTACCAGTTGGGAACCGGTCCAGATTACGGAGGATAAAACCTGGAGAGAATCCGTTTTTCTAGTGGTCCATGTATTGCCATTTGGAGAAGTGAGAATGGTTCCATTGGAACCAACGGCAACGAGCAGGGTGCCGGTCCAAGTTAGGCATGAAATGAATTCGGTAGTACCTGAGTTTTTTGTTGTCCAGGAAACCCCATCTGGAGAAGTGTGCGTTGTTCCGTAGCTGATGCCCACCAATTGTGTACCGGTCCAGACCATGGCCTTGAGGTTATTGGTTGTACCTGAGCTGCGTGTAGTCCAAGTGATGCAATCGGGGGAAGTAATGACGGTTCCATCGGCGCCCACAGCAACAAATTGAGAACCCGTCCAGAGTATGGATTTGATGTCCGAGTGGGCTCCGGAGTTTATTGTATTCCAGATGATGGCATCATTAGAATTGAGAAGGATTCCGCTAGTGCAAATGGCTACAAACAGGGTGCCGGTCCAGGTTATAGAGAGTAGGGTCTCACCTATTACTGCGCCAGTTGCAGTCCAGGTGATGCCATCAGGAGAACTAAGAATACTATTCGTATGCCAGTCCGCAACAACAAGCTGGCTACCGGACCAGGTTATGGAGTTTAGGGATTCGGTTGTTCCCGAGGATCTTTTTGTCCAGTTGATACCATTTGGGGAGGCAAGCACAGTTCCACTATCACCCACTGCAATGAGCTGGCTCCCAGTCCAAGTTATAGCACTGATATAATGGGTTGTACCCGAGGACCTTTTCGTCCAAGTGATGCCATTAGGAGAGGTAAGAATTGCTCCGCTATCGCTTACGGTTACGAGCTGGGTTCCCGTCCAGACAATGCCGGTTAGTATATCAGGTATACTTGATATTCGTGTAGTCCATGCAATGCCATTAGTAGAGGTGAGAATTGTTCCGCTACGGCCTACAGCTACAAACTGGTTGCCTGTCCATGCTATTGAATATAGGGATTCACTTGTACCAGAGGTTTGCGGAATCCAGGCGCGGCCATCGGTAGAGGTGAGGATGGTTCCGCCAGAACCCACGGTTACGAGTAGAGTACCGGACCAAGCTAAAGATGTTAAGGATTCGCCAGTAGGGTAGGGGTTTCTACGCGTCCACACTTCCTGTGCAGAGGCAGGCAAAGAACAACCAACCACCAATCCCAAAAACAGAAGAAACCTGATACGTTTCATTACAACCTCTTCTCTATAGGCCCACGAAATTTGAACTAATGCGAAGCATTTCATCTTATGACGATTAAGAAATGCGAAGTGGTTACCTAAAGCCACTGGGTTAACTCAAAAGTTGTGTATAGTCTTTTCCGTTCTGGAAGCACTGACTTTATTGGCGGCAGAAGTTCTGGGAACCTACCATGAAATGATCCCCATGATACACGTGATGGCATGGGTTAAAGAAAATCAGGCCGTAGGCGATCGAACTTTTGACTCTAAATTTTTGGTCGACCGATTCATCCAAATAATAGCCTCTCAGTCCTGAGGCAGGTGTTTTCTGGTGGAGCCTAGCGGAATCGAACCGCTGACCTTCTCATTGCGAACGAGACGCTCTACCAACTGAGCTAAGGCCCCGCAGAAAACCGTACTTGCTGAGTAATTAGAATATTTTCCCCTAAATTTGCAAGCCACGGGGTTGAATGGGCCCATCCTTGTCCATCATTGGACCCTCAATTTATTACCTTTCCAACCGAACCAGGGGAGGCCATGAGCCTGAGAACCCAGCTTATTAGAAGCCAATATTCGGTCTTCCACTTTGGAAGCCGAAGCTTTCGCCTGAGGCGAAAGTCGAAGCCTTCGCATCGAAGGCCGGGGACCCTAGAACCTGAACCGGGTAATTCCGGCGTAGGAAGGTATACAGTATGATTCGTAAAGCCGTTTTGGACAGCAACAATCCCGACCAGGGTGTAACCAATCAATCCATAACCCGGGAACCGTTTCCGAATTCGGTGAAAATTTATCGTGCCGGGACTCTGCATCCCAGTGTTCAAGTGGCGATGCGCGAGATTTCGCTCAATAACACTCGATCCCATTTCGACAAGACTTTGGATCGGCCCAATGCCCCGGTGGTGGTCTATGACACATCGGGTCCCTTCACGGACCCGGCTGTGGAAATCGATGTGCGCTTGGGATTGGCACCCTTGCGGCGTCAATGGATATTGGATCGGGGCGATGTGGAAGAGCTGTCCGATCAAAGTTCCCATTATGGCCGTCAACGCGCGGTGGATCCAGCTTTGGACGCATTGCGGTTTACCCAAACCCGCAAGCCTTTGAAGGGCAAGGCAGGAAAGGCTGTCACTCAATTTGAATATGCGCGGCAAGGCATTATCACACCGGAAATGGAATACATCGCCATCCGTGAAAATCTCCAGGCCGAGATGCGAGAAGTGTCTTTGCAACGCCAACACCCTGGGGATGCACGCGGAGCGGCCATTCCAAAAATCATCACTCCGGAATTTGTGCGATCGGAAGTGGCGCGGGGCCGGGCTATTATTCCATGCAATATCAATCATCCCGAACTCGAGCCGATGATCATCGGGCGTAACTTTTTAGTGAAGATCAATTCCAATATCGGAAATTCAGCCATTGCTTCTTCCATTGAAGAAGAAGTGGAAAAAATGGTCTGGTCCGTTCGTTGGGGCGCGGATACTGTGATGGATCTTTCCACCGGGAAAAATATCCATGAGACACGCGAGTGGATTTTACGCAATTCGCCAGTGCCCATCGGAACCGTACCTATCTATCAAGCGCTGGAAAAGGTGAACGGCAAAGCCGAGGATTTGACCTGGGAAATTTATCGGGACACGTTGATTGAACAAGCCGAACAAGGTGTGGACTACTTTACGGTACATGCCGGGGTATTGCTGCGCTATGTTCCCATGACCGCCAAACGCATGACGGGCATTGTGTCTCGCGGCGGCAGTATCATGGCCAAATGGTGCTTGGCCCATCACAAGGAAAATTTCCTTTACACCCATTGGCGGGATATTTGTGACATCATGCGGTCATACGACGTTTCCTTTTCCATCGGCGATGGACTGCGGCCCGGTTCAGTATACGATGCCAATGATGAGGCACAATTCGCGGAGCTTAAAACCCAGGGAGAGCTGACGGAAATAGCCTGGGATATGGGCGTGCAGGTGATGAATGAGGGACCCGGCCATGTGCCCATGCATATGATCGAGGAAAACATGAAAAAGCAACTTGAATGGTGTCATGAAGCACCGTTCTACACTCTGGGGCCTTTGACTACGGACATCGCGCCCGGCTATGACCATATCACCAGTGGAATTGGTGCAGCCATGATCGGCTGGTTTGGTTGCGCTATGTTATGCTACGTAACACCCAAGGAACATTTGGGATTGCCCAATCGTGAAGACGTCAAGGTAGGGGTGATCACCTACAAGTTGGCCGCACATGCCGCTGATTTGGCCAAGGGACATCCTGCTGCCCAGTATCGGGACAACGCCTTGTCGCGGGCGCGTTTTGAATTCCGCTGGCACGATCAGTTCAATTTGTCTTTGGATCCGGAAACGGCGCGCAGTTTTCACGATGAGACTTTGCCGGCCGAAGGCGCTAAGCTCGCGCATTTTTGTTCCATGTGCGGTCCCAATTTCTGTTCCATGAAAATCACGGACGATGTCAGAGCCTATGCGGAAAAGCAAGGTCTGGATGAAAAAGCGGCTTTGGAAAAAGGGATGGAAGCCAAGGCTGAGGAATTTGTAAATGCCGGGTCGGTCATTTATCGGCAGGAATAATGCCAAAAGTCCGAAATTCCCATATTTAGGGTTGTTTTCGACGAAATCCTGCCTGCGATGACCCACTAAATACGAATTTGGCTAGCAAAATGTGTTTTTCCCTTGCAAGACTGTTAAAAATGGGTTAACTTTTGCCAAGCAGTAGCCCGCCTACCATATCTGCGAAGATATCCGTGGGGGCTCTGTAACAAGGACCGATGGTTTTATCTTACCCCCAGACGAACGCTCAAACTAAGTCTCCGAGGATCTCGATAATTCCTTGTTCCATTTCTATCCCAATTAATCGTATCCAAGGAGACGTATGAATATTTATGTAGGTAATCTCGCTTTCGGCGTGACTCAGGACGAATTGACCGAGGCTTTCTCGTCATTTGGCCGTGTCACATCCACCAAAATCATCATGGACCGTGAGACCGGCAATCCCCGTGGATTCGCTTTCGTCGAAATGGCTGATCCTGCCGAAGCCCAAAAGGCTATCGAAGGCATGAATGGCGTTCAGATCCAAGGTCGCCCGATCTCCGTGAACGAGGCTCGTCCTCGCGCTCCCGGCGGCGGTGACGGCGGCGGCTCGCGCGGTGGTGGCGGCGGCGGTTCCCGCGGCGGCTACGGCGGCGGTGGTGGTGGCGGCGGCGGCGGTGGCCAGCGCAATCGCTGGTAAACTCCCGTCCTTCGTCCTAGGCACGTAAGTTTCTAGGACGGATTCGAGGCTTTACACACAGAATTAAGAACCCAACCCTTAGGGGCTGGGTTCTTTTTTTTTGACAAAATTTTAGAATTCGATGAATCAGGGGGCCGACTGAGTCGGAAGGCGCGGAACAGCGGGCCTATTCAGCCCGTACCATGTTCAGTTCAGCCCGCACCATGTTCAGTTCGCAATAGTTGTAAAGCGACGTACATTGACTTTATATTCCGCCAAGTAGCGCTCCGCTTCCGCAACTACGTGGTTGGCCGTGTATCCGAATTTTTCATCCAACACTTTGAATGGCGCGGACGCCCCAAAGCGCTTCATCCCATACACCTGACCGAGGGGGCCCACCAATCCTTGCATGGCAACGGCCAGGCCAGCGGTCCAACCCAATGTGGGCGCAGTATAGGGCAGGACGCTTTCGCGGTAGGCGGCTGGTTGTTCCATGAAGAGGCCTTCAGAAATGGCCGAGACCACTTGGACCTTCAGGCCTTTTTCCTTGACCAGCTTTTCTGCTCCTTCAATGAGCAAGGACACTTCAGACCCATTGGCGACCAGCACCAAATCTGGTTTGCCTCCGGCCTCACGTACAATATAGGCGCCTTTGGTGGCTCCCTGCAAAGCGTCTTGATACCGGGTGGAACCGGGTTTGGCCGGCAGATCGTTGACCGGTTGACGGGTAAGTATAAGGGCTGTGGGTACTTTGGATTCAAGGGCCATCTTCCACGCTACGGTGGTTTCCGCGCAGTCGCCGGGCCGCAATACTAGGGCGCTACGATGGCCTTCCAGATTGGCCATCTTTTCCAAGAGCCGAATTTGCGCTTCCTGTTCGATGGGCTGATGAGTGGGTCCATCTTCGCCTACTCGGAACGCATCATGGGTCCAGATGAAGATGGTGTGCGCGCCCATGAGGGCTGCCAATCTAATGGCCGGTTTTTGAAAATCAGAGAAGGCGAAAAAGGTGCCACCGGCAATAAAGCAACCGCCATGCAAGGCAACGCCGGTCATGATTCCGGCCATAGTGAGTTCGGCCACGCCAGCTTGTAAAAAAGCGCCGGAGAAATCTTCGCGTGTGAAAATATGTGTCTTCTTAAGGAAGCCTTCGGTGTAATCGCTGTCTGCCAGATCGGCGGAGGTAACGATCATATTCTCGACTTTGCCGGCCAGATAGGCCAACACATTTTTGGACGCTGCACGCGTTGCTTCATTCGGTTTTTGCTCGATGGAAGAGAAATCCAAAGGCGGCAATTGTCCGGATTGGAAATGATGGAACTTCTTGGCCAATTCCGGATTCTGCTTTTCCCATTCTGCCTGCAGGGCTTTAGCTACTTTGGCCTTATCCGCTTTCTCAGCTTTTACTTTGGCCATGGCTTCGACCACATCCGCAAAGAGTTGGAAGGGTTCAGCCACATCGCCGCCCAAGTGACGGACGGTTTCTTCGTAGGACGCCTCGGTTTTAGAAAGGGGATTGCCGTGGGTTTTGGGAGAGCCTTCAAAGGACGAGCCATCGGCTTTAACCGCGCCCTTGCCCATAATGGTTTTGCCGACAATGAAGGTGGGGCGAGATTTTTCTGCCCACGCGCGCTGTAAGGCGCCGCGCATCTGATCAAAGTCATGGCCATTGACGGTTTCCACGCGCCAGCCCCAGGCTTCGTACTTCTTGGCGGTGTCTTCGGACATCGTGTCCTTGGTCATATGCGAAAGCTGTACGTCATTGGAGTCGTAGAACATGATGAGGTCCGACATGCCCAGGTGACCGGCCAAGCGGCCGACGCCTTGAGACACTTCCTCTTCCACGCCGCCGTCTGAGATATACGCCACAGTTTTATGTCCCATCCAATTTCCAAACCGGGCTTTAAGGAAGCGCTCGGCAATCGCTGCGCCCAGTCCCATGAGATGTCCCTGGCCTAATGGGCCGGAAGTATTTTCCACACCACGGGCAACATCGTGTTCGGGATGGCCGGGCGTGGGGCTGCCCCATTGGCGGAAGTTTTTCAATTCGTCCATGCTGTACAGGCCGAATAAGGAGAGCGTGGAATAGAGCATGGAAGAGAGATGTCCAGCATCCAGAAAAAACCGGTCGCGATTGGGCCAAGCCATATCCTTGAGGTCGAAGCGGAGGAATTCAGTATAGAGAATGGCCATGAAATCGGCACCACCCATCGGTCCACCAGGATGGCCCGATTTGGCGCGTTCCGGCATGGAAGCGGAAAGAATACGGATATTGTCGGCAATTCTCTTGAGTTGGCTGTTGTCCACGATAAGGCTCCTTAAATCGTAATTAATGTCGGAAAAGGTAGTATAAACAGGTCTAGAACCGATTTCGAAAGTGGCCGATTCGTATCTAGAAGCAGGTTTTGAAATCTAGAAGCAGGTTTTGAAAATAACATTTTGTCCCACCCCATCGGTATTTTATAATAACGACAATGACAATCTACTCGCCTGGCATTCAGCCCCTCAATCCATTCACTTTGGAGCCGACTGGGGACTATTCGGAAACAGATTTTCCCGGTTTGGTCAAAGCCATTTCCATAGCCAAGGAAGCTGGCGCGGCTTGGCGAAAAGTAACGGTTGGTAAAAGGGTGGAATACCTACGGGCGGCTCTCGACTATTTTACAGTTCATCACGCTGCCATCGCTCAAGATATCACCAGGCAAATGGGTAAGCCTTTGCGTCAAAGCGAGAACGAAGTCAAAGGGTTCTTGGAGCGAGCGGCCTACTTGACCGCAGAAGCTGAGTTTATTTTGGTGCCGGAAATCCTGCCGGAAAAAAGTGGGTTCCATCGTCGGATTGAACATGTTCCATTAGGTGTGGTGCTGATTATCGCCCCTTGGAACTATCCATTATTAACCGCCGTGAATGGCGTGGCCACAGCACTATTAGCGGGCAATGCGGTAATATTAAAGCATAGCAGTATCACTCCGGCAGTGGGTGAACATTTCGCACGGGCCTTTGGTCATATGGGACCTTTTGCCCATGTTTTACAAAACGTATTAGCGAACCATGATGATTTGGGTAAGGCCATAGCTGAGTGCGATATCGACCATGTGGTGTTTACGGGATCGGTGGAAGGAGGCCGAACCGTGCAAAAGGCGGCGGCGCATCGATTCATCGATTGCAATCTGGAGCTGGGTGGAAAGGATGGAGCCTATGTGGCGGCGGATGCTGATGTGGCCAAGGCTGCAGCGGATCTGGTCGATGGGGCGATGTACAATGCGGGACAAAGCTGCTGCGGCATCGAACGCGTTTACGTTCATGACAGTCGGTATCAGGAATTCTTGGACCGATGTGAACAACTGGTGTCTGAATACGTGCTTGGAAATCCTCTGGATGCAACAACTACTATGGGTCCACTGGCTACGACTCGGGCAGCCGTTTCCATGTCCGGCCAAATAGACTCCGCGCAGTCCAAAGGAGCCAAGCTGGTTTCTGGTGGACGCGCTCGGGTCATTGGCAAGGGCACTTTTTTTGAACCGACGATTCTTGTAAAGGTCGACCCTTCCATGGATGTCATGAGGGAAGAAAACTTCGGACCTATCTTACCCATTCTTTCCGTCAAAGGTGACGAAGACGCTTTGCGCCATATCAATGATTCCCGCTACGGCTTGACTTCCGTCATCTATACCGGGGATCTGGACCGTGCCAACCATTTTGCAGCAGAGGCGGATACAGGCACGGTATTCATGAATCGCTGCGACTATCTGGATCCAGCCTTGCCTTGGACCGGTGTCCGCGATAGTGGCCGTGGGACAACGCTGTCAAAATTCGGTTTCTATTCCTTGACGCGGCGTAAAGCTATTCATTTCCGTCTACCATGAAAGTGGCCTATCGTGAAGCAAGCAGAGGCATACCGTGAAGCAGGTTAAATCTAACGCACGTTTGGAGGCATGGGAAAAGGCTGGAGTCAAACGCGTCAAGCTGGCATTGACCGATATCGATGGCGTGATGCGCGGAAAATATTTGTCCTTCGAAAAATTCGCTTCGGTGGTCAAAAACGGCGGGGCCTTTTGCGACTGCATTCTCGGCTGGGACACGGATGATAAGCTTTATGACAATGTGCGTTTTACCGGCTGGCATACCGCTTTTCCTGATGCGAATTTCCGATTGGATCTCACATCCGAAAGGCACTTGCCGGAGGAAATCAATGTGTCTTTTTTTCTGGGGGAATTCATCGACAAGGCCGGGACGGGAAGGCACCCCCTTTGCCCACGCGGATTGCTGCAGAGGGTGCTGGATAGGGCCAAGGGCCTGGGATATGGGGCTAAAATCGGATTTGAATATGAGTTTTTTGTCTTTGATGAAACGCCGCATTCCATCCGGGAAAAAGGCTACCGTAATCTGAAGCCTTTCACACCGGGAAATTTTGGTTATTCCGTGATCCGCAGTTCCACGGAATCGGACCTTTTCAATGATCTGATGGAGTACTCCAGTGCCATCGGGTGTCCTATCGAAGGTCTGCATTGCGAGACGGGGCCTGGAGTGATGGAGGCGGCTCTGACCGCCACGGATGCGTTACGCGCCGCTGACAATGCTGCAATATTCAAAACCTTTACCAAAGTGTTTTTTCAAAAACGCGAAAAGTTGGCCACCTTTATGGCCAAATGGTCAATCGATTACCCCGGCCAAAGCGGGCATATGCATCAAAGCCTGTTCGATCTCAAGTCCGGTGAATCGGTCATGTTCCAATCCGGCGGCCGCGAGGGCATGAGTCCGCTGATGGAAAGCTACGTGGCCGGAATGCAGAAATTCTTGAAACCGTTCCTGTGTCTGTTTGCGCCCACCGTTAACAGTTATACGCGCCTCGTCAAAGGGGCCTGGGCTCCCACTACGTCTACTTGGGGCGTGGAAAATCGAACGACGGCATTACGCGTCATTCCCGGCAGCAGCAAGTCCCAGCGCGTTGAATTTAGGTTGGGCGCAGCCGATGGCAATCCTTATTTGGTGGCGGCGGCGTGTATTGCCTCGGGTTTGCTGGGTATTGAGCATAAGCTCAAGCTTGGGGAGCCGGTCCAAGGCAGCGCGTATGCGGTGCAGGATAAATTGCCGGAAGGATTGCAGCTTCCCGGTAACCTGCGTGATTCCCTCCGCAACCTACGCGCCTCTAAGGAGGCCAAGGAAGTATTTGGCGCGGACTTCGTCGAGCATTTTGCAAATACCCGAGAATGGGAAGTGCGCGAACATGAAAAAGCCATTACGGATTGGCAGTTGCGCCGATATTTTGAGATTATCTGAAGCTGAGAAACTGAGAAACTGAGAAACTGAGAAGCCGGGAAGCAGCGGAGCCGACATGCAACAATTCAATTATCCCACACTTATTTTTTTCGGCCAAGGCGCCATGACCGCATTGGCCAATCGCATGCGTGGCACGGTGACTAGAGTCCTGATTGTGACGGATGCTACGTTGGTCAAAGTTGGACTGTGCGCGGAGGTGGAGGCGGCGCTTAATTCCCATGGAATCGCCACACAGGTATTTGCGGACACACATGCCAATCCCATTGAGGAAGATGTGGAAAAGGGTCTGGCGGCATACCAGATAAATGGATGCGACGCCCTGGTAGCACTGGGTGGGGGGAGTCCAATAGATACGGCCAAGGTGATTCGCCTGCTCACCGTGCATCCCGGTCCCTTAGCCAAGTACGATGATGCCATCGGCGGCGACAAGCTTATCAAGCACGCCATGCCGCCTTTGTATGCGATACCCACTACCGCTGGAACGGGTAGCGAAGTGGGGCGTTCCGGTGTTATCATTCTGCGTGCAACTGGAAAGAAAACCATTTTCTTCCATCCCAGTTTAATGCCCGATATCGCCGTACTCGAACCGGCCTTTACGGCGGGACTTCCACCGCATATTACCGCTGCTACCGGAATCGACGCTTTTACCCATTGCCTGGAAGCATACTTGGTCAATGTCTTCCATCCATTGGCAGATGGAATTGCCCAGGAAGGCTTGCGGCTCATTCTCAAACATCTCCCTACAGCATTTGCGCAAGGAACGAATTTGGACGCCCGCGGAGCCATGCAAATGGCCGCGGCCATGGGTGCCACAGCCTTTCAAAAGGGATTAGGCATGACCCATTCTTTGGCGCATCCACTTTCCGCCCGCTACAATACTCACCATGGCTTGGCCAATGCATTGCTGCTTCCCGAGTCCTTAGCCTTTTTGGAGTCCCAGCCCCTGCCGGAAGCCGGTCAAATCAAATTAGCACGCGTACAGGCTTTATTTGAAGAAGCAGGATTGGCTAGCGCCAGCTTATCCGAATCGTGTCGCAATTTTTTTACGGGACTAGGGATTCGCTTTGGCCTTCACAATCATGGCGTTCCGAAAGGGGACCTTGATATGCTGGCTGACGATGCCTATGCGGACACGTGCCATGCATCTAATATCATTCCCGTTTCCCAGCAGGACTTGCTAAGCGTTTACCGGGCCGCTTATTGAAGCTAGGAACAAGGCTTATCCATCACCTGGATTCAGAGAGATGGAATGGCTCTTTTTAAGTGGCTCAATTTAACCTCATCGGACAGTGCTTCATTCAGGCTGCCACTGCGGAAGCCACTCGGGTCTACCTGCATTTTCGAGAATCCCAAAGCGCGTAGATTCTGTAATAGGTTTCGGGCGCACTCTTCATCGTCCAAAATCATTTTTTGATCTACCGGTACTTCGATGCGGGCGGTGTCGCCAAAATGCCTGAGTCGGAATTCCCGGAATCCCAGTTTGGCCAATAGGATTTCACCCGCTTCCACCATGGCCAATTTTTTGGCATCTACCGGACTGCCATACGGAATCCGGCTGCTGAGGCAGGGCTGTGCGGATTTTTCCGCAGTGGGCAGTCCAAAGGCTCGTGACAAGATCCGGACATCTGCTTTGGAAAGACCGGCCTCTGCTAAAGGTGCCCGTGCTCCATGTTCAAAGGCAGCGCGTCGACCAGGTCGAAAATCCAAGGTATCGTCTGTGTTACCTCCGTACAGAATGGATGCGGTCGGAAAGGCCGCGGCAAACAGTTTCAGATTATGGAACAGATCGTTTTTGCAGTGAAAGCATCGATCTGGACCATTCCTGAGGTAGGCTGGATTCTCGAATTCCGTTGCGCTGTATTCGATAAGCTCAACATCCATCAACTTTGCCAGCTGTTGGGCTTCGATTTGCTCTTGTTTTGCCAAGGACGGGCCCACTGCCAGGTAAGCGACTGCTCGAGTTTTTCCAAGCACATGCCTGGCAACGCCCACCAATAAGGTTGAATCCACCCCGCCCGAAAATCCAATCAGGACTTGGGCCATGTTGGCTATAAGGGATTGCAAAGTTTGGTATTTGCACAGCAGCGGCGAGGAAACCAAGGTGGCTTCCGAGAAATCCAGGGGTCGGGATGAGAAATCAGGTGAAGGCAAGGCAATTCCTAATCATATGCTCCAAAATAGACATATTTACCCGTCTTCCTGCCAGGACTGGACTTTGAAAGCGTCCTCCAAAGAAGATATAATTGGGAGGCAAGCATTATGCCGATAGAAATCAAAGTTCAAATCATACTCGCCAGCATCCTGTCCCTGGAATTGTTGGGATTGTTCATGATAATCATCCGTACGACGGCCAATTTGGAACATGGACTCAATCGCGTGGAAGAAATCATCAACCGGGAAATCCAATTGTCCCTGCGGATCAAGGATAAAGAAAGGATTACGAAGGAAAAGGCTGCTCAAGCCGATCAAGGCAAGGGCAAGAAAAATGAACTATTACTCAATATTCCTTTTATGGAACGCCTGAACAAAGAAAAAGGCAAGGAGAATGGGTAATTCTGGAAAGGTATTCGTATTTTCGGCGCCATCTGGAGCCGGAAAAAGCACTTTGAAGGATGCGTTAATGAAACGCTTTCCTACCTTGCGTTATTCCGTTTCCGCGACCACTCGGAAACCCAGGCCGGGTGAACAAGAAGGCATACATTATTTTTTCAAAACTTCGGATGAATTCCGCTACCTAATCGAATCCAACGAACTTGTGGAACATATGCAAGTCCATGGTAACTTCTACGGCACGCCTAGGGCTCCGATTCTAAAAGCCCTGGAGGCTGGTCAAAGCCTGATTCTGGACTTGGACGTATACGGCAAGTCCCGCTTTGATGAAGCATTTCCGCAGGCAATTGGCATTCTCATCACTCCTCCGAATCTAGAGGAGTTGGAACGGCGCCTGGTCTTGCGTCAATCAGATGATTCCGACAGCATTCGCATCCGGTTGCAGAACGCCACGCAGGAACTGGAATTCGCTAATCGCATGGGCAAGTATGAATATAAAGTGGTCAACGATATTTTCGATCGCGCATTGGAAGAATTGACAGGCATTTTCGAAAAGGAATTGGGAATGAATCGCGCAGCGACAAAACCCCCGGCCCGAAAGCCTTAAGTTCGAACCAGTTCCACGGCATTCCGGAAAATTTGGATGCCTGCTCCTTCGCCTTTCAGCCCCAGTTTTTGCCATTGGGGATGGTTGGTGGCCAGCATATGGGCTTCCGGATGTGGCATCAGCCCAAAGCGCAATCCATCGCTGCTACAAATTCCCGCAATATCATCCACTGAACCGTTCGGATTTTCAGGATAGGCATTGCCGAGCAAACCGGGCCGTTCACCGTTGGCGGTGCAATAGCGTAAGCTGACTTGTCCAAGACGCTTAAGGTCGGCCAAAGCGGCAGCATCCATCGGCATGAACTTGCCTTCACCATGCCTGATGGGGAGATAAATTTTTTCGATTCCACGGGTCCAGATGCATTTGGAAGCCGGGTCGGTGGCAAGATGGCACCAGCGATCCTCGAAACGGCCTGAGTCATTGAAGGTCAAGGTGACGCTTTGCTTGAAAGCCTCGCCGCGGTTATCCTGACTGGATTCTGCTGGGGCGGAAGAAGCCAAAGTTGATTGTCCCGGAAGAATCCCCAATTTGACGAGTACCTGGAATCCGTTACAAATCCCGATCATCGGTATCTTGCGCGCTACGGCATCATGCAGATCATCGGACAAGGAATGTTTGAGTTTGTTAGCGAATACGCGGCCACTGGCAATATGGTCTCCAAAGGAAAACCCCCCTGGCACGGCTAGAATGTCGAATTCCGTCAGGCGCGGCTTTTTGGCGATGAGATCATTGATATGTACGCGGTGAGCGTCACCGCCGGCCATGCGAAAACATTCGGCCAACTCATTGTCTGAGTTGATGCCGTATCCGGTTATAATGGCGATTCTGGGTTTTGCCATGTTGTTTACCAATCCAAAGGGCGACGCCAGCTGGAAAACATTTCTTCCAGGCTGGCGGAAAAGAGGGCTTGGCCGCGGTCTTGTAGGGTTAAGGTAGGCTCGGCAGTCACTTCGCCTAACCGGCCACTGGGAAGTCCGGCCATTAATATTTCAAACTGGGTACGGTGTTCGGGTTTTACGGTAACTACAAAGCGGCTCTGACTTTCCGAGAAAAGTTTCACACCGATGGGTAGAAGGCTTTGTTCACCGGCACCGGCACCGATGCCAGAACCAGCGCTAGCATCCCCAATGGGCATGGCGGACAGATCCACCTGCGCGCCCAAGCGTCCAGCCATGCATACCTCAGCCAGCGCGGTAAACAATCCACCGTCGGAACAATCATGGGCCGATCGAACAATCCCCAAGGATATGGCGTCGGCTAGACGGTTATAGAGCGCCAATGCGGACACGGCATCGACTTTGGGAACTTTATTTCCGATGAAGCCCTGTCGCAGGAAATATTCTGACGCCCCCATTTCATCATGTGTGAAGCCTAAAACATATATGCCATCCCCGGCAGCTTTGGCATCCATCGTAATGGTTTTTTCCACATCGTCCAATACTGCGATGGCTGTGAACAGCAGGGTGGGAGGGACCGAGATCCTATCCTTACCGCGTCCATAATCATTCTTCATCGAATCCTTGCCAGAGATGAGCGGCAGGCTGTAGGCGAGGCAATAATCATACAATGCCTGATTGGATCGGACGAGTTGGGCCAGTTTGTATTGGCCATCTGGAGTGGCTGCGGATTCGACAGGATCGGGCCAGCAAAAATTGTCGAGACCGGCGATGGTTCCGGGCCTGGCACCTACCGCCACCATATTTCGAACGGCCTCGTCGATGGCGCATGCGGTCATGTGGTAGGTATCGATATCGCTGTATCTGGGGACGATGCCATGGGAGATGGCGAGGCCTTCTTTGCGGGAATAGATGGGCCTAATCACGGCCGCATCGCTGGGGCCGTCGGCTTTTTCGCCCACAAAGGGTTTGATCACACTCATGCCTTGCACTTCATGATCATACTGACGCACCCAACTTTCCTTCGAACAAATGTTCAAGGTGGAAAGCAAGTCGAGGGCATCCGCTTTTAGATCGCGGGAGGCCCAGAAACTCGGTGGCGGCTCAGAATGGCGGGGTGGGGTCCAGCGGGCTTTGAGATGGAGTTTTGGATTGCCATCGTGTAGAAAATCCATTTCCAGGCGGCAGACAAGTTTGCCATTGAAGTAGGCTTCAAAATTTCCATTGTCAGTAAAGTCACCCAAGTCCGTGGCTTCAACTCCGCGACGAACAGCGAGTTCGCAGAAGGCGGCCAAATTTTCTGGAGGCACGGCAAAGGACATGCGTTCTTGGGCTTCCGATACCAGAATTTCCCACGGGTCCATGCCTGCATATTTAAGCGGGGCCAGGTCCAGGTGGATGCGGCAACCTCCGCACTCGCGGGCCATTTCGCCCAACGAGGAAGACAAGCCACCCGCGCCATTGTCTGTGACAAAACGGTAGAGCTCTAAATCGCGGGCTTCTAAAAGGAAATCGCTGAGTTTTTTTTGTGTGATGGGATCGCCGATTTGCACCGCCGAGGTGGGCGAGGCTTCCGTCATGGCCGCCGAAGAGAACGTGGCGCCATGGATGCCATCTTTACCGATTCGGCCCCCGGCCATCAATATCCGGTCGCCGGGGAGAATGGATTTCTGCCATGTGGGTTTGCCATTGATATGGGAGGGCAGGAGTCCCCCCGTTCCACAAAACACCAGAGGCTTGCCTAAAAATCGATCGTCAAATACGATGCTGCCGTTGACGGTGGGAATGCCGCTTTCATTGCCGCCATCCCTGACGCCTCTATGCACTTCTTTGAGAATCCGGCGTGGATGATGGAGTTTCTCTGGAATAGGTTTGGCATAAAAGGGCGACGCGAAGCAAAACACATCCGTGTTGAAAATGGGCCGACACCCCATTCCGCAGCCCAGAATATCGCGGTTAACACCAACGATACCGGTCATGGCGCCGCCATAGGGATCGAGCGCGCTGGGGGAGTTGTGGGTTTCCGCCTTCATGGCAATGTCCCATCCGTCAACAAAGGCAATGATACCGGCATTGTCCGTAAACACTGATTTAAGCCAAGGCGCTTTGGGTCGAATAGCTTCCGTCGCTGCCTTGATAAAGGTTTTGTACAAGGAATGAAATACTTCCTTCCGGCCTTTATCGTCTGTATACTCAATGGTAGCGGCAAAGATTTTATGCTTGCAATGCTCGCTCCAGGTCTGGGCGATGACTTCCAGCTCCACATCCGTAGGCTCTACAGGCAATCCCGCCTCGGCCCGGTCATACCTGCGATTGGGATCGGAGTAATAGGCTTTGATGGCATGCATTTCCGGAATGGTCAGGGCCAGCACTTTGGTATCCGAGAGCGCCTGCAATCCTGCATCATCATCGGGAAGCACAACCGTATGGGTTTGGGGCTGATGGTGAATGGCAACTTTATTTGAAACGGCTGATATGCCCGGAGCCGCTAGCCAATCTTGACGCGAGCGAATGACATAGGTTTGGATGAGGTCATTGGCCAGGAGTTTGGTGGCCAGCGTTTCCGCTTCCCCTCTGGAAAGGGATCCGGTGAGCAGGAATTGCAGGCTGGTATAGACTTGATCCGCATCATCCAATCGTCGTCCCAAAAGATCCGCTATGCCTTCCCGGCTGGATCGACCGACATTGTCGGTCACTCCGGGTTTGTAGCCTACTTCAATGAGATAGTCGAAGTTTTGAGCGAGGGGTGCGTTGATGGCGGTGGTTTCGGTGATCGGGTCCGTAAACAGTTCATGCGCAATTTGGCTCTGTTCCCGTTGGTTCAGGTCCATTTCCAGCACGTAGACGGAGAGTACGGCAACTTTATCCACTGGCAATCGAAAGTTCTCATGAATCGTGGCCAGGATTTTACGACCGGCAGCATCCGTGGTGGATGATTTCTGTCCGACTTCTATACGCGTGAGCAAAATGTCCCCTGAAATTCGCGGTGGCTAAAGGGACGTGTCCCAAGCCCCTTTGGGTTGATGGAATATAACGAGTTTCGTCCCCATCAATTTAGTACCTCGACGCCAAGCTATAAACTCGCCGGGCCCTTTATTTGTGCAAATTTGGGGTGCATGAAAAAATAATTGGTACCGATATGAACCTCGATAAAGTCATCCACGAAATCCAACGATTTTTCTTAACTTTTCCCGACGAGTTGCTTTTCGGCCTTCTTTTCCGGAAAGTTCCTTTTCTGGCTAGAATCAAGTTTTCTGGGTAGAAACAAGTGGACATGGGTTTGGTGTCCTCGTAGCTCAGCTGGATAGAGCAGCAGTTTCCTAAACTGACGGTCGGATGTTCAATTCATCTCGAGGACACCAAGCCCACTACATTTCACTTGGGCCGGGCTTCAAGTTTAAACCCTAAAAGAGGATAAATTCATGCGTACTTTGTTGTGGAAAGTATTGGTCGTCGCCATGGCAACTTGTCGGGTCGCTTTTCCTGCCAATTCCGATTCCGTAACCTCTTCGCCATCCGTGGCCGCTCTAGGAGATACCCTTGTCGTTGGGAAACCGGCTCCTGACTTTAAACTTCGCAATCAGGCCGGAGTAGAAATGTCGCTGAAGGAATTTCGTGGTAAATGGATAGTGCTTTATTTTTACCCTAAAAATTTTACGGGTGGCTGCACTCTTGAAGCCCATAATTTCCAACGCGATTCGGCGCTCTATTTAAAGGCCGGCGCGGTGATTTTAGGAGTCAGCACCGATGACATCGGTTCGCATAAAGATTTTTGCTCAAAGGAACGATTGGGATTCAACTTACTTGCCGATACGAATGGCGTTGTATCCGGCCTCTATCATTCCATCAAGAGCTGGGTTGGGGTCAAACTCTCCTCCCGAAACACATTCATTATCGATCCTGATGGAAACGTTGCGAAAATTTTCATCTCTGTAAAACCCGCCAAGCATAGTGAAGAGGTTTTGGAAGCACTAGCTGGGCTTAAACGTAAATAAGGCCATAAATATTGGGAGGGTTCAGTGAATTGGAAAACAAGATTTTTCAGCTATGGCCTTTTTGTAGCACTGTGTATTTCTGTGAGTACAGTCAGTGCGAATATCACCAATCCTTTTTTCAACGACCATATGGTTCTGCAAAGGCAGATGCTGGTGCCGGTTTTCGGTAAGGCCGATGTAGGGGAAAAGGTAACCGTGACTTTCCGTGGGCAAACCAAAATGAACACGGCCGATGCCAATGGAAAATGGATGGTGAAATTGGACTCGATGGAAGCCGGTGGTCCGTTTCAACTCGTGCTGACGGGAAAGAATACAGTGACCATTTCGGATGTGATGGTGGGTGAAGTCTGGATTGGCAGTGGACAGTCCAATATGGAAATGGGCATGGACGGTGCCTATAACGCCAATGGCGCCGCCGTTGCCGATTCCGCCAAGAAGGCGGACTATCCCAATTTTAGGGTGATGGGGCCCGCTGCTACGAATGGGGTTTGGAGAGTGTGCACGCCCGCCAATATTCTCAGTTTTTCGGAGCTGGGATATTTCTTTGGCCGCGATTTACAAATTGCCTTGAAAATCCCCGTTGGCATGGTAGTAAGCGCCGTTGGCGGCACCGAGGTGGAGCGTTGGTTGGAGCCCGATTTTATTTCCAAGGATACGGCTCTTTCCAATCCGGCTTTCCGCACGCAAAACAATCTGGCCGGAGATCTCTTCAAAGCAAGAATCGCCCCCTTGATTCCCATGGCCTTTCGCGGTGCCCTGTGGTACCAGGGCGAAAGCAATGAATGGAATAGCCAGTTTTACTTAACCCGATTTGCCGGACTGGTAAAAGGTTGGCGCAAAGTTTGGGGTCAAGGGGATTTCCCCTTCTATTTTGTCCAACTGGCATCCTACCGTACCTTGCAGGTCAACCCCGTGGAAGCATCCGGCTGGTGCGATATCCGCGAAGCCCAGCGGCTATCCTTGGCGCTACCTAATAGCGGAATGGCCACGGCTATCGATATAGGGGAAGCCGGTGACATTCATCCGAAGAACAAATGGGATATCGGGTACCGTTTTTCGCTCACCGCCCGAGCCTTGGTTTACAATGAATCCAATTTGGTCTATTCGGGACCCATGTTTAAAAGTTCCGCCGTGGAGGGAAATAAAATCCGCCTGCAGTTTTCGCAACTTGGCGGCGGTTTAAAGTCCAAGGATGGGGGTGCTCTCAAAGGCTTTGCCATTGCCGGTGCGGACGGTAAATGGGTTTGGGGAAGCGCCGTTGTGGACAACGCTTCCATATTGGTTTCAGCGGCTACAGTCACATCGCCAACTCAAGTTCGATATTCCTGGTCTGCCAATCCAATCGGGAACTTGGTTAATTTGGCTGGACTGCCAGCCTCGTCCTTTAAAACCGATGGAGCGCAGCTTCCGGTGGTTCTAGCAAGAGTAGAACGTAAACCCAGAGTAGGATTTGGTTGGCATCGGTGGTTGGGTCTTAGGGATTTGGTGGGGCGTAAGGTAAACACTTCACTCGCAAGGTAAACGCTTAACTTTAACTCCAACAGCAATAACTGCTGGGAACTAGAGAAGAGCGGTTAGGCGTGTTGAAGCAGAAAAATAAGGGGATTGATAAGGATCCCCTCGGTGGGTTATTGAATATTAAAATCCAAAAATTTCTGCACCAGAGATTTCAACTCTTCCCTTTTTTGCGAAATCTCCTGCATTAAAGAACGGGATTCCAAAGAGGTTTCAAACGGGAATTTCCTCGCGGTTGAACGTGTGCCCGCTCCTTTACCTTTTAACCCAGCTTTTTTGAGGACATTGTTGATTGTACTCGCTGTGAAACCCGTTGCCTTGACCACTTCTTGGATGCCTCCCCGTTCAGGGTGTTCGGCCATGAGCTTAACAATTTTTTGGCGGTCTTCCTCAGTTGTTCGAGTTCCCGTTCTTTTTTTCTCACCGTAAGTTCTTGTTGCCATGTAATGTCCTTTTTCCTCTTTACCTAAAATGGAAGTGCGGATGCAATGATAATTAATTATTGAGAGCGTCCTCGGTCACTTTTTTTCCGCGGCATCCATTTCCATGGCACCGTTAAGCTTATTCAGCATCGTCATGAGGATGCTGAATAAGGGAGTGGGGTTTTAATAAGAAAAGGATGCGAATTTTATGGGTGGCGGTGAAGAGGCTTCCATATTTTCCCGAGGATTGAGAGGGTAAACCTGCCAAAACTGAAGGAGGGCATGGCCTTTGAATCAAACGCCTTGTCCATTGACCCAACTGGGATATTTTCGTGGTTTTGATCTGGTTTTTTCGATTTCTGTCCGCCAAAATTATTAGGCGTCAGCCCGGTCGTTAATTTTGAAAAATCAATTTCGTCCCGAGTGATCAAATAGGGATTGTTGTAGGTGTCCAACGTCCATTGCAGGCTGTTTTGACTGGTTTCACCGCCATTTTGAAAGCGAACCCAGGTCACAAAAAAGACATAGTCCGACTGTTTGGTTTTGAACATGTCGATGGGTGGAATTTTTCCATTTTCTGTGATACCGATGGGTTTGCCGTTGGCAAGTTTAACCAAATCTGCATAGAGGGCATCGGTATAGGAAGCGCCAAAGTTTTCATAGATGTCGAGGCCTAAAATATCGACATAGTTTTGACCGGGATAATACTTTTCAATTGGGGCCGCAGGAAAATTGGCACAATAGACCCAGAGAAGATTGTTAAGCCCGTGATAATTGGTAAGCCGGTCGTACATCTGCTTCCATAGTTCCGGAAACCGGTTTTGCTGGCACCACCAAAACCAATTTCCGTTCATTTCATGGAAAGGACGCCAGAGGACGGGTACTCCGGCAGTCTGTGCCTGCTTGAGAAACCCGGCCACGCGATCCATGCGGGCCAGCCAGTTCTTGTTTTCCGCTGTACCGGTTTTTAGAATGCTGTCGAGGAAGCCTTCAGGTCGGCCTTGGTTGATATCCGACCATGCGCAGGCGGACTCATTCCAAGAGGGTGGACAGGCATGCCAACAGAAAAAGGGAATAGCCTTTTCGCTTTTCCATTTGTCGATCGCCAAAGTAATGGACCCTTGTCCACCCCAACCAAAATCGTTCCCATAGATGGCCGGTTTTTTTCCTACATCAGTTTGGACTTTTTTTTCCGCCATGTCACCGTCGACATAATCCGTTTGTCCGGAAAGGATTCCTTTCCCTTTGATGGAATGCAAATACTGGAGGACCAGCTTTGCCTCTGCCGTTGCTTTTGGATTTACAGGAACGGTTTGCGCACTTACGTATAGGGCAGCGAGCAGCAGCAATCGTGCAACAAAAAATGATTTTCTGGTCAGGCGGAATTTCCAGTTCAATTTCATATAAATCCTTTGCTGTGAACACTCCTGTGCATGTTTGAAATGGAACGTTTCCTACTGGTCATAGGCTAATCCAGCGGCGGCGGGTTGCTGCGAAATGCCGCTGAATCACCAGCCCAGGCACTATAACTTTGCCACGGCTTACCAATAAATTTGAAACGGCCAATGGCATAATCGAGGTTATTAGACCAGTCCGCGGCCCATTGCGCATTCAGATCGCGCCACCAATCGCCTCCCATGCTTCCAATAATTTTGCACGCCGCCCGGTCATCCGGTTTAGCAGGATTATCGGGAATCAGCCGCGCTTGAAAAGTGGTATATAGCCCGGAAACATTGGTCGGCTGTAATGTGGTGCGACCAGTGGAATTCCAAAAATGGAAATTGTAGCCACCACCCACGCGCACCGAAATGGAGCCGTCCGCTTCAATTTTTTCTCCCGCTGGTTTATGAACGTCACCGGCAAAGTTTTCGACATACGCAGAACCCTGCATACCCTTTGAAGCCTGAATCAAGTGCCATTTCCCATCGCTTTTGTAAAGAGCGTATGTTCGCATATCGCGTAGATTGACTCGATAGTTGGCACCCGGATTCCCAGTGCTGGCTTCATAAATCTGACCCCATGCCATAAAGGCGGTCATGTAATTAGGAGGCGTCACGCCTGCTCCTAAACGGGGCTTGGCAGTCCAGTCACCGACAATTCCATGAGGCAAGGCTTCCCCTGGCAATGTCATGTCTGAAAGCAGCGTATTCAAACTATTGATTTGCGCCGAGGTATCTGGAAGCAAACCCAATTGCAGATGGGTAGTGGTATCTGTGGAAAGGAGGCATATACGTGTTGAAAAACCACGCGCAGAGAATCTTAATGTATTGGACGCGGCGCTTCCCTTAGCCAAAGGAAAATCTCGATTGGGATTGTTGTCCCTTACATATGTAAACAGGGCGGAGTGGCCAGTTTCGATGGACTCTCCAAGACTGGTGAATATTTTAAGCGACCGGTTCTCACGCGCGCTTAAAGCATGCGATAAAATCCGCCTTGAAACTGGGGATGACGATGGACCCACAATATGGAATTGCCCGAGATCATTAGTGACGGACCTTAAAGTGGTGTCTTCCAGTAATACGACGTTTACTCCGGAAACGGGATCCCAACTGACTGAATCGCGCACGATACCGGCAATATCTTTCCGGGTCGCAGTTGCTGTACCCTGAAAGGCAAATGAAACATCGCTGCGAACGTCTCCCTCATCAAAAGGAAAAGCATGAACAACTTGGTTTGCTGCAATCATCGCAACCACTAGCCAGCCATTCATATGTCGCCTTTTTCAGTTTGGAGCCAATTTCTAAAAAAGGTATGGCGGAATCTCGGTAATTAAATTGGGCCGTTTAAAATTCGTCGACTTAAAAAGGGGATTCAGTATTTAGCGTCCCTATTTGGTACTTTTTAACCCTTAATTGCAGGCTAATGGCTTTTTCGGGACAGACCGTTACGCAATATCCGCAGGCATGGCAATCCTCCGGCCTACTCGCCGTGGCCAGTACATTTCCATGCACCTTTGCCTTGAGCCGACCGAACCAAGTCATCTCATTTTTCTGGACTTGAGTAAGTGGAACGAGTTCTAAAACAGAGTAGGGGCAAGCGGGTACGCATGGACCCTTGGCTTCACAGCGTGAGGGATCAATAACGGGGATGAATTTGCCTGACTCGGAAGGACAAGACTCAGCATTCGCAGTATTTGATTTCACTTTTTCTGTCACGGCACGCCAACTTTCTATTTCAAATTTTAAACAATTCTTAATGTTGCCGTATATCCAGAGACGCCAAACTCAAAGCTCCGTCTGGAATAATCTGCAAAAAGTAGGTAAAAATGGTCTCGAAATTCGCCATTCCTCCTCCCGTTCCAACACTAAAATCGCTAAGTTTCACTCATTCCATTTCCAATTTCCCTTGGCAGAATTGCCAGGAAGGTCAGCATGTCTCGAGCCATTTACAGAAACCTTGCCAATCGACTGACTACCCTGCAAAAGGAGGGTCTCTTTAAGGAGGAGCGCCCCTTGACCTCACCGCAGGGAGCCGAGGTCGCCTTGGCCACAGGTCAATGGGTCCTAAATCTCTGCGCCAACAATTATCTAGGCCTGGCGGATGATGCCGATGTCATTCATGCAGCTGAGCAAGGTTTGCGGGAGTGGGGCTATGGCATGGCATCCGTCCGGTTTATTTGCGGCACACAGGACATTCACACCAAACTGGAAACGGGTCTCGCCGCTTTTCTGGGTACCGAACAGGCCATACTTTTTTCTTCTTGCTTCGACGCCAATGGCGGCGTATTTGAAGCGCTGCTGGGCGAAGAGGATGCCGTTATCAGCGATGAGCTGAATCACGCCAGCATCATCGATGGCATTCGCCTTTGCAAGGCGAAACGTCTGCGTTACCGTAACAATGACATGGCCGATTTGGAAGCCCGTTTGATCGAGGCTAAGGATGCTCGTTTTCGTCTCATCGCAACCGATGGCGTGTTTTCCATGGATGGGATTATCGCGGACCTCAGAGGTATTTGCGATTTGGCGGACAAGTATGATGCCTTGGTGATGGTCGATGATTCTCATGCCGTAGGCGTGCTTGGCCGGGACGGCAGCGGCACAGCGGACCATTGTGGGGTAACTGGTCGGGTACATATCTTGACGGGCACATTGGGTAAAGCGCTGGGAGGCGCTGCGGGAGGCTATGTGGCCGCGCGTTCGGAAATCGTGGGGTGGCTGCGTCAAAGGGCCCGGCCCTATCTTTTTTCCAACAGCTTACCGCCGGCTTTAGCCGCGGCATCGCTTAAGGCATTGGAATTGGTGGAAGATGGCGAAGAATTGCGACGGCGATTGCGTGAAAACAGCGTGCGCTTCAGGATTGGATTGGAAGCTGCCGGCTTCAAATTGGTACCTGGCGAACACCCCATCATCCCCATTCTTATCGGCGACGCGAAGCTAGCCAAGGACATGGCCGCTCGATTGCTAAAATACGGAGTCTATGCCGTGGCTTTTTCTTTTCCGGTGGTTCCGGAAGGCAAGGCGCGCATACGTGTGCAAATGTCCTCTGCGCATACACAGGATCAATTGGAATCAGCATTGGACGCTTTTGAAAAAGCGGGAAGGGAATCGGGAGTTTTAACATGAAAGCTTTGGGTAAGGATAAGGCGGAACCGGGAATTGCCATGCTCGACTGGCCGGAGCCAGAATGCGGTCCCAACGATGTGATTATCCGCATCAAAAAGACAGCCATCTGTGGAACGGATTTACATATCCATAAATGGGACGATTGGGCCCGAGCCACTATTCCCGTGCCCATGCCGGTAGGCCATGAATTCTTCGGCACCGTGGCGGCTTTAGGGCGTGAAGTGCGCGGTTTATCAGTCGGAGAGCGTGTTTCCGGCGAAGGGCATATCACCTGCGGGCATTGTCGCAACTGCCGTGCGGGTCGTCGCCACTTGTGCCGCAATACCCAAGGCGTGGGCGTGAATCGGCCCGGTGCTTTTGCCGAATACCTTTCCTTGCCTGCTGTAAATGTGTTTCCTATTCCCGATGGCGTCTCGGATGAAATTGCCAGCATACTCGACCCATTGGGTAACGCCGTGCACTGTGCTTTGTCTTTTGATTTAAGCGGTGAAGACGTATTGATTACGGGAGCGGGTCCCATTGGTTTGATGGCCGCTGCAGTCAGTCGCCATGTGGGCGCGCGCAATGTGGTGATCACGGACGTGAATGCATTTCGCTTGAACCTGGGCGCTGCCATGGGCGCAAATCGCTCCGTGGTTGCAGGCCCGGGGGCTCTGGACAAAACCATGGCGGAAATCAATATGGTGGAAGGTTTTGACGTTGGCTTGGAAATGTCCGGCAATGGCACGGCTTTTATCGATATGTTGGCGCATATGAATCATGGTGCCAAGGTGGCTATCCTGGGCATACCTCCCGCCAATACGGCCATTGATTGGGGGCAGGTCATTTTTAAAGGACTGGTATTAAAAGGCATCTACGGACGTGAGATGTTCGAGACGTGGTACAAAATGGTCTCGATGCTCCAATCCGGTCTAGACGTAACACCGGTGATAACGCATAGGTTTGCCGCCGACGATTTCCAGGAAGCTTTTGATGTGGCCAATTCCGGGAAAGCGGGGAAAGTGATTCTTTCCTGGTAATTGGGGAAGCCGAAAATAGCACCAACCTTGGCGACTCCCTTATGGAGCTGCATGTTTCCGTGGTTAAACTAATTAACGCAATTCAAGGGATGTCGCATACTTTGGAAGATAAAGATAAAATCCTGAATATGTTGCCTATGTTGGATTTCTACAATGACGATTTGCTGCGCAACATCAATACGATTCGCGGTAAGCAGGACTGAACCCCTAAATCCGCAGTACTAGCTATTGACCAGTATGGGCAGGCTCAATCGGATTTTTTCCATTTTCTGGCCATCCATTTCCATGATTTCAAAAGTGTAATCCCTGAAGCGGATGACTTCGCCTTGTTCGGGAACTTTTCCATGGACAAAAAGTATGAAACCGCCTAATGTGTCGATTTGAATCTCCGCGTCGTCAGGCTTAAGATTCTGGCCCAATTCCGCATTCAGGTCGGAGAGGGAAATGATAGGGTCGACCAGAAAAATGCCTTCTTCAATTTTGCGGATACGTGAGGTTTCCGTCTCGTCTTCATCGTGGATTTCCCCTACGATTTCTTCCAGGATGTCTTCCAATGTCACCAACCCGGCCGTGCCGCCATATTCATCCACCACCAAGGCCATATGGATATGTTTCTTGCGCAGCTCCCGCATGAGTTCGCCAATTTTTTTGGTGCGGGGCACAAAATAAACTTCGCGCAGGAGGTTCGCCAATTGAAAAGCGCTCTGATCGGCATTTTCACTTAGGCTAATCAGGTCCATTGTATGTAGAATGCCCTGGATCTTGTCCATGCTTTCTTGATATACGGGGATTCGGCTGAACTTTTCAAGCTTGACGACTTCCATCACTTGGCGAAAACTCGCCCCGATTTCCAGCGCTATCATATCGACGCGCGGCGTCATGATTTCCTTGACTTGCGTTTCACGTAAATCGAAAATGCTTCGAATCATTTCTTTTTCATCATCCTCAAGTCCGCTGCGATCGGGATTGTCCTCATCTACGGCGGGAGACATTTTCTGAAGATCTGTTTCACCCAAGAAACTCAGGGTAGGATCAATTCCCAGTTTTCGCATGGCCATGTCATGCGTTTGAAAAAGGAATTCGCCTATTTTTCCCATCAGGAAAAAGCTGTAAATGTTGTAGACTCGTAAGGCGATATTGCCTAATGAGGGGGCAAAGGCTTGAGCTAAAATCGGAAATGCCCAATGGGAAATCAAAAAGGTGAGCACTAAGGAAACGAGTCCTAAACCTGCCAATTGATTGCCAGGCAGAATGCATTGCAAGTAATGCATTCCATTGATTATGGCGATTCCATCCAGAAGAAAGCGACCTAAACTGATGGATTCGAAAAACCCTCGTTTGGCCCAAACCTTGGTAGCCTCTGCAACCAGAGCCTGCGTTTTGACGGACTCACTATGTAAGGAATGTTCGCTATTCTGTCTTTGGAAGAAGCCAAGTACGGTTTTAACCGCGCTGAGAACCCCACTGGCACAGGCAGCTACAAGGAAGTAAAGCAAGGTTTGCAAGAGACTAGAGTTTGATTCCACGGAATATGAAGGCTAAAGGGTGCTCATTTTTTCAAACCTAAATATAGGTTCTCCATCAGGCGCATACGTTTGCGATCTTTGACATTCATATGGTCATAACCTGCCAAATGCAGAGCGCCGTGGACCACCAGCCGCTTTAATTCCGCATAAAACGAGTTTTTCCAGCGAGGGGCCTGGTTTTTGGCCTGTAATGAGGCGATATAGATTTCACCTAGAATATCCTCCTCCTCGTAAAGAAAGGAGAGGACATCGGTGACTTTGTCCAGTTTTCGATAGCGGAGGTTCAAATTTCGGACATACTCGTTTTCACAGAAAACCAGATTAACATGACCTTTCAGCCCTTCGGCCCGCAACACCTTTTCGGCGAGACGGGCCAGATTTTTGGGCCGGGGGATCAAAATAGAACCGGCATCTATGCAGGTTGCTTTCAGCATACAAATCCGATTTAGTCGTCTGAGTCCGAACCTACTTCAGCGGAGGTTTCGTTTTCAGTCCATTTTTTCAGAACGTCCATTACTTTCAGGGCTTGCGCGATGGAAGAAATGTTGAACTTGCTTTTGGTTTTATACTCGCCATTGCGTTTTTGATATCTGCGAATGGAAATCTTTGCCGCTTTGAATTCACCCTTGGTCCTGTCCAGGTCTTGATATTTGAACATGATGGTGGCCCAAGCGCCCTTGGTGAGAATTTCCTTTTCTATTTCCCTACAAACTTGCGTGCCATCTTCTTCCGAGAAATTGATGGTGATTTCGTCTACTGTGGTGGCCATAATCCCTTTCAAGGTCATTGCTATTCTAAGGTGGTTAATAATAGCCCAAGATTCGAAACCTGTAAGGGTGCCTGAAATGCTAATTTTCGGCCTATGCCCGCTATGTCGTTCCCTTCGGATCCTGGTTTTGAATCGCGATTTCCCCAGTTACTGGAAAAGCTGCGGTTGGGCGAACGCCTGACCGAGGCGGATGGACTTGTCCTGTATCAGAAAGCCCCCTTGCCTTGGCTAAAAACGCAGGCCGATGCGGTTCGCAAACGGCTGCACGGGGAGAATGCCTATTACAATCGCAATATCCATTTTGAGCCCACCAATATTTGTGTATATGCATGCAAGTTTTGTGCCTTTTATCGACCGCCCAAGGCTGGAGTGGCCGAAGGGGCTTGGGAATACAGCTTGGCGGATTTACAGGCTAAACTGGATGTGTATCCCAAAGGAACACTGACAGAAATCCATATCACCGGTGGGGTGCATCCGGAACGCGGAGTGGAATATGGGGAAGCGCTATGTGCTTTTGTGAAATCCCAACGACCGGAAATCCATATCAAGGCATTTACCGCCGTGGAAATCACTTTTTTCGCCCGTAAGAGTGGCATCTCGTTGACGCAAGCCTTAGAGAGGCTCAAGCTGGCAGGCCTTGGCTCATTGCCCGGTGGGGGAGCGGAAATTTTCGATCCGGAGGTGCGCAAACGCATCGCTGGAGGTAAGGCACCGGCGCATACCTGGCTGGAGGTTCACGAAGCCGCCCACGGAATAGGCCTCATGTCCAACGCTACCATGCTTTATGGTCATGTTGAGGAATACCGACATCGCCTTGACCATATGTCCCGCCTACGCGATTTGCAGGATCGCACGGGAGGCTTCAAATCCTTTATTCCCTTACGCTATCGCAATGAGTCCAACGCCTTAAGCCATATTCCCGAAGTGTCGCCGGAAGAGGATTTGCGCAATTTTGCCGTGGCCCGGCTATTCTTGGACAATATTCCGCATCTTAAAGCCTACTGGGTTATGCTGGGATTGGACCAGGCGGCGCTTGCTCTCCATTATGGCGTGGACGATTTGGACGGTACCGTAGATGATACCACCCGTATCTATTCCATGGCCGGTGGCATTGCGCATCCGGCAGTCACGTCCGAAGAATTAAAGGCGCGAATTCGCGCACAGGGACGGATGCCGGTAGAAAGAGATTCCGAATATCGGATGTTGGGCAGCGCTCCTTGATGCCGCTACGGAATCTTTCACGCATGTGAAACGAACGAATTCTCCTCAGGAATAACGATCATCGAACCATGGCTCGGCCGTATTGGAATAGCCGCGCAATTCCCAAAAACCCAGTAAATCTTGGGGCAAAAACAGGATTTCTTTGATCCATTTGGCGCCTTTCCAGGCCCATTTTCTGGGGGTGATCATACGTACGGGTCCGCCGTGGTCTTTGGGCAAGTCGATACCTTCCCAGCTGTGAACCAGCAAAACATCGTCATCGAGGCATTCGCTGAAAGTCAGATTGGTGGAATAGCCGTCATAGGCTTTTACATGCACATGGGTGACATCGGTTTTAGGGCAAACCAATTCCGCAAGTGTGCGGAAGCGAACGCCTTTCCAATGGTTGTCCATTCGACTCCAAGAAGTAACACAGTGGAAGTCCGAGATATCCTCAACTTGGGGCAGAGCCATAAAGGATTGCCAATCGAGGACGGTGGGCTTTTCCACATTGCCTTTAAGCGTCAGTTGCCAAAGGTCCTTGGGCATGTCCGGCTGTACACCCAAATCCAGTACCGGCCAGTTTTTGACTTCATGTTGACCGGGAGGCAATTGCGGCATCCCGTGGCGATTGGGAGAACCGCTGCCCTGCACCTCACCCTCAGCGGCGCGGCCTCCGGATAGCAGGCCTTTTTGGGCTCGACGCATCTTGCCCCGAATCAAGGCTTCGTTGTAAGTGCCTTCTGGTAATTTAGGTTGATTGTCTTCTGACATAGTGCCTCCCGTCTTGGGGAGATAAAGTAGCAAAGCTCTTTAGGCCGCAAAGCTTTTGCTGTGGTTGTATCTTTAATGCCTGAACATGGAATATCCAAATGACTGCCGATAGCCAAAGCCCAAAAACTGGAAAGTTTGCCGCCGTTTCCGCTACAGGCGTTTTTAGGGAAGCCGGTACTTTTGCCAATCCTGCTTTGGCGTTTTTGTTTTCCGTCTGGGTAACGCATGCGATACTGCGTGTTTTTCTCATCTTCCGTAGGGATGCCTTTGGTTCCCCTTTTGTAGGCAAACCGGACTGGTATATTTTTCATGCCTTTGCCATTGACGCATGGTGGATAGCCCTATGGTCGCTGCCAATATTGATCCTGCTACTGCTTTGTGGCGTAGCCCATTGGCCAAAGGCCGCACGCAGACTTTTCTGGCTTTTAGGTGGACTGCATTCCGTACTCCTTCTCTGCACCGTTGCGGATCATGAGACGATGCGCTTCATGGGCATGCACCTGGATCTGTCCTCAATTTCCACCTATGGCAATACCGCCGCCATTCGCGAGGTCTTTACTTTTGTCGCTGCGGATAAAAGCGTGCCGTACCTTTCCCTGGGTATTTTTATAGCCTGTGTGCCCATTGCCTGGATCTTTTATTTTGCATTTTTCCGGAAAAGATCCTGGGTCCTACGTCCCGGATTGGCACCAAGTGCCTGGCTTGGAACTGTGGCCGGGGTCGCGGCAGCGTATGTTTTTCTCAATATCATTTGGACCGGTGGCTTCCGGATGCTTAAATTGCGGCCGTTTGTTTCTACGGTAATGATAAGCCTGGCTAACCATAAAAGCGCGCAGCTGGCAGCCGTGGATGTATCCCAATTGGGAAAAACTTTTCAAAAACAATGGCAGTTGGAACAGGGGGACAGTACTTTTATTTTTCCCGATTCGACGTATCCCTTTTATAAAGTGCCGATAGGTCACGGCTCTTCTATCGGCGTGGCCCCAAACGGAAGACCTCCCAATATTGTGATGCTGATTTTGGAATCGCATCGCGGCGTCAATTGCGGTTACCTTAAACCATATGGGGCCTTTGCCGATGCCACTCCAGTGATGGACAGTCTCGCTGCTGGACATGCGCATGCTTGGACTCGTTTTGCCTGTTCGGGCATTCCCACCATCAATGCCTTGATGAGCATTCACCTGTCCATACTTTCCCATCCAACGCGCATTATCGCGAGCGATTTTACCACGTTACATCATAATGCCTTTACTGCCGTTTTGGGCCGCCACGGGTACCGGACCCACTTTTTTAGTGCTGCCGATCCTGCCTGGGATGGGCAAGTTCCTTGGCTGCGCCAATGGTACCAAGGCGTAACCTATGATCGAAGTCGGGAAACGGATGATGCGACCCTGCAAAATATGGCACAGTGGATGAAAGACAGTTTAAACGGGGAAAGGCCATTTCTGGTTACCGCCATGACTAAAACCAATCACTATCCATTTAATCATGAGCCCGGCGTGCGTACGTTGCCTGCGGGAGCATCCCTGCAGGAAAAGATGCTCGCTACCATGGAATATACAGACGCCTCGGTGGGCCGCTTTCTGGCTGGCATTAAGCACGAGCCGTGGTTTGACAATACCATTGTGCTCATTCTCGCCGACCACGGATTTCCGCTCTCCGAACATGGCTCCTCGAATATTGGTTTTGGACTCTATACAGAATCCGTCTGGATTCCTTTCCTAATGCTCGGACACCACCCCCGCATGGGTGATCCCGAACTGCATGACTACCCAGCCAGTCAGTTGGATATTGGTCCCACAGTACTGGCCTTAGCCGGCATCCAGGAAGCGAATCATTATCTGGGCCATGACCTTTTCCGTCGGGCTTCCGGCAAAAACAGTTTGAGCTATTTGATTCGAGGTGAACAGGGGTCACTTGAACAAGGTGCGCGAGAAACCGGTTATTTGAGAATCCACGGCCCACTGGGCACCACGCCAAGGGAACAAGGAAATGAGGTGTTCAACACATCAACTGACAAACAGGAACGAAAAAATTTATTCGCAGATCAGGACAAAATCAACTTTGATTCCTCGCTGCTCTTTTTACAGACAGTGGCAAAATTGAATACCTATGCCGTGGAAGCCAATGTACTTTGGCCCGATTCCATTCATGAAGCCATGTCTTCGCGCTTAAAATAACCGGGACTTTCCGATAGACGGGTAGCCGGACCCTGTAATCCCAAAAGGAGCCTTTCCTGGCCCCAATAGAGACCTTGAAATTTCCTTTGACTATGTTAAATTTGACCGCTTCTTGGGGTCACAACCCCTTGGGGGTCATAGCTCAGTTGGTAGAGCGCTTGCATGGCATGCAAGAGGTCTGGAGTTCGATTCTCCATGGCTCCACCATTTTTTAATTTCCCTTTGCCACTTTTCTTTGCAAATTCAAGCTTCGTTTGGCAACCAGCAATCGGGCTTCCAGCACCGCAGGGTCCCATACTTTTTCAGCTACATCATCGACACCCGCTTTGATAGCCTCTAGGTGAAGTTGTTTGTCCGCATTTGCAGTGAGTAGCAGAAAATAGAAGGGACGATTATTCACAATTAATCGTGCTCGTCTGCAAAGTTCGATGCCTTCCATTCCGGGCATCGACCAATCACTGATACAAATATCCGGTGGATTTTCCGCAAGAACTTTCAATGCGGCTTCCCCGCCCTGTGCTTTGCTTACTCTGCATCCTTGTTTTGTAAGTTCGGCGCTTAACATAGCGAGGTCAACGGGATCGTCATCCACTAGCAGTATGTTTAACGGTGGTTCCATTGCACTTTCAGACATGCATTTCCGCAACTTTAGGGATACGGACCACTGCAAACCAAAATTCCTTCATTTGTGAAATCACATATCTAAATTGGTCCATGTCTGGAGGTTTAGTGATAAAGCAGTTGGCTTGCAATCGGTAGGACTCCAATATATCCTTTTCCTGGTTTGAAGTTGAGAGAATGACTATGGGGATGTGCGTGATCCTCGGCTCGTTTTTTATTTCGGCCAAAACTTCCTTTCCTGATTTCCCAGGTAGATTCAGATCCAGCAGAATCAGGTCGGGAAGAATAGCGTCGTGGAACGGAGGCTTACGGCGTAATTTGGATAATGCGGCATCTCCATCGGAGGCAACATCTAATTCCACCAACAACTTTGTGGCCGAAAGCGCGGCTCGGGTCAATGCGACATCAGCCAAATTATCCTCAATCATAAGGATACGGATGGGCTCATACTGCATGGAATACCTCTTTCTGAATACTCTTAATTGAATTGGATTGGATTACTTCTGATGGAAATTCTATGTAAACGGCTACGCCTCCAAGGCTGGAGTCTTCCATTTTGATTTGGCCACGGTGTTGCTCCACAATACGGCGGCACAAAGAAAGGCCGATTCCCGTGCCTTTTATTTCTGATTGATTATGTAATCTCTGAAACATTTGGAAAACCTTTTCTCGATACTCCGGTTTAATACCAAGGCCATTATCCTCTATCTGTAGGATCCATTTTTGCTTCGCTTGGTGAGCACTTATACGAACCAAGAGAGGTTGTGATTTGTTTCGATATTTAATGGAGTTCATCAAGAGATTGTCGAAAAGCTGTGACAGTCTTATCACATTTCCTTTGATGACGGGCAGTCCGGGTAAGACCTCCACCTTGCCATCCACCGCGTTCAGATCAGGCTCCAGATTCCGGACATTGCGGGCGAATAGGTCGCCCAGATCAATGGATTGGGCTGCCTGAGGTACCTTTTCAACCCTGGATAATTCAAGCACGCCTACTATCAGTTTCTGCATGCGGTCTACGGCTTCCGAAATGAATCTACCATATTCTCTAGATTGGCTGTCCTTCTGTATTTCCGGATTTTCCAAGAGCAACTTCACGAAACCGGAAATGTGGCGTAGAGGGGTTTGCAAATCATGTGAAGCGATGAAGACGAATTGCTCCAAGTCTGAATTGCTGCGTTCTAGGTCCTTGGTGAATTCACCCAATTGCAGATTTGCTGTGAAAGCTTCGTTCGCCTTGGCTTCTGCTTTTGCGCTTAAATTTAAGGCGAACCAAGTAAAGGCCGCAAGTAATAATCCGGTAATTGTAATGACAAAATAGGCCCTATGGTTCATCGTATTCCTTATATACGCAGCACTTGAGAGATCAACTATTGCAGTACGGTTTGCAAAAGGAAATGCAGTTTGCGTTATGCCGGTGGGCTCCAGAAAAAATTCGGTAGAAGTAAAGCGAATCGGTTTCGCGTTTCCCGTTAGGTCGGAAGAATGCGGAAAAAAACACCTTAAATCTAGGCCGAATCCGAAGTCGCCGGACTGTTTTTCATATTGTGCTTCAATTGGAACTGGACTGGTGAGCTTACCTTGCATGGGTCGGTTAATGCGTTTGGATTGGATGGTGATCCAAAGTAATTCCGGAAAATCCTTGAAATAATTCAGAATATCAAGAGTGTCGGGCTTGAAACCATTTTTAGTATTTTGGTTTTCTCTTGCTTCCAACCTTAGCATTGCTTTTTCCGTATTTCTGAATCCCTTTTCGGACATGGATTGGATCCACGTACCTTCCTGCACCACCTGAGTTGTTACTGATTGTTTCGCATGCATGATAAGGGTGATTGTGACCAAGGCGATCAGGAACCATGCTCCAGCTAGATATGGCGCCAAATGCCACCGCGCCTTTATTGTATGCTGCGGCTTCTCAACTGGCGTGCCTATTAAAGCCAGGGCTAATAGGAATAAGCATAAAGCAGAATGAAAAGCAATCCGTGTCATTTGACCCCATCCATACGCCTGTTCAATTCCGAATACATACCCCATCAGCGCTGACGCACTGAGGGAAAGTACGATGGGAGGAAGGAATGGGCGGATGCGGCGAATCCAAAGAGGCAAAAGCTGCAATTCTCCAATCAGGATAACGCCGATCAGTAAATGACAAATAACCGTGATCATGGACATCCTACCCGGTGAGGATGTTTTTACCAGCACAAAATCCTTTACGAAAAGTTGGTCAATGCCACCTTTAATTCCAAAAGCTGTTTCGGCCAATGTCAAAACTGCAACAAGCAATACAAAGAAACCTACCCCGATTCGAATATTCCGGCTGGTTGGAAAGGAAAAAGTACCTATCCAGACAGCGATAGCTTCTAATGAAACGCAGAGTGCGGCATTGAACTTCATGGAAGCCCAATGGGGATTGATTTGGGTCAAGGTTTGGTTACCCGTGAACCATCCTATGATCGCCAGTATACTGATTCCAAAAACAAGTACCGAATTTAACCGGGTCCAATTCCGCATATTGGACTCAAGGAGTGAACCCGATTGGGTTTCTAATCCCGTCACGAATTCTCCTCAATGATGTCCATCAATTTATCGATGTCGATAGGTTTTCTGAGATACCCTTTCATACCAAGCGGGCTTAGTCCTTCCCAATCTAAGTCGCCAACCTCAAGTTCGGTTAGGAGTACGAAGGAGGTGCGGATTCCGCATTGCAGAGCAGAAAGCATAAAGCGAGCCCCGTCCATGTCTGGCATATGAAAGTCGACAATGACCCAATCCGGATGGAAAATCCTCAACGCATTCAACCCTTCAGAACCGCTTCTTGCCACCTGCGTGGAAAAACGTTTCCCAAGTATCGCTTGCGATGCCAGTAACACGATTTCATCATCGTCCACGCACAGAATTTTTAGCTTTTCGGTCGAGTTACTTATACTGCTGGACATGCTTTTGCTCCCGGGCCAATTATACGCTTTATTTCGGTTTAGGAAGACATTCGATAGAGTTTGCATAGTCTATACCGCCCCAGTCCAGGAATGATTCCCAGCCATCAATAAACGAAGAGTATTCCTGAACGTTTTTGCATCAAATGGTTTTGGCAGGAATGCGTCTTCCCGTTGAATCTGACCTTCTTCGATTAATACTTCCCGTGAATAGCCGGACATGAAAACAACTTTCGTTTCGGGGTGGGTTTCCCGAACGCGACGAGCGACTCCTGGTCCTGATCCCTGCGGCAGGCGAACATCGGCTAGAAGCAAATCGATTTTCCCCGGACAAGCATCCACCACGACAACCGCTTCCTCTTCAGTCGCGGCCGCCAGAATGTTAAATCCTTCTAGGGAGAGAAATATCCGAATTACTTTGAGCACCATTTCCTCGTCTTCAACAACTAGGACTCTTTTTTCGGAAACAGTCGAATCCATTGGTTCGATTATTTCCGATTGGTTAGGAAAATGGTTTGAATAGATAAATTTTTTCATTCTACAACCTGCTTTATCCCAACCTCATGCAGGTTGGCGCTTCTATCATCGCACAAAAAGCGAACGAGAACATCAGGCTAGGGCGCTATTTATTTCCATTCCTTTCCCTAGCCGACATATAGGGAAATGACCTACGTTTTGAAGAAGGTATCCCGATGGCAAAATCCAACATCCATGTGATAATAGGGCTATGACAATTCAAAAATTGGAGTGGCCACTTTTTTGGGCTGGATTGGGCTATGGTGCTCTCTGTCTTATCAGCGTCAATTTCACGGCGCGCCCCGGAAATTTTGCAATCTTTTGGCCAGCTAACGGATTTTTTCTGGGTTGGATGTTGTGTCAGCCCGCACCCTCCAAAATAAGGTGGGTAATCGTTCCTGCGATCTTTTCCTTTGGGTCCAACCTAATGCTTGGCACGCCGCTTATAGCCTCGATTGGGTTCGCCATTGCAAACGGGCTGGAACTTGTAACTGCCTTGCTTCTAGTAGGCCGTCTCAAAAAATCCACAGATTTTATCAAGAGTTTGGAAGGAATTGTTGAATTTTACGGTGTAGTCTGTTTTGGTGCATCGATAGTCGGCGCGCTGATTGGAAGTACTACTCTTTTCTTTGTCTTCCATGGACGGTACTTGCCGTCCTTTTTTACATGGTTATTAGTGGATACCGCCGGAATGGTGATTACAACTCCCGCTGTAATTACATATTTCAAATCCGAATATGCATGGGAAAGGTCCATTCGAAATCGCATAGAATTTATGGGTTGTACAGCTCTGGGCGTACTGATTCTCGTGGTAGCTTTTATGGAAACGGAAACCGCGCTATTTTCGTTGCCTCGACCGTCACCCTATCTAATCATTCCCGTCCTCGTTTGGTCTGGCGTTCGATTCGGAATGCGTGGGGTAACCGTTCACTTACTGGGAGTATATGCCTTTGCGACATGGTGTGCAGTCAAAGGTTTTGGCCCGATTAATATCGGCGGGTCGATGAACATTCGAGGTCTGGTGTCTTTGCATTTGTTTCCACTCGCCGCTGCGGTCAGTTCATTCGCACCCGCGATTTTGCTGGAATCGCAACGAGCTATTGCTGCGCGCTTAAAGCACCGCGATTCCCGTTATGGGGGGTTATGGAATAGCAAATTAATTGGGATTTACATTACAGATCTTAAGGGAATTATCCGTGAAGCTAATGACACTTTTTTAGCCTTGATTGAAAAGTCTCGGGAGGAACTAGAATCCGGGAAAATTGAAATCCTTAAATTGGCCACACCAGAATATATTGCCTCTGCCGGTAAGAACCAGGAAAAATTTTTGGCACAAAGACAAATTGGTCCTTTCGAGCGAGACTGGATTTTGGAAGATGGCCGCCGTATTGCCAGTCTCGTGTACGCGAGCCTAATGGACGAACCGGATAGAGCTTTAGGGATGGTAATCGACATGGAAGAACTGCATCTAACCAAGAGCGAGCTGCGAACAGTCGAATCTCGTTTTAGAACGATGTTTGACTCCAATGTCCTTGCTGCGGCCATTGTCGATAAACATCGTATGGTCGTTGAAGCGAACAATGCCTTTCTATTGCTGACGGGATATTCGGTAGAAGATCTCAAGCATCGCATTCCCGTCGACCATTTGATTGTTCCTGGAAATGAAGCTGCTCATAAGACAGCTGATGCTGCGAGCCTCAAGTTTGGGAAGCTAGAGCCTCATGAAATTATTTGGCAGAGAAAAGATGGAAGTCAGGTCCCAATATTTCGCGGATTCTCCAGTTTGCCCGATGATGCCGGCTTTTTGGTAGTGGCCATGGATCTTTCTGCGCAAAAGCGAACCCAAGCTGAATTGGAGTCCGCGAATGAAGCCAAATCACAATTCTTGGCGCATATGAGTCATGAAATCCGAACACCTTTGAACGGTGTCTTAGGTATGCTTTCCATTTTACAAGGTTCCGGCTTAAGCGATAGCCAGGAGGCGCATGTTCAAATTGGACAAGAGAGCGGTAAATACCTGCTCGCTATTATTAACCAGGTGCTTGATTATTCAAAACTGGGAAGCGACCAATTTGAGCTGGCTCACGATGAATTCATTTTACGTTCCGTGGTTTCCGGGAGTCTTGCGCCTTTAGTTGAACAGGCAAAATCGAAACACATCGAAATACATTACGAAATTGGTTCGGATATTCCGGAATCTTTTGTGGGGGATCCCGTTCAACTTCAACAAGTTTTGATCAATTTATTAGGCAATGCGGTAAAATTCTCATCCTCGGGAAGAGTAACGCTGAAGCTCATTCTAGAAGAGATAATTGAGGACATTTGTAGAATTCGATTCGAGGTGGAGGATCAAGGTCCCGGCATCGCCAGCAGTTTGTTTTCAGGATTATTTCTGCCGTTTAAGCAAGGGGACGCTACACTTTCAAGAAGATCAGGTGGTACGGGTTTAGGCTTGGCAATAAGTAAGGAAATTGTCCAACGCATGGGCGGAAAAATTTGGTTGGAAAGTACCGTGGGTAAGGGAAGTTGTTTTTACTTCACTGCTGAATTATTGATGTCGCTTACCGAGCCATCACTATCAAATGAAGGAAATGGTTTTGAAGGTAGAATTACAAGTGGGAGGGCGCCCCTGGGCTGGTGTAAAGCTCCTGCCGTTTTGGTCGTCGATGATCATCCAGTGAATTTAATTGTGGCGGCTTCGATGCTCAAAAGACTGGGATGCATAGTGGATACGGTTTCTGAGGGCACATCGGCCCTTAGGTCGGTGGCAATGAAGGCGTACGATTTAGTCTTCATGGACTGCCAAATGCCGGATATGGATGGTTTTGAAACAACCCGAAAAATTCGGGCAACGGAAACAGGGGAGGTGCGACTTCCAATTGTTGCTCTAACCGCCCATGCAGTGGACGGGGTTAGGGAAAAATGTATTTCGGAAGGTATGGATGACTATATCGCGAAACCATTTACAGATTTGGAAATCGAATTTGTTTTGCGACGCTGGAATGGGCATTTGCTGATTGCCGGAGAAAAAGTAACCGTGCCCGAATCGCTTCCAATGCCTCAGATTAATGCAAATATCTATCAACCCGTAATAAACTTGGATCCAGGTTCTAGTGTAATCGAGTGGAAGCGGTTGTCCAAGCTGGATGACGGAACGGACGCTGGTAGAGAGACTGTACTTGAACTTTTGCAGCTGTTTCTTGATTCGAGCCAATCCATTTTTATTAAAATAAGAGAGCATTTCGAGAACGAATCCCAGGATGAGCTTAATAAAGCATTGCACAAGCTGAAGGGAAGTTGTGGAACCATGGGCGCCATTGCCTTGCACCAATCTATTCGTCGGTTGGAGGTGTTGCAGCTTAGAAATGCACGCAGTGAATTTGGGATTGAAATGGAAACATTGAATAAGCTTTTTCAACTTACCTTTGAAGAATTCAGGCGGAAGTATCCGACTGTTTCGACCCAGGTCTTTTAGCTGCCATACTGAAGGGAATTAGTAACCGGAATTGATCCATCTTGAATGGCTTTTCTAGATAGGCTTCATCTTTCCGCAGGCAATCCAGGAAAGAGAATTCAGCAGCTGGATAACCCGACATATAGATGACCCGTATTTCAGGCTGCAGCGACCTGATGTTTTTAGCCACCTCCGGTCCATTTCCCTTGCGCAATCGCATATCTGTTAAGAGCAGCGGTATTTTTCCCGCAAATACTTTTACCTGGTTTAAAGCGGATTCTTCGTCTTTCGCAGGTAATGGCAGATACCCTTCTTGCGCCAAGAGGAGGCAAATCACTTCTAATACCAATTCCTCATCCTCGATCACAAGTATTGGAATTCTTGAATTCCTCATACTTTCATTCCCATGATTTTTTGGAAGGCATCTTAGTGAACATAAAAACCAAACCAATCAAAACAATCAGGAGCAAGCCCTATTTAATTGCTTAAAAAATACTAGTGTTCGCTATCGGGAAAGCGCCTATCCGGCTATCGGATGATGAGTCACGGAATGGATTTACTTTTATCGGATTTCTGCGCAAACGTCGAAAAAGCCAATCGGCGTAATTCCATTCCTGAATCAATTACAAGTTTTCGGCGAATATGGGCTAGATGGGCTTCAATTGTTTTTGAGCTTAGGCAAAGTTTTTCGGCCATTTTTCGAGTTGGAAGCCCTTCACCGGCCAATCTAAAAATTTGAAGTTCGCGATCCGATAAGTCTTCGAGCTTGGCCTCTGTGTTTCGGGTTTTTCCGGATAGGCCCAAAAGAATTTTATCTTTCATTCGGTTACTCAATACCACTTCTCCGGACAATGCCGCGCGAATGGAATCCATCATTTTATCAGGATCCTCGTCTTTCATCACATACCCTTTTCCACCAGCGCGGATAACACGCTCCGCGTAGATGTCCTCAGTATGCATGGAAAGTATGACGACGGGCAAATCTGGGTATTCCTCCTTCAATGCGGCGATTAGGTCCAAACCACTACCGTCTTCCAACTCAAGATCAGACAGTACCAAATCGGGAGTTTCCTTACGAATAGCCTTTAGGGCATCTTGAACTCCGCTGGCTTCCCCCGTGACTTGCCAATCCAGGGACTGGGCAAGAGATGCTGACAAACCCCGACGTACGACTGGATGATCATCTACAATCAAAATTTTCCGGGAGTTTCCCGAGCGCGCACTATTATTGGTTACCATATAAAATGCCTCGGTTCCGGGATTTAAAGTCACAATAATGATAGAATAAAGGCAATCTCCGATGCCACATACAAGAAAGGGCGTAATCGGTTGAAATGCCTGCTTGTCGAGGACGATCCAGTTAATTTGGCGCTTTTGAAGGGATTCCTGTTGCGTATGGGCCATGAAGTGAGTGCCGTTTCCACAGGTCACGAAGCTTGGATGACCTACGTTGCTGACCGTTTTCCTGTAGTGATTTGCGACTGGAGTTTACCAGGAATGTCAGGAATTGAAATCTGCCAACGTGTGCGCGCCCGAAAAAGTTCGGAATATACGTACTTCATCTTGATCACTGCCCTTGAAGGGGAAGATAAAATTCAGGAGGCCATGGACTCGGGTGTCGATGATTTTCTTTCAAAGCCAATTGATTTGAATACGCTTTCTGTTCGTGTCAGAGTAGCCGAACGAATCATGGAATTCCAAAGCCAAATCGGATTGCTTAAGGGATTGCTTCCTATTTGTATGTACTGTAAAAAAATTCGTGGCGATAAAGAATACTGGGAAACCGTGGAGGCTTATTTTACAGCGCACACCGGTGCGGATTTCACGCACTCTCTATGCCCGGATTGCTATACGACGCATGTCCTTCCTGCATTGGTGAACAGCGAAACCGATCCGAGTTTAGGCACCGATTAAACTGGCAACCCACAACTAGAACTGGAAATGGATTTAGATTTGTGGTTGAACGTAATTAGTCGAGCAGCGCCTTGAACCAACGGTTTGCGGGCTGTATCTGAGGCTGGGCTAAAGAACGAATCTGGATGAGATAAATCCCATGGGGCAAACTGCCATAATTGAAAGTGGCAGGATTCAAGGATGTAGCGGAAATTTCCGTACGCTTTCCCGTGAGGGATTGTAGGACGATTTTTGTGGCTCTCTGGGCTTGGGAAAATGTCAAGGTATGGCTTTGGCTGTGCACCTGCATTTGCTCGGACATAAAAGGCGTTACTTGCGGTATGGTGCTCACGCCGGAGCAAGGCGCAGTGCCATTGGTTGTTTGTGTTTGTAGCCAAGCGGTTGTGTCGATTGAATTTTGATCTACCCAGGTGAGCACCGGCCCAGTGAGCCCACACAACCGATTGTAGCCGATTTCCAACCCATACAGTCCCGTCAAAGCAGTAATGGATGCGGGAAGCGCTGTAATTTGATTTTTCGACAATAGCAACCTTTTCAAATTTTTCAGCTTGCTGATATCTGTGGAAAGGCTAGTCAGCAAATTTTGTTTCAATTCTAAATGCGCAATCAAAGTGTCTTTCCAAAGCGTGGGAGGTAAAGCCGTGATCAATGTGTTGTCCATGATTAATTTATTGAGTTTGGGAAGGCTGCCAATTTCAGCTGGTAGGACCGTAATTTTGTTTCCGGAAAAGTCTAATTCTTTAAAGGTTTTCACATTTCCAATAGTGGCGGGAATGGAGGTTAAGAGATTGTCGGCAATTTCCAAGGACCATAAATCTTGAAAGGCAAGTACTCCAGCGGGGAGATGTGTCAGTCTATTTTTGCTCAGACGTAAGTAATTGATTCCAAGGATGCCGCCAATTTCCACAGGCAAGGAATCGATAAGGTTGTCGCTTAAGTCCAGCACATGAAAATAAGGATGATCAAGATTTTGCATTTCCGCCGGTACGGTGGTCAAGCGATTACCGCTCAATGTCAACCCATTCAATTGCTTGATCTGTCCTATTTCTGCAGGAACGGAGGCCAATGCGTTTCTGTCCAAAGTCATGATGTAAATGTTTTGCCAGAGACCGATTTCTTTTGGTAAGGAAGTCAATTTTTTATTGTCCGTGAACACCACATTTCTCAAATTGATTAGGAGGCCCATTTCCGTGGGCAACTGAGTCAACTGAGTATATCGAATGGTCAAGTCCCTGAGTTCAACGAGTCGGCCAATTCCGGTAATGACCTTGATATTGGAATCAATCAAGGATAGGGCATTGACCCGACCCGTTGGCGCATTGGTGATGTCCGCTAATTTTACAGTTAGACCATTGGCCGTGAATATGGCTGTGATAACTGATTCGTCACAAGCTCGACTCGTGCATGGTTGTCCACAGCAAATACCAATATTGACCAATAGGAGCAGTATAATTTTTTTCATTTGTGACTAAAATACCTTATGGCCCTTTCAAAATCGTTTGAATTTTACCGGCGGTTTATTGTGTTAGTAGTATACCTCCCAAAGACGATGTTTTGCCAGCTCGGAAGCGATAAATGTATATGCCTGCCTGATTAATGGGCAAATCGTAAGTAAAAGCGTGCCGACCTTTTTCAAGATATTGATTGCATATTTGATAGGCTTTTCCGGTGGTGGGCTGAATGATTTCCAAGTGCACGGCAGTTGCTTCAATAATCTCAAGCGTATAGGTGATGGAACGATCCGTTTTTCGCATTTCCAGGATCGTGCCGTGCGCCAATTCTTTCTGAAAAGAAGCTTGCGTGCGGATGCCAACGGGTATTTTCTTGAGCGCTGCGCCAGCGTTGAGCTGGCCATATCCATATTCCGGATGCACGCCATTGACATAGGTGACCCCGCCGATTTTGTCGCATGTGGAGTGCATGATATCCAAGACTTCAGCTCGAGTGTAATTTGGATTGACGGATAGAATTAGGGCTGCAACTCCTGCTGCCAAAGGTGTTGCAGCAGAGGTGCCGCCAAACTGCCAAGTATAATCGGTGGGATCCTCGCCTAGTGCTCCGGGAAGGTCCGTGGTCCAGCCTGGTCCCCCAGAAATTGGAGCTAAAAAGTCGACGGTTTTGGTTCCCGCTCTACCCCAATTGCTATAGCTGGCCCTAAAGCCATCGTCTGTAGCTGAACCGACTGAAATGACTTCTGCCATGTCACCGGGATCATCCACTGCATCTGCATTGTCGTTTCCGGAAGATTTAAAAAGTAAGTAACCTTTTCCATTTCGACCCGTATTAACGAGTTGAGTAATTGCGGCCCTCACGGTATTGGAGTTGAATACGCCTACAGAAATACTCCCGATATCGGAATGTTCACCAGCGTAAAACAGGGCATTGGCGATACTAGTACTAGAAGCAAACTTCCTTTTCGGCCAGTCCAAAACTTTTACGGCCAGGATGGTAATATTGGGCGCCACGCCACTAATTCCAATGCCATTGTTGCCGGTAGCGCCAGCTAAACCCGCGCAATTGGTTCCATGTGTGCTGGAATCGGTTTCTGGGGTAACATTTGTGGTTGGTGGATTATCGACAAAGTTCTTACTCAAGGGCGACAGAGGAATGTCGGGATGTCCCTGTGATACCCCTTCATCGAATATGGTAACCGTTACTGATTTTTTCCCCATGGAAATATCCCAGGCAGGTACCACGTTTAAATCGCCCGTAACCTTTCCACCATACTGGCCGGTATTTTGTAAATACCATTGCTTGTTAAACAACGGATCATTGGGAAGAAAATCGGGCTGAACTTCTGCGATAAAATCCGGCTCCACCCATATCACATTTGGTAGACCATGAATCCTATCGGAAATTTTTAGAGCATTGCTGTCGCATTCTAATACAAAGGTGTTATCCAAGTGCAGTTTTTCAACGAATCGAGTTCCGGATTTTTCCAGAATAGGTGCGAGGTTCGCGCCTGGTTGCAAACATACGATGATACGGTTTTGCACTAAAACCCGTCCGCCATTTTTGGGTTCTAGAAATAATTGCTCGACACTTTGGGCGTTTGGGGAAGTCCCGCGCATTTGCGAATTATTTTGTTTGAACAAAGCAGAAGACTGGTGGATGCGTAACAGGCGAATCCTTTTCCCATTGCAATAATATCCATCCCCCTCATCGACAATACTTGCTGAGGAATCGAATAATTTTGTGACTGCCGCATGGCTCAAATCTTGAGCGGAGAAGAAGGTGCTGAAAAGCGTTGCGATGAACAGGCAAAGTTGAATTCGTTTTAGGTTTACCATTCAGCTCCCCTAATTGCATCGGATAAAATCTTTTATCCAAATCTATTCCGATTATCCCATTAGGCAGACCATATTTAATAGAAGATTTACCAATTCTGGTTTTTTGTTTTAATGAGAACCCTAAACAGGTCCAGAAAAACTATGGACTCAAGGGGTGCTGGGAATAGAAATCTTCAGAAGTTTTGAATTTTGACGCTGGCTTTCAAAGGACAACCGAATCCAATTGGCATCCAGGATTCCGTGCGAGATGCGTACTTCGTCCATCCAACCTTTAAAATAGGCGATGCTTTCTAAGCCATTTGGTTTGCCCAAATAGATATCGAATGTAGTGCTGTCCTCAGTTGGGCCTAAGTCGGAGTAATTCAGTCCGAGTAGAGTTCCATCAAGGTAAAATTTTCCGGGTTCGGCTACACTAGCCCAAGTGAAGGCAAGATTGTGCCATTCGTTCACACCCACGACTTGGTCACTGACAGTATAGCCACCCGAATATGCCACAAAAGAAGGGATGAGGCCATTAACACAGCGGCCGGCTGTAATGGGCTGGTCTTTGCATTGGCCGCCAGTATTGGGTGGTAGGATATGTGTTCCATCACCAAAGTATAGGGACTTTTCCCTAGTGCTCCACAGTCCATCCGAGCTGTATTGGCCTAAGATAGTGCCACCCGGTCCAGCTACCCGAAACCAAAGTGAGATGGAAAAACTTTGCTTGGAAAGGCTCGTGACAAAATGAGGGATATGGATATAATCCGAGTCCCCGCTAAACTCCTGGCCGAGTCCAATAATTCCGTCTTTTCCACTCGCCTGAATGGAATCCATTCCATTATATCCGTGGCCGGTGGCATCGCGATAAAGGGATGCTTGACCCACACCCGAACGGTCTTCGCGCATATGCCAAACCGCCTGAAAACCTTTGGCCGTATCAAAAACCGCTGGGCCAGCGGATTTTCCTGCGGCGAGTTTGTTGCCCCAATACATGGTTAGCCCTTGGGTTTCGCTGTTACCGTAAACCGTATCCATGGCAACCCAGATTTCCGCTTTGAGACTGTCTCTATTCCAGCGTTCGATTTCAAAGTTCAGTGGAGTACCATCCAATTTGGTGAAGCGTAGGTCCGACCCATCAACGGCTGCTTGGTTGAATGGAAAAGCTGGGCCTTCCAATCGCACTAGCATTGGAAAGGCTAACACATTATCCGGAATGTTCACTCCACGCGGTGTGGTATTTAAATTCAAATTCGCAGTATATTTCCAATTGGGAAATCCACGCGCCGTTTCCAATGTTGTTAAAGGGGTCGTTTCTCCTGGGACGACGGTAACTGTGGAAATGCTTGAAATATCGGAATCGCCCGCAACAAGACTGGAATGCAAATTGTAGTCACCACGCGGAAGGTCTTTAATGGTGAAGCTATTGGAGCCCGGGTTCACCAGTACCAGTCTTTGCAGCCCCTCTACCTGAACATAAACGGGACCGGCAATTTCCCCTTTGGCATGAATAAGGCCGGTGACGGCACCCAACAGATCCAAGGTATCGAGGTGGATTTTGCTTGGTTTTTCCGTGACGTCAAAGCGCCAAACTAAACCGACATGACCATTATTGGCTTCCAGAACATAGGAGCCAGTGGGCAAGGAATCCAATTTGAAATTGCCTTTTCCATCTGTTACTCCATCCCATGAAAAGGCCGCGGTCTTACCTAGATAAGGATTGGGAGCTGATTGCAAATAGCCTTTATTGCGCACGCGCACAGGCACATAGGCTGCCGAAGAACCATCCGTAAAGACTAAGGATGCAGACAAGGCATTTCCTGTTCCGGTTCCAGATCCACCATTCGACGGAGACTCAAAGCAGCCGAACACCAACAGGGACAGGGCCGCGCTTAGCAGTGCTGTCCAACGCATCGTCATGGTTCGGTCTCCAAAGGCATTTTGGAAACCGGGAAAAGCTGAAAATTCAATTGATACACTCTATCATCTTGTCGATCCAGTTTGACCATTTGCAGCAACTCTTCACGGAAATCCTGAATACGCTTTTTAATTTGGTCGAAGCCCTTTTCAGAAATTCTCATTGTAACGGATGAAATTTCCCGGGCATGGGGTTCCACAGTATCAATGGACGCCTTCCCAAGATCGCTCATTTTTTTATGGAAGTTGCGTACCGCCAATGACTGCACTTCTCGGTCCGTGTTGATCAAATCTGAAGTTTGCTCCATCCTGCCAGCTTTATTTATCCTGAGCAATTCCAAATCATGCAGCAGCTTTAGGGACTTCTTTACCTCTTTAGGAAGGATAGGTGGCGAAACCGACTCTGCAATGGTTTTAAGGTCGAGCTTGGCGGACTGGTACTTTACAATTTCACGTAAAACCGGGTTGTACCATTTGTCGTAGTAATTGAATTTATCGGTGTGAATATTGACGATTTGGGATTTGGATCGGAAAGCTGCAATCAGGGCAAAAAAATAATTCTTCTCGACATCGGATTTGGCCTGGTCGAAAAAAACGAGATAGGAAAAATATTGACCTTCTTTTTTACGTAGACCAAGGCCTGCTGAAATTTTTACCAGGCTATCTTTCCCGAGATTGCGCTTGCCTTGCATGACGAGCATTAAATAATTAGAAGAGACAAACCCCATTTGCTTCGCCATGGCGCGATACGTATATCCATCATCTTTCGCCTTACGGAATTGATAATATTCGGTTAGAAAAAGCCGATAATCCAGAAAGTCAAAGATGGGTTTCATGTTTTATTTATCAAATCTGGAACACACGCCTTCATTTTCCCCTAAATATACTCATTGGAGAGTTTCCGAGTTAACCAATTAATCTCCACAGTTGGAGCTATTTGAGATATAGGATTTGGGAATTTGGGGGCATAACACTGCCCCTGTTCAATTCGAGCGTGAAAATAAGCTGGTTTAAGCGGAACACAAAGGGAGGTGCCCGCTAGATTTCAATGTCTACTCCAATACCAATTTTTGTAGGCGCGTTTCCGACTTGGATTTAAACTGCACCAAATAGATCCCTTTAGCCAAAGGACCGTAATTAAAGGTCACCGGGTTTTTGTTGGAGGTCGATGAAGTCAGTAGTTTTCCCGTGGTGGAATATACCGCCAATTCACTCGGACCCTCTTTATGAAAAAAGGTTACAGTATGTTCCCTTAGGTTTTTGGTCATCCGATAGGACTCAGCCGGGGAATCCTGCTCCAATGTGCTAACGCCGGAGCAGCTAGTCGTTCCATTCTTAGTCTGTGTACTGAGCCAGGCAACGCTGTCGATGGAATTCTGGTCCGCCCAAGTCACTACCGGTGCCGGAAGGTTACACATTCTGTTATAACCTATTTCCATGCCATACAACCCGTTCAAGGCGATAATCGAGGGAGGCAAATCAGTAATTTGATTTCTCGATAAAATCAACCGTTTCATCGCCGTTAACTTATTGATTTCAGTGGGAATGGTGGTGATTTGATTTCCTTTAAGATTGAGCTCGGTCAGCTGAGTCATGCTCCAAAGAACGGAAGGCAAGGTAGTGATTTGGTTGTTGGCCAATAATAACTTGGTTAATTTCAATGCGCCTGAAATTTGCGTGGGAATGGCCGTAATTTTATTTCCTGAAAGATCCAATACAGTTAGCACAGTTCGAGTTGAAATAGTTGCAGGAATGCTGGTGATCAGGTTGTTCGCCAATTCCAAAGTCCAAAGCTGAGTGAAATTGAAAATGCCTGCGGGGATTTCCATAAGTTTATTGTCGCTTAGGTGTAAAATATTCAGATTTGCAATTCCACCGATTTCTACCGGAAGGGAGCTGATAACATTGTGGCTCAAGTCCAGGGTGTGAAAATATCCATTATCCAGTTGCTGAATTTCCTTTGGTACGGTAGTCAGTTTGTTTCCAGAAAGGGTTAACGCTTCGAGGGCGGTCCAGTTTCCAATGGTAGAAGGCACAGACGTAAGTGCGTTTCGATCTAGGGACACGATCTTGGTGGTATTTGCTCCCCAATTGCCTATTTCCGCGGGCAAGGTGGTTAGAAGCTTGTTATCCGTTATGACCACATTCCGGACGATATTAATCAACCCAATTGCAGCAGGTAAAGTGGTTATTTTAGTAAACCGAATGGTGAGGTCATGCAGCACCACTAGGCGGCCAATGTCGGCCGGAATAGTTGTAATGTTGGAGTCCAGTATATTTAAAACCGTCACGCGGCCAGAAAGATTTGTTGCATCAGCCGGTTTAGGCCGGTTATTTGCCGCGAAAATGGCGGACACGGCGGCATCATCACAAGCTCGGTCTCCGCAGGCTTGACCGAATGAGGCACCCATGGCCAAAAGCATAATGGATAAAAGTATTTTCATGGCATCACCTTATTGTTGAATAGAAAAAAATCGCTCGGAATGAACCAAAGCTTGAATTCAGATTTGTTAAAAATACACCGGCTGTTCAAATTATGCTTATGGATTTCGAGAATTTATTTGAGGAAATAATCGAATTAGTTAAAAAATTAAGAGGAAAAGAGATGTGAAATTGGGGGTAAGGTAATATATTCCAATTTATCTCCCTGCCAAAAGGGATTAGAGGCTTTGAGTCTGTGTTCTAAACAAAGGGGTTTTCATGAGTTTAAGTCATTTTTTGAAGCTGCGTGTGGTCCTTGTCGCAGCAATCCTCGGCTTCGCATCCGTTAGCTCGGGGCAGATCATTCGCGATGGGCAAAAAGTCCCTAAACTGAAAAAGGTGTTTGTGCTATCCAATGGCGGCCCGACTCATTGGCATGAAACCGTAGCGCAGGGTGCCGAACTTGTAAAGTATTTCGGCCTCGGTAACAATCCTGACAGCCATTCGTTTGAAGTGTTTGATACCCCATCTCCTGCAGATATAACTGCCGCGAATTTGAAGGGTGTCCAGTGCTTGGTTATGAACAATGTCTCTGGAGTTGGAGTCCTTTTGAATGCATCTCAAAAGGCGGTCATACAGGCGTTTATAACTGCGGGTGGCGGAACCGCCGGATGGCATGCCACGACCGATACAGGTGGACCCGGATCCTGGCCTTGGTTCATAAACTGGATCAGCACAACTTATGTGGGCAGCGCAAATTGGGTACCTGCAACTATGACTCGCTCGACTTTATCTCACGATGCCAAGTACGCGGATATCATGGGTAAGATTCCGGATTCCTTTTTGATGGAATCCGAGGAATGGTATCAGTACGCGAATCCGGCTCCGGAAGACAACGTCAACAATAAAGTGCTGCTAAGTGTCGATCCCAAGATGGTCAGCTCCACACATAAAACCCTTCCCTATGTTTGGATCAATGACAGTGAAATGGGTGGTCGCTTTTGGGAATCCGGATTTGGCCATCTGCAAACCATTCTAGCACGAGCTGACGTGCAGGAAATGATTTATCGTGGAATTACCTGGGCCGGTGGGGGCTGGGACTTGGCTGGTTGTATGACCAAAGCCGCCACAAATTACAATTCTGCCGCAACCGTTGCGTGTACCAATTGCTGCCAGGGTGTTACTGGGATTGAGATTCAGAGTAACTCGGAACTCCATGCTAAAGATGTTGATTTCTCGGAGAAACTGGCAGTGGATTTTTCGGTCACAATCAATGGAGCAGGCAAACATACCATACGCATTTATGATGTTGGTGGTAAACTGGTTGCCATGAAACAAAACAACCATCCAATGCGTTATGAGTTTCCAGAGGTGGCCAAAGCTGGAATCTACTTCGTGAAGGTGACAACAGCCAATAAGACTGTAACGAAAAGAGTTGAGCGCTTCTAATTGGAAGTTTAATTTTTTGAGAAGGGAGGGCGAATAGCCCTCCCTTGTTGTTTGAATTCATAGATTTGAAACCAGATTTCAGAAACAGAATAAGGGATGACATATGTTTTTTAAAGGACAAGTTGCCGTAATAGCTGGCTTATTTTCTGTCTATTCTGCTTGGGCAGAATTGGATGTCAAACGGGAGCCGTTAAAAACGGGTGCGGCATGGGAGTTCGGCCAAGTCATCAAGGGCAAGGATCGAGACGAAGTAATCGCGGACGTAAAGGCCGCCCCTTTCAGCCGTTTAGGCGTCTCCTTGACGCAAAGCCTAGTAGCAAACAATGATTTTGAAATGTCGGTTGGCGTTGGTGGTATTTTTTGGAATCCTTTCCCCAATCGAGCTTCTGCGGCATTCACCGTAAATACCCAGTTTGGTCCTGGTATTACTCAAGCCACCGGGAAATACCATTTTGGTCTTGAGGAGAAGAAGAACTTTTACCTGCAATTTGGCTTCTTTCCAATGAAATACAACAAAGATGCCGCAAATCTTGGAGAATATCTCTTTCGTTCCTCTACGTATCCCGGCTTGGTTTTCACCGGTGGCCCGGGGAGCTGGAGTTTTGTTAATGGGGCATTCTATATGGCGCAAGGCGCTCGATTGCATTGGGACGCCTTTGATGGCAAGCTCGCCCAAGATTTGACCCTTTTCTTTGAAAGGGATTATGCGCCCATGTTCGATTTGACCCCGAGCTATATCGTCACTTTTAAACCTTGGGAAGCCTTACAACTCGGAGCCGGGGCATCCTACAACCACTTGATCCCCATGAAACCCAGCAGGGTAAGGCCCAAGCGCGATGCAAATCACCTTGTCACTTTTGAAGGGCTCCCCGCAAATAGTGCGGTGTACTCCGTAAACAGTTCTTCCGGTGTGGCGGTACTAGACACTGTAAGGCCGGCTTTTGCAGGGGGACATCTTCAGGGGATGTGGCAAGACCTGCAGGAATATGCGTATACCGACTCTGCCGGCCTTGATATTTTAAAGGCTAAGCGGTATGAAAATTCCCTTTGGACACCGAATATGGATGCGTCCTTACACTATTTAACTCAAGATTCAAAGCCGACGGCTAAGAAGTATTTCGATCAGGTTCGGGGTACTTATTTAGCTGCGGACAGTGTCCCCACAGTTAATGAAAATCTCTGGTGGGATAAAGTCAATAAAAAATTCGTAGTAGAATCCTCGGTAACAAAGGGAAGCCCGAACTTTGATTCCTTAGGCGTGAAGGAATATGTGCGCTCCACCGAAGATCAGTATCTCGATGGGCCGTATGTCCATCCCCGAGAGGATTATTATTTCACTTACCAAGGCATCAAAATGATGTTTATGGCCTCACTGGATTTCAAATCCTTGCTTGGAAATCCAAAAATATTTGGCCCCGAGGATCTCAAGATATTTGGCGAATTGGGGGTTTTGGGTTTGCAAAATCAGCCATTGTTCTACACGGATGTAAAACAACGGGCCCCTTTGATGTTCGGAATGAACCTACCCGCATTCAAAATGCTTGATTTGGTCTCGTTGCAGTTTGAGTACTATAACAATCCTTGGCCCAATGACAGCCGGAATTTGGTCTATAGCCTGCTCCCAACTTACGACTTGGTTGGTAAAAAAGCCGAAACCTTTAAACCCATCCATGCTGATGACTGGCACTGGTCCTTGTTGACCAAGAAAAAATGGGCGTATGGCATGATTTACCTACAGGTGGCCAGCGATTATTTGAGGACAAATACCTACACCTCAGTCCCTACTTTTTTACCGATTACCGACCGCTTTAAACAGTGGTATTATGCGGCACGTTTTGAAATTGGGATATAGATTATAGCCAAAAGTGCCCAGTCCATTTTAGGGGAGAATTCCATGCGTTCAAAACGATTTCATTCCACAGCATTGTGGTTGGGTTTAGGTTTGCAGTTAGCGGCTACTGCAGCCTTCTCGCAGGTTAAGTTTTCCTTCTCAAGCTTGGCGCATCCCGGCTTTGATAATTACGACATTCTGCCTCCTACATGGGTAGTGGACCAGGAAAACGTCAATTCGATCGGTGCCATCGCGTTACTGCCGGATGGCCGCATGGTCACAACAGTTTATAAAGGAGGCGCCAGCGCCACCAACAGAAATGGTCAAGCTTTCATTCTTTCCGGTGTTGTGACTGGGACGAAGCGATCCGATATTACGGTAACTCCCTTAACCGGTGGGTTGCGTGAGCCCCTTGGTGTTGCTGTGGTAAACGGTGCCATTTATGTGGTTGAAAAGGATCGGCTGGGCAAATTCTCTCCCAACGGAGCGAACTGGACCTATTCCGTTGAATATGACAAAGCCAATCCAGTGGGTGTCAAAGACTTCTACCATTGGTTTTCCATGGGACTTGTTTACTATCAAGGCAAATTCAACTGGACGTTGGGGGGATTCACCCAATACAGTGAATTTGTGGATCCTGAGCCCCAAAAACACGGCACTTGGGTTCAATACGATCCCGTCACCAAAACTCACGAGTTTTTGGTGCACGGGCTTCGCAATACAGGAGGAACGGCATTAGGCCCTGAAGGCACCATTTGCACCACTGACAATCAAGGCGAGTGGGAACCATCAGATAAATTTATCTGTATGGAAAAAGGTTTATGGTATGGCTGGGATGGCCCTGCTTCACTAACCAAGTTGCCGGGCCAAGTTGAGAGCCCTCCAACTGCTTGGGGCGCACATGATGAAATCACCAATTCCTTAGGTCAATCTGTTTTGATTCCCAAGGGAAAATACGCGGGTCAAATGTTTGTAACGGATTTGAACAATGGTGTTGTCAATCGAGTCTTTATGGAAAAAGTCAATGGGCATTGGCAGGGCGCGTTCACCTTTTTAACCGGTGGTTTTAAAGCCGGCGTTTATCGCATTCTTTTGACTCCGGATAGTACAAATCTAATCTTAGCTGGAGTGGGAGGTTGGGGTGGATGGCGTTACCTTGATAACGCACCAGCCTATGCATGCCTTCATAAATTGGTACCGAATAACAAGCCTGTTTTAGAAATTCTTGCAGTTCGTTCTTTGAGCAACACCAAAATGGAAGTGGAATTTACCGAACCTGTAAATCCATCCGCTGCCCTTGGAGCTGGATATAAGATTACCAGCTGGAAAAACATCGCGAACTCCGGTTACGGTGGGGGTCGAAACTCCCTTCCCCTGACGCACACGGTTACAAACGTCAGCCTTTCTGCCGATAATTTAAGAGCTACACTTACCATTTCAGGATTGGAAGCGGGTCGAATTGTCCGCGTCTTTGTAAATCCATCAGTCAAGGCCCTGAGTGGGGATACGCTATGGTTCAAATATTCCGATTACACCATGAACAATTTTGGCCCCGCCGAGGTTGTCTCCCTTAAACGCATGCTAGGTGGCAATGAGGTTAAGCCGTTCCTGTATGGCCTACACAAAAACCGAAATGGCGTGGAGCTGAAAATGGCTACAGCCGGAAGCTATTCCGTTGAAACCTGGAACATGCAGGGAGTGCGGTTGGGAAGCATCCGTAAAGAGGGCCCGTTCAACCTGACCCTAACGCGGGAATCTTTAGGGACTGGCGTTTATATGCTGCACATCCAAAATCAGGCCGGAGAGACTGTTTCGGAAAAGATTTCGATGCTTTAGGCACCACTGAAAAAAGTGGTATTGTACAGCCTAGATTGAATTTGGGATATAGATTTAGGTCTATAGTCTAATTTTTCTAGGGGGCGAAGCTTATGCAGTCAAGACCATTTCATTTCATTTACATGTGGTTAGGTCTCATCTTGCAGTTGACGGTGACAGCCACGTATTCAGACAAGTTTTCTTTTTCTCATTCCATTCACCCCGGTTTCGACAATTATGACATTTTGCCGCCCACTTGGGTTGTGGATAAAGATGGGGTAAATCCGATTGGTGCCATTGCCCTGTTGCCGGATGGCCGAATGGTCACGACTACCTGGACAAGTAAAACGGGTTCAAATGGTAGAAACGGGCAAGCATTTATTTTATCCGGAGTTTTAACTGCAACAACACGGGCTGGAATAACGGTGACCACTCTCCCAACTTCCTTGCGCGAACCACTAGGGATGACCATTGTCAATGGATCAATCTATGTCGTCGAAAAAGATCGACTGGGAAAGTTCACGCCCAATGGGGCGAACTGGACCTACTCAGTTGAATATGACAAAGCCAATGCAGTCGCGTTTCAAAATTACGGGCACTGGTTTTCCATGGGACTTATTTATTATCAAGGTAAATTCAATTGGACTTTAGGGGGATTCCATGATTATGGAAACTATATCGACTCGAACCCAGAAAGACACGGGACCTGGGTACAGTATGATCCCACCACCAAGACGCATGAATTCATGGTCTACGGCATGCGCAATACGGGCGGAACATCACTCGGGCCAGATGGAACTATTTGCACTACCGACAATCAAGGTGACTGGGAACCCTCCGATAAATTTATTTGTATGGAAAAAGGAAATTGGTACGGGTTTGATGGACCAACGGCTCCCATGCGGAGAACGGGACAACCTGAAAGTCCTCCCACAGTCTGGGGGCCACATGATGAAATTACCAATTCAATGGGTGATGCTATCCTGATGCCTAAGGGCAAATATGCGGGTCAAATGTTTATTACCGATTTGACGAATGGCGTTATCAATCGAATCTTCTTAGAAAAGGTCCGAGGCCATTGGCAGGGCGCATTCACCTTTGTGACCGCAGGTTTTAAGGCCGGACCTTATCGAATCATTTTGGCCCCGGATAGTACTACGCTTATCGTGGGATGTACCGGTGGTGGTGGTGGTGGTTGGAAATATTTAGATACTGCGCAAGCCTATTCAGGTCTGCACAAATTGGTGCCCAACAATAAGCCGGTATTGGAAATTCTTGCCGTGCGTTCCATGAGCAATACCAAAATGGAGGTGCAGTTTACTGAGCCGGTTAATCCGGCCGCCGCCCTTGCGGCCGGTTACACTGTAACCAGTTGGAAAAACATACCCGGTCCAGGATATGGGCAAGGGAGAAACTCGCTTCCCTTGACGCATGCCATTACCAACGTGACTCTTTCAGCTGATAATCTAAAGGCAACTTTAACACTCACAGGTTTGGAAATGGGGCGCATCGTTCGAATCTTTGTGAATCCAACGGTTAAAGCGCTCAACGGGGATACCCTTTGGTTCAAATATTCTGATTACACCCTGACAAACTATGGTCCCGCGGAAGTTGTTTCCTTGAAGCGCATGCTTAGTGGTAATGAAGTGAAGCCATTCCAGTACGCGTTGCACAAAATTCGCAATGGAGTGGAATTGAAAATGTCGACTTCGGGTGCTTTTGTAGTTGAAGCGTGGACAATGCAGGGCACCCAAATAACAAGCATAAGCAAAGCGGGTCCATTTGGCTTAACGCTGACTCGAGAAGCCGTGGGAACAGGTGTGTTTATGCTACGCATCAAGAATGAAGCAGGCCTGGCACTTTCCGAAAAAGTATCGATGCTTTAAAAATTTTCTTTTAAGTATTAACAAAGGTAAAAGCAGTGAGATTAAAACCGATTTATTCAACTTGTTTGTGGCTGGGATTGGGCTTGCAGCTTATGGTATCTGAACCGCTGGCACAAACAAATCCACCAGCATTTCCCTTTGCCCATCTGATTCATCCCGGCTTTGACAATTACGATATCTTGCCTTCCCCTTGGGTGGTCGACCAGTTCAACAAAAACTCGATTGGCGGAATTGCGCTGCTTCCCGATGGCCGCATGGCCACGACTATTTTTAAGGAATACGGCAATGCCACCAATAGAAATGGCCAGATATTTTTGTTATCCGGAGTATTGACGGCTACAAAACCTAGCGATATCACCATGAATCAAATCACGGCTTCTTTGCGCGAACCGTTGGGTGTGACGGTGGTGAACGGAAGCATTTATGTCACCGAAAAGGACCGAATTGGGAAACTGGCACCAACTGGAGCGGGCTGGACCTATTCCGTAGAATATGATAAGGCCAACCCAGTGGGTATTCGCGATTATGGACACTGGTTTTCCATGGGTCTGGTTTATTATCAAGGTAAATTCAATTGGACCTTGGGTGGATTTCATGCTTACGAACCCGCGGATACCGTCTATACAGCGGCAACGGGTGTCGGCGATCCTGAACCGTTAAAGCATGGAACCTGGGTCCAGTATGATCCTGTCACCAAAACCCATGAATTCATGGTTCACGGACTCCGGAATACCGGCGGCACATCCCTTGGTCCAGATGGAACTATTTGTACTACCGACAATCAAGGCGACTGGGAGCCTTCGGATAAGTTCATTTGCATGGAAAAGGGTCAATGGTATGGCTTTGATGGGCCAAAGTCACTTGCAAAGCTTCCTGGCCAAGTTGAATACCCGCCTACGGCCTGGGCCGCCCACGATGAAATCAGCAACTCATTGGGGGAATCTGTACTGATCCCAAAAGGTAAATATGCCGGGCAAATGTTTGTTACGGATATAACCAATGGCATTATTGATCGAGTTTTTCTGGAAAAAGTCAAAGGCCATTGGCAAGGTGCATTCACTTTTGTTACTGGTGGATTTCGGGCTGGTGCATATAGAATTCTTGTCGCGCCTGATAGCGCAACTCTAATTGTGGCTGGCCTGGGTGGCAGTGCCAGCAGCGGTGGATGGACATACCTTAAACAGCCCTTATATTCCTGCCTCCACAAATTGGTGCCAAATAAAAAAACGGTTTTGGAAATACTTGCGGTCCGTTCCATGGGTCCAACGAAAATGGAAGTGGAATTCACCGAACCGGTTAACCCGGCCGCCGCCCTGGCTACGGGATATAAGATTACCAGTTGGAAGAACATTGCAGGTCCAGGTTATGGGGAGGGGAATCACTCCCTTCAATTGACACATACGATCACGAATGTCGCTCTTTCACCGGATAATTTAAAGGCCACTTTAACCCTATCGGGACTGGAAGTGGGCCGCGTAGTTCGTGTTCTAGTGAATCCCGCGGTCAAGGCACTGAGTGGGGACACACTTTTCTTCAAATTCTCTGATTATACGATGAATAATTTTGGTCCTGCAGAGCCCGTTTCCTTGGCGCGGATGGTGGGTGGCCAGGAGGTTAAGGCGTTCCAATATTCATTGCAGAAAAATAGCACTGAGGTGGAATTGAAAATGACAACTTCCGGTGTGTATTCAATTGAAGCCTGGACCATGCAGGGTACTAGGGTGGAAAACATCCGCAAAGAAGGACCCTTTAGTCTGACCCTATCCAAGGAAACCTTGGGAACAGGCGTACTGATGCTACGAATCAAGAATGAGGCGGGCCATTCTGTATCGGAAATTATTTCAATGTTGTAATGATGCAGCCTATCCAAAGGGCTGGAAAATCCAATTATTCTGGTTCAATCCTCAAGCTTTTAGGGAAAACCTCCAGATCGGGGGAGTTCCTTCCAGATTTTAGGGTGACAAAGGCAGGTATGGCCGGTTAGTTTTTACAGTCCAACCCTGAATTTTTTGGAGCGAACCATGAATTTTAAATTAAAAGCCCTGCCTATGCTTTCAACCACGTTTTGTCTTTTCATTGCGACTGTATTGGTCCTTCCTCATGAAACGCATTGTGCACCCTTGCTAATCACCAAAAAAGATTTTTCCATCACCTTTCAAGATGGCTGGTCGGTATTCTCCTTTCCAGGTATGCCAGTGAACGATAGTGGATTTATAGTCGCAGACACAGGTAGTAATGAAGCAGACGCTTACGGCCAGGGTCAGAAAATTACAGGTTCACTAACCGCGAAACAAATAGCGGCCATATATACTTCCACTTTTATAATCGATTTTGCGCGCACAGACAGTAGTGATAAGAAATTAGGAAAGTATACTTTTTCAACGGCTGGATATAAGGATACTTCGGTTACTGGGGATCCTACTAGTCGGATCCGTTTATATGTGACAACGCAGGGCAATTATGTATTCATGGCCATAGTTAGCTATAATACCGATACAGGACTTGCTTCTGTTGCTCGTATGGAAACCGCTTTGGCCACGCTCAATATTACCGCATTAGCTGGTATTCGGAAGCACCTAGCGTTTCGTAACGACCGCTCCCCCAGCACCAACTTCAATATACAGGGCCGGGTCGGGGATTCCCCCTCCAATCGAATTCTACGCAGTCCAGTCTTCCAAAGGCCATAGCGCCGAAAACCCCTATTTGACCTTGGCATAAGCCAGTCCCTTGTCCTATAATCTTTTTGCCAATTGGGCAAAAAATTAATGGGGAGGGTGGTATCGTCACTTTGCGACAGTTCGCGGCCAATGAGGTGATCATTCATGAGAATGAGCCTGGTGAGTTTGCCTACATCATCGAAAAAGGCTTGGTGGAAATAACCAAAATTTTAGAGGGAAAGCAGGTGCATATCGCCAGGTTGGAAAAAGGTGCAGCCTTTGGTGAAATGAGCCTGATTGACGAAATGCCGCGTAGCGCAACGGTTACGGCTCGAGAAGAAACCTTGGTGCGTGAAATCCACCGCGACGATCTTTATAACACCATGAAGGACCATCCAGAAGCCGTCATGGTAATCTTGAAAAGGATTTTTGAACGCCTGCGTGAATCGAACATGCAATTGGTGCAAGCCCGACTCCAGACACAAAAAAATCAGCAGCCTATGAATGATCCCAGTTTTACAAGTGCAGGATCAGGAGCGGAAACGGAAGCGGGACTAGCATCTGGATCAAGAATTTCCGGAGATGTCATAAATGTTCCGGATGTGGCCACAATGCAGACTGTTTGTTTATTGGAAGGCATAACTATCGAGGCTGCCGATGCCATGCCGCAAAACCCATTAAGTTTTGGGATTTTCCCCTTTAAGATTGGACGAAAGAGTCGAGATCCTATCGTCAGCAATCATTTGGAAATCGAAGATCGGGCGCCGCTGCAGGTTTCCCGGCACCATGTCAGTATCGTAAAAGTCGGGGACAAAATTGGCGTGGTGGATCGTGGCAGCCAATTGGGCGCCTCAGTGGATGGCGTTCGAATTGGCGGGAACGCCAGCCCTGGCCCAGTATTTTTTCAAGGCAGGGAAGGGCTGTTGGTCCTTGGCCCCGAAACGTCTCCTTACCGATTCAAAATCAGCCTGAACGGGTCTCCAGGCCAATCTTAATCTGAACTACCAGACTACTGCTACGGTTAAACCAAAAGCCAAGCCGCTGGACACGTAATACATTACGGGAATATCGAGTTTAACGGGACCTACGCCTATACCGAGTCCGCTCATGACGCGCAGTCGGGCAAAGGACGGTCCATTATTGCTGCTGCCATCTATTTTGACATCGGCGGGATTGAATTTTGCCTTAGTTGTATCGGTCTTGATAGTGGCCTTGGCCAAGCCTTCCAATACGATTTTATTTGATCCGAAATTCATGTCAAAGCCCACGCCGGCCGTTACATTTATCAAACCCCAAAGAACGCTGACGGCAGTTACCGCATCAACAGGTATGGTATAGGTGGATACTTCCTGGCCCATGTTAAAGCTAGGGATAAGATTTATGCCTGGGTCGTTGGTAAAACCCAGTTGGTCTAGAAAAACTTTTCGGGCGGTAGAATCTGAACTGGAGGTTGCGGCCCCAAGCAAGTCCTTTCCAAATGGAATCGCATTTTGAATGGTATCGGCTTTAATTAAGAAATTGATTTTCTCGCTTTGCATGTACAGGCCAGATCCGATGGAAATACCACGCCACTTGATCAAGCCCACCAGGCTCTTTGTATCCAGCAAACGGTAATTGAGGCCCATGCCCATGACTTTGAAATCCAATCCAAACCCATTACGATTTATTTTTGCTCCGCCGTATTTTGCATTAGCGTAAAGGCCCGGCATGAGAAACCCAGCATTGATGCCGACATTTAGGTAGGTAATGCCGATGCCGAGACCTGCATACACATCTCCCTTCCGAGTGATTTCATCACCAATTTTACTGTAGTAACTTAAACTGGTGCTGGGCGCCTGTACGCCCACCATAAGTCCCGTAGCCACTGCAAAGAGTGAATAATTTTGAAACCCTTGTAAGGTAGCCGAATTCATAGAATAAGCGTTGGCATTGGCAAATCCTTGGGCGAGATCTTTTTGCTGTTTGTATTTCGACAGGTTTTTTCTGGCAGTGTCAAGTGTGCTGGTAAAGGACTTGGCCAAAGTGATGTTCAGGTTATTCCTAAATTGGGCTAATTGAGGGTTCGCATTTGCGGCATCATTCACAATGACCAGCACAGGGGGATTTCCGGTAATATCGAGACTTTTTCCAATAGAAAAAAGGCCAAGCAATGCAGTTAAAAAAAGACCATAAAATCTAGTTTCCATGGATTGTCCTATTGTGAAAAGTGAAGAAAAGCAGTCCCATAAAATGCAGATAAGGTACAGCCCCCGCATTTTTCTGATTATAGCACCACATTACTGCCAATTTCCAATATGGAAATTGGATTACTGAGCAGGCAAGTCCACTATTTGCCAGCCCTTTGCGCCAAATCTCAAGTCCCGTTCCACAAACGTCCACACCACTAATTTCTTTTGCATTAGCAGATCACCCCGACGTGACAATAGTTGACGCACGACCGTGGATGCTCCGCCATCATTGACCAACGAGGTCAAGGGGCGATTGAGTCGGTACGCCAGGTGTGCAATGATACCGGAACTGGTGGGCTCATCGGTTTGGTAGATGCGAGAGAAGCTGTCTCCCAGCCACAAGATCGGGGAAAGTGTGTCGTCTTGATACGGCAGACTGGTCTGGAGGTCGAGAACTTTTCGAATAGACATATTTTCTTTTTCCCAAATGCTTTTGCGATTGGGAACTTTAGTCATCTCCGCAATATCGCCCCATCTTTCCACCGAAGTGTTTTTCAACGCATAGCGAGGATGCCAAGATCTATTGGGGTAAAGCCCAAACCCCAATTTTCGAATTTTTGTCGCAATGATTTCTGCGGCCACTTCCATTCCATGGGGAGACCAATGGGTATCGCGCATCAAGTACAGTGGCGGTCCACCTTGGGTTTTGGCTACAAGCATGGGTGTAAAAAGATCCACGGTTTGGACGTTGTGATTTTTCAAATCTTCCAGTAGAACTAGGCTAGGGGAAACGGGTTGTCCGGAAAAACCTTTCCAGAGTTTTTCTGGATAGATGCTTGGCTTGCCTGGAATGGGAATAATGAGCAACTCAATGCCACGCGCTTTTAATCGGTTCCGGAAATCCAAGATCGCATAAAGTGGGTTGCGTAAATTAATCCGTTTGCCATTTAGCAATGAGTCGAAAGTGCCTTTATAAAACCGTGCATCGGTATAAGGGGGTTGGAGCAGATAGTCCGCATCCTGATTGTAGAAAAGCCAGCCGTCTTCGCCCGGTAGGGACTTGGGGGCCATCTCACCAAAAAATTGAAATCTCAATTGCAGAGTTCGAGGTCGGAGCCATTTGGAAAAGAGGCTGCGGTCCTTGGCGTTATCATCCCAGCGGTGTAAGCTGGCCTTGGTGGGAAGGGTTTTTAATAGTTCGAATAGATACGGGCTTTCTTTTTCAACCGCAACCTCATAGCAAACTTGGAACAGTGGAATGCCGGCGCAAACTAAAAGTAAGCTTGCAACTATTGTCCACTCCAGTTTACGCAGCATGATTCAGAATTGGAAATACAAAAAGGGGTTGAAACTTTGCGTATACATCATTACTACGGCGAATAAAAACAGGCCGAAAGCTAATGCCGATTTCCCCCAGGTTAGGCGCGCGCCAAATTCATAACTCTGTACAGGTTGGTATATGGCAATCGCGCAAAGGGCCATGTTCAATAGATTGTTAAAGTGATACACCTCGGCATGCAAAAGACCCGCGAAGGGGCTAGCCGTTTTCCAGCCGAACATACAGCCCAAGTACTGGAAGGCATGGGGGAGGCCATCGGCGCGGAAAAAAACCCAGGTGATGAGCACAACCAAAAAAGTGAATGCCACGCGAACTGAATGTGGCATCTTGGCATAAATTGGTTTTTTACCACCCCAGCGTTCTAGGCCAAGCATCAGTCCATGGATAGCCCCCCAAAAGATAAACTGCCATTGTGCGCCATGCCAAAACCCACCCAAGAGCATGACCAAGGCTAGGTTGATATAAGTGCGACGCTCACCCTTGCGGTTGCCGCCTAAGGGAACATATAGGTAGTCGCGCAACCAGGTGGACAGGGAAATATGCCAGCGCCGCCAGAAATCCGTAATGCTGTCTGCATGGTAAGGTGCATTGAAATTTCGAATAAGTTCGAACCCAAATAGCATGCCTAGGCCTAAGGCCATCAGGGAATATCCATTGAAGTCGAAATAGATTTGAAAGGCATAGGCGAGTACGCCCCACCACGCTTCGAGGGGGTGCGGGCTCTGAGCGGCGAATACGGCATCGGCTATTTTTCCTACAGGGTTGGCCAACAGAATTTTCATTGAGAAGCCGATGAAAAACAGGATGGCTCCGCGCGCGAAAAGCTGCACGCTATGGGTACGCGAATGCAGTTGAACCGCGAGAACTTTGTAGCGCAGGATGGGCCCGGCTACCAATTGCGGGAAAAGGGAGACGAAGGCGGAAAAATCCGCGAAGGAGCGCACAGGTTTTTCGCCTCGATAGACATCGATCACATAACTCATGCTGTGGAAGGTATAGAAGGAGATGCCGATGGGGAAAGCGATTTGTAAAACGCTGAAGGTGGGTTGTCCGACGGCTTCGAGCAAGTGGTTGAGATTGATCTGGGTGAATACGCCATACTTGAACAGGCCGAGCAAACCAAGGTTTGAAATCATGGAAATAGTAACAGCCAGCTGGCGATGCCGCACATGCAGGTTGGGGCGGCCCAAGTAAAGTCCGCAGCCATAGTCGAAAACATTGGTGAAAAGCATCGGGAAGACAAACCAAGGTTCAAACCACGCGTAAAATGCATAGCCCATAAAGGTCAGCCAAAGATTGCGCATCCAGAAACGGGATTTTCCCAAAGCTGGATTTTTTTGGAATGGAATCAGGTAATAAATGGCCAGGGTTAGCGGTAGGAAATAGAAAAGGAAAATGTCTTCCGTGAAAACCATAGGATTCTAAAACAGTGTCCTATTCGAACCAAATGTCCGGCCACCGATCATTACCCGTATGGTAAGTGAGGCGCGCCGATTTTTCAAATGGATCGCCAATCTTCCAGAGTTGCACTTCATAATCGGCGAGATCGTGATCATGGCCTCTTTGCGTCGCACACCAGATGAGAAAGTCCCCTTTTGGCGAAAGCCTGGGAAAATATTCATGCGATCTACGGCCGGGAAGATCCATGAACACGATATTCTTGCCGTCTATTTTTCCACCATCAATTTTGCCATGCGTTCCGTCCTCATTGAGGTCGAAGGCGAAGATGGATGTGCCACCGAGGCCGGTTTCGTTAACACGGATACACCGGTGGGAATTCGGGAAAAAGCTGAACTGGCAGCCTCCTCCTGAGGTAAAATAATGGTGGGTCGAAAGATTTAAAATGCCCGTCTCTCGTGAACTCCCCCGCAATGTTAGAGCTAAAAATCGACCGTCATCGGATAGGGAAGGGTGCTGGGCCAATCCGCCTTTCCAATCTTTGTCTCCGTCCGCGAGCAAGACTTCGCCACTTCCGTCTGGATTGCATTTGAATACCTTGGGGCCGCGTGAAAATACAATGGCTTTGCCATCCCGAGTCCAGCATGCCCACGTTGAGTTTGGAATAAGCAGGTGCTCCTCGCTGCCATCCGTATGGATGACAAACGTGTCCCAGCGCTCTGGGTAGTTGGCGTCCGTTTCAATGGTCCAATCCAACTTTGAACGTGTGAACAAAACCAATTTTCCATCTGGTGAAAATCGGGAATACCAATCGGTTTTAGGGCCTTTAGTAAGAGGATGGGAATCGGTTCCATCGATATTCATAATATAAATATCGTGATTGGCATCACGGGAAGTAGACCAAATGATTTTGCCCTTGAGGTTTTGAGTCAATGCCTTTTGGGCGGCTTGCTCTTCCGGTTCAGGTGTTACGGGTCGGCCCCTGGGCGGCTCGGCTGCGATCATTTGGACAAATCCGGAAAACAGGAGAAAGAGCAACAGGAATGGGCATGAATGGAAGGCACGGATAATGGCGGGTATTTTAAGGACGCACTTATTAGAGCTGAAATTCAACATGTCATCTCCTACCCGAGGCTATTTTAAAAGTATAGAATTTGATCGAGATGGAAAGGATTTAGGTTAAGATCTCTTTCTATTTTAGGGAGTCGAATGCAGTTTTTCCTACGTCAAATGTTGTCTCTCCCCTGTATATTCTGTGTCATTGCCTGTAATAATCCAGGATCCGGTCCCGTTTACTTTCCTCCGAATCCTTGCGAAAATCCATCTGAATTGGCGCTGCCACCAATTGCCGTAACAACGCATACACATCCAATAAGGGTGAGCGGCAGCTTCATTACCTTGTCAGGCATGCACTGGGCTCCAGTCGATTCAGTGCGGGCTTTTTTCGGAGGCAAAGCTGTCAAGCTTGTGTTTACATTGAACCGGCAATTGTATTTAGTGGATTACACAGGTACTGAAGCCACAGTGACGCGTATTTCGCATGACGATGAAAGCTTAACAGGGGCATTGGGGTCTATCAATAGCCCACTGTTTTCCCCTGATGGAAAAAAGATTGTATACGCTGGAACTACCCGTGGCCAACCTGCTTTCATTTTGGATGCTGTGCCAGGTGGACAGGAGGCCTGGCGCGTTCCTCTCGACCCCAAAGCCCATGTGACGGCCGATCCACATTGGCATAGTGAAGGGGGTAAGACCTGGATTTATTTTGCCACGCTGGCCGGCTTGGTCAATTATTCAAGTTCCTGTGGGCAGATAAACGGCAGTACCTACAGAGTGGAAGTTCTGGGTGATACGCTACTTGGTCCCATTGATACTTCCGGCATCCCGGGTGCTTATCGTGGTGGGCTGTCTTTGGATGGGGAATGGGCTGGTACCTCATATGCTACCTCGGCTTTGTATAACCGTATGGAAAGAAATACGCGAACCCTGGCGAATGGTGAACAACAATGCAATCCATCCATGAATCCCTTTCCCATAGGCAGTTTCCATTCGGATTATATGATGATTTTGGCTTTCGGCGGTGTGTACTATAGAACCATAACCGGAGACAGTATAACAGAAGGATTACATGAGAATCTATGGATATATAACCGCAATGACTTGATAGTATGGCAGGCCAAACGGACCGACGAAACATATTACCTGCGATGGGATAAACCGGAATGGTCTACCCATCCGCAATATGCAACGGCAGTGGCGCTTCAAAGGGTTAGCGGCGACGGCGACCTGTTTGTGATCAGAATCGGGGATTTGGCCAATGCCACGGAAGGTGCCCTCAACCAAGCACAAGGCTATTTAAAAATCGGATCCGGCGGATTTACCAGTGATTCCTACTCGCACCTCTGGGTGGCCCCTTAAAGGGCAGGCCCATGCACTCAAAGGAAGATTGAAGCATGCAGTTACCTTCAAAAAAAAATCAGGCTCTCGACCGTTCCAAAAGCCATGCGCTAAAAGCACTGTTCGCATTGGGGGCTGCGGTATTGATGGGGGTTATTTGGGTTAGGACGCCACGCAATTATGGAGAAGAGGTGGCTGTTTGGAACAATATTGGCGGGTGCGGAAGCAGTGGGGGAGGGGCCGCGGCAGGTGCCGGCAAATGGGTGGGACGCGGCGTGAGCGGAGGATTGGTGGACCTGGAAATCCTGTCCAATAAAACACTTGGCGGAGATTATCTCTATTCTTCCGTCGCGGGATCCACTACGCTCCATTTCCCTGCCTATCCCGTGTGGACACTGGGCATTTCCACATCATGGAAATCCAATACGTTTGAATACGAAGGCTATAAAGTTGCAGCAGACCTTACCTCTAGGATGGAAAGAACCACCGGTGGATTCGGCGATTTGGGATTTTCAGTAAACCGGATTTTTGGTAATGAGAATGAGCACTCGCTGGGACTTTCCGCTTCCTTGCCGACAGGTCAGCATAATATTAAGCGACTGCATTTCAAAGGCCAGAATATTGAAGCCGATGACGTCCGTTGGATGAACCCTTTTGTGCAACCAGGCACGGGTTTTTACAACTTGGGACTAAGTTATGAATACACAAAAACTAAGGATTGGGGATTGCTGGTTTTTGGTGGAAGTTACAGTTCTGCTTTTGTTTGGGAGAATCAAGGTTGCCGCGACGGTTTGCCAAGCACGACCTCGGTTAATGATCGGGTACTAAGTTGTCAAGCTGCTAGTCCTTCACCCTTAACGTTTAAAATCTGGCAATTGCGGCATCAACCCTACTTTTTTGAGAACCCCAATCCGAATTGGGCCAATAGTTATGGGGCTCCCGGTACTGGCGCTACGAGCGCGGATGGTCTGGGTTTCTTTGCCTATATTGGACGCAAGGAAGAAAGTTCCACTCAAAATATGGGGCTCACTCTATCGGTACCTCTGGCTCCCACCTATTACTGGGAATACGGACCCGGCACAGACAACAGTCGCATGAGTACCCGCATTCGAACCAATGATTTCACTTTGAAAATCAGTACAGGTTTGGAAATCACCAACCCGAATTTCCCCATTTTTCTGTCCTTGGGTGTTCCTTATCGACTCAACGATATTTTCGCCCGGGGACGTTTGGTGGATCCTCAAAATTATATCGGCACGGTTGGCATTCGTGGAACGTTTTTTTAAGTGCTGCAAAAGAGAAAAACACATGAGGAAGGATAGAACAGCATGCCGCGTATAGCACTCATTGGCTGCGGTGGATTTATTGGCAGTCATTTTCTGGATGCTTTTCTAAGCGACCCCGTTTGGTCCATTGAAGGTTGGGACTGGGAGTGTGGAAAAATCATTCCCCATTTGGACAATCCCGCTTTCACTTTCTACCCTGGGGATGTCTATGCCTTTCCGGACCTGGAAGATCACCTGGCGAATTGCGACGTCGTCATTAACCTAGCGGCGCTTTGCAACCCTTCCCAATACAATATTCGCGGCATAGATGTGATTGAGAGCAATTTCATACACCCCCGGCGCATAGCTGATATATGCGCGCGTAGGGGGAAATGGCTGATTCAGTTTTCTACTAGTGAAGTGTATGGGCAAACTTTGGCTCACTGGACCGGAGCTGAAAATCCTGAGCCATCGAGCTATGAATTAGATGAACAAGTTTCGCCGATGTTACTGGGTCCCGTCTCCGGATTGCGCTGGAGTTATGCTTGCGCCAAGCAGTTATTGGAACGTTATATTTTAGCGTTGCACCAGGAACAAGGGTTGCTCTATACGCTTATCCGGCCTTTTAATTTTCTGGGGCGGCGCATGGATTTTTTACCTGGTCTCGAGGGTGAGGGGCTGCCTCGGGTATTGGCCTGTTTCACGGCTGCGTTGTTGGAAAAAAGACCCTTAAGCCTGGTCGATGGCGGCAAAGCCAAAAGGACATTTTTGGCCGTGGAAGAAGCCGTTGCAGCCTTGCGATTGATGTTGGAAAGACCAAGTAAGGCCCATAACCAAATTTTCAATCTTGGGCATCCCGGTAATGAAACCACTATCCTTGGATTGGCGGAAAGGATGCGGGAGCTCATGGCGGAATTGACTGAGGATATGAGCTATCTGCATCATCCATTGGTTTCAGTTTCGGCACATGATTTTTACGGCGCTGGGTATGAGGATTCCGATCGGCGTATGCCACGGGTCGACCGGGCCCGTTTGCAACTGGGTTGGGAACCGAAAAAAAACTTAAATGAAATCCTTCGCCCTATTTTACGAGACGCTATTGCCACTCACTTGAGTTTGTCCGTCCATAACGCCCAGTAACGCGTGCGTTTGTCCTTGAAAAAATCGTCTTCGATGGCGCCGGTCCATTTGCTTTCCATGGGGGATAGCACAAGGTTATGAACGTCCCCAACCTGGAAGGATTTTAAATTTCCGCCGACTAAGCTGTCCAATCCATCTTTGATTTCGGCTCGGGCAAAGCGTGGGTTGTAATGGCCGATCAAAATCTCCGTATCCGCATAATTGCCAGCCAGTACTTTCAGCACCTTGTATTTCATAACATAGGCATAGTTGTACAAATCGTTGGCGGGGAAAAGACCGGGAATGTCCACTAACTCTGCTTTCACGATTAAGTCGCCATGGATCGGTGGCGTTTTTGGCGCAGGACTTTCCGATTGGTTGCCTTTGCAAGCAAACAGGCAAAATAAAAGAAAAAAAATTATACGCGTTTTCAAAGTAAAAGTATTCTGTGAATCAGATCATCTACCCACGTTTATGAATTTCCGTACAAGAGATCGGTTAGCATTTTGGAATTGAACATAAAATATTCCGGGCTTCAACCCAGATAGGGGGATGGCTGTATTCAATTGACCGTGGACTGCAGAGGTATATTCGATTCTCCCCTTGAGATCCACAATTTGCAGCGTACCGGTTTCAGAATGGTGGAAATCGATTTGCAAAACGTTGTTCTTACAGTTTAAAGTAAGTGATTCTAAATCGGGCTTTATGCCTTGGACGGGAGTGGGAAACATTTCGGTTTCCTTGCTGATTTTGTTCAGGGTATACCAAAACTCACCCGTAAATGCAGGAGTGCCTTTTTGGGATACCAAATTCCGATGAAAGCGAATGCGCACAACCCTGCCTGCTTCCAATCCGTCAATTTGCAAATGAACCTGGGTATTTGTGGCGTTGGCGGTCGCACGAGATACCTTCAGACTTTTGCTGTCTATGACCGGTCCACCATAGGCACTGGTGGGTTTATAATACCACGTTTCAACCTGATAATTGTCGACCGAAAGTGCGGAGGGTCCAAAGGGTTCTGTAAATACCAGGGTAAATCCATTGGCTTTGGAATGCACTTCCAACACTTCAAAGGCTGTTTTATTGTTAAAGACAGCGGCCTGCATTCCAAACTGATGCCCATTCCAAATCCAAGTGCTGTTACCGGTCGCGCCCAGTCCACCCAGGTACAGTATTCCAGACGAATCCTGAAGCAACCGGTGGATGCCCGCCGATTGCCCTGCGCTAAAGTGAAACAAGGCTCCTTGCCAATCGCCTTCCACCTTTTCCAAAGCCGCCCTATGAATATTGCCATAAAAAATATCGCCGATTATGAATTGGCCTTTATAAGGGCCGTGGGATAAAAGCAGCGGCTGAGTGGGCGACATGGCGCTTTCAATATAAGGAAAGTAAATGGCAGGAGGCGTTTCGATTTGTTTGCCGTCGAGAGTGTATTGCTGTCCATAGAAACTGGCTTTCTTAACGTGGACCAGTTTACTGGCGGGGTTCCAAGTGCCCTGATTAATCGTTGCGAACAACTCGCCTTCTGGTCCCCAGCCCAAGCCATCCGGATTTCGTAACCCAGAGGCGATAAATTCTTTGGTTCCGTCCGTGCTGTTAATTTTCGCAATTACAGATTCCCAAGGTTCACCCGGATATTGAAATCCACCACCTTGTCCAGAAAAACCCGTGCCCACGTAAAAAAAGCCGTCCTTGTACTGAAGATCGTAAGTGTACGTATTTGCAGCAGGCCCAACTCCGCCCACATTTTCACTAACAGAAAAGGTGGTCAAAACTTTCGTAGAATCGGCTATGTGATCGCCATTGGTATCGATTAATTTGGTAATAGCCCATTTGTGCGCTACGTAGACTTCGCCTTTCACTACTTTAATTCCCAATGGTTCTAAAATGACCCCATTGTAATATTTTCGAAAAGTCACTTTCGATTTGTCCAAACCTTTCATACCTTCCAATACCCAAATGCTGCCATCAGACCAATCCCAGTGGGCGAAAACAATGCGATTGCTGTCCAGCCAGTCCCAGGCCGCAATGCGTAGATTAAAATTTGCCGGCATCAGATCCACGAGATCAATACTCGGGTGCACTTTGGTTAAGGTGCCAATGTTATCCGAGGGCACCCATTGGGCGTTTACCATTGAGGTTGTAAAGGTGAAAAGCATGGCTACCGCAAGCATCCGTGCAAGGCAGTATGGAATTTTATTGGGAACGCGCATGATTTTACCTTTTTCAAAATATACCCAAAAAAGATTTTAATAGTTTGTGATAACCAAATCCTGACGCAATTCCTATTAAAATCGGTGCTATTCGCCAAGAAAACCAAACCAGAATGCCTAGATTGAAGGTTACTTCACTCCTATCCAGCCGGTATAAAATGAGTTCAATATTAACTGGGTTCGCATTTCCAAAGCGATTTACAACATCGAAACAATTTTTAATTGCCGTTGCTTTTTTTGCGCAAGGCGTGACAGGACTTCATGCCCAGCCACTATGGGGTACCTCTCCGATTACCCAGCCCTATCCGTATGTAACCACTGGTGGAATGACCGGTCCTGCGGTTCCAGAATCCCCTGATCCTCTAGTTGCTTATCGCTGGGCAAACCCAAAAGCGACGGATGGATTTGAAATTTATTTGCTTAAACCTACAGCCGTATTCACCGCCACTCCAAGTTCTTTTACAAATGCAAATTCCCTGACTGGGTCAGCCCCAAATGTCACCGTTAATGGTACGGGTTCTCTTCGATTGGATTTTGGAAGGGAAAATGCGGCTTGGCTCGAATTTGATAGCCCGGATTTAATCGGTAATGTGGAAATGAGCATTGGAGAAGCCAACCAACCAGGAGTAGGCAAAACCGCTGGTCCGACCAAGATTGGCAATACCTATCGACTGCAATGGAACAGTGAGCTATATGACGGCGTACGCTTTGGATGGATCACGGTGAAGTCCTTTTCAAGTGCTTGGCATATCACCGGTATACGTTTAGTGTGTCAAACGAAACCGACCAATTACCAAGGAAGTTTTTCCTCCAGCGATACCATGTTGACCAAGATCTGGTATGTGTGTGCCTATGGAGTGAAATTAAATCTTCTAAAAACCTATTTCGGTGCCATTCTGATGGATCGTGGCGATCGTATGTCTTGGACGGGGGATTCACACCCTGCACAAGCGGCATCCTTGGTGGCCTTCGGAAACTATGATTTTATAAAACTGAATATCGCCAATACTTCAGGACAGAATAATGGCATTGCCAGCTACTCGCTATACTGGGTATTGAGCTTGGTGGACTATTACAACTATTCTGGCGATAGTGCCACAATGAGTACCTATATCGCCAACGCCGTCGGCAAACTCGATAATGCCTATGGTGCTGGGGCAGGTTTCGATGGTTGGGACGAACGCTTGGATGCGGGATTTGAAATGTGGTTTACGGGTGCCAATCAAGAGGTAAAGGATTCCTATAAAATGCTCGTGATCCGAACCTGGATGGAATTTGCGGACGCCATGGGAAAATTCGGACGCGCCGATTTACAGGCGAAGTATAGTAAGCTTGCTTCGGATAAAATGACGGCCCTAAGGGTCACGTCCACTTGGTCCTCTGCTTTTGGACTCCATGCGGCTGCCAGTGCTATCAATACGGGCTTGCTCACGCGTGCGGAGCAAGACAAGCTCGCCGATAAAGAATTTATGGATCGGGTCAACCGAATTTCGATTTCCCAGTTTAACCAATACTTTATCATCCAGGCCATGGCGCGCTCCAATCGATTTGATGAAGCCATCTCCTCCGCCAAGGATTTGTGGGGTGAGATGATTAAGTATGGCGGCACCACTCCGTTTGAAGTGTACCGTCCCACTTGGAACAAAGGAATCGGCGTCAATGGAGCGGTACCGAACACGCAAAGCGGTCTCACCAGTCTGTGCCATCCTTGGGGATCCGGTCCGGTAAAGTGGCTGAATGAAGAACTGCTTGGCATCAAGCCCACAACACCAGGGTTTAAAACGTATGCCATTATTCCTCACTTGGGCCGTTCCTTAACCAGTGTAAAAGGAAAAACGCCCACTTCTTTTGGGGACATCAGTGCCAGTTTTAATATTACTACCGGTGCTTGCCAGATTATTGCACCTTCGGGAACAGTCGGCAGATTCGGTATACCCAAAGCAGAAAAATTCATTTCGAGTATTGCCATTAATGGGATTACCACATGGGACAACGCTTTTCATGCTACAACGGGAATTGGTGGCGCAACCCAGGATTCAGAATACGTATACTTTTCCGCCGTCCAGCCAGGCACTTATAACATAGCCGTTACCTATACCGGATCAACGCCCGTTTATAGCGAACCCGCGGAAATTTATCCTGCCCAATTCCTCAAACAAGATTCCACCACTGGCGGAAATTGGGGTGGCGTTTACGGTACAGAGGGCTATGTGCTCTGTAATTATAATGACGGTGGAGTGGATAAAAAGTCGCTGCCGTCCTATGTTACGTCTGTTAAATATTTCCGAGCCTTTGGCGGGTCCAATCAGCTTCCAGACAACACATCCTGGGCGGCAAATACCACCGATACCCGAGCCTTGGCCCCCGACTCGACGAACAAGGGTTCCAGAAATTCTCGCGCTCTGTCCAATGCAGGCAATACCTTTACGTTTACCATAGAAGTCAATGGCGTCCATGATTATCAAGTAGCCCTTTATTTTGTCGATTGGGACAATAAAACCAGAAGTCATGCTGTAGAAATGTTTGATGCCACTACGTTGAAAATGGTAGCTCCAGTCCAAGTCGTGGAAAATTATCGGGGCGGAAAATACCTCGTGTACACGTACAACAAATCAGCAAAATTCAGGCTGGATAAAATACGTGGAGATATCGTACCGCTAAGCGGGATGTTCTTTGGCCCCAAGCCCATTGTCGGCATTGCCTCGACATTTGATCCGTTGCAAATTACGTCGGCCAAGAACAGCCCCAATCCCTTTCGCGGTAGCACTCAGATAAAATTCATCATAGCCGGAAATAATACCCCGGTGGATGTTAGCCTACGGGTATATGACATGCACGGCTTACTGGTAAAGCAATTGCTGAATCAGCCTAAGAAATCCGGCGTGTATTCGGTTCGCTGGAACGGCGCCAATGAGCAGGGCATTCCGGTATCTCCCGGCACATATATTTATCGGTTGCAGGTTGGTTCGCGACATGAATTAGTGGAAAAGATGATGAAGTTTTAGCATCTTGAATCGTATTCGATTGTATTAAAAGGGGATAGTTATGGCATCGTTTGGTAGAAACCGAATGCAAGGGCTGGGGATTATTTTTTTTCTTTTGATTGGACTAAAAAGTGCACCTGCACAATCCATTGAATTATTATGGCCAACTGGCGCACCCGGAGCGTTGGGCACCAACGATGTGGATAAGCCAGCCGTCTATTTGTATCCAGCAACGGGTGCAAAGGCCAATGGGGCGGCGGTTGTCATTTGTCCAGGGGGTGGATACTCCTTCTGGGCTGCACCCAATGAGGGATGGCCGATTGCTGCGTGGATGAACACTTTAGGCGTCTCCGCTTTTGTACTTAAATACCGTTTGGGGCCGACCTATAAACATCCCGTTGAAATGCATGATGCGCAGCGAGCCATGCGTTGGGTGCGCGCAAATGCCAAGCGCTTCAATATCGATCCCAAGCGTGTGGGCATCATAGGCTTTTCGGCTGGTGGGCATTTGGCCGCAACAGTAGCGACGCATTACGATTCCGGCGCACCAGGTGCTGCAGACACCATTGACCGTTTTTCCTGTCGCCCTGACTTTCATATCTTAGGCTATCCTGTTATTACCATGGATTTATCCTTTACCCATATGGGCTCGCGTACCGCTTTGCTTGGAAACACGCCATCCCAATTTTTGGTGGATCTGCTGTCCAATGAAAAGCAGGTGAATGCGAAAACACCACCCGGGTTCTTGACTCATGCAAAAGATGACGGCCTTGTGCCGATAAAAAACAGTCAAGCCTACTTCGATTCCTTGGTCAAATTCCATGTGCCTGCCCAATTCAAAATATTCAACACAGGTGGGCATGGGTTTGGACTGGCCACAGGTTTAGGCGGTGCTCCAATCGACACGGTACTGGCTGGCTGGGCTCCATTGGCGGCTAAATGGTTGGACAGTTTAGGTTTTTTCAAAGCCACTTCAACTTCGGTTTACGGGCAGCAAATTTCCAAATCCAAATCTTCAGGATTTGGTAAGATCAAGGAAAAGACAAACCCAGCAAACTTGAGCATATGGGAACCCGGCTTTCAATTTGGAAAAGCAGATCGTTCAGCTGGGACATTTAGCGCCACAGGCCGAGTAAAGGCTCGTTTGATAAAGCGGTAAAACCCTAAAACGAAAAATCGGTCTTGTGTTCTGAAATATGGATTAATAGTATTTGATTCAAGGCGGACCGTGTCGCTATTCCTATTAATCGGACCTGAAATTGCCTAGAATTATTTTGCAATTGTCCTAACTTAGGATTGGCGTCTACACATTTTAAGGTGGTATATTATGGGCATCGGGTACCATGGACTCCTAAAAAAGTTTTCTTTTTTCCTGGCAATTTCGGTTTTATTTTCCCTATCGCAAGCCCAGTATCCGACGTGGCTGCATTCCGATTCAGTGTTCATAAATACTACTCCTGATGGGGGAAATATCCCCAGCACAGCCACTGAAACCAATTTTCCACTACTGATACGATTGCACAAAGATTTTTTCAATTTTGCTGAAGCCCAGGCCAATGGGGAAGATATCCGTTTCGCCACAAAAGCTGGTGCACCGCTTTCCTATCAGATAGAAAACTGGGATGGCGCTGCAGGTTCCGCAAGTATTTGGGTCAAAATTCCAACTGTAACAGGAAATAGCCGGCAAGGCATAATGGTTTTCTGGGGAAACTCGACTGCAGCTTCGGAATCCAATGGAGGAGCAGTTTTCAACAGTTCCAATGGGTATTTGAGTGTTTTCCACATGAACGATCCGACTAAAGATGAAGTCGGTACGTTGTCGGCAACCAATGTGGGCACAACCGCTGCCGCTGGATTAATCGGCAACGGGCGTCGGTTTGCAGCCGGACAGGGTATAAGAGGTGGTACCAATATCACAACTTATCCAACAGGTTCCAGCCCGCACTCGACCGAAGCATGGTTCAAGGCCGTTTCTGCCAACAGTGTGATTCAAGCATGGGGCATCGATGGACCCGCCAGTAAAGTGGTTATGAAATTGGTCAGCCCTCCACATGTGAGTTTGGATTCCTGGTTTGCAAATGGAAATGTCAACGGAACAAGCGATATACCCTTGGCACAATGGGTTCATGTTGTTTATGTGTACGAAAGCGGCAACGCAAGGTTTTATGTCAATGGCGTGCAGGACGGTGTCAATACTGCAACAGGTGGCGCACTGACAATACCTAGCCCATGCCGAATGTATATCGGCGGTTGGTATGACAATTACAGCTTTGTCGGGGATATGGATGAGGTACGGATTTCCAAGGTGGCCAGGTCTGCGGCATGGGCAAAAATGGAATATGAAAATCAAAAGCCACTGCAGTCCATGGCCGGAATGCTGGTCCCTGCAGGCACTGCCTTTTCAGTGCCACAGCCCGCCGTATCTGTTCTTGAAGGTCAGACCGCTGTCCTTACGGGCACTGCCGGTGGTGCTCAGAAAATCTATTGGATTCTAAAAGAGGGCACCAAAGAAACGGTACTTGCCGTCGACCGCCTTAATCTTTCCTATCTGGCAGAAAGAGTGACAGCGGATAAAGCCGTTATCATCCAGTTCAAAGCCATTTATCCTACTGAAGTCAAAACCCAGGATATTACCCTGACTATCAAAGAAGATATGCCGGATCCACTGTTTACCTTAACCGGCCCTGCGACCTGGAATGGCCGCGATGCTATTTCCTTAACTCCAGTGATCACCAATCAAACGGATATGACAGCCAAGGGTGTTGGAGCATTGACCTATACTTGGAGCATCGCTAATATCGCCGCTATCAAGGAAATAACCCCCGGTAAGCTCACTTTAAAAGGTGCCCAAAAAAGTGGCAAGATGACGATCACGCTATCTATTGGAAATGGTGGGGCGGCAACGACGCATACCGTAGATATTTTAGTTACGGAACCAACAACTGATCCATGGCTGGTACGTACTCCAGCCGCCGATGAAAAAGCCGTCAACTCGCAGTTCTATGCACGGGATCCTAATAATGTCTGCACCGTAATTTACAATGGCACTTCAACAACTGCCGCGGATTCCGTGTACGTCAAAATGTATGCCGGCACGACACTCCAAAATAGACTGGCACAGGCACTTCCCACTGCCCGGACCTACCAATTTTCTCCCACCATCACTTCTGGGTTAGTCGAATACAAATTGGAATTCGGAACCAAGACAGGCGGCACCGAAACGTTGGTGAGCACGGTGAACAATCTTCAATGCGGCGATGCCTATATCATCGAAGGGCAATCCAATGCCGTTGGCACTACCTTCGGAACCGATCTCGATCCAACCACCAGCGAATGGGTCCGCACCTTTGGGAACAGTGGTGGCAATCCTCCTGGCACCAGCTGGGGTCAGGCCGTACACAGTGGCCCGGGAGGGGCTTTCACCGTCGGATATTGGGGCCTTGAGCTGCCGAGAAAACTGGTAGCAACATATAATGTCCCAATTTGCATCCTCAATGGCGCAGTCGGCGGGACCCGCGTGGACACGCATCTGCGCAATGAAGCCGATCCAACGGATACAACTACTTACTATGGTGCTCTGTTGACTCGGGTGCAGCGTGCGAAATTGACGCATGGCATTCGTGGAATTTTTTGGCATCAAGGAGAAGCCGATCAGGGTTCGGATGGACCCACAGGTCGATGGGGTTGGGAAGACTATCAGCATTTCTTCATCGATATGTCCGCGTCCTGGAAGCAGGATTATCCCAATATCCGCCACTATTATATTTTCCAAATTTGGCCGAACGGCTGCGCTCAGGCAGGTGCCGGGGGTCAGGACAATATGCTACGTGAAATGCAGAGAACCTTGCCTTACAACTATTCCAACATGGGTATCATGACTACCATAGGCGTTCGGCCAGGAGTGACCTGCCATGTCGACGCACCTGGCTATCTTGAATTTGCCCGCCTAATGTCCCCGCTAGTTGAAAGAGACAATTACGGTAAAGTGTACACGACATCCATCACTCCACCCGATGTTAAAAAGGCGTACTTCACCAGCTCGGCGAAAACCGCGATTACTGTGGAATTCGATCAGCCGGTAACGTGGGTCAGTACCCTATCTACCCAATTTTACCTCGATGGCGTAAGCGGAAAAGTATCCACTGGAGCAACCTCTGGAAATGATTTGACACTGACCCTGAATGCGCCCTCGACTGCGAGCAAAATAATGTATCTCGATAGTCGTTCCTGGAGTGAGAGCAACATATTGTATGGTGCCAACAATATTGCGGCTTTAACCTTTGCAAATGTGCCTATTTATCCGGATAAAAATACGATTCCAGTCATTTCCGCTAAATCAAAATTGAATTCTACTTCGGATTTATTCAGTACCTATAAGCATGGCATGCTTCAAATTGGTTTCGGACGGCTGGCCGGTCAAAGTTTGGATATTCGCCTCGTCAATTTGCAGGGTCAAACCGTTGTTCGTCAGCGAATTGAATCGGCTCCAACGGGTCGACTCGATATCGCTGTGCCGAAACTGAATCATGGCATATATGTATTGAAAGTGCTCGGCCATGGTCGGACAGAATACATGAAAAAGCTTACGGCTTTTTAGGTCCTGCTACTGAAAATTTATTTTAGGAAAACCGGTTATTTTTTTTTTGGAGAACTATAAAATGTTAAGAATCGTATTAATTCTCACTGGCTTATCACTTGCCATCAATGACCTATCCGCGTGGACCATGAAAAAGGCTCCGCTCGTGACCCGATGGTCTGCCACTTTCGATACCGCCAAGGTGTGGCCCATCTATCCTCGTCCCCAGATGAAAAGACCCGAAAACACTTGGAAAAGCCTTAACGGCATCTGGCAGTTTCAAAAATCCACGGGAGCTACGGAAACACCGCCGACGGGAAACCTTACCGGGGATATTTGCGTTCCTTTTCCCATCGAATCCGCGATATCCGGTATCATGGAGAATAAGGTGTTCTATTCCTGGTACCGTAAACCAATATCGATTCCAGTGGCTTGGAGGGATACCAGCAAATACCATGTGCTTATCCATTTTGAAGGCGTGGATTGGCAAACCGAGTTCTATGTGAATGGAACCAAGTTGGCTACGCATAAAGGCGGCTACGATCGCTTTTCCTATGATATCACCAAGAACCTGATCCTGACAGGCAATGCCGATCAAACTCTGCTTCTCCATATTTATGACCCTAGTGAAACTTCCAGTGATGTTTTTCCCGGTGGCAAGCAACGCACCGACGCGCTCTTCCGGATTTTTTACACCTGCACCACCGGTATCTGGAGAAGTGTGTGGCTTGAAGCCGTGCCGGCCAAGGCGTCCATCAACAGGCTAAAAATAACCCCGGACATCGACAATAAACAAGTGCTGGTCACGGCATCGATCACTGGCTCGACCATGGGGCTTAAGCTAATTGGCGTTGCCAAAAACGGCACGCGTCAAATGTTCGGCATCGATACCGCCAATGCCACCGACACCCTAAAAATTCCGCTGTCCGCTCTCAACCTTTGGTGGCCGGATCGCCCTTACCTTTACAAGCTCGCAGTCTATATTCTGAACGGCACAACCATTGTGGATTCAGTGGATAGCTATTTCGGAATGCGTAAAGTGGAAGCCACGGCTTTCAATGGAAACAAACGGCTTACCATCAACGGCCAACCGATCTTTCTTTTTGGTACATTGGATCAAGGTTTCTGGCCGGACGGCATCTATCTTCCACCTTCCGAGGAAGGTCTAAAATACGACTTGGTCATGCATAAGAATTATGGCATGAACGGAATACGCAAGCATGTTAAAGTAGAGCCGGAACTCTGGTACTATTACTGTGATAGCCTGGGCTTGATGGTAGAACAGGACATGCCGATGATGCCGGGAGGCAGCCCAAACGTGGCAGCCAAGGCCAATTTCGATCGCGACTTCGACTCCTTGCTGGTGCAGCATTATAATCATCCCAGTATCGTCATGTGGATTTGTTACAATGAAGGTTCGGGTCAAGGGGATTCGACTATGACCACGGCTGTTACCAAGCACGTCAAGGCCATGGACCCAAGTCGCCTGGTGGTCAGCGCCAGTGGATGGAATTTTTTTCCAGTCGGAGATGTAAATGATTTCCACCATTATGCTCTGGATCCCACCGTCAACAGCATCTACCGTAGGGCTTATATCAACCAGCTTGGTGAATATGGCGGCATGCGGTTGAATAACGCCCAACTGGATGTTCATGAATGGAAAGACACGGCCTCTTGGGGTTATAATGAAAAAACCAACATACTTGCTTATGAAACCGGATGGAACACCTACTGCCAAGCCATCGCAAAAGCCAAAACCGACAGCGGTCTTGCGGGCGCAATTTACACTCAGCTTTCTGATGTGGAAACCGAATGCAATGGACTGATGACCTATGATCGGGAAGTATCTAAAGGCCGGGCAACAGAAATAGCCAAAGGCTCGGCCCTGCTTGTCGATCATCCAGTCGCAGCTGCTCTGGTGGACGCGACGCTGCCTGTCCCTGATTGGAACTCAGTTGGAGTTAAGCCCATATTACTGAAGAGCGGAACTTCGCTTTCCATCAGTCGAATTTCGGCATCCGGAAACGGAATTACCATTCAGTTCAAGGGACTGGATGAAAAGGGAAACGCTACTCTCAAAGTTGTAAATGCCAAAGGAAGTACCGTATTCTCAACCGTTGTGGGTGTTAGGAAATCACTTGAGGTGCCTGGCAGTGCTATGGCCAAAGGTGTTTACCTCTTTGAACTGGAATACGGCAAGTTCCACCAGTCGCTGCGCTTTGTTGTCAAATAGGCAAATCCACATTGGACCCTACCGAATAGCGGAATGAGGATAACACACCCTTTTGGGCCGGAATTCACATAAAAACAGACCCATTTCACCTAGAATTGCCTTGTCGAGATGGGTACATTCTATATAGCGCGCATTAGGATTTATTACTTGAGTTACATGCCTAGGTTTAAGAGCGGGTACGATGCTATGAATGCATTTCAGTTCTTGGCCCAGGTTTGTTTCAATGCTAAAATCCTGTGAACAAAGTTTTGGAAGTCTTTTTTAACACAATATAAGGGGAAAGTCGATATGGTTTTTAAAAATTGGAGAAAATTGGCAGTTCTAACCCTGGCTAGCTCTGCTGTTATTGGCACGGGCACCGCTTTGGCGGCTGAGGATTATTCGACTTGGACCTATAATTCGGATATTACCTTGAACACTTCTTCAACCGGCGCAGCAGTCACCGGAACGGTACTGAACTTTCCAGTACTGGTAAAACTTTCTTATCGAAATTTCCTTTTCAATGAAGCCAAGGGCAATGGTTCGGATATTCGTTTCGCGAAAACTTCTGGGTTGCCCATTACCTACCATATTGAGAGTTGGGATTCCGTTCGGAATGAAGCCAGTGTTTGGGTTAAAATGGATACTGTGTATGGAAATACCGCTGGGCAGGTTATTAAGATGTACTGGGGTAAAGCTGGTGCAATGGATAGTTCAAAAGCTTCGGCTGTGTTTGATACAGCCAATGGGTTTGCAAGTGTTTACCATATGACTGAAGATCCTTCCACGGGCAAAGTGATGGACCAGACCCAAAATGCAATCAATGGCACGCCCAGCAATCTGAGCGCAGCTAGCCTTGTCCAAGGAAATATCGGAAAAGGACTTGAATTTGATGGGTCTACGTCAACGGTTAATCTTGGAAACAGCCCAAAGCTTAATTTTTCAACCGCGTTCTCATTTTCCGGTTGGATCAATATGTCAAGTTATAACAGTGGTGATGAAAGTGGCTTGATGCAAAAGGCGGGTTCCTTACGGTATTTTGTCCGTGGGGAAAATGATGGAGCGCACATGCATAAGCAAGGGATTTACTTTGGCGCAACTATGGGAACCGCCAAGTTTTCCGAAACCGTAATGCCCTTGTCCCAATGGCAATACTTTACTTTTACCACGGATGGAACGAATTACAGTTTTTATACCAATGGCGTTCTCGATGGCACTGGTGCTTTGGGTGAAGCAATTCTCAACAGTACAGAAAACGTGGTAATCAGTCAGGCATGGGACAGGAAACAGGGTGGTGTGTATGATGAATTTCGAATTGACAATGTCATGCGTTCGCCCGACTGGGTCAAGTTGTCCTATGCCAACCAGAAAAACTATCAGTCTTTGGTTACACTTGTGATGACCAGCAGATGCATAGCCAGCTATTCCGCTCCTGGTGATACTACTGTAAATGAAGGCTCTTCTCTTGTACTGACTACCATTGCCAACTGCGCGAGCAATGTAGTTTGGTCCGTTGCATCAGGTCCGATTACTGCGCTTCCGGATTCATTGGATAGGGTTTTAAAACTCAAATTGCCACGGGTCACTGGAGATACCAATCTAGTCTTGCACTTGGCAGTAAACATGCCTAATGGCCTGCAGCAGAAGGATATTACGGTCCACATCAAGGAGACCACTCCCGATCCTATTTTCACATTTGTCACCGGACTTAAGTGGAATGGCACCGACACCATGAGTATTATTCCCACTATCAGCAACCTTGCTGCCATCAAAGCCAGTCCTTCGCCCGATTTGAATTGGGTATGGAGTATTCCGCTTTCCTATGCCGATACAATTTCCTTTGACGGCGGCATGTTGCTAAGAAACGGGTACGATGGGGTGCTGGAACTCAATCTCTGTCTGGACAATGGTTCGGTGCCAAACTGCAAATCTGTGTCTATCGACGTCGCCATCCCGGTTTCCATTGCTTTAAGGCCGCATCGGTCTTCAAGCCGAAACTTCCAGCCCAGATTCGATATTATGGGTCGCCGCACAACGGAACTGGAAAAAGTTTCGCGATTAGGCAGACCTTTATTTTTGAAGCCAGAGAATTCTTCTACTCCAAATAAATAAACCTAAAGCTGGCCGAAAATGTCAGCTTTTCAGAACGCCAATAGAAATGCCTCTGCTTAAATGTGGAGGCATTTTTTTATCTGGGATTACTTTTTTTGATCTCTGATTACCTGATGTCGTACTTAGTCAATGTCAGCTGGCTATTGACGGTGTACAAAACAAGTTCCGGGGTGGCGCCACCTGTAAACCAGGCTGCCATGCCATTCAATGCAAACAAATCATCCCCGCGGCTAAGGCGTGCCCCGCCCATATTTTTGGCCGGTACCAGTACATTTCCGTATTCATCCACGGCTACGGCCCAGGTTTCCAAGTAGGTTTGAGTATTCCATTTTTCCCACATGACAATAAATACGTTGTTTGCGATGCGAATTAGTTTGGGGCGTTCTGCATGCTCCGTGCTAGGATTGCGGTAATTGCTGAGCTGGGCAATTCCCGGATTGACGCCAGTATAGTTGTCTCCCCAGTAGTCTTTAATGGCCACACCAGCGTCGATGGTGTTTGGGTTGCCAACTTTAGTGTCAACGGCTTCTATCTTGTATTTTATGGGCTGAGCAACAGTGCTAAAGTTTTTGTTTACATGTAGCAGGCCAATATTTCTACTCATATTGATGCGGGCAGAGTCAAATTTGGCTCCCATTTCTGAAGCTAGGGTTACCACATACCCATTTGGGCCTTGTTGAAATCCACCCAACCGGGTAAACGTGTTGTTGTAACCACCCCCAGTAGTAGAATCGCCGCCTTTAACATCGAAGACGGGGCGGACTTGTAAATTGGTTGCGTCGACCGCTGTAACCGTTACGGCGCGAATATTGGAATCCCCAAGTTCATATCCAACAAACCGGGCGCCGTCCCATAAAAGCCTTTCATCAAAAGAATGGCTTTGGCCAAAATAATCGCGGAGAATCACGCCGGTATTATCCAAAGCGGTAATGTAATGCGTTAATTGATGTCCGTTAGCGGGCAGGGTTTCATGTGCCAACAAAATGCAGATTTTTCCACCGCCCACTACCACTCTTCCGTTTCCGGCTTGAAAGGGTCGATAGAGTACTGTCCCTTTAACTGTTTGCAGGCCCGTCATCACATCCTGCATGAAAATGGGTTTGCCGGTTGTGCCGTTATACTTGTGCAAGTGCAACATGCCCGCTCGATAACCCTCTCCCATTGCCTGTAGCGTAGAATCCCAGCGGCCAGAAACAAAGTATAGTGATTGATCCGGTGTGACAAAAAAGCCACCCAACATGGGTAACGTGGAAGGTACAAGGTGCTCAGCGGCAACGTAAGTGCCTTCTTGGTAGAGGACTCGAGTGATGATGATTTTATCGCCCTTAGAATCCTGCCAAGCTGCATAAATGCTGCCATCCCCTCTGGGGATGCCCACAATATCAGGATTCCTTCCATATAGGGACATATGGCTGTCTGGACCGTTCTTATCGTCTGCGGCATTATACGGCGTGCCCATCGAAGCGATGTTCCCAGGGATCCACGCACTTTTTTCCAGGCTGAAGTTGAGAACGCCGGTGGCGGTTTGCACTGCCGATGCCATCTCCGCGTACCTGACAGCCCAGGCTTTGGCCGTGTCGATTGCAGCAGCAGCTATTTTTGGCATTTGAGCCGAAACATTTTTTGCAATTAAAACAGAAGTCAAATTTACTGGGCCCGTCGCCGTATTAGAAAGAACCGGCATCTTAATCACACTGGTATATCTGCCTTGTTGTATATTTAGAAAGTACAGACCCTTTGGTAGGCTATTGGAAAGATTATGCAAAGTGTACTGCCCCGGCTTTAAAATACCGTGGTATAGAAGTTTGATCCGTTCCCCATTTAAATTTTCCAGTTGAACGGAAATCGGGCCAACTGAATTCGCCGTTATTCTCAACTCGCCATTTAGAAATTGAAATAGGAAGCCCGTACCTGAAAAATTCCCATGGGTCTTTCGAATACCCAGCACCTGAATGCTGTAATGCCCATCCGCTCCAGTAATCGCTTCACCTGGAGAAATGGAAAGTTTCACTCGTGCGCCGCTGATGGGCGCTTTGGTTATTGCATCTGAAACTATTCCAGAGAGGATTATGGATTGCCCAACTGTCAAGGATGGTGAAAAAAACGGCAGGCTCCAGAGTAGAATCGTACACCACTGTTTCATTCGATCCCCCTGAGAAAGTTACATACGTTTAAAGTCTAGCATTTCCCAGCATTTAAAGGGATAAATCCACCCAAAGTCCGAAGGAGCGGGGTTGTCCAAAATGGGTGCTTCCAAAACTGGATTCAAACTTGTACAAGTACGGTGTATCCAAAACATTGAGGATGGCTGCATGCATTTCCAGTGCGGGTCCCGGAGTCGATTTTACTTGATAGGTAAGACCCAGATCAAACACGGCATGGGGGGCAACGGATTTGTCCGGAGAGCCTGGTTTTTCCGGATCTAGAGAAAGCAAATCGATCACATCGTCACCATAGCCACGTCGCTTCAGTTCGGCTCGGGACTGGACCGCATCCAAACCAGAACCATCATTGGCGACAAGATCAAAAGGGAGTCCGGAGTCGAATCGACCCCCCCAATTGAACGCAAAACCCATTGGCAGTTGGTAGCGCATGTTTAGCACCCCCGTGGCAATTTGATTGTGTTCGGTGGGAAAGAAATCCTCGCCGGCAAAAGGATGTCCGTAATTATGGCCTTCCTCGCCGACTAATAATCCAGCAGCAATGGGCGAAGAACCGTCATCGGGTTTAAGGCCTAAAGAGGCACAGCCACCCAAGGACAGGGTGCCGGAAAGTCTTTGCCATTCCCGTAAACGCAAACGAAGCTGACCTCCCGCTACCAGACCTCGTTTGAGGTTGATGGGAAAGATCAGACCTGAATTTCCGAGTTCGGCTTTAACCAGAAAATCACGAATGTATTTCCCGTAGACTCCTCCATCGAGAATCCAATACGGCCCCATCGATACATCCGAACCGAGATCAAAAACTATGGCACGCTCCGCGCCCACAGTAGCATGCGTGTTACCTTGTTCGCTTCCGGACAGCGGCAGTAAAGCGCGCGAGCTGGAAAGGAGAATGTATTCAAGCGGAGCCCGCGAGGTCACCCAATCCAAGGAAGCCCAAAAATTGAGAGTGGGCGAAACTGTATAACTAGTAGCCAAGCGCGGGGAAACGGCTTGTTCGATTTTGAAAATAGAAAAGGCATCATATCGGAGTCCCAATGCCAGATTCCATGCACCTAACGCAAAAGCATCTTCTGCATACGTGGCGGCGGTCCAGCCTGTTCCGACTTCTTGAGTTTCCAAGGAATGGCCGCCATGGGTTAAATCAAATGTCAGAAGGCGGGGATCCCCATTGGGTCCAGCCAGCGCGGAATCCGTGATGGCAAAGGCGAGTGATTCGGAAAGGGGATTGTATTCTCCCGAGACACCTGCATGGATGCGATGTATACGTCCGCCAATGCGCGGGTGGAGAGTAAGTTCCGCAAGGCCGCCATGGTATCCCTCTTGACGGAAGGCCCCGAGAAAATAGCGTTCATTTTCGGCTATGGCCTGTAGGGAATCCTGGGTACCGGCCAATCTGGAAAGGCCGCCACTGGTGAGGTTTGCTTTGGTTCCCCGTGCATACAGAGAGAATGCCAAGGATGTTCCAGCTCCCAAATCGAGATCGGCCCGCGCACCCATCAAGTAGGATCGTAAGGCCTGGCCCTGGTCCTGTCCGGGATTGCGCAACTTAAGATTAGGGATTTCAAAATCACTGGCGTCGTAGGCGCCCATGAATCGCAGTTCCAGATGTGTGGTAGCTAGGGCGGTGAGCTTTCCGAACACGTGATTGCTGTGTCCAGCATCATGTATAGCAGTGAATCCGGAAATGGGATCGAGATAGCGGTTGGTTTGACTGTGCGATGCGTTCAAGACCAAACCGGTTCGTTCGCCCAAGCGACCACTAGCCATGCCTTCCACATCGCGGGTTCCGAAAGAGCCAGCACCCGCACCGGCACGCAAGGCAAACGGCCTAGTTAGACCATCTTGCATGGTGACGTCCACTACGGCAGATCCTCCCACATATTGGGCGGGCAGGCCTCCCATATGGATGTCCACCGATTTGGCCATATCGGTCGAATATAAGCTGGAATAAATCCGGGTGGGATTGCCGGGCCAAGGAATGCCATCCACGATATATTGGATTTGAGCATCCTCGCCGCGTGCGTGCATGCGGCCGTCCTCATCAGGAATAATGTCCGCGGATTGAAGCAGCATGGCTTCGCCGACTTTTTCTCGGGAGGGACAGAGTAGGTTTGCTATGTCCTTGGCCAAGTATACTCGGTGACCGGAAGAGTCCGGCGTGCCTTCACTTACACGGACCCGAATGAATCGGCTAGGCAACTCCAAGCTGTCGTCCGGGGCATGGAAAAGTGAATCTTGACTGTGAACGCTGCCAGACAAAATCAAGACTAGAACTGTCCACAAGAATGGCATCGGTTCAAAATAACCTGATGACACTAATTTGTCAGTCCTCATCCTTTATCGGCCAAAACCTGGTCCAGTGCCACGGATCCGGTCAATATCACACCTAGGATCACTTTTTGCATAGTGGAGGGTATGCCAACTTGTTCCATTCCATTCAATATACTGGCCATAAGCAATGCGCCCAGCAAGGACATCCACACATTTCCAGAACCGCCACGCAAACTGGTGCCCCCGATGACGCAGGCCGCAATAGCATTCAGTTCCTGGTAGTCCCCGATATCGGCAGCCGATGCCATTAACTGCGAGGTGGCAACTAGGCCCGCCAACCAAGTGAGCATGGCCATGAGCATAAATACACCGATGGTATGCCAGTGAATGGAGATACCGGAATATTCCGCTGCTTGACGATTGGAGCCTATTGCAAAAACATGACGTCCAAAGCGCGTGCGCACTGCCAAGGTATGGCATACTGCTGCCGTAAGCAACATGGCCACAACGCAAACAGGAACTCCGCGGTCGGCATTGGCAATGGCAACAAAGACGAATGCGACGACTATCCAAATTGCCGATTCCAAACCGGAGCGCCAACCTGAAATCTCAGGCAAGCTGTGTTTCTTCCGCTCTATCGCACTTTGCCATGCGAGGCCGATTCGCATTGCCGCGAAAAGGCTTGCTGCGGCATAGCTTTGACCAGTTGAGAGATAACCTTGTCCCAAATATAAAAGTCCGGGATTTTGAATGGGAATAACTGGGTTGGCTAGATATTGCTTAAGCCCTGTATAGGCCATGAGCCCACTCAAGGTGGCAATGAAAGCCGGAACTTTTAAATAGGCAACCACCGATCCATGAATGAGGCCCATCAACAGAGCCAGGCAAAGGCTAATGCCTAGTGCCGTCCATATTGAAAACGGGTAGTGGTACAGGCAATAGGCGTTCACTGCACCGAGCAGTCCCAGTCCGGCTCCCACAGACAAATCAATATTCCCAGCGGCCATTACAAAAGTCATACCCGTAGCCAAAATTCCAACTACAGTTAGGTATTTGAAAAGGTTCACCATGTTTCCGGCTGTAAGAACTGCGCCTCCGGACCAAAAGTGGAATGCCACCCAAAGGATGGGAATGATCAGAATAAGAGCAAGAGTGCGTTTCATAGAGCTGCGCCTCCCGCGCAAAGTTCCAAAATGGTTTGCGAGTCTGCTTCCGCTGCCGCGTATGTACCGACCATGTGGCCTTGGCGTAGAACCAAAATGCGATGGGATAGGCGTAAGACTTCTTCATTCTCGGAAGAGATGAGAAGGATGCCGATGCCGACCTTCGATAAACTTTGAATGATGCGATATATCTCGGCCTTTGCTCCAATATCTACGCCGCGCGTCGGATCGTCCAATAACAGTAGGCGCGGTTTGGTCAACAACCATTTGGCCAGGACGACCTTTTGCTGATTGCCTCCGGATAGCAAACCCGCTGGGAATTCCCCATGCAAGGTTTTTATGCCGAGGTCATGAATAGACAATTCCGTTTGCCGCATTTCCTTATTTGTATTTATGAATTGAAAAAACTGACAGAATTGTTTCAAACAGGCACTGGTAATATTATGCCGAATGCTTTGCTGCAACATTAAACCGTTTTGCCTTCGGTTTTCCGGGACCAGCGCTATGCCAGCGGACACAGCTTGTTTTGGATGGGTGGGCACATAGGGTCGCCCCGCAATTTCTATACGCCCTGTTCCGGGCACCGGACCCATTCCGAATAACGATTCAACCAACTCCGTTCGGCCTGCCCCCATTAATCCCACTAAGCCCAAAATTTCGCCATGGGCCAAATCAAAGGATATGTTATCCAGAATCGATACTTCTTTATTGCGGGCTGACAAAACACTCCAGTTACGGACGCTCAATAGGGGAGGGTCTACTGCGGGAGGTGGGGGCGTGCGAGCTGGAAAGGCATCGTCGAGTGTGCGGCCCAGCATCAGTTGGACCACCTTTGCGGGCGTGGAGTCTGCCTTTGATACTGTTTCCACGCTGCTGCCATTGCGTAGAACGGTTATCCGGTCGGCAATGGCAAAGACCTCGTCGAGTTTATGGGAAACGTAGACGATACTCTGCCCGTCTGCCCTTAAGGTGCGGAGCAAATCAAGGAGGATATCGGATTCGCGCGCCGTTAAAGCGGAGGTGAGCTCATCTAAAATCAGGATGCGACCTGTTCCAGGGCCCGAATCGGTTTTGGGCTCTGCCAATTTCAGATCCGGGTGCACCATCAAGGCTCTGGCTATCTCGACCAGTTGCATATTTCCAATCGTCAGTTCTGCAACTGTTTGGTGTGGCTTTATGTCCTTACGTCCCAAGGTTGCCAGTAACCGCGCGGTTTCCGCTTCCATGCGTAGCCTATCGATCCATCCATTCCGAGTCAGTTCCTGACCCAGAAATATGTTTTCTGCTACGGTTAAATCCAGCGCCAGGGACAACTCCTGGTGTATGACGACAATTCCATTTGACTTGGCCTCGCCTGGGCCGGTGAATTGGCATGCCTCCCCCTGTTTTAGCACGGTACCAGTATAGGCACCCCAGGGAAGGATCCCAGCCAGAATTTTGATTAGGGTGGACTTGCCTGCGCCGTTTTCGCCGCACAGTGCATGGATTTCTCCAGGATATAAATCCATATCCACCTGAGTGAGGGCGGGTACGCCCGCATAGGCCTTGGCTAGGCCGCGTATCGAAAGAATTTGGACCACGTTCCTTGGTCTTTAATTACTGGCCTGCTGTGACGCTGCCGATGATTTCTTCTTTGGTATGGTAACCGTCGGCAACCACAGTCTCCATTAGGTTTTCCTTGGTGACTGGAATTGGCGTGAGAAAAACTGCGGGAACCTGAAATGTACCATTGGCGATTTTAACTTCGGAAACTGTGGAATCGTTGTTTGGCTGCGTAGTTTCTATTGCCTGACCAGAGTTTTCAGTGTTTTGTCCCAGCGCAGCCTTCTCGGCCTTCACTGCCGCGACAGCCGCATATTCTGCAAGTGCGCGAATAGGTTTGTATACGGTTACCGTTTGAATGCCTTTCCAAATGTATTGACAGGCAATAAGGTCGGCATCCTGCCCGGATACTGGCACCTTTCCGGCAAGCTTTTTGTCCTCCAAAGCCGATATTGCGCCGGAAGCGGTGCCGTCGTTGCTGGCGAGAATGGCGTCCACCTGATACTTTTGCAATGCATCTGCGGTGATGCGGCGCGCCTCCGATCGAAGCCATTTGTCACAGGCTTGATTGGCCACGATTTTTATATCGCCTCGGTCCAAATAGGGCTGAAGCACTTTCATATGGCCTGCATGGACCATATCCGAATTTTTGTCGGCAGGATCCCCGCGTAAGATCAGGTAATTTCCCTTGGGTTTTTTACCCACCAAAGCCTGAGCTTGGATTTCCCCCACTTTTTCATTGTCAAAAGACAAGTATAGGTCTACTTCCGAATCGGCAATGAGTCGATCATAAGAGATCACTTTAACATGTTTGGCATGGGCATTCAGAACAATAGGTCGGGCGGCGTCTGCATTTTTTGGAACCACCACCAATACCTGAACGCCTTTTGCCAAGAGCCCATCGCATTGCCGGGCCTGCGAATTGGGATCTCCGCCAGCATCTTGGACAATAACTCGGGCCCCTAGACTTTCAGCTTTGGCGACAAAATAATCTCGATCGCGTTGCCATCTTTCCTCTTTAAGATCGGCCAGAGAAAGCCCAATTAATACCTGTGCAGACTTTAGGTTGTGGGAAGAGTTGTCTGTTTTGGCTGTATCTTTTTGTGATTGGCAACCCAGCATGCAAACGCCAAGGATGACCATGGCCCATTTCAAGAGGCCCAAGCCCTGGGTCAATGCCGGCTTGGCTGCAATGGCAGATTTTATAGGTGACATTAAACAGATCCTTTCAAATAACTGGATGGAAATGGCTAAGGTAGAATTATTCACAATCCCTTTCTAAAAAAACCCTAATGTGAAATCCAATAGCAACGGACCCAATTTTCTTGTGATAAAGCTCACAGCCTAGTTTAGGTTTTACATCAGACTTAGCGTTAACTCCACCGAATTTGGGGTACTGGAGCTTCTGTTTTAGAATGTCGCATTGACCCTGATCCTTACCATACGATAAGATTCCCAGGAGCCCGATCGTTTTCAGTCGAGGTTTTGAACGGAAAAACCATAAGTGGATTCGCACTGTTTTAGAGCACATAGGAGTTGGAGCGGGGGCCGTGCCAGTGCATGGGCTTGGGTGGGAATGTGTTTCCTGATAGGCTCGGCTTTCGGGACAACGCGCACATGGAATGGTGGTGGCGGCAACGACCTGTGGAGTACTTCGGCAAACTGGGGCGCCACAGGAGTTCCTGTAGCCGGAGATGACTTGCAATTTGGCGGATCGACTCGGCTAACCCCCAGCAACGATATTGCGGCGGCCACGAGTTTTAATTCCATAACCTTTAATTCAGGAGCGGGTGCATTTACACTGTCCAACAACAGTATCACATTGGCCGGAAGCATCACTAATAGTTCGTCCAACACTCAAACCATAAGTTTTGCGATTGCAACAACTGCGGTACGTACCGTTGACTGTGCCAGCGGCAATATTTCCTTGACAGGTGTGATCAGTGGCACGGGAGGTGGGATAGCTAAGGCCGGTTCGAACTCCCTTTTATTGAGCGGGACGAATACTTTTACGGGTGGCGTGAATTTGAATGCCGGTAGGATAAACGGAGAAAATACGGCGGCATATGGGACAGGTACAGTAACATGCGCAAACGGGACCAGCCTGGGCGGCACAAATGGCTCTGATTATACCTATGCCAATGCCTTTGCGCTTACAAGCGGAACAGTAACTTTTATTGCCCAATTTTCTGGGGGCATTGACATGGGGGTCAGTGGCATTATCAGTGGCAGTGGTGCCATGCAGGTAACCTCTGATCCAAGTGGAAGAAGATTTACCCTATCGGGAAACAATACCTTTTCTGGAGGGGTGACTCTTGGTTCGACTAACTCAAGTGCGCGATTAATTGTAGGGCATAACAATGCCTTAGGATCGGGAACTTTGACAGTTGATCAAACTGGAGCCGGAGGTTTAGAGGTCAATGGCGCCTATACCATACCTAATAATATTGTCGTCAATTCTGGAAAAACCTTGCGCTTGGGGCAAAATGACGCCTCTGCAGTCACTCTTTCTGGTATCATATCCAGTTCAGGAGGAGTACAAAAATACAATACCGGTACCTGGACACTTTCCGGAACCAACACCTACACTGGCGCAACAACAATTAGCCAAGGAACGCTGCAAGCGGGAAGTACCCAGGCTTTTGGTGTGAACTCTGCGGTTACTATGGCAAACGTGGCGTCTACGGTGCTCAACATTACCGGTTTTTCGAATTCAATCGGCTCCCTAACGGGAGGCGGTGGAACCGGCGGTACAGTTGTTTTGGGCGCAGCTACCTTGACCATTGGTGGTGATGGGACTAGCCCTTCAGCCTATGCTGGTGTGATTTCTGGAACGGGTGCCCTTACTAAAACCGGAAGTGGAACGATTACCTTTAGTGGCGCCAATACCTATACGGGTGCAACCACGGTTTCCGCCGGTAATTTGACGATTACGGCTACAAGTTACGGTACCGTTTCCTATGCGATTTCTTCCGGCGCTGTATTGGAATTTAACCTGTCGTCCAATGCCGATTACAGCGCGACGACTTTTACTGGAGCCGGCACTTTACGAAAATCTGGATCGTCCAGTATTGTATGGAATGCTGCAGCAGCAATCTTTGGTTTGAGTTCCGGTGGTCTGATTGACGTGGTTGCTGGAACCTTTACCGGAAGCGCCAGCGCCAATGAAACTTGGGGCAGTAACTTATCCGATTTGACTGTTGCCAGTGGGGCTACTTTTACTGGAGTTGAAGGCAATATTATAGTTGATGCACTATCTGGGGCAGGTACGATAAAGAGTGGTTACCCTTGTTGCAGCTATGCAAATTTTACTTTTGGGGCAGACAATGGGAGCGGCACTTTTTCGGGTGTGATTGCGGATGACCAAACCACAGCCAATTTTGTAAAGACGGGAACGGGAACACAGACTCTTTCCGGTGCCAACACCTACACCGGTACAACGACAATCGCTAATGGCACCTTAAGTGTCAACACTATTTTGTCTGTTTCAGGCGGCGCAAGCGCTTTGGGAGCACCTACCTCGGCTGCTAATGGGACCATCGCGTTAGGCAGCACCACAACAACGGGCGTTTTGGTTTATACTGGAGGGACTCAGTCTACTGATAGAGTGCTCAACCTGGCGGGTACCACCGGGGGTGGTACAGTGGATCAATCCGGAAGCGGCGTATTGACATTTAGCAGCGCGTTGACGGCAACGGGAGTGGGATCCAAAACTTTGACCTTGCAAGGTTCCACGGCAAGTGGTGGCGTAATTTCCGCGGCTATCGTGAATGGGTCAGGTACCACGGCAGTTACCAAGGCTGGAACGGGTACATGGACTTTGAGTGGCGCAAACACATTTACAGGTGCATTTGCTTTTAATGCCGGAACCATTATTCCGCATAATAACGCGGCTTTTGGAGCCAGCAATACGGTGACTTGTGCAGCTGGCGGGGTTACCATAACTGGAACGGATGGAGGGGATTACACCTATGCCAACGCCTTCGTATTGAACGGTACCGTCACGGTTACAATTCCATTCACAAGTGGATTTGATTGTGGAATCTCCGGTGTCGTTTCCGGCACGGGCAATTTTCTGGTAAACTCGATTGGCAGCTCAGGAGGGAGACGGTTTCACTTACATGCAACCAATACCTTTTCAGGTGGTATCACGCTAGGCACAGGCGGTTCGGAATATGCGCGTCTTGAGGTGTATCTCGCTGCCTCAATGGGAACAGGGACACTGACCATTAATCAAAATCCTGGGGCATTTTTAAAAGGATTGGAAAATAAAGCAGCCCTAACCGCCACCAACAACATCGTGATCAATTCCGGGATGCGTTTTTATGTCGGCAATTCACCCACCGGAGACATGGTTCTTTCTGGAATCATATCGGGAGCAGGAAATATAGAGAAAGTGGGCGCAAATGTGGTTACGCTCAGCGGTGTCAATACCTATACGGGTACGACTACGGTTACCGCGGGAAAGTTGGCTGCGGGAGTGGCCACCCAGGCTTTTGGGGTTAACTCCGCAGTGACCATGGCTAATGTAGCCACCGCAATTCTGGACATCACCGGATTTTCCAACACCATCGGATCCTTGACTGGGGGTGGGGGCACGGGCGGAACTGTCACGCTTGGGGCCGCTTCTTTGACTATTGGGGGAGACAACACCAGTCCGGCGGCTTATGCCGGAGTTATTTCCGGAACGGGAGGTGTAACCAAATCCGGAACTGGAACACTTATCCTTTCCGCCTTGAATACCTACACAGGTGCAACTGCCGTTCAGAACGGGACATTGAGCATCAACACCATTCTATCCGTGTCTGGGGGAGCCAGCGCGGTGGGAGCGCCCACCACAGCCGGCAATGGCACCATCGCTTTGGGCAGCACTTCCACAACCGGAATCTTGGTGTACACGGGCCCGGTCCAATCCACGGATCGGGTTCTCAATCTGTCAGGCACTACCGGTGGTGGCACAGTCGATCAATCGGGCTCGGGAACGTTAACCTTCTCCAGTAATTTGACGGCAACGGGAGTGGGCGCTAAGACTCTGACCCTACAAGGCTCTACGGGAAGCGGCGGTGTTATTTCCGGCCTTATTGTCGATGGCTCCGGTACCACCGGTGTTACCAAGGCCGGAACCGGAACCTGGACTTTGAGTGGTGCGAATACCTACACCTTGGCAACGGCAATTCAGGACGGCACCCTCAGCATCAACACCCTCAAAAGTGTTTCCGGCGGGGCCAGCGCCATAGGCGCACCTGTTACAGCAGGCAACGGCACCATTGCCCTAGGCAGTACCACCACGACCGGCACGCTGGTATATACGGGTGCGGTACAATCCACAGATCGGGTCCTCAATCTAGCCGGTACCACTGGCGGGGGAACCGTTGACCAATCAGGCTCTGGCACGCTGACTTTTTCCAGCAACTTGACGGCAACGGGAGCGGGTGCAAAAACCTTAACCCTGCAAGGTTCCACGGGTAGCGGAGGCGTAGTTTCTGGCCTCATCGTTGATGGCTCCGGTACCACGGCTGTTACCAAGACCGGTACCGGAACCTGGACCTTGAGCGGTGCGAATACCTATACCTTGGCAACGTCAATCCAGAATGGCACGCTGAGCATCAATACCATCAAGAGCGTTTCTGGTGGCGCCAGTGCTGTGGGCGCACCGGTCACGGCAGGCAATGGCACCATTGCCTTAGGCAGCACGACCACGACGGGAACTTTGGTCTATACCGGCGCTGTTCAATCTACGGATCGGGTGCTCAATCTGGCAGGTACCACTGGGGGTGGCACGGTCGATCAATCAGGCTCGGGTACACTGACTTTTTCCAGCAACTTGACAGCAACGGGAGCAGGTGCCAAGACACTGACCCTCCAGGGCTCCACGGGTAGCGGGGGTGTGATTTCAGGTCTTATTGTCGATGGCTCCGGTACCACGGCCGTTACTAAAGTTGGAACCGGCACCTGGACTTTGAGTGGAGCGAATACCTACACCTTGGCAACGGTAATTCAGGACGGGACACTGAGCATCAATACCATCAAGAGTGTTTCTGGTGGCGCCAGCGCCGTGGGTGCCCCTGTCACAGCAGGCAATGGAACGATCGCCTTAGGCAGTACCACCACAACCGGTACCTTGGTGTACACGGGCGCCGTTCAATCGACGGATCGAGTGCTCAACCTGGCAGGAACGACCGGGGGCGGCACTGTAGATCAATCGGGATCTGGTTCGCTGACTTTTTCCAGCAATTTGACGGCCACTGGGGCGGGCGCAAAAACCTTAACCCTTCAGGGCTCCACGGGAAGCGGCGGTGTACTCTCCGGTCTAATTGTTGATGGCTCCGGTACCACTGCGGTTACCAAGGTCGGAACTGGAACCTGGACTTTGAGCGGGGCGAATACATATACATTGGCGACCACAATCCAGGACGGTTCCTTAAGCATAAACACGATAAAGAGTGTATCAGGCGGTGCCAGCGCTTTGGGAGCACCCGTTACGGCCGGTAATGGAACCATCGCTCTTGGCAGCACATCCACAACCGGCACTTTGGTGTACACCGGCGCAGTTCAATCCACGGACCGGGTACTCAATCTGGCAGGAACTACCGGAGGTGGCACGGTGGATCAATCTGGCTCTGGAACGCTGACTTTTTCCAGTAATTTGACGGCAACGGGAGTGGGCGCCAAGACATTGACTCTACAGGGGTCAACAGGCAGTGGCGGCGCACTTTCAGCCGCTATCGTAAACGGTTCCGGCACAACTTCAGTAACAAAAGCGGGTACCGGCACCTGGACGCTTTCCGGTACCAACACATACACCGGGGCAACCACCGTTAATGCGGGAACTTTGGCAGCCGGTTCCACCCAGGCCTTCGGTGTCAACTCCGCCGTAACCATGGCCAATGTCGCTTCAACCATATTGAATATCACCGGGTATGCCAACTCCATTGGTTCCATAACCGGCGGTGGTGGGACGGGTGGCAATGTGACGCTGGGTGCGGCTATATTGACGATAGGCGGAGACAATACCACCCCCGCAGCCTACGGCGGCGTTATAAGTGGCACCGGTGGAATCACCAAAGCTGGAACCGGCACCTGTACTTTATCCGGAACGAATACTTACACTGGTGCGACCACCGTAAACGCGGGATCTTTGGCGGCCGGTTCCACCCAAGCCTTTGGAGTGAGCTCGGCTGTGACAATGGCCAATGTGGCTTCGGCGATTTTGAATATCACGGGGTATTCCAATTCTATCGGATCTTTAACAGGTGGTGGCACCACTGGCGGCAATGTGACGCTGGGTGCGGCGACATTGACAATCGGCGGGAACAACACCAGCCCGGCAGCCTATGGGGGTGTCATTAGCGGGGCGAGCGGCAGCTTGGTTAAGGCCGGTTCCGGCACCTTGACGCTTTTAGGTTATCAAAACACCTTCACCGGAACCGTAACTGTAAACGCCGGGACAATTTCGACTACCGCTCCGAATTTGGGGAGCTCAGGAGCCCTTGGGTCTGCCACTTCGATAACCATTAACAGTGGTGGAACCATTTCCGCCGATGGCGACAACTCTTTCGTCGGTGATGGCACATCAGGGGCAAAGACCATAACCATCAATACCGGCGGCCTTCTCACCAGTACCAGCAACTACACCAACCATTTGCATGCCCTGGTCCTAAACGGAGGCACCTTATCCGCCACAACGAACAATACCACTTGGGGCAATTGGAATTTTGATTACACGGTCTCGACGCCAGGGAGCAGCAGCACCACGTCCACCATTTCCGGTGGGATTGGAGCATTTAGCCAGTCTGGTGGCACGATATTCAATATTGGTGCAGGCGATGCACTCAATGTATCCATGGTGCTGTCACACACCACTTCCGCTCCAGATAATGGACTTACCAAATCCGGCACTGGCACGATGACGCTTTCAGGCGTCAACACCTACACGAGCGCCACTACGGTTTCCGCCGGGACCTTATCGATAACCGGTTCGACGGCTTCGGGAACGGCGGTAACCGTGGGCACGGGCGCGACACTCATGGGGACGGGTACGGTATCAGGTACCGTCACGATTCAGGATGGAGGCACAGAATCCCCCGGTGTGGCCAGCGCGTCCACGCTCACAACCGGCACGCACGTGTTCGCGAATACCTCCGTGCTTACCTACACTTTGGGAACCACCAGCGATAAAATCGTCTCCGCCGGAAACCTCTTTTTGGACGGTACCATAAATGTTACTGCCGGAGCCGGTTTCGGAACTGGAACCTATCCCATCATGACCTATTCCGGATTTTTGACGGACAGGACGCTTGATGTCGGCACCATGCCTACTGGATATGCCGGTTATATATCGGCCAGCGGCGGCACCGTAAACCTCAATGTGACGGATTTTACCGGATGGACGTATCTCTCCCGCATCCAATTCAATACCACCTCCACCGGCGGTAATGTCAGCGGCAATGTCACCAACTTTCCCATGTTGGTCCGCCTGGATTCCAACAATTTTATTTTCGAACAAGCCCAGCCGGATGGCAGGGATATCCGCTTTGCCGATCCGGATGGTACCGCTTTGTCTTATGATATAGAACGCTGGGACGCCACTTTAAAAAAAGCGGAAATCTGGGTCAAGGTGCCGCAAGTCGACGGCAATAGCGATCGCGATTATATCAATTGCTACTGGGGTAATTCCGGGGCCATCAGCCAAGCCAGCTCCAGCAGTGTTTTTGCCTCGGGTGGCGGGTTTGCGGGTGTATGGCATTTGAACAGTGCGTTCACGGACGCGTCCTCCAATGGGAACAACGGCACCAATACCAGTTCTACAGACTCTGTGGGAATTATTGGCCGGGCGCGGTCCTTCTTGTCAGGTTCTTCCCAATATGTGGAAATGCCTTATGCAGCCAGTTTGGACTTAGGAACCTTTTCCTTTTCAGCTTGGACCAAAATTGCCTCACTAGGTGCATCCAGGGGAATTATTTCATCGAGATTTGGTAGTGACAACACATTTGATGCCCAATGGAATACTTCAACACTGCATGCAGATATCGGTAACGGCACCGCATGGTTGTCGACCACCGCAGACTATTTAGCCAGTCCCACTATCAATACATGGTATTACGTAACATACACCGTAACAACCAACACCTACAGCATTTATCTAAACGGTACCTTGGTAGCAGGTCCGACGGCATTTGCAGGCACTCCAGAATTCATGAAATCCGGTGAAACCTTGCGCATTGGACAAACTTCAGGCACTTATTTTGCCGGCCTGATCGATGAGCCCCGCGTGGAGAATGTGGTGCGCAATGCGGACTGGATTAAGCTGTCCTATGAAACCCAGCGCAGCAATTCCACTACTGTCATTTTTCCCAATACCGCACTGTCTACCTGGTCCTATTCCAATAAACTCTATGTCAATACCACTTCATCCGGTGCCAACACCACCGCCGACGTGACGAACTATCCACTTTTAGTTCGGCTAAACGGTGGCAATTTTAATTTTGCGCAAGCCAAAACGGATGGTTCCGATTTGCGCTTTGTGGACAGCACCGGTGCGCTGCTTTCGTATGAATTGGAACGCTATGACGCCACTAACAAAGTTGCCGATATTTGGGTACTCATCCCCACGGTCAAGGCCAACGACAATTCTCAATGGTTCAAAATGTATTGGGGCAAGTCGTCGGCATCCTCCTTGTCCTCCGCAGCATCCGTATTCCAATCATCCAATGGATTCGCTGCAGTATGGCACCTCAATGAAGATGGCAGCACAACTTCTGGGGGATATAAAGACGCTACCAGCAATGCCAATAACGGGACGGGTATTGCTTTAACCAACTCTTCAGATGTGGCAGCCGTCATCGGTACAGGGTCCAATTTCACCGGGGCCTCGAATCAAGGCGTTACTTTCAACACAGCTACGAACTTACATTCCAATACGAACCTAACTTTGGAAGGATGGGTGAATACCACATCACAGGCAACCTATACGCGTCTTGTGAACAAGCCTTTCACTTCTGCGGTATCACCGTATAATGAATGGGGAATTGAATCTTCTGGAGCCGGCAATACATGGAATATGACTGCTACAATTGGTGGAACGGTCCGACAAGTTACTTCAACCACAGTCACGGCTAATGGCACATGGTATTACGTTACTGGAACATATGATGGTACTACGCTTAAAGTGTATACAAATGGCAATCTTGAAGCGAGTGGTACCTATGCTGGCACTATCAATGATTATGCATCAAACGGATACTTAGGTCGCTGGATCAACACTGCGCAAAATTTGGATGGAAAACTGGATGAGGTGCGCGTATCCACCGCAACCCGCAGTGCGGACTTTATTAAGCTCAATTACGAAACACAGAAAATGGGTTCCGCTGTGGTTAGGGTCGGGTCCCGTCCATCCGATTACACAAATTCCGTACGCTTCAATTTCAATTCTACCAGTACCGGAGCCAATATTACCGGTACAGATGTCACCAATATCCCGATTCTGATTCGCCTCACCTCCTCAAATTTTGATTTCAGCAAAACCACCGCTACAGGAACGGATATCCAGTTTGTCGACAAGGATGGAACCTTTCTCTATCATGAAGTGATAGATTGGGACAAAGCCAACAGTGTTGGGTCCGCTTGGGTCAAGGTGCCACAGGTGGATAAGAATTCCACATCCGACTATATCACCCTTTATTATGGTTGTTCCACCTGCACGGGCAGCGCCTATGCGATAAAGGATTCGGTATGGAGTGGTTACAAAAGTGTGTTCCACATGAATGCGCCAGAAAAGCAGGCAACGGATGCCACCATATTAGCAAATCACGGAACCTATACCACCACGGCCTCTGGTACCTATTCCACTAGCCAAGCGTCTATTCCCGGTATAACCTCACCCAATGCGGTCAATTTTGACGGCAGCGGAAATTACATCACTATTCCGAATGAAAGCAATTACGACATCACCACCAACTTGGCGGTTTCAGCCTGGATCAAATGGTCGGCATGGAATATTCCCTATCAATCCATTGCCACCAAGGGAGATACTTCTTGGCGTCTAGCCAGAAATGCCAGCACCAACACACTCCAATTTGCGTGTTCGGGAACCACCACTTCTAATGTGGCTTCCGCCGCCTCCGTCAACGATGCAGCTTGGCATTTGGTTACAGGAACCTATGATGGGGCCAATATCAAAATTTATATCGATGGAGCGCAGTCTGGCACTGCCGCCTCTACAGGTTCGATTTCCAATACGAGTGATATTGCTATGATAGGGGAAAACTCCCAAGCGACCGGTCGCTACTGGAACGGCGCTATCAGCGAAGTGCGCATCGGCAACACGGCCGGGGTGCTTTCGGCGGACTTTATCAAGTTGTCCTATGAAAACCAGAAAGCGTCTAGCACCCTTTTTTCCAATACTACCATAGCCACTTCGTCTTTCCAGCGATCCAAGATTTTCAAATTCAATACCACGGCCTCGGGTGCCAATATCACTACCGACTTATACAACTACCCCATGCTCATTCGGCTAAATACATCGAATGGAGGCCTGGTGGATTCGGTGCGTAACGACTCAGCCGGCGATATTCGTTTCTTAGATGGCGACGGAGTTACTTGGCTGGATTATCAAGTAGAACGGTGGAGCCAAAGCGCGGACAGCGCCGAAATCTGGGTCAAGGTTCCTAAGGTGGACGGTAACAGCTCCGGAGATTTCATCACCATGTATTACAAGGAAGTGACCGCCAATTCCATTCCTGTGGGCGAATGCGCCAGCTGCGTCTTTGATACCGCCAATGGTTTTACCGGAGTTTGGCATATGAAGGATGTGGCCAGCTTGACGGATGCGACAATACGCGGCAATACCCTTACCAACAACGGAACAGTTACGGGCTTGGGCGTGTCCAGTCAGGGCGCAAAATGGGACAACAATACCGATTACATGACCGTTCCAGTTGGAGCAGCAACGGGTACGACAAATGAGATCACCTATTCCGTTTGGACACTGGGTGATGCAACGCTTCCGGTCAATAACAGCTCAACAATAATTGGAACCGATGCATCCGGATATCGGGTTATAAACGTTCACCTTCCTTTAAATACTGGAACAGTATATTGGGATGCTGGAAATTCCGGATCGAATAGCTACGATCGTATTAGCAAAGCCGCGGATAGCACAGGCATGTACAAGACCAATAGGAGCTACTGGACGTTTACGAAAAGTGCCATTACAGGCGATATGAAAATTTATTACAACGGAGCCGTTTGGCAGACGGGAACCGGGTATACCAGGACACTTAGTACTATCACCGCGCTCACTTTCGGGCAATCTTCCAGCAGTTATTTAGGCATCCTGGACGAAGTACGCCTTTCCAGAGTGTTGCGCTCAGCGGATTGGAATAAGCTTGATTATATGACTCAGCGTCCGGACGCTTCCCCTTTCTGGAATCCAAGTCCGAGTGATTTCCAGAAATCACAACGCTTTACATTTAACACCACTAAAACCGGTGCCAATGTTATGGATAGTGTGACGAACTATCCTCTACTGGTCCGCTTCACGGACGTGGATGGTGGCAAGCTCAGCCTAGTCCAATCGGGGGCGCCGGATATTCGCTTTCTGGATGGAGACGGCAAAACCTGGCTCAATTATCAAATTGAACGATGGAGTACGGCTACCACACCGGACTCGGCGGAAATCTGGGTGTCTGTTCCCAAAGTGGACGGCAACAGCGACCACGATTACATCACCATGTACTATCAGCAAAAAGCCGCGGTTACAATTCCTGATAGGCAATGCGGAAGTTGTGTGTTCAGCTCGACGTATGGTTCTGTCGGAACCTGGCATCTCGCAACAAATGTCACCGATGCCGGGGGAACCTACAACGGTACGGACAATGCCTCAAGCGACCAAGCCGGCATCATTGGACGAGGCCGAAGCTTTAATGGCAGCTCCAGTTATATCACTTTTGGAACGGTGGCGGGATCGGCTTCTAATCTTACTGCCTCTATGTGGGTGAAAGCAGGTGCTATTGGGGCCATGAGGGCTTTCAGTAAAATGCCTAACAATTCTTCTGGAATTGGATGGGGATTCTTATTTCGGAATACTGGAGAGGATACAGCTGTCCATTTTCGCATTGGTGATGAGATTACTTATGGTGCATGGCCAGACGGGGTTATGAAGAACAAAATGTATCATACTAATCAATGGGACTATATCGTGGGTAGTTTTGATTTGCTAACCAACACCGGAAAACTTTATAAGAATGGCGTTTTACAGGATTCGGACGTAGTTACGGGTGGACGAGTGGTCTCCGATGTAGGTCAATCACTTACTTTCGGTAGGGCGTCTTATGGTGCCGCTGAATTTTTTAACGGGGATGCAGACGAACTCCGCGTTGCCAATGTAGCCCGCTCTGCGGACTATATCAAACTTGATTACGAAACCCAGCGGTATACCGGTAATGTGTTCTGGAACTCCCGTACCAGTCCCAACAATCTTGTCGCATTAACCGCTTCAGCCAGCTCCAGCTCCATCGCCCTATCCTGGAACACTCCTGTGTCGGACACTTCCTCCGCCGATTCCGTGGGCCTGTGGGTAGGCTACACCACCTATCCCGATTCTGTTCGTACTACAGCAGCTTCCACTTTCACCCGTGTGGTTACATTGCCCAAAACAGACTCAACCTATACGTATCCGGCCAGTTACCCAGGCACCTATTATTTTGCCCTGGCCGTCCGGAATTCTTCCGGCCTATGGAGCCCTTTCACCAAAGCTTCTTCGGACACGGCCACTATCTATGGTGACGCAACAAAAACCGACACCGTTTATGTCGATTCCGCTCTCGGCAACGATGCCAATTCCTGCACCACGGCTCGCAGTCCCTTCACCCCTAAACTTACCATCACCAGCGCCGTAGCCTGCGGCAGCACTGCTACCGATACCCTAGTCGTACGTGTGATGCCAGGCACGTATACCAACGACAACTCCTTTACCGTAAACGGAGCCAAACCCACGCAAATTGTCTCCTTTGATAACAATTCGCGCGCCGTTTTAAGCGGAACGGGATCCGTGGGGGAAAATTCTACTACCTACAACTATACGTTAGCCGTGAACTCGACCATTACGCTGCGTAACCTCGATATCAAATCTGGTAACAATTCCAACCCAGGTATTTACATTCGCTACAACGCCACCAATGTGACCTTAGACGGCAACCGTATTTACAACGGAGCGACCAACTCCAACTCCTCCTGTATCCGAATGGTCTCTTCCAGCACCCAAAATATTTTAATCGCCAACAATCTCTGCTATCAACCCACCACCTCGGGCCTATTGATTTATAACGGAAGTCTGCAGAACATCGTAAACAACGTATTTGTTGGCAGCGGTGGCAGCAGTGAAGGCATCAGCTATAGCGGCAACACCGCCTTGACCACGTCCACGGTGGCCAATAACATCTTCTACAATTGGAGTTATGGCATCCGCAATACCTACTCATCCGACTTCGGCCTTGTCTCCAACAACTTGTTTTACATGGTCACCACTGGCCAGGAAGTTTCCGGAGAAACCGACGCAGCCAAGATTCTCAAGGACCCACTTTTCTTCTCCACCAACCCATTAAATCCCAAAGGGTACACGTTATTGCCCGGTTCCCCAGGCATTGATGCCGGAACCGCCTCGTTGGTAGGCTCTGGCTATACGTTAACCACCGCCCGCGATATGTTAGGCACCGCGCGGCCGCAAGGCACGGCTCGCGACATCGGTTGGTATGAAGGCAACGGCTACAACCCAAATTCAACCGGAGACTTTGACACCTTAATCACTTCCGTTTCCGGCGCTATCCTAACTGTTCAGAATTCTAAGTGGAAAATCAAGTTCGACGGGGCTGCTGGCGGCGGCATCAACTTCTTCTCGGATATGACAGTAGTGGCAGATACGGCATTAAATCTCTTGACTGCAAGCACCGTACTCTTTGATGCCAAGGTCGGATCCTTCACTGCTTCCTCCGTTACCAATGGATTCGCCCCAGCCTTTTATGAGAGAACCAAAACCCGTGCTATCGTGCGTCAACGTCTGGCCGTGAGCGCATCCTTAAATCTTAACATATACTATTCCGTCTATGCCTCTGGACATATTTACGTTGAAAGTGAAACCGAAAATATAGCCGCAGGTGCTACGGCATTGTCTACTATTGACTACACCATGAAATTAGGTGTCTCCGGAACTGTACCATTAACCGGAAATTATGTCTCGGCTCGTTCCACCGAGTATGTTAAGAAAGGTTTCGGCTACTTAACCACCGGCAGTCGTGACGCCATGCTGGCGTTTATTGGCGACAGTTTGGATGCAGCGGGTTCTGGGGAAAACTGGAATTTGACCACCGCCGCCGGACCTCCCGGCACAGTTCTGTTCGCCACCGCCGGAGCTGCAAGCTCTGCCCGGTTCATGAAGCGACGGCATCACTTTTTATTGTACATCGGCGATCGAAGCCTCGATTTCACCCGGGCCGCCACGGTCAATGCCGATGTGGTTACACCCAGCATCCTCACCACTTCCTCCGGATCGCTGCTACTGGAACGCACCTGGGGCGATGGACTTAATGGCCATTGGAGCTTCGACGATGGAGGTGGAACGGTGGTGCGGGATAAGTCCGTATACATCCAGAACAATGCCACGCTTTCTGGAACGGGTCAACAATGGGTATCCGGAAAAGTGGGCGGCGGCCTTTATATGACAACGAGCGGCATGGCGGTAGTGACCAGTAATGCCAATGCCCAGGCGTTTCTGGGTGGCACATATATGTTCTGGATCAAGCCGGATTTTTCCGGGATGGGTGATGTGGGTTACATCATCAGCAAGGGACTGACGACGGGAAGCGGCTGGTATTTCCGGAAGGTTACGGGTGTGAATCAAATCACCTTCAACATGGGTGCTGCTTCGGCGACAACCCCAACCTTAGCCAATGGTGTGTGGACGCATATTGCAGCGGTGGTTAAGCCTCCGGGAACGAGTTCGACGCAAATTGAAATGTACGTGAACGGGGTGATGGTATCCGCTTCTAGCGGAGCGGCGGCGGCCACGGCTACGGACAATGCAACTGATTTACACTTTGGTGAAAGCTCTGCTACGGACAAGTTTCAGGGAACGCTCGATGATATTCGAATCTTCAAAGGCGAAATCCAGGCTTCGGAAATCCGGGCTGTGTATGCGCAGGGTTTCTCCAGCAAGTTTGGACTTTATGTTTTAAGGGCTGACAACAACAACCGACTCGTCGCGCTTATAAACGGCAACTTGGCCCAAACCCGCGTACAACCTGCGTTTCAAATCTTGAACTGGTACGGGGTTAAAAATCCCAAGTACGTGTATTTGAATGGCACGCGCCTCAAGGCTAACACAGATTTTGTGGCGGACTTTGCCTACGAGACAACCTTTGGAAATTACCTCGTCCTGCAACTCAACAAAACGTTGACGGCTGCGGATCAAACACTGTTCGTCGACGACGATGATTCAACCGGCTTCATGGGCGAAGCGGGGAAGATGAAACAACTGACCGTGTCCGTAACTACTGGTGATAAGATTGTCATCAAGAACTTTACGGATACGGTTTTCGGGTCTCCAACGAGCGGCCAGTGGTATTCAGAACTGGATTTGAATGGCTGGAACACGTCCACGGCTTCGAGGGTTGTGGATAGCGGGTTTGGAGAGTTCAATGTCTGGAAGGCCGCGGCCATCAATCCCAATCAGGCGATTTCGATTTCCACCAATCAAGTAGGACAGGACGATGATCAGGGCCGAACCTTGGCGGGTTTAAGACTGGATGGATCCGGAAATTCCATGAATAGTAGTGGCTCCGGGTATCTCGGACCCACGCCTGCCATGACTTATACCATTATCGATTCTTCCGCAACCCGCATTTCCTTGTTGATGCAAACGGCATCCCTTTCTTCGTCCGATGGAACGGCCAGTTTGGCTAAGCGCTGGACCGTATATCCTAATGGAAGGATATTCGGAAGCTTTCAGCTGTCGTCACCCAGTTTCAATATGGATGCGCCCGCACTGGACATAACGGGGCGGTATAACAGTGCCGTAGACACGACCTGGACGGATACCTATGCAGCAGCGCAGGGTCGGCGAGGACTAAAAGGTGGCAACTTGGGTTTCCATTCCGTAGTGGGCGGTGTGTTGAGTGTCAAGAATGCTACTTCCACTTATAAAACTGCCGGTGCGACCATTTCAGGCTCTTCACCGTCCAGTGGCAATGCGTCAAACCAAGACTTCCACAAGATTCGCCTTTCGATGCTCACTTCGCTATTCACCTCCGCCAACGCGCCAATTACCACTAATTTTGCCGTGGACATTTCCAAAGATTTTACCGATTCAGCGACTGCCGATAGCTTAATGATTGACCTTCAAACTCCGGCAACGATTACGGGTACAGGTGCCAATCCGTCCGATGCCATGGACTTCGGTAGTTTAGCGCCACTTAGCACTCCGGACGGCTTTGCCGAAGGCGATGGAGCGTATGTCTATACGGCTGCATCCGGCCTAGCGAAATTCAAGTTTGTGAATACCGTAACCAGTTTCAGCCCCGCATTCCGAATCAAGAGTTGGACTTACGGGACCTTACCGGAGTATGTGATTGTTGACGATCAGACCTTGACGCTCGGGTACCATTACAATGCCTATATCAATTCAGCGACCGATGAGCTCATCATGCAGTTCAACCGAAACTATGCACCCGGTACGCATACGTTCTACATCAGCCATAAATCCGGTTTGGCCGTGACTTTGCGCACCTTTGAAGCCAAGAATGGCGAGGGCGTGGACACGCTGAAATGGTCTACGGAGAGCGAGTTCGAGAACTTAGGCTTCAGCGTGTACAGGCGTCTGGCGTCTGCAGAGGAGCAAATTGATACCAGTCTGGCCGGTGGAACCAAGGTGGCCGGAGCAGGCATCGCCAATGCACTCATGGATGCTGCCCGTTCGTTGGCCACTGCCAAGACTGCGGCCCGTCTGGCTAAGGCAAAGGCTAAAGCCCAGGCTAAAGCCATGGCTAGTAACAGTGCAGATACGGTCGGTTTGAATGCCGCAGAAGACACGCTGCCTAGTTTGGATCTCTCGGCGGAAGAGTTGGCATTGCTTGGTTACGAAAAGCTCAATGCCAAACTCATACCCGGTGCTAAGGGGGGAACCTCCTCAACCACGCAGACCTATCAATTTGTAGACCGAGCTGCGGCCTTTGGCGTTGCGTATGAATATGTACTCGAGGCCGTGGACTTTAGCGGCACCCGGCAGCAATATGGACCTCGCATAGCTAGGCCGTTCAATATTTTGACTACCGAACTGTATGCGAACTATCCCAATCCGTTCAACCCGATTACCACTTTGCACTTCTCATTAAAGGACAAGGCTAAAATTAGCTTGGTTATTTTCGATGGCAAGGGTAGGGTAGTGCGCACGTTACTCCGTCCGGATAAAGCCATGTTGCCAGGTAAGTATCGGCTCATTTGGGATGCCAAAAACGAAGGTGGTATGGAAGTGCCGTCGGGGCAATATTTTTATCGCTTCCTGGCACCCAATTACACCAAAACCCGGAAAATGATCCTCGTCAAATAGGCTGAATTTCACCAATCAGTGGGCACCGAATATTTTAAGGTGCAATTACCGACCACCAAAATCCTCTATTGACTCTATATTTCCCAAAGTCAGGATGCCAGTTGGACCCAGCTTTCGGTGTTCAAAATGGAATAGAGACGTTGTGAAACAGACGTCCATACAAATCCAAAGGGGAAGGATTCAAATGCACAAGCAAAAAGCCATTGTCCACGCGCCTGTGTTGGCGGTTATTTTGGCGGTTGGTTTTATCGGTTCCAGTTTGGCAGGAATCATTGATGCTCCACATCCCGATTTCACACAACGGGTAGTTCCCTTCGCAACCAAATACAAGACGATGGGATTGAACTTTCTCAAAGATGGCCGAATGGTGCTGGCGGTTACGGATTACATTGGGGGTGGAGAAGTGCCCACTACCGCTACTTCCAATACCAAGGTGCTACTAGTTACCGGCTATGGCGGTACAGATTCAGCAGGCATTAAAATCGAGGAAATTGCAAACAAATGGTTTCAATTGATCGGCGCTACCGTGGCCAATGATAAGCTGTATGTGTCCGATCGAGATGGCTTTTATGAAATACCACAGTTGAGTGCTCCAGCGGATTTGACACAGAATCGTAGACTGATTGTTAAGTGGCCCATACCGGGTGCGAGTTTCGCGTGGAACAACGGTTTTGAATGGCATCAATTCGGCTTTACACCCATCTACTCTAAAGGTTTTTTTTATGCACCCTATTCCGGTAGCATCCGGCCTGGTGGTATGTCTGACGTGGATGCAACCTCCGCTATGTCAGGTGCTTTTCTCAAGTGGGATTTGACAGGAAAGCTGGAAACCTTTGCCGGGGGGCTGCGTTCTCCTAATGGTGCCAACGTGGATGAAGCTACCGGAGATATGTTTGTGTGCGATAACCAGGGAAGTTGGTTTCCTTCCTCCACTTTTCAATTGATGAAGCCAGGTAAATTCTACGGCCATCGCCAGAGCCCACCGCACCCGGCCAATTGGGCCGAGTCTTTGCCAGTTGAATTGCCCACTGCCTGGCTGCCCCACCTGGATGTACGCGCGTCTCCATCTCAGCCTGTCGTGATTCCCAAGGGTAAATACGCGGGAGACTGGCTGTTGGGGGATGTCAACAGCCCAGGTTTAATTCGTGTCTCGCTAGACAAAGTGGGCGATGTGTATAACGGATCCGTGTTCTTTTTTTCCAAGGGAACAGGCCTGGCCGCCATCAACCGACTTGCGTTCGGTCCCGATGGTGCCCTTTATATCGGCACCCTCTCTACTATCGCTGGCAACTGGCCTGGTGGATCGAATACCGCCATGTATCGCCTAGAGCCAAAGCCGGTTGCGACAACCTTTGAAATGAAAACGGTGCGCTCGTTGGCCGATGGTCTCGAAATAGAATTTACCCAGCCTTTCGATAAAGCCACCATACTTGCCAGCGCCTTTGCCACTAAACAATGGCAGTATATCCGACAGGCAGCTTACGGGTCTGGCAGGCAACCGGATCAAGCGTTGACGGTAACCGGGGTAGAAACCTCGAACGACAATCTTCGCGTTCACCTTAAAATTGGAGGATTGGTACCGGATCGAGTTATTTACATAAAGCATACCGGCATCAAATCAGCGCAATCCCAGAGTCCATGGAATGATGAATCCTATTTCACGCTGAACTCCATATCCAGCCGAGCCTGGAATTCCACGGTCGCCACTCGCGATATTGTTTCCAAGGTAAGCCGACCTGCAGGCAGTGTCTCTTGTAACATGGATGTACGCGGCTCCCTCTCGATTACAGTAGCCGCCCCCGGGGAATGGAATGCCGTTTTAGTTACGGCACAAGGTCAAATCCTGGCCACTCAAAACGGAAATGGGTATTCGAAATTTCAACTGACTACCGGAAACCGTGTGGGTTTACACCTCCTTAGAGTGCAATTAAAGGAAGGTGCAGTTATCCGCCGCGTGATGTTATTTTGAAGAGTAGTAGTTAGGGTTTAGCCTCAGCTGGGATTGGGCCAAAGGAATTGCCTTTGGCATCATATACATTCCCTGCCATTGGAAATAGAAAAACCGAACCCATCGATTTTCTAAGTGGCCAAGAGCTTGCAGGAGGATTCGTCATCCATCTTGGGCGGCCGCCAAATATGGCTGAATTGGATCCAAAACTTACCATAGTCTCTCCTACCTTTTGATTCTCGTAATTGGCCTTGATCCAATCGGCACTGCGGCTGACATTGGAAAGCCTCACTTCGTCCAGTGAGCCACTGTAATAACGCGATATGGCATTGCCAATGAATTCCGCGCCGATGCGCCAGGCTGCGGGTGAGTTTTGGGCACTATTCGTATCCGGACCTGTCGTGGCCACCTTCACGCCATTGCGATACAAGTCCCAGTTCAATCCAGTCCAAGTGCCGGTTAATTGAATCCAGACCAGGCTGTCGCTTACCGGAATCACCATTTTAGCATGATGCTCGGTCCCGTTCCAAATACCCGTTCGATAGTCTCGCGTTTCACCAATCCTGAGTACGGTTTCCGAAGGATAACCCACGCTACCGCCATGACAGAGGATGATGCGATGGTTGTCACGCCGATTCCAACGCACCCAGGCTTCAAAAGTGATCTTGCCCGTGAATTTGAGATTGGCTTTAGCGCCGAGGTAGATGTAGCTTCCGGTTGTAGCATAGGATTCCGGATTATTGAAAAGCCTGGCTTGACCAATGCGTCCATCGGGAACCAAAACAGTGCCGGAATCTATTCCGTGATTGAGATTCGCTGTTGCATCCAAAACGGTTGCGCCGAGATGCCAAACGCCTTTAAAACCATCGGTAATTCTAAAAACGGCAGTACCATCTGAGCTGTCCGGAGCATTGGATTTACCCCAATACATGCGGATATTCTGTGCGGCCATTTTCCCATACAGTGTGTCCACTCTCACCCATACCGTGGCTTTTTGACCCACGGCATCCCAGTCATCCACTTGATAGGGGAGATGGGTACCATCCTCTTTGGCGAAGCGTAAATCTGCACCCATCGCCGCCGCGCCCAAAAAGACATCCGCCTGTGCGGAGGTGAGGGAGACCAGGACTGGGAAGCCTATTTGATCCGTTGTGATGTTGGCGCCGGATGACGAAGTGTTTAGCGTGATGGCGCGGCTAAAAGTCCACTGCGAATAATTCTCCTGGGCAATAACAGTACAGGCAGGAAGCAGGGCCAACGATAAGGCGGTCAGCACATGTTCAATGCGAAGGTTCATAGACACGTCACTAATTGGGTAAGATTGCCGTAAAGGGTTTTAACCTGAAGGCCATAAACACCTTTTTCAAAATGCAGTGGATTGCTGAGGCTTGCTAGTCGGTAGTTCATACTCCCTATTCCTTTTCTATAAATGCAAAGTTGACCGGCCATATCGTACAGATTCAATTTGTGGCGACCCGGCTCCTGAATTGAACGTGTTTTTTCATTCCAAGCGGCAAAGAACGTGTTATCCACTCTTTGGGTTTTGGCAAACGTAACATTAACCGAGTCTAATGTGGAAAAATATTCCGGGTTGCTTTGAAATCTCATCTGAAACCCACTCCCTGTTGGTATAAACGCCGTATCATCTTGATGAATAACCGTTTCCTTTCGGTAAACAGTTCGGCGCTCAGAGGCGGGAAATTCTTTGGATAAATCGACCATTCAACGTCCGTACTTCTAGCATATAAACGCCCGGATCCAAATGTTTTTGGCCTACGAGTTCGCTTAGGGAATATTCCCTGGCTGCTTGACCTTCCATGTAGGCCAGGCGTGTGCCGGATAAACTGAATAGACTCACGGCATGCTTTCCAGGCCCGTGAACGGATAGTAGGTCCCCGCTCAAACTGAAATTCGGTTTTCGATTGTGAGGCCCTGGTGGTCGAGCTTTCGTAATAGGGACATGGCAATCACCGACGTAGTCCATCCTAAAAACGCCAGGATTGATGGTGCTATAGAAGCCGTCGTAGTTGAGCACGTAAAGTGAACCATCCGGCCCATACTTGGCTTGCAAGGGGCCGCGAAGTTTCCAAGCCGAAAATAAAGTTTGGTCAACGCGCTCGGTTTTCAGAACTGAAACATTGACCGTGTCCAAGGTCGAAAAATACTGCATGCCGCTCGTGAAACCCATTTGAAACCAAGTTTGATGCAGATGGGGTGGAAATTTGGTTTTGGAATCCAGGGTTGGATCAAATACATAAATAGGTCCGGTTATGGATACATTGACAAGGTTATTGAGTGTGCCAGGCATGGCGGGCGGAAGGTCCACGACCCCGCTGTGCAAGGGGTTATTGTTTTTGGGTGTGGCGGCCGATTTTGGCATATCAACGCACGTCGGCACGTTGTTCGCGTGGAAATAGGGGTAGCCGGAAAAAACTGGATGGGTCACCAAATTGAACTCATCAAAAGTGATAGCAAAATTAACCACGGACCAGGTTAGCCAACGTTTGGTAGGGTGCACGGAAATGGAAAAGTTACTTCGATCTCCTTTGGAGTACACTTCCGGTAATACTTTTAATGTGTCACGGTATTCAGCGGCTAGAGCCGTTTTGCCCTGCGTTTCCCATTGCTTAGCCCAATAGTCGCCAAAATTACCCTCCGGAACACTGTATCCTTTATTCGATGAGTCCGGATGGATTCGGAATATTCCGCCTCGCAGGCTGGCAGTATTGGATGGCCCCCATTCCGCGCTTTGTGTGCTGTCTGTGGTGGACAATACATTGCAACTGGCTGGGTCCAGTTCCCAGCTATTGCTGCCTACAGTAACCCACAGGTCACCGTAGGCGTCGAAGGTCATGGGGCCTCCGGAATGGTAGGCATCTGATTTAGAACCGAGGATTTCAATGATGGTTTTCTCTGAAGCCATGTTCAGGTGGTTGTCGCCGTCCACGGTAAACCGCGACAGTCGCAAAATACGGTTTTGACCAATTAGTTTATTCGGACAATACCAGAGAAACATCCAATGATTGGTATCAAAATCCGGATGCAACGCCAAACCCATCAGGCCGTTATCAATTTTACCAAGGACGTTTAAACTTGCAGCTACGGAGATTTGCCGAGTCGCGCCATCAAAATGTTTTACCTTACCAAATCTTTCTACAAAAAATATATCGATATGATCAATCGCTCCAGCCTTACGGACGGCGTGAAAATCCATTTGTATGGGTTCTTGTAAATTCGCATCGAAGGCGTTGACTCCATTAGCGGCGGTTTTATTGAAAAGCTCCGTCATCTGAAAATCTTTGGCCTGTAAATCGGAACAACCCGGATAGCTGGGAAGGGCATTGGCTGGACCTTGGGATAGCGCAGCCATTATGGTCATACCCGAAATAATTTTGGGCCATTTATGACGCATTGCGCATTTATGCATTTTAATTCTTCGTTTCCATCGCTAACTCATGTACCAATGCAGCAAATAGCCGTTTTCCTGCTAATAAAATAGGCTAAAAGGTATTTATCTACCACGAATTCCTTCTGTTTTGCCTACCTTAAAGAAAAGGTGCGAATGCAATCAAAACATAATGCCATTTTTGCTTTAGCTTATGGGCTTTTTGTGGGCCTTGGTATCGGCCAAGCCACCACTAAACCAATGATTTTTTGGCTCGATAATATGGGCTCGGTCTACGCTTCAAATTCGGATGGTTCGAACAGGAAAATCCTGGCGAGCGGAAACGCCCAAGGTTTGATTGGGTGCGATGGCATTGCAGTGGATACCGCAGCGGGAAAAGTCTATTGGAGCAATATGGGAGTGGGGGCCACAGGGAGTATTCAGCGTGCCAATCTTGACGGTTCCCAACTCGAGTATGTGGTCAAACCCGGAGAGACGCATACACCAAAACAGATCAAATTGGATCGGGTCAACCGTAAAATCTATTGGTGTGACCGCGATGGTTTCAAGATTCAGAGAAGTAACTTGGATGGTACAGCCAATGAAATCCTGGTTGCTGGTTTGCAAAATCCCGTTGGCATGGAACTGGATATCGCCAAAGGTTTTTTCTATTGGAGCGATAAAAATGCCGGCACCATCATGCGTGCGCATTTCGTCATGCCGCCGGGCCAATCGGCCTCTAACCGGCGTGACTTGGATACATTGATAAAAGGGTTGCCCATGCCCATCGATTTGGCTTTGGACATACCCAGCGGGCAGATTTATTGGACGGATCGGCAAGCCGGCACGGTGCAGCGTGCTTACATAGAGATTCCGGCCGGTCAATCGTCTGGAAATCGCACGGATATTAAAATCTTGATTAGTCATCTCGCAACCCCAATTGGAATTTCCTTGGATCGCGATGGAGGAAAAATTTATTATACCGAACTAGACGGCGGTGTTGGACGGTCCAACTTGGATGGTACCAATTTACAACCGCTATGCCCAAGACTGGGAACATCCCTATTCTGTGGAATCGACTTTGTCCAGGTAACTGTAATTGGAACAGGTATTCGGGTCTCTTCGCAGGAATGGATGGATCCAAGGGCTATCAGGAACGCAGGGATGGGCCCAGTGGCGGAGTGGGAATCCAATCTTAAACTGAATCCAGTAGATGCTGTGGGTAGAAAAAATCTGCGCACCTTCCACGGGAGTTCTACTTTACAATTCATGAATCCTGTTTCCAAATAATGGAGTTAATGATACATGTCCAAATACATGATATGTGCGTCACTATTGCTTTCGGGGCTTTGTATGGCTCAAACCAATAAATTCCTTATCCGGACGTTTACCGGATCCAGCGGCTTGGTTTTGCCTTATCGGCTATTTGTTCCCGCGAGTACTGCTCCCGTTCAGCCGCGGCCTTTGGTTTTAGCCTTGCATGGCTATGGTGAGAGAGGGACGGATAATACCTTGCAGCTGACAGCCAATCAATTGGCCATGGTGTGGGCTATTGACAGCAACCAGGCAAAGTACCCGAGTTTTGTCGTTGCGCCGCAATGCCCGGCTGGAAGCGGTTCGTGGGTGTACACCAATTTTCAGGCACCGGGTTATGATTTGAGCAAAACTCCCGAGTCCAAAGAATTGAAAACAGTGATGGAATTGCTGGATTCCTTGGGTCGAGAATTCAAACTGGATCCGGATCGGATGTACCTAACTGGTCTATCCATGGGTGGCTTCGGAACGTGGGATCTGCTGATGCGCCATCCCAATCGATTCGCCGCAGCAGTCCCCATTTGCGGAGCAGCCGATACGTCCAAGGCTGGATTGCTTAAATCCTTGCCCATTTGGGATTTTCATGGGGGCGCAGATCCGGTGGTTCCCGTGGCTGGCTCGCGGCTAATGATCGCGGCCCTTAAAAAAGCGGGAGGCAATCCCAAGTATACTGAGTATCCAGGCGTAGGGCATGATTCTTGGGTGCCGGCCTTAAAGGAACCAGAATTGTTACCCTGGCTGTTTGCCCAGAAAAGGTCAAGCGCAACCGGTTTGCAACGCAATGAATTCGGGATGCAGAAAAACGAATCGCCTACGACGAATAATTTCGGATTGGTAATTCCAGGAATGGATCCTTCGGCCGAATATCGACTGGATGGCAGGCAAATCGTCACTCCTGATAAAATTGTGGATCACGAGCCTAAATAGTGATTTTATTTCTCGCTTAAATCGATTACTTTTCCCGAAAAACATTTTTTCGGGAGTTTCACGATGCGAATACTTTACTTCTCCTTCTCGGTTGCCTTTCTACTTGTGGCGTGTGCGCCTACAAAAAAGAATTTTTGCTCCCCAGACTACACTATCGATTTCAGCAAAGCCTTGCAATTTGCGGAACTGGCTGATATGGCGTATGCATCGGACTCTGCTATCGATCAATCTTGTGGCGCGGACAGCTGTTTCCATTTCAAAGGTCAAGCCACCGGCGCGCGGGCCTTCCTTCGCATCAATGACTCCACAAAAATCCAATGGTTGGCCTTTCGGGGTACGGCCAATTTATCGGATGTTAAGCTTGATGCGGAATATACGCAGAATCCAGACTCGGTTCTGCATATGCATTTACATAAAGGTTTTTCCGCTGCCACACGCGATTTGTACCCAGAATTACGCTCCCACTTGCGTCAAGGTTATAAGACTAGAATCGCCGGACATAGCTTGGGTGGGGCAATAGCAGCTATCACAGGATTGTATTTACGCCAGGAAGGCTTTGCTGTGGAAGTGTACACATTTGGCCAGCCGAAGGTTACCAATATCGCCGGTGCCGCAAGGGCCGATTCTTTAAACCTGATTCGTTTTCTCAATGGCCAAGACATGGTGACACTCGTTCCGCCGCTAAGCTACAAGTCTGGAAACTTGGGCTCCTATGCGCATTTCGGCAAGGAAGTAGCCCTCATGGACGATAAAAATTATGAGTGCCTACAGGAGCATTTTCAAAAACGATATGACCCGGATTCTTGGTGGAATCAGGTCCAGGAGCAGGCTTTAAAGGATCATGGAATCGCCAATTATCTTGAAAAACTAAGAGCCTTGGTGCCCACTGCTCAAGCAATGTCCGAGCTTCCCTAAAATAGGGTTTTGCCGGTTACGGTATCGAAGAACTTGGCGGCGGGGCCATTGACTTTCAAGGCGACCTCTTGGCCCGTCTGCCATTTCTCCCCGGCCACAACTCTGGCCGCCCAATCTATTTTTCCGGTTTGAAAGTATAAACAAATATTTCCTCCCAACCTTTCCACCACCCCTATCGTGCCTTTAATAGAAGGCGCAAAAGGGTGGCCATTGGCCTGATCGGAACCGATATCTTCGGGTCTTATTCCCATTAACACATCCTGCCCGGTAAGGGGTTGCAGGACTTTTGCTTGCTTTTCGCTCAGCGTGAGGCTAAACAATTCATGGAGGAACGTCGGCAAGCCTGCCACATGCCCCATTTTCCCTGAGAACAGGTTCATTCCCGGTGTGCCTATAAAGGACGCTACAAATGCATTGTTGGGGCTTTGGTAAAGCGTTTCTGGTTCGGCCACTTGCTGAATGCGGCCATCCTTAAGGACCACTACTCGGTTGCCCATGGTCATGGCTTCCACCTGATCATGGGTTACAAATATCATGGTTGCCTTAAGCTGTTGATGCAATCTGGAAATCTCGACGCGCATTTGAGCCCGCATTTTTGCATCCAGATTGGATAAGGGTTCGTCAAAAAGGAAAACTTTGGGTTGGCGCAAAATCGCCCGCCCTAATGCAGCCCTTTGCCTCTGTCCTCCGCTCATTTCTCCAGGGTAACGTTGCAGTAACTCGAAAATGCCCAAAGTAGTGGCTACTGCTTCCACCCGCGCGCGGATTTCGGCCCGGGGTGTTTTGCGCAACTTAAGTCCAAAACCCATATTGTCGGCAATATTGAGATGCGGAAACAAAGCGTAATTCTGAAACATGACCGCCATGTCCCTTTGCTTAGGTGGTAAGCCCACCAGTTCTTTTCCGTCCAAGGTGATGGAGCCGGCGCTTTCCTCTTCCAGGCCTGCGATGAGTCTTAGCAATGTTGATTTTCCGCAACCGGAAGGTCCTACAATGGTGACAAATTCGCCTTCGGCAATATCTAGATTAAAGTCGTCGAGCGCTTTTACTCCGCCGGGAAAGATTTTGCCTAAGCCTGTTAGTTTCAATCGCGCCATAGCTACCTTATCTCAATTTTCCAGTTTGTAACTTTCAAGCTCAGCTGCTCTATTGCAAAGTAAGTTCTGAAAGCGAGGATTTGAAATGCTTTTGCACCAGCAAATACAGCATCGCCGTGGGCAACACGGTCAATGCCGAGCCCGCCATTAAAAGGCCATAGGGAATGTTCCGGCTGCTGCCATATAAACTGCTCAACGCCACGCCCGCGGTCATATGCAAATTGGAACTCAACATCACCAGTGGGATGAGATGTTCATGCCAAGCCAGAATAAAATGAATTAATCCGTATGCAACCAAGGCTGGTTTTACCAAAGGTAGGCAGACGAAAAATACACCATATTCCGTGGCTCCCTCGCTTCGCGCCAGATCCAGTAATTCGTCCGGGAGCCGTTTGTACACCTGTGTGAAGTAAAGTATTCCAATTCCCGATACAGCTCCCGGTAATATCACCGACCATGGACCATCCAAAAGCCCTAAAACATTCATCCACGTGAAAATCGGCAGCACCATTACCTGCCTGGGTATAAGGACAACCAAAACAGCCAAAGCAAACAAGGCCCGCTTACCGGCGAAGTTGTACTTGGCAAAGACAAATCCCGCTGATGCAGAAAATACCAAGGCCATGGCAGTTTGCCCGGAGGCGATGACCAAGGAGTTGAAAAACTGGCGAGGGTAGGGGATCCACTCTCCGGAAAACAATGTCTGGTAATGCCTAAAATGGATTTCTTCCGGCCACAGGGGAAAGGGTTTGAAAATTTCCGGGTTGGCTTTGAAGGTTGCGCACACCATCCAGAGAAATGGAAAGGCAAAAAGAGCACAGAGCAACAGCAAAAACCCTGTGGCAAGCAGGGCAGAGGTTCGGTGGCGCCGTGATGTGGAAGGATTAATCATATCGAACCATTTGTACTTGAGAGATGAGATTCTTCATGGTTAATAATATTGTTCATGTTGGATCTGATGCGTTTGCGGCTAAGCAGCATAAACCAAACCACCAACATTAGCACCGGGACCATGGTAAAGCCCATGGCAGCGGCACTGCCGAAATTACCCAATGTGAAAGCTGTCAAATAGGTATAGGCGACCAGCAACAAACCAGCATCCATGGTTCCACCGGAACCGCCTAGAAGGATGTACCCGCCTTCAAACAAAACGAAAGCATCCAAAAACAAAAAGATTGCCGCAAAAGCCAATACATGCGACAGCAAGGGCACGGTAACAAATCTGAAAATCTGCCAAGGACCAGCGCCTTCCGCGCGTGCCAAGTCGTAATAGGATTTGGGAATGCCCTCCATACCCGAGAGTAGAATCAAAGTGATAAACCCGGTCCAACGCCATAGTGTCAAAAGCATGAGTGAGAATTTAATGACATGTGGGTCGCGGATCCAATCGACCATTGGAAGCCCCAATGGCGCTGCTATGAGACCGTTCAGCATCCCATGGGGCCCGTTAAAAATCAGAATATACAGAAAGGCCAGGACAGCTGGTGGAGTAAGTCCTGGCAGCATCAGGCAGAATAGAATGGCACTGCGAGAGCGGGTAAATGACTTTCGGAGAAGATGTGCCAGCGCAAGTGAAAATGACGTAACCACAAGAATGGACATGAGGGCGTATAGGCAGGTGTTCCCCAGTGCATGAAAAAAACGGTTGTCTTTGAGTAAATCAATATAGTGTACGAACCCGACATAATACGGGTCGCCGAACAACGTATCGCTCTGGAGGCTGAGGTGAAATCCCATGGCAATCGGTATCAACCAAAAGGCTACAAGGGCAAGGAAAAATGGGATCAGTAGAAAAATCGGCAGCGGCCGCAACCGCCGGCTTTTCCCTGCTGGGCGGCTTGGACGTTCTAAACTACGGCCACCTGCAGGGCTGGAAACAGTCAGGGCTTGGTCCCACTGGAAAGTAATTCCGCTTTGAGATCATGGAATAGTTTTTCTGGCGCAATGCCGGTCATCATCAAACTATTCCAATATTTTTCTCTAAATAAATTCACAAAAGGCGCTCGGTAGGGAGACTGCACAACATAGGGAACGCGTGGTGCCAGTTCCATCAAGAGGCTCGCCAGGCTTTGCCCACCAAAGTAGGGCTCGGGCTTGTTGAACCTGGGATCGGTCCAGGCACCGCGATAGGGCGTAAAGCAATTGCCTTCCACATAACGTTCCACATTGGCGTCGATATCGGACATGACCCATTCGATGAATTTCCAAGCTCTATCCACTTGGGTGCTTTTCTTGAAAATGACCAGTCCCTGTCCGGAAAAGCTGGAAGTGGGATTCTGTCCGTGAGAAAGCGAATCTGTCCAAACGGGCATGGCCATAGCTCGCCATTTGCCCTTATGCAGAGGGTCTAAACCTTGTATCATGTCCAGTCCATACCAATCCGCTCCTAGCACCGCCAGGACGCCGTTGTTGGCAACATATGAATTGAAAAACTCAGGTTCGAAAATAGATCCACGGTCCGGAGTCATGCCGACGCTGTCTTTAGTCCAGCCCAGCAGTTTTCTCAACGTCTCGACGGCTATGGCAGAATCAGGGAGTGGATTACCGGCGCTATCGAAAAGTTCATAGCCGCGTTGCCGCATCATAATTTCAAAATAGGACCAATCCATGGCCATCATTTTTCGGGTGGGAGTGTGAACCTTTTTGGAAACCGCTTCCAGTTTCGGCCAGGTGTCAATGCTCTTGGGAGTTATTCCCAGGTCCTTGAAAATATCGGCGCGATAATACAAAACCACATTACTCACGCTTTGGGGCAGACCGTATATTTTATCCTTCCAGGTGAACAATCCCATGCGTTGCGGCAAAATGGCTTCATCTAATTTGGCCTTTTTTACCCGACCAGTCAAGTCAACAAACGGGATTTGCCCACGCAGATATAAGCTGAAATAGATCTCATCCAATTGCACGATGTCTGGCGGATTGATTCCCGTTTTAATGGCTATGGCGAGCTTATCCGGCATTTCTGTAAAGCCATAGGAATGAACATTGGCTTCAAAGGTTTTATCAACCTTGGATTGATAGGTTTTGATCATGTTCAGGTAATACTTCTCGTCGCTCTGCGAGTTCACCCAGAATTCGATAGGCTTTGCCCATACGGAGCAGGCCAGTAAACTGCCGAGCGTGAGTGGCTTAATAAAACGCATATCCAAAGTCTCCTTTAGTTTCCTTCGTACTTACTTAAAATTACCAATATGCGGCCATCTGCGGGGATGATTACTTTTTGCCAATTAGAGGCGACAGGATACTTCCCCTGTGGGTAGAACGCCTAACCAAACTCCCATCCCCATTTTGGCGTGTTCGGATCCCAAGACTGGGACTACGCCTGTTTCCGGTTGCAGGATAATTTTTATTTGATACTCGAGAGGATCTCGTAAGTAGGCATCAATCAGCTCGCGTACTTGGGCTAGCAAGGGTATCTCATTCTCCGCAGATTGGGTACCGCTAAGTTGAGCGGGATCCGAATCGCCGTTGGCTGAAGAATTAGGAGTAGCCGGCAAAAAACGATTGAAAAGGGAACGGGACAGTGGGCCAATTTCAACCGTGAACCGAGACTGACAATCCTGCATCATGTCACCCAGGCGGGTGGATTTGCCCAATGCAACCTGGGCCTGCCCCAGGCAGGTTTTAACTGGAATTTCAACCCAGGAGGATTCAAACTCACGAATTTTAACTAGTGGGAATCCAAAATATCCGCGTAGCAATTGCTGTAAGCCTTTGGCCGATCGCACTCTATTTCCCAGGAATCTGGCATACGGAATGCGCTTGAGATGGAAATCTGAGACGGGTGATGAACCTTGATTTTTGCCTTGGCGACGGGGCCATTGCCCAGTCAACGCCAAGAGCCGAAGTGTGTAATCATCCGGGCGATCGGGAATAAACTGGGAATAATGGCGGTATTTCTTCCAGGAACGATAAAACAAGGAGTAAAGCCGATGGGTAAAAATATCCAGGAACTTCTTCAGTTCAAAATATTCAATTTTTTTTAATGTGATTGGGTCGACAAAATAGGACGGTAACGGAGAAGATACCCCGTATAGGCCCATAAATGTCAATATCATACGCAGGGGGCCTTCCCCCAATTTGGGGAGTTCCAGCAATGGAGGGATATCTTTAGCGGTGATCACTGGTCCATCATTGTCCTTGCCCGCTTCCAATTTCTCGGCTTGACGTTTAAAGGACTGCGGGGGCAGTACAGCGGAAATTTCCGAAGCCGGAAAGCCCAGGGTATTCAGCGTTTCAAAACGAATGGGTTCTGAAAGCATATCATCACCGGTTCCAACCCTTCCGGCACCGGAAAATAACCGCTCCAGCAAATATGCGGCTTGAAAAAAATTGAGTTCGTTCCCCTCTTCCAGGAAAACTTTGTTTAAATCAAGTGGCATCGGCCTTCCCGTGGGGGCAATGTGAAGCCCTTTCCAGAAGGTTGCAGCAGCACCTTCAAAGATATGAGATGATTTATAGAGCTATAGAGCGTAAAAAACTCAAGTAATACGCGGGCAAAGATATGCAGCTCCCCAGTTTCGGCAAAGGCCCCGTCCCTGATTTCCACGGTAATTTCCGCTCCCGATACCAATTGCGAATCGAGCAGAAAATTCTTTTTCCCTGTCGAAGCTCCAAGCACACCGTCTATGAATTTCCGGTTCACGGCGCTATGCGTCCAATCATAAAGCGAAAGAATTTCTTTCAGGTTTCCTTTTTGGCACAAAGAACGGTAATTCATATTCATGTGCGACAGCACATACCATAAATAATGGTCAGACTTGGGAGGATACACTGGGACGGTGGGTCGGGTAAAATTGTAGAATTCACAAAATCCAGGGAAATCTGCGCCGGGATTCACAATTCCTTTTTCTAAAATAGCCTCACGCGGAATGGACCCATTAGTAGCAAGTATAGTTACGGAAAGGAATTCCTCTGCTAATTCCGCCACAGGTTTTTGCGTTCCTACGGATATATAGGTTTGAAATTGATTCTTACCTTGACTCTCTTGACGCGTCTGCCAGTAGGAATCCATTGCCTCGCTGCCTTTAGCCAGGATTTGATGGCGAAATTCATTGAACTTTTGAAAGGGACGCTGTTGACCGGTATTTTTGTCCACGCCAATCACCGATTGAACCTCATAGATTTCCATCTGGTGTTTGTTATCCGCATAGCATCGATATTCAAAATGTTTTTGATTGACGTTAATGGGTTCGCTTTGGGTTTGGTAGATGTTTACTATGGGTGTGGCATGGATTTTAAAATTCTCGATTTTAAACCGCTTGCCATCAGGAATGGGCTCAAGGAAGTAAAACGTTAAGGTGAACTGGCGCGTTTTTGCCATGAGGCTGATTTTGTCGAGGTTTTTAACTTTGATAAAGCGGAACTTTTCTTCAAAGGCAAAGAACTCCTGCAGAAAGCGGCTGCCTTCAAAGGAATTGTCCAATTGTGGCAATAGGCTTTCGTTTTCCCCAAAGCCGCCTGGCTCTATCAATTCCTGGCCACCCAAGATTTCCGTATATCCATCGCCTTCCAATATGATTTTGGAAATCCGTTCCGTGAAAAAGTAATGCAGAAAATAGCCGAGTGTGCGTTCGCCATGTAGGAAAATCGGGAGTTCCGGAATCTTGAGCTGGGCCAGGTCCGCGCCTTTGTCCAATTGGAAACCCAAACTGATACCTTCTCCATAGATGGGATGATGCTGCATCTCGGCTGTCTTCAAAACCAAGGGATAGATGGTAACATCCTGGGTACTCTGGAAGCGGCAAATTGTGAGGTCCGACCCCACTGGATTGGATAGGAAAATGGTCCCGCGTTGGATGACATGGGGTTTGGACAACATGTTTTCGCGGAATACCATTTGCAGCATGGCCAGCGAGGGGATGCAGCGCAAAAAGGCCGGGTCCACCATTTCCATCAGATTCTGAGAAAATTCTGGGAAGTCATCTTCCAATTTCTGACGGATGCGACCGGTTAGGAATGCAAATCCCTCGAAAAGTCGCTCAACATAGGGATCCCGGTCTTCCAGCGTGGTGATATTGAGGTAACGCGCACGTTCCGGGAAAGCTTCGGCGAATTCTTTCCCGCCTTCGGCTAGAAAGCGCAGTTCTTCATCGTAAAATTTTTCGTAATCAGACATGGACCCTGCTCCTAGCCGGCCGTCAAGCCGAACGTCCCCGTAAAGGCTGCACCTTTGACTCGCCGGTGCTGGTGAAACTGGTTTGAAAGGAAATACGCTCGCCACCTTTTACAGAAGCGCTTAGCTCAAAACTTATTCGAAATTCCAATGGGGTGGTGGGGATTGGTCGTATGCGAACTCGGTCCAGCCTGGGCTCGTATTTGGTAATGAGCGCGAGAATGGTTTGCTCCAACTCCTTTAGACTCAAGGGAAGCTTGCGGTAGATTTCCGTGATATCCGGCAACCCGTAATCCGGAAGGTGGGGAACGGAACCTTGACGCGTGTTGAACATGCGCCATAGATGATCGGAGATGCTTTTGGCACGCCGGAATTCTCTTGGTACAGCTTCAATGGCCGTTCCATCGGCATATTGATCAGCCAGTTTTTCGAAAAGTCCTTCAGACCAGGAAGCTTTAGGATTCGCCATGTTTGAGAAAAAATAGCAATTCTGAGCAGTCTTAAATTTCGCTTGGCCTTGAAAAAGCCGAAGCCGGAAGGATGTCCTACCGGCTTCAAAGAGGTCACAACCCAGTCCCGCTAGAGTCCGGTGACGTGGCGACCCCACCGGACAAATCGAGGCATTGAATTTTTAATGGAAAACAGTTTTAGACGACAGGGGCTTCCCAGTCATCATCAGCCATGATGCCGCCGTCGATCCAATTCCATTCGATTTTCTGATACGTGAAGGCCACTTCCTCAAATTCAGCGAATTTCATCTGGTCGGGATGCTTGTTATTGGCCATGCGGAAAGCGATGGAGGCAATATTGGCATTCGTCAGCTTGACGGTATAATGCTGCTTCTCTGCGCCGGTTGACGAAGGAGTCCAGAATTGCAACTCCCATTCCGTAATGTTTTCGTTGTTCACAAGCGTGTTGTAAAGCAAAGGGGAAGACTTGTCCAACTCTTTGGTAATGACAAAGGGCTTGTGCATACGTTTACCGGTTGGCAAACCGGAAGCATGATCTCTGGGTGAAATGATTTCATGTGAAACCGCGATGACGGCGATTTTACCTTCACGACCCTTTTGAGTGACCGAACCCTTAAGTTCGCCCTGCTTTTGACCCTTTAATTTCAAGTAGGCATTCAATGCCATAGTACTGCTCCTGTGTAAAAAATTTGGTTAATCGATTGTTAAAAGAACTCTGATTTTGATTTCCTGGGCAATGTACTGCGTCATACCCAGGTTTTATTTCCTGATTCCCTACAGGATTAGCCGGATACTGGTGCTTCCCAATCGTCCATTGCAGTGATGCCGCCATCATTCCAATGCCATTCGATTTTCTGGTAAGTGAAAGCCACCTCTTCATATTCGGCGAACTTCATCAGGTCGGGATGCTTATTATTAGCCATTCGGAAGGCTATGGAGGCAATATTGGCATTCGTCAACTTGATGGTGTAGTGCTGCTTCTCTGCGCCAGTCGAGGAAGGGGTCCAGAACTGAAGCTCCCATTCGGGAATGTTTTCATTGTTCACGAGTACATTGTAAAGGAGGGGAGTGGACTTGTCCAACTCCTTGGTGATGGTAAAAGGCTTATGCATGCGCTTACCGGTAGGCAGGCCGGATGCAGCATCACGAGGTGAAACGATTTCATGTGAAACCGCGATGACGGCGATTTTGCCCTCGCGCCCTTTTTGGGTTACGGAACCCTTGAGCTCGCCTTGTTTTTGTCCCTTCAACTTAAGGTATGCGTTCAATGCCATGTTAGTACTCCTTTGTGTAACTGAGAGGGTTGTGTGTGTGATGAAATATAGTTCATCTTTTTCTCTCTTTCCTTAAGTTAATACTTTGGCGAACGAGAGTCTGTGACCGCGGTCACACAGATGCTCTTGGTGTGATGAATGATCCCCACCAGCGGTAAAATAAAAAAAGGCGGAGGGAAAACCCTCCGCCTTTGAATTTTGATAATCTGAAATAACCGGCCTAAATGCCGGATTCACTACGGATTATTTTCCTTTGGGCATCTGCGAAACGAGCTGCAGATTGACATCGATGCCTTCAACTTGGAAATGCGGGCTCACAGCCATAGTCACACGGAAAAATCCGGGATTGTCGGCGATTTCTGTAACCTTGACTTCTGCTGCGCTTAACGGACGAAGCGCTGCAACGGCCGGGCTTGGATTCTTCATTTCCGTGACCAGGTTCTTGATCCAGTTGTTCAATTCGTCCTGCAATACCGCTGCATTTTTAGTCGCACCGATATTTTCGCGTTGGATCACTTTAAGGTAGTGCGCCAAACGAGATGTGAGGAATATATAAGGTAGGCGTGAATTGATGCGACTGTTGGCGGTTACTCCAGGGTCATCATATAGCTGGGCCTTCTGAGCGGAATTAGCCGAGAAGAAGCAGGCATAATTACGGTTCTTATAAAAGCTCAAGGGAATGAAACCTTGGTTCGCAAATTCAAATTCACGGGTTTCCGGAATCAAAATTTCGGTGGGGATCTTCATCTGGTTGCCGCGGCCTACATCATAGAGATGAATAGGTAAGTCCTCGACTTTGCCGCCGGCTTCCGGTCCACGGATGCCCACGCACCAACCATTTTCCGCAAAGGAGCGGCTGAGGTTGGCTGCCAAGGAGAAGGTGGCATTGCCCCAGAGATACTTGTCGTGCTGGTCACCGGTGACCTTTTCCTTATAGACAAATTCCTTTACCGGAACGGTGTCTGGGCCATACGGGAGGCGAAGCAAAAAGCGTGGCAACACCAAGCCAACATAGCGGGAGTCTTCCGATTCCCGGAAAGCCTTCCACTTCAAATATTCGGCTCTTTCCATATAATTGGCCAAATCTTCAATGGCGGGGAGCTCGCTGGCGTTCTTGCGATTGAAGAACTGGGCACCTACCGACCCGATGAAAGGGCAATGGGCTGAAGCGGAAATCTTTGAAATGTTCTGCAACAGGCTGATATCCTGCGGCTTCGAGGTGAACTCGTAATTGGAGATAATGGCTCCAACGGGTTCGCCACCGGGCGTATCGTATTCTTGTGTGTAGATATGCTTGTACATGCCTGTCTGAATGGTTTCGGGAGCATCCTCGAAATCTTCCAACAAGTTTGCCTTGGCAATATCCAGCATTTCGATTTTAATATTTTTTCGGAAATCGGTCCGGTCAACTAGGAACTTGACTCCCTTCCAAGACGATTCCAATTTCTGGAATTCGGGATGGTGCAGGATCGCGTCCAACTGCGAGGACAGCTTTTCGTCCAGTGCAGCAATTTGCTGATCCAAAACCGTTTTGTCGATTTTCTCAACGGTGCTGCTGCTTTCGGCGATTGCCCCGATAAAGACGCGCAATGCTGCAGTGACACGTTTATTCGCTTCCACATCACCGAAATCTTGTTCTTCACGGAACAACATAAGGTCGACGGGTTTATCCGGCGCGGCCTTGATGTCCATGTATTCCAGGATCTCGTTGACTAGGGATTTCTTTTCCTCTGCCATTTTTTCTCCTTGTTCTCGTTTTGCCTGGATGTTAATTAAGCAGGTTTGGCAGCATCATCGCCGCCTTCGCCCATGGGTACAATCTTGTCCAATTCGGCTACCAAGCTATCCATGGCGCCGCGATCCTGCATGATGGCTTCGAGTTTCTTACGGAACTCTTTGTTGTCCATCAAGTTGGATTTTAAATCCTTGATCAAATTGCGCGCCGCCAGAAGCTTGGAAAGCTGCGGAACCTGCTTGACGATTTCCAGAGGATCAAAAGACTTCATGTTTTTGAACTTCAGGTCGACTTTGATGTCACCGCCACCGGGATTGACCTTGTTCTCAACACTCATGTTCAGGCCCAGATCCATGGATTCCATTACCTGGTTGAAATTGTCTTTATTGATATTGATCTTTTCCTTGTCCACCAAGCGCGTGGAGTCACCCTTTTGGGAGAAGTCACCTAATACCAGCATCTTAAAGGGGAGCTCGGTTTTTTTCTGGGCTCCACCCTTATCGATATCGAGTTTGATGTTTACGCGTGCCGGAGGGATCTCGTTTTGGAAACTGCCTGCCATTTGCTTTCTCCTGATTAGTTGGGCTATAAAAAGTAAAGTCGGTAAGGTAGCAACATTATTTGATGTCGGTTACCAAGGCTAGTACGGGGTCCAATTTAGATATTTGGGCATGTACCGCAAGGGCTTTTTCCCTGAAAATGTGTTTGAGTCCCTCTTCTGCGGATTCGGAAAGGGCGAGGTAGACCTTTTGAGAAAGGGCATAAACCGATACGCACAATTCAGTATCCCAGCGAATCAAGGCATATTGCTCGATGGCGACTAATAAATCGTCAATCAATGCCTTGGAAATATTCATTTTATTGCTTTTGTAGCATAATTCAGCCATTATCAATTTGCGGTCAAAGTTGTTCTTTTCATTGGAGTCATTGGCGACGCCGGTACGTAACACATTCAAGGCTTGGTCGAGCTTGCCTTCGCCGAGTAGGGTGGAGGCCTGTTTCTGTTCTTCCCCAACATCCCCTTTTTTCTTAATGGGTGCCGGTCCACCGCCGCCACTTCCACCCAGAACAGGAAAGACCTCGGTTTGAATCCATTCTTTTGTCATCGCGTCGGCGAAAGGTGTGCCGTCATCAAAGGCTAGGTCCATCAAAGTAGGTAAGCGGCTCAGCAATAGGGCTAATTCAATCCGAATGGCTTTGGTAGCCGGGGCAAATTCTGGCCCAACTCCAATGAGTGCCGTACAAATAAAGCGCTGTAAATCAAACCAGAACAGCATGCCATCAGCTGAAAAAGCATCTTCTCCATTTTTGGCTAAATCCGGCCACAGTTGCTCTTGAAACAAATTTCTGAAGGCTTCCACCGTGGCGGAGTAGGGCGCGGGCACCATGGTTTTCCCGCCCGTGCTGGGCGGAGGGGATTCAATGGGCTCCCATTTGAGCATACGCATGATACGGTAGGGAAAGGGATTCGCTTGGTTTTCCGTACTTAAAAAACTCGCCGCATTTTGCATGGCCATGAAGCAATCATCAACGGAACCCAAAACGCCCGGTCCGGTGCTGACGGGTGCTGCTTCGGATGAGGTCTGCGTCTGCTGCTCTTCGATGGGCTTGGGTTTGTTTTTTTCTGCCAGCTCCCGAACAAATTTCGTGAAGCCCATAAAGGATGGCGCACCTTCAGGAAATTTCTGATCACAAAAGGCAACGAGTTTAGTCAATTCATCGGAGGCGGTTACTAGGATTTCGTAGGTCCCATGGGTCGAGATACCACCAAGGATGGTCAGCAACCTTTCGCCGTTTAGCCACTTTAAAGTATTCGTACGGGCGGTGGGACGCTTGGGATGGATGTCGTCCCAATGTTCCATCACAAGTTTACAATACGCAATCACGCTTTCAGCTAGGGCATCGGCGCCGGAATTGACGGCTGTAGACCAGGTCAGATACCCCATTACCCGCATATCCTTGGACTTTTTCAGTAGGAAGCGCTTGGACGCTTCCTCCATCACCGTAAAATTATTCTCGGAGCTTTTGTCCGCCTCGCCGCGGGCTGCTTCGAAATCGGCATCATAACTGCCGTCCTCTCCGCAGAAGGAGGTGTCGCTGATGGGTTTTAGGAGATCTTCGAGCAAAGAAGCCATGCGGGGTTCCTCCTTCCGGATTTCAATGGATCAGGGAGTGTTGGTGCTGGTTCGCGAATCCCCGTCTCCGCTTATGAGCGTAGCAGGCAAGTCGAAATGATAATATTCAGGGGAGGTAAAGGGGTTATCGCGATCGGGAATATTTCCTTCGATGGCGACATCCACATCGTACTTCTGGGCAACGTTGAAACGCCATTTGGCCGTGAGTCCGCCGGTTCTGAGATTCAAAGCGCGCGCGCCATCCAAAAGTTTCTGGAAGCCCCAAGGGCCATCCACTCGGCGGCCTTGTGAGCCTCCGTTGATGTTGTCAACCATAATCTCCGCGCCCTTATAACTGTTTTCAGTGGGCCAACGGAAAGTCTGTCGGACTTGGACTTCTCCCGGCTTAACGGAGATTTTGTCGTCACCGATTCTAAAAGTGACGCGAGCGGAATTGCGCGTCTCCAACAAGCTGATGTTAATATTGTAAACCCGCAAGCCCGCATCGGAATACATACGCTTGCTCACAGCCAAGGCTTTGGATATTCCCGTGAGCGTGGCTGGGTTGAAGGCAATGCGAATACCATTCCAATGTTTGGCGGAAACCACATCATCCTCAACTTTGACGAAGGGGAGTAGTTTGCCATTAAAGAAAAGTGGGAAGGCACCTTTGTCCGGACCAAAGAAAGCTTTTAAGTCTTCCAGATTGGCTTCTTGCGAACCGGTTTTAAGCAGAGGATAACGTCCCTTGAGATTTTGCGTATAGAAGGCAAGCACCTTGCTCTTGTAGGCTGCATCAAGTTGTGAGCCGGCTGCTGCGCCTAAATAGCTGGCTACGTTGCGCACGGGTGTTTCTAATAAAGGAGGTAGCCAGGTTTGACCTTCATATCGGGTTCTTATTTTGTTGGCTTCATTCCAGCATGTATTGAGTGGGCTTTCGGATTTTCCAGCGAACAGGGCCTGAGCGGCATCCATAACATCGGTGCCGTTCTCGCCACCTTGGGCGAGTTTGGACAGCACTTCTGAAAGGCCGCGCACGGATCCAAAATAGTCCTGCAACAATCCGGCTCCAGCTGGGCCACCATTCAACTCTTCCACAAATTTAAAGCGGTCCTTCAACAGTTTTTTATCGGCATCGCGGGCTTCCATCGCCATGGAAGCAAGTTTGCCAAGTTTTCCCATTTTCTTTTCGGCAGCCCCGACGGCTGCGGATGGCGGTGCCAGTAAGTTGACTTCAATCAGCAACCGAGACAACACTGCAGGCAGTCCTTGAGTGGTTGAAGCAAATCCACTGAGTTTGCCGGAAGCCTGTCCCGGATCCTGGGGTAAACGAACCGAAAGGCTTTGTAAGAAACGCAGCCATTCCTCGGCATATTCCTGATAATACTTGTCAACCAATGCGCGGTACAGCTGCTTTTGATCTTGCATTTCAGGAGGTAATGTCGTGACAGCACCTTCCCCCAATACCCAGTCGCGTTGATGTGGTTCTTCGGCACCTTGCGCAAGTTTATCCATAGCATCGTCATCAAAAGCTGCCTTGGTGTAGAACCCCCGGACTTTACCGCCACTTTTAAGCGCAGCATCTGCGGGAATTCCCATTTCGGTAATGGTCAAATCGCGGGCGGCATCTTCAGCCCCAACTATGGAGGCGTATAAGCCTTCAATACTGGGTGTGCCCACCAGACTTTGCCTAGTGGCCTTAACCAAATTGGCATCTCCGCGATCCAGTGCGGGAATCTTTCCGTCGAGAAAACGTTCGGCATAGTAATTGGCATGATCTTCAAGCCCTGTTTCCAAATTGGCGGCTAGATTTTCCGCTCCGTATTTGTGCATCGATTCCTGGGCCCAGGCTGGAGCCAATAAAGAAGACAGTTCCTTGGCTTTGATTTCCTTGAAATGGGTGCGGCCTTCGGTGGTCAGCAGCAAATACAGTTTCAGATTTTCACGCAGCTTGGCGTGCTCCGCCGGGCTGTAGAACTTGGAAGCCACTTCCATATTAGCTGCCAAGGTCCGTAGGCCATCACGGCCGGCCATAAGATTTAATTCATAGGCATGTACTTGACTGGCAAGTTCCAGGGCTTCAGAAGAATGGCCAAACCCAGGTGGGAGATGACCACCTTGTCCGGACTCAAGACCGCGGATGGCTGCAAGCAGTTTATCCATGACGGCATAGTTGGACCGGAAGTCCCGTGGTTCCCGCCAGTTCAAACGTCCGGCATCGGCGACTATTTTGGAAACGTCACCCAAGTAGGCACGGCTTTTGAGGAAGCCGGTCAGGCCGTAGATTAAAATGAATAGCCCAACGATGGACATTATGGCCGAAGTGATCAAAGCCTGGCGAGACAAGCTGCCAAGTCGATAGCCGGGAATTTGGGCCAAGGACTTGTCGTTTTTGAGCACGCCACCAAAAAGGAGATAGGTAAAAAGTGCGCGGGGTCGAGACGTTTTTTCCGCTTTGGGCGCGGCACTGGGACCACGTAATTTTGATTTATGATCCAAGAAATGGGCGGCCTCACCACCTTGGTCCTGGAAGGGATCGCTGCCGCGAAGCTGACCCGCTTGACCCATTAAGTCACTGGGATCGGAAGGCATGACACTGGTTAAGAAAAAGCCGCGGAACATGGCGCGTTCCCGAGTCATGGTATCCTTGAAAAGGTGTTCCACAAAGGTGGCCATGCGCTCTTGTGCCGCTCCGAATTCATTTGGGAAGAGGAAAATCTGCTTGCGTTTCCCTGGCTCGCCCACCTGCGAAAGCCGTCCGGCAATTCGGTTCTGAAGCGAGTCCCAAATCTTTTTGTACTCCCGTTCAAATCGTACTTTGGCTGGAGCCAAATTTCCGCGTAACGCAAAAGTGGCACCCAAAACTTGATGGCTTTCCGGTTCCTGTAAATTTTCGAAAAATTCTCGGAAGCCCGGCAGCATATCAGAATGCGTGAACACCAAATAAATCGGCAATTCAAGGCGCAAAATCGACATGGCCATGGCCATTTTTTCTCGAAAGCGTGCGGCGATATCCGCAATAGGCTGTCCACCATCCAGTAACTCTTTTAGGCTAACTACCACCAACACGCCATCAAGGGCGGAGCGTTTGCCTTCCTTGGCCAGCTGCGTCAACCAAAACTGAAATTCATCGTCGCCTTCTTCACCCGTGGCATATCGCGTAGGGGTTTCCAAAAATATTCCTTGATTGGAAAACCACCATTGTGTGAAGTGCTGGGTTTGCTTGGCCAAATCCGCTGCAGAAGGAAAGCGGCGGGGGAAATGAATACCGGAATGTTCAAGAATCGTAGTCTTGCCGGATTCCGTATTGCCAAACACCATGTAAAACTTGAAAATATCCAGCGGGTCTTGACCCATTTTCACCTTGCTCTTGCCGGACTGCTTGAGCACATCAAGGGCGCTCTTGGTTTCAATCTTGAGCGGTTCCTGCCAGGGCTTTAAGGATATTTCAGTCTCAAAAGGATTGATTTGCGACTGGTCTTGACTCTTCAGCGCTTTCTTTAAACGGAAAATACTGAGAACCAAAGTTACAAGACCTGCGATTAGCAATGGCACCAAGGACCATAGGATCCTTGCAAGCGAGTCTTTTAAACCCATCAGTGGAAGCAGGAAAAAAAGCGCTAATCCCAATAAAACCGCGGATGTCAACAACCAAAAGGTGAGTGATTTAAAAATTTTCATGGCGCTGCCGGAGTCCTATTCTGCAGGCTTTCCACGGCCGTGCGGGCCAGGTCCAGGGAGCCGTCGCTGGCCAACATCATGATCAAAAATAACAGAGTCGATAAAGCCAGAAAGATGGCTGAGCCGATGATGAGTGGGCGGCCACTTTTTTCCTGTCCCTTCACGCCAGGCTGAACATAGGCGGCAGGTGAAATGGATTTGGGCGGTGTTCCTTTAACGCCCTCAATGCGCTTAAGGAGATTGCGTACCACATTCGGCAAGACTTCGGGTCCGGATAGACGGTAGCGTCCCAAGAATCCGAGGGCCAAAACCAAATAATAAACTTCGATGACTTCTAGATTGCGCTTGAGGTCCGGAAGCAAGCTTTCGAGTCGTTTGAAAAAATTTTCACCAGCCAGGTTGTCGTTAAAAAAGGCGGTTTGCAAGGGCTCTTCAATCCAGCTTTCGCGGCAATTACTTTCCGAATTGACAATGGTTTCATCGATAAAGGCCGCCAAGGCATACTTGGCATGGTCGACGGATTCCGCAGACTTGCCATGCGACAGGCACGTCCTTTCAAAATCTTTGAAATAGGCGAGGATGAGTCGTTTTAATTGATCGGGTTGGCCCAAGTTTGAAGTCTCGCGGATTTTTACGCCGATGAGTAAAATATCCGTTGCCAGAATGGTCAATGCGGGCACTTCTTTTTGGGCGGTAGCCGCACCGGATCCGAACAACGTCTGGCCCGCGCTTGCACCATTGCTGCCGAAAAGGGTTTGTACGGCTCCATCGGCCCAGTCCATACCATTGCCTTGCCCAAAAGCCGTGCGCATGGCCGGCTGAATGGGTTGTTGTAACGTTTTTTTCTGTCCAGGTTGCATCATGGGAAGTTTTATAGTGCCAAGCGGAGCTTGGCGCCAAGGACTCCTAGGTAGTGGGGTTATTCCGTGGTGGCTATCAGCTCGAGTTTTGTCGAAGGCAGATCGGTGGGCATGTGAA
>JAYTHY010000113.1:0-8519 GCA_043732185.1 Fibrobacteria bacterium
AATTTACGGCGAAGGCACTCAAAACTTGGCTATTGCAGTCCAGCCAATTTCGAGAAACAAAAGGCTGCATAAACCGTCCGAAATTTTGGGTACACGTCAGTAATATTCGGAAGAGCCTAGGGACAATCAAAGGCTTTTCCAATTCCAATACCCCATGCACTTTGAATTTTTTCCTGCAAAGCCCCCTGTATTCTCGGAAAATCCCTTTTCCCCCACCCTAAATCCCACCACCTAATCGACAATATTTATCTCCCATTTATGCAAGGACGTGTTTTACCCATTTCAAGCAAGGTCGCACCCCATTTCACTCCGTATAATCCTGGTCTGGGCCTCTTCGCTACACTCCAAATGGAATTTTCCAATGTTGGCATGGCGAAATGAAGTCACTTCGCCATGCAGTGAAGAGTATCAAGAATCCCGAGTGATGAAATCAGGAAACATGGTAGAGCTAAGAATGCGCGCGAAGACAAGGGAGAATCCTTCGCAGTCTCGCGTTACCTCGCACGTCGTGTGCTCGGTAACCAACGCACCCCCACTAGAACACAACATGCGCCATTACGCGTCGCTCGATCATCGATATTATCCTTTCACTACTCGCTCGGGGCTTCGCCCAAATGGGTTGTGAGGAGTGCCCGGCAATTCAGACTGGGATTCGGCCGCACTAACTTTCCCAGGAATCTTCATCGGTGGTCTACGTTAGTTTGCCTCAACCCGTCTTCATTGCACGCTGCGGGTTTGGGCTACGGGGGTGGTAGTACCCCACTTCGCCCAAATCCTCGCTTTTCGGGCATCTCCTCAAAACCCACGTCAGCATGGCAAACGTTGTGTTCAATGGTGGTGCGAAAGATTAATCGCCGCACGTCGTGTGCGGCGCGAATTACAAAAAAAGAACAGTGTCCAGAAATAAAGATTCGTAAATATTCGACCTTCCAAAAAAACTAAAATGCAGCTTACTTCAAATCGTATTACAGATTAGCGTTTGCAAAATGGTCTTGACAGAAGGCTTAATACACGCTGACGCGCCGCGTACTGACACCCTCAGGCGCTACCATTCGCACATAGTGTATGCCCGGCTTGAGGTCAGGGATTACCAGCCTGTCAGACCCGGAAACTGACGCTTCGAAAATACTTTTACCCGTTATATCGAACATCTGCACGCGGTAGTAGCCCAAATTGGAGAAAGAAATGGTTAGCGCTCTCCCCACAAGGGATACCATAACCTGTGGTTCGGATCGAACAATTCTGCGCCTTATGTCGGTTGGAGTGGTGCATGCTGGGTTGCCGCATTTGGCCACCCGCAAATCTCCGGCATTGTTGTAGATGTAGCTGATGACTGGCATGCCATCTGGAGGAACCGAAATGGAGTTGTAGCTGCCGACATTTCCAGTTATGTCCAAGGCAGTAATGATATTTCCACCTGTACAAAGGGTGTTTCCGCATTTCAAAACCTTCAAATCAAATCTATTAGCGTCAAAATAACTGATGACGGGCAAACCGTCTGAAGGGACTTTGAGGGAAACGTAGTCGGTCCAGATTGAGTCCACAATCCTGAGAGTGTTACTACCCGTACAGGAGGCATTACCGCATTTCAAGATCTTTAATCCCCTTCCAGGGATCAAATCCCTGGAATAACCTACGACGGGCAGACCATCGGAGGGAACTGCGATGGAGGTAGAATAAATTAGGTTGAAGGAAGAATCCATGTTAACAATGGTGTTTCCCGAGGAACAAGAAGCATTGGCGCATTTTAATAGCTTCAAAGAATAAGTGAAATTCGGATAGTCGGCAGCATAGCTGATTACCGGCGTACCGGCCGAAGAAAGCGCAATGGAGGTGTAATAACCCAGGCTACCGGTCGTATCTACGGCAGTAATGATGTTCCCAATGCTGCAAGATGCATCGCCACATTTCACCACCTTCAAATCACTTTTGGTGGCGTCGTAATAAGCAACGACCGGCAAGCCGTCGGCTGGCACGATGATGGATGGGTCATATCCGGTATTTCCAGACGTATCGACGCTGGTGAAGATATTTCCAACAGAACAGGAGGGATTGCCACATTTGACAACCTTTAAATCACCTTTGGTGGCATCGTAATAGCTAATTATTGGATGGCCATCCAAAGGCACAGCAATTGAAGTGTAACTGCCGACGTTTCCATTAGTATCCAATTTGGTGATAGTATTTCCTGACGAGCAATAAGAATCGCCGCATTTCACGACCTTCAAATCGCCGTTGGTTTCGTCTCGGTAGCTGACAATGGGGAGACCATCAGATGATATCGCTATGGCTGTGTACAAACCTACGGCTCCAACCGCATCCACGGTGGTAATGGTGGTTTGAGCCGGACAAAGTGAAGCGGTTAGGATGAAAAAACAAGTGAAGGTTTTTGATGTACTCAGCATACTTTTAATTACCATTTTGTCTATTCCAGAATCTTACAATTAGTAGCGCCGCCACATTTCCCACCGTATTTGAAATGAAATTCCGATGAATACTTTCGGTTTATTATGGCGTAATTAACTGTATCCGAGGAAAACGGTACAAGTTCAACCAAGCCCAGTCTGCAATCTGTTGCAGGTTCTGTAAAGATCTTCTGTTGAAAACTGATTAGGGTATCATTTTGTACCCGTGGCGCTCCGGTACTATCCCTGCAATGTTTCCACCCTCCATTTTGGACAGTATCCGGATAAAGGCTCCACTCCACACTCACGTAGTAATCCCTCGTGGTATATCCGGGGTGAAACACCTTAGCTACAGTATCGTTCTCAATGGGCAAGCTATCGAATACTGTCGCGTTCATTCGCAAAGGCACCGTCAAGCTGTCACCCACACCGTTATACCACGTCATAGTCACCGTATCGGTCATGGGCATCAAAAAATATAAGGTACCGCCATTGATGAACTTTCCCCTTACTCCGCGAATGCGATAATTCAAAGTGAGGCCGGCGGACGAGTAAATCATGAGATGCAGTGAATCTCGGTAGGCAACCAGGTAATAATCAATTCGGCCAAACTGATTCGACAAGAGTTCATCATTATTGAGAAGTCCGCACCCAAAAAAGACGGCCAAGGCGGCGATTGACGACCATCGCATGGCTTTCTTAATCACGGTGCAGGGCCCTCTCCCGACCAGCATAGCGGTTCAAGATGCCCATTTGATGGAATAATCACAAAGACCCCGCCAGGTTCGACTTGATAATATCCAGCGGCTCCCACATTGCATGTGCTGGTCCCGAGTGCATTGCCTGTAACTCCAGGGGACTCCTCGCCAACTACCCGGACTTCCCAATGCCCATAGCCGGGGCGGTTGGTCGCCAGAACGATTTGACCGGATACCTTTCCAAGGCCGGGAATATCCACGATGCTGGTATTTATCAATCCGCCATTGCTCCAATAGGGCACAATGACGCGTTGTTCCACACCCGTACTTGTAATACGCTGTAGACAAACGCCGATAGGGCAGTCATAGGATGTGAAACCTGATGGCGTTCCATCGATAGGTAATCCGGTGACGAAAACCGGAGCATACCCGTTCATTGGAGCGCTACTACCGGAAACGCGGGTAATTTGCCTCGCAGATAGAGCGGTGCCATCTTTCTGCGGAAATGCTTGGGGAACTGCGGGCGGATCGGCCACCAGCGGTGCCGCAGCAATTTCAGAAAAAGGACCAGAGGGGCCATTCAAAGTTGTCGGGGGAGCGCCCCAATTCAATCGTGACCACAAAGTTTCTTTCCGCTCCAACCTGTCTATAATCCACATATGATCGGCGAAGTAAAACGCGGCGCGGTGATTGGTGATGCCTGAGGTCGAAGTGTGTTTGACCTCCAAGCCGTACGAAGGCTGGAAGTAACCTCCGAGATCGTCTTGGAAAGATTGACTGAGAAAAGCATCAGCACCCCCCGCATGGGCGTCGGGGCCGATGTTGAAATTGTTGACGAAACTAAAAAGCAAAGGCTCCAACCAATCCACATTATTGATCCCGGGCTGCGCGGCTATCGCGGACAACAAATCGCTCGCCGTAAATTTCCCATTGGGCGCTTCGCCCCCGAAGGGTAGAGTAGGGCTCATAACAACATTATGGCTGCTGAAGCGGGCGAAATCGTTGGCATCCCTGTTCCCGAATCCATAATAGCCGGGGTCGATAACAATCCTTCCCAGGCGCGAATGATCAAAGGTGATTGAGGTGTTATCCTGCTGATCATGTCCAAGCCCGTTTATCCGCATATTCCCATTTTCGGCGACGATGGACAAGGTCGCTATATCGCTGCCGGATTGCGCACGCACCGTTCCAACTCCGTCACCGCTTCCCGCTCCGTTGCCGGGCTCGGGACTAACTATGCTGCCGAGTATAGGCATGGGCCCATCAGTTAGTGAACCGTAAAAAGGCAATCCAATATATTTCAACGCTGACCCGAACGTGGTAGAGGCATTAGGATGTGCTTTCTGAAAGGCGGCATACCTATCGTCAGTTGTCAAAAACGCATATGGCAAATAATTGGTTTCATTCACCAAGCCGTCATCGGTCTCAGGCGGGAGAATTTGGTCGGGTAAAATCCGCGACCGGAAGAGTTGCCAATTCCCGCTTTGGAGGTATTTTGGCGGTAACGCTCCTACCCAAGTTGCTCGTTCATACGTAAACGCCCCGGCCCGAACCATGGCTGCCATGATATACGGTATCTCTGCGTTGATTTCCCCCTGCAAATACCCAGTGTCCTCAGCGTACCCGCCAAAGGTGCCTGACTTGGCTTCCAGCCAGGTCTTCATGGTATTGAACGCGACTTTATCGCCTTTGGTAATCCAATCCCAAAACCCCACGCCGGCCATGGCATTAATCATGATGTTGTTCTTCTGGTACATGTCCTGGGTGAATCCCACATATCCATGAATCTCATCCCGCAGGCGGTTGGCATGGCCTCGGAACGCATTTTTATATCCGTCGTCGGCCCATAAAAGCACTGAAAAGACGTTGAAAAAATGACTAGGACCGATGATATGCGAATCGCGATCTTTTCCAAGCCAGTAGGGGCCTAGATTGTGGTTATTGTAATAATTCTCTGTTTTGATAGCCGCTGCTCCGCAGTCGAGCAATTCATAACCGGACAACTGCGTACCCCATTCCACAAGATCCTCGGGAAGGCCCAACAACTCTTTGCATGAACCGGTGAGGTTGCCCTTTGTCAAATCTACTGCAAAATCCTTGATATGGCCGAAGGTATGATTGAACTCATCGGCAAAGCTTACGGCAGCGTCACATTTCTGAAATAAATTAAGGATCACGGGCGCCGATTTCAACAGTTCCGAGGAAAATCGGAATAGGTTGGTCGTAGAATAGGTTTGATTTCTGTATGAATCATGAATCGAATGATTTGGAAGCCCCAAAGTCAATTCCGCTGGCCAAGTGCCCGTATAGCCCGGCGGTTTTTGCTGATTATTTACAAGTGTGAAGCGCCTAGAGAACCCTGTTTTCGACAACAGTAGGTCGGCCAGCAATAAATCAGCATTGGCTTTGTATGTATCCCAACATTTTCCCTCGCTGGTTGCATCATTGACGGGACACTCCATTAAATCTTTAATTATTCGTGTTCCACCCGGTCCAGCTGTCCCCCAAATACTGTTCCAAAGTGGCTCAGGTTCGAAAAACGAAGAGTTGATTACAGGATCCAACCGCCCCTGCGGAGCCGACCAGGAATTGTCGATGGAAAGCGTTGAGCCGACAGAAGAAACGGCGTTGGTACCGATTTGCAGAAAAGTGATTGGGTCTATCAAATTGCAAGCTGTTTTAACCAACCAGTCGTAAATGGTCTTCACCGCATCCGCTACCCCATCAATCGCGTCCATGGTCGCCACGAAGGCCGCAACGCCCGCGTCCACCACCACATTCACGACGCTGCTGACGACGCGACCCGCCACTCTCACAACCACGTTCCAATACGAAAAAGAATCCGCGGTGAAATAAGCGTAGCCACCGGCCACCGAATCGGGGCGGACTTCGATCCAGGAATGCATCGCTTCATTGTAATGCCTCAGCCTAACCGAATCCGGATTGAAACCCTGCATTACCGCTCTTGCTGGAATTGGTAATGCGAGATGCACCGATTTACCCACGGCTAAATTCCCGTTTATGGCGTAAGTGGGGCCTTGAATGCTATTATACAAGTTCGCGGAAAGTACCCCTATCGGATTATGCTCCAAGCGGGCGATGACGGGCGCCTGCCCATCCGTGAAGGCATTCTTCGGCAAAACTAAAGCGAGATCATTCTTGACCAGGTGATCCTGCGTGAAACGATAAACGGCATGGAGGTCAGTGCCGTCCTCGGTGACCGCGTTAGGAACGGTTTTCTGGGCGGGCGTGCGGTTCTCCGCTCCCCACGTGACGGTGATTTGCCTTCGCACGGGAAATGACATGTCGAAAGCTAAAACCGTGCTTCCCTGCTCCTTGAACAGCATGCTGCGCGACATACCGTTCAGCGAAACGGCACCGCCGCTTATATTGAGATAGCCTTGCAGGGTATCGCCATCCCTTGATTCGATACGGAGGTTGATAACGTTGAACTTATTTCCGGGATACTTGCTGATGGTGAAAATCCCCTCCGAAAGGGTGAAGAAGCTAGTGGTATTAGCCGGCCCGAGATCATGGATGGTTGGGGCCTGGGGGTTCGGTACCTTTGGAGCCGTGCTGATCCCCCATTTTAAATCCGCGGTGTCCAAGCCCGCAAGCACGATGACTTCCTGAAGGCTGTCGCCCCGGTAAGGAAAGGAGATGTCGGTATGAACGCCGATCACTGGATAGGATTTTCCGCCTTCTGACAACTCCAGTTTCATGGTGTCGGTTTGAGAATTGCTAAAAACAACATCGATTTGGTTAAAAACATTGTCTTTGGGAAAACCGACCAAGCGAATCAAATCGCCCGGTATAAGTTCCAGCCGCCTAGTTTGATCGAAGACAACATAATGGATCGTGGGAAGGCGGTTTGGGTGCTTTCCCCCTCCGGACGGGGGAATTTGAATAGGAGGAACGAGTACAGGAGCTGGGCGTTCGCAGCGGCTGTGACTACCCACTGATACCCGTTCTCCGTACAAGGCTCCTTGCACGTTCGTGTTTTCCAAAGCGCTGATCTTTGCGTGAGGGGCCGTCAATACACCCCTGAATTGTGCTCCACGGCCTATCACTACCTCATGGTTTTGGCCGGTGTAAAACTGGATCGAATGAAAGTCGATGGGGCTGGCAGAGGAGACTGCCGAATAATCGCCGAAGCGTAAGAACCGAGTGACGTTAACTTCCAATGGGGAACTATTCAACGCGACGATAAGTTGAGATTTGCTGCCAAGATCAAGGGATTTAAAATTGTAAACACCTGATTTCAATGTGAGTTTTCCGAAGGGGAAAACTTTTACATCAGCATATTTACCCGGGCTTAAGGTTTTCGGATGAGATTTATCCACGTTTGCGTTCTGACACCCCGTTATGATTTCGGTCTTCTCTGGAATTTCACAGAAGGGCACCAAGACATTTTTGGTTACGGTACCAGTGACCAAGGCTTCATGCCGATAGATTAAGGCGCCATGAACGGTAGCATTCCCGTTAACCTTGGAACTGAATTCAAGCACAGCGTTGCCGCCAGAAACCAGATCTCCGGTAAATTTCGATTTGGCACCCAATTCCACGAAAGAATTCGAGCTGAGACGGCCACCCGAAACCACAGTTTCAGAACCAATTTCGGTACTATGCTCAGAATGAATAAGAAAGGGATCGACACAGGAAGCGGCTTGCGCTACGCCTCCTGCGGCACTTAGGCTGCCGAAAGCAATCGCGCAAGATTTCAAAATTCTGCGGGAACAAAGAACAGGCATAACAACCTTCTATTATTTGAGCGCTGAACTAATATTATCTAATCCCAGGGTCTAAGAGCGTAGGTAAATCGAAGCCCTTTTTCAATCCTAATCTCCCCAAATACCCTTTGCAAATGCATGTGCAATTGAGTTTGCACCCTTTCCCACCAAAGTCTCTCTAACTATCGGTAAATCTTACTTTTTACCAGTCTAAACCCGCCTCTATTCCCCAAAATTCATCTTCAATTCTGCCTTGGACGTGCCTCTTCCCTCCCTCGCAAGGTCGCTCCCCTTTTCAATCCGCCCATTCCAGGGGTTCCTCACTCCACTCCAAATCCACTTCTTCCTTAAGCTTCAATGGAGAGGCCTCGGCGATTGAAGCTATCGCTTGGAAAGCCCATGCCAATTAGGATTGTCTCAATCGTTCATCAAAACCGAATCCACACAAAGTTAGCATGGTGAAATGAAGTCGCTTCGCCATGCGGTGAAGAGGATTAAGAATCACAAACTAAGAAACCATAAAAGATGGTAAAACAAAAAATGCGAGCGAAAAAGAGAAAGAAATCTTTGCTTTCCCGCGTTACCTCACACGTCGTGTGCTCGGTAACCAACGCACCACCACTAGAACACAACAGCTGCCATTTCGCGTCGCTCGGTCGTCGATTCATTGGGTTTTCTACTCGCTC
>JAYTHY010000114.1:0-56582 GCA_043732185.1 Fibrobacteria bacterium
TCGTGCGGCTTCCACCACTGGGAAGAAGCCGGAGACGAAGCGGGCGGCGGTTCGGGCCTAAATCGTAAAATGTAAAGCGTAAAACGGAGTCAGGAGAGCCGGACTCTAATTCGACTTTCCAAAAGCCTTTGCAAAATCCTTCGCGAACTCGGCAATGCTGCGTGGCGCCTTACCCATCACGCGTTTAAACTCATCAGTGACCAGGTCGCCCCAGTTTGTGCTATAGGCCGTCATATAATCGCCCAGAAGGTTGATCGTCCAATCGTCCATGCCCATTTGAGCCATGGCTTGTTTTGCCCCTTCTACGGGAATAGGTACGTAGGTTACGGGTTTTCCGATGGCGGTACCAATAGTAGTGGCTATTTGGCCCATGGAGAGGGATTCTGGTCCGGTTAGGGTGTACGTTTTTCCTTCGTGGCCCGGCGTCGTCAAAACCTTGGCGGCAAACTCACTGATGTCTCGGGAATCGATGATGCCGGTTTTGCCTTCACCCATGGCGATATACATCATGCCTTGTTGGGCTATGGTAGCCCCGGCCATCATGATGAGATTCTGGGAAAAGAAATGGGGCTTTAAAATTGTGAACGGAATGCCTGACCCGGCCAACTCGGCATCGGATAGGGCGTGTAAGCGGCTATTGATGGTGGGGGCTGCGTGGCCGGCACCGACCGCGGACATGCGTACAACATGTTTGGCACCTCCTTGTCTGGCGGCCCAGAGGGCGTTGGAGGACTGTTCTGGAGCGCGGGGACCGGGCGGGGTTAGGATCCATACGGTTTCCGCGCCGGAAAAAGCGGGTGCCAGTGTCCAGGGTTTTTCCAAATCGCCGATGAAGGTTTCAATACCTTGTTGTTTGAGCGCTTCGGCCTTTTCGGGCTTGCGTACCAAGGCTCGTAACGTATGTCCAGAAGATTTTAGCTGGGTGAGAATTCCAGATGAAATATTTCCGTTTGCACCGGTGATTAGAATTGTTTTGGCCATGAGTATCTCCTGCTATGGGTGATTTAATTGTTATAACAACTAAATGTAAGATAATATTCTATGCCAGGGAAAGCAATTGGTGATGGACAGGCTTTTGGCACTAAATTCTGCACCCGCATTCTTTGTGTGCAGCCGCTGACATTGCTATTTATTCCTCAGTAGGTACTTTGAGGTCAAAGCCCCTCGCATCGCAATTAAGGAGTTCTCATGTCCTTTAAAATTTTTGGCAGCTTAGATAGCGCACGAATCCGTTGCCGGACCATGGTTTTGCCAACGCTTATGGCGTTCTTATTTTGGGGATGCACCACGGATTCTCCAACTGAGCCAACTGTAAAAATTCTCTCACCTGTAAATGGCGCGACCATTGTGGGGCCTAACGTATTGCTCAAGGTGCAGTATACGCACTTCGCTTTTATAAAGGGTTTGGGAAAGTCTTCCCAAGCGCAGCAAGCTGCTGATGTCACCGGGCACATCCATGTTTTTCTGGACAAGCCTGCCGGTTTGGATGCGAATGCGATCACCAAATTGATTAGTGCGGACACTGTGACTTTGACAGGTTTGTCCCTTGGAACTCACTATATCATTGTGGCAGGAGCAAGGGGCGACCATGTGGATTTTGAGAGCATGGTGGATTCCGTCAAATTCACGGTAACAGAATAATTGAATGACTTAGGTAAAGTGTTGCGTGGATCAAATAGTGCCTTATGGGCTATCGGTTTAACCGTGATTTTGCTTTTAAGTGGTTGTGATTTATTTAACACTTTTGACCCCAATCAAAACAAACCCATTGTTGTGGAAGGTGCGATAGCCGGCACCCTTTATGCACCGGCACTACGGATTGTGAACCACTACTGCGCTGATTGCCATACCCAGGGAGGCAACAACAGGTTGCAACACGATGCGTGGAAATACGCACTGAGGCTAGATACGTATGCAGAATGGGTGGACGCGCGAAAAGTTTTGCTGGAAAGACTGGTTCCGGAAACGGCAGCAGCTCAGGATCCCCCCGTAGACGTAATGCCAAATCTTTCTTTTCCAAATCAACCCACGCAGGCCGAGCGGGATACGCTACTGACCTGGATTCGCGCCGGTTCCCGGAATACCCTCTCGGGTCAGTAAGATCAAAGGCGTGAGCCTGCAGCGGCTTTGCGCAGTCTGTCCATGATGGCCGCACCCAATCCCGTTTCCGGCAGAGTTTCCGCTTCGATCCAGTCGAGTCCCAATTTATCCAGGCGATGCAAACTGGAAAAAAGATTTGCTGCGGCTTCACGTAAATTTCCGGTAGGGGACAAGATTTCCGTTGCTGCGAATGGACCGCTCTCAGTGATGCTCTTAAAAGCTAGCAGTCCAATGCGCAATGGGTTGGACTGGGAGGACAGCGGCTCCAATTTCTGCAATTCGATAGCCGCGCGTGTATGTACGCCTGGCACGGGATCTTTGAGGCGCAGCCAAGTGCGCGGAGCATAATGACCGGGCAATTGTCCCGGCGCCAGCGGCTTTTCCGGTAGCGGTCCGGCTACCGAAATGGGACCAATCAAGGCTTCTATTTCTTCTCTGGGTAATCCCCCTGCGCGCAGTAACACCGGCGTTTCTGAGGTCAGGGATAGAATCGTTGATTCCACCCCAATGGTGCAAGGGCCACCATCCAGAACCATCTCCATGCCACTTTCAAAATGGCCTTGTACATGGGCCGCCGTGGTGGGGCTCAGTCTGCCAAAGGGATTGGCACTGGGAGCGGCCACGGGAATTCCGGCCATCTTCAGTAACTTTAAGGCTACGGGGTGGGCGGGCATTCGGATGGCAACAGTAGACAATCCCGAGGTGGCAAGATCAGGTACGCCTGCTCTTTTCGGCAGTACCAAGGTGAGGGGGCCAGGCCAAAATGCGTCCATCAACTTTTCCGCACGTACGTCTGTAACCTGACACAAAGTATTGAGCAAACCAAGATCTGCGATATGGATGATCAAGGGATCAAAAAAGGGCCGTTGTTTGACTTCAAAAATTTGGGCCAGGGCATTGGGATTCATGGCGTCGCCGCCTAAGCCGTATACCGTTTCAGTGGGGAAAGCGACCAGTCCACCCTCCCTAAGGGCCGTTGCGGCCCGGCGCAAATTTTCTTCAGTAGGGATAAGCAGGGCAATCACCCTGGAAAAAATACTAACAAGACTGCTTGCTAGAGAAGCATATTCGTAATTCGTTCGGCAATGGCTTCCACCATATGGCTGTCCATTTTGTAATTACCCGTGGATACCAGTGCCTTTAATCTTTCCACTTTCATTCCTTGCTCTTTTTCAAATTCCGAGGTGGAAATATCCGGATGTGCATAGCTTTCCGCTACCCGGCTAAGCGCAACCTCATCATGAGGCGTGGAAATTGCCGATGAGGCTTTTACGCCTTTGATGTCCTTGGAATTCTTTGGAGCCACGTTCCGTTGCTGTATCAGTCTTGCGATTTCGTTTACAATGTCTGTGCTCATCATGTTTCACCTTCTTGCTTGCATCGATATGTTCTATCTATGAAGTCATATACCCCCGCTAGTGCTACTCTGTTCATCGACCTGTGCAGGGGGGCACTTTAACTATTTGCCAGGGTGGCAAGACAAAAAGAACTGCGGAAACAGCACTCTCTCCCTAATACCTCAAAAAATCCCAAGGCGACTCTTACTTTACTGCATTCCAAAGTTTCCATAGAGGGTGTCGAGATCTTGGCGTGAAAAAGATTCACCCCCTTTAATAGCCAGTCCAGATTTCAAAAGACTGATAGCCAATTCTTTGGCTTGGCGGTCAAACCAATATTTGCCTAAAAATTGCAACGCCTGGATTTTTAGGAGTTGGAAATCGATGGGGATGAAAGTGCTGGATTCATTAAAGTCCAATAGGCGCTCAAACCAAACGCGTGCCTCCTCCACATGCCCCAGGGCAGATTCGACTTGGGCTTTGACAAGCACGGCTTCTGCGCTAGGAGAAGCTTTGGCCGTTTCAGGTTTGAGCCTGGCCAAGGCTTCCGAGTATTTCCCCAGGCAGGCTAATGCAGCAGCTGCTTTGGCTGGCGCGGCGGCGGCGATATGAGGATTATTCCCTTTGGCTATGGCAAATTCCTCAGCTTTTAGAAACCACTGAACCGCTTCAGCATGCAGACCCAGGTCCGCGCACGCATTGGCCAAGGTAAAGTAGGTGACCGGCGTGATACCCTCTCCGAGGTTTATCTGGGATTCTAGAATGGCCTTGTTGCGAATTTGTTTGGCTCGTGACGTTTCCGGATCCGCATAGCCGGTATGTAGAATGCGAATGTTCGTGTACTCGATGGGGATGCCGACTGCTTCCAGGGCTGGAAGAATTTGCTCATGCACCGGTGCACGAAAACGTAAATCTGGGCGGTTGGGGAAAATTCTAATCTGGTTGAAAACACTTCCCGTTTTACCGCCATCCGAACTGTTTTTTACCATCAGGCCATAAGCGCGTGGCTTTGCACTGGAATCCGCTTCCACCAGTTTCCGTATGGCTTTTTTATCTGCGTCCAGTAGGCGATCGTCTGCATCTAGCCAAATAATCCAATGCCCTTTAGCTTCGGCCAGGGATAGGTTGCGGGCAAGACTAAAATCGCCTTGCCAATTCGATTGGATGACCCTGGCACCAAAGAATCTTGCGATTTCTTGGGTCCCGTCCGATGACCCGGTGTCCACGACAATGATTTCATCCGCCAATCCCTGTGCCGATGTTAGGCAGGCCGGTAGATTGGCTTTTTCGTTTTTGACAATCATACACAGACTCAATGCCAGGTGGCTGCTCCAAGTGGGAAAAACGTGTCCAGGGAAACGGGAATTCGCCAGGACCACGGCTTTATGAAAATCTTGTTCCCGACCAAGATGTTTGAGCACCACCAATCGTTGTCGATGGAGTTCCGGCTTAACCGCGGTATTCAGCTCAATGGCTTTATCCCAACTCACAAGAGCGGCTTCCGTTTTTCCCATAGCGAGGTGGCATTTTCCCAGCAGTTCCCAGGCTTCTACTACTTGAGGGTATTTCCCATTCAACTCTTCCAGGCGACGTGCGGCTTCTGCATAGTCTCCGCGATGGTGGAGAAATTCGGACAAGTGGAAATAACTGTAGATTTGGATGATATCGTATTGATTGCTGGTGGTGCTAAAGCTCACGGGCATACTGATGATTTTTAAATAGGCGGCTTCCGCTTCAGCAATCCGTCCCAGTGAGGTGAGCGTCTCGGCCTTGTAATAATAGGGCTCGTGTTTTCCAGGTTGTAAGGCGATGCTTTTGTCAAACCAGGGAAGCGCTGTTTCGTATTCACCTAATTTCTGATAGCCTTGGCCGATGCAGCTGGGAAGTTCCCGGTAAATATCACAATTGATGGTTTCGCAATTGGGCACAGCCATGGCCTGCTTATAAGCCTCAATCCCGTTCACAAAATCACCGACAATGTAGTACGAGTCACCGACGCTCATGGCTAGGGAGGGCTCCGCCGCAATGCGCTCGGGCTCTTCCTTAAGGAGATTCAAATTACGCTGGGCTTTCGCCTTTTTGAGTTCAGGGTCTTCATAACCAGTATGCAGGATGGTGGTATCCGTATAGAAAATATGCAAACCAAGCCTTGCCACGCTGTGCAGCATTTGCTCGTGAATGCGATAGCGAAAACGCATGCCCTGGTGGTTTGGAAACATGCGCAATTGCATGAACCGTCCGCCATAAGGTAGACCCCCTTGGGTGTTGATAACTTGGAATCCGAAGGTGCGATCCATCGGAGCGGTTTTCAGTTTGAGAAAATTATTTAGCTGATCGGGTGGAATTCGGTCATCAGCATCCATCCACAAAATCCAGGAACATTTAGCCATCGCGATGGACCGGTTCCGTGCCCAGGCGAAATCCTTACGCCATTCGCCTTGCATCCACGTTACTCCAAGCTCCGTTAAAATATCCTGCGTGCCGTCCGTTGAACCGGTATCATAGACAACGATTTCATCCGCGATGGGACGAAAGCTTTCAATGGCTGCCCGTATGTTCTTGGCTTCGTCCTTTACAATCATGGCGATGGTCAGGCTATTGGGAGGAAAGGGGAGCGAAAGCGTTCCCTTGATGGTTCCAAACCGGGCGTTGAGGGCTTCTGGACTCAATTTATCTATGGCGTCGAAATTAGTGGCTTTTTTGATTACTTTGGACATAACTCTTTTCAATCCGACTGTCGTGTCAGTTTTTCCCTTGCCGAACTTTTTGGTTCGAGCTGACGCAAAAAATCTGCCAACGGAATGGAAGGGTGTGGCCATGATTTAAGATCGGCGTAGCACTGCTCATACAGCTTATTATGATTTACGAATTCTGAAAAGTAAACCAGCAAGGTGGGATCATCGGAAAAAGTACGTAGAGCTGTGAGGTAAGCAGCATAAACTTGTTGGACGTCGAGTCTAGAAGCCACCAAAGATTTTAGTCGAAAAGCTTCCAACACTCCGGTAGCCATAATAAGGTTGGGCTGGACTCTGAATACGTCAAGAATTTCGATATGCCTTCCAGTCGTTAATAGGTATTCCAAAAGATCTTCCCACTTTGAGAAATCCTGGGGAAACAGCTCAAGGTACTTTTTAACATATTCCTCCGCTTCAGAAGCGTATCCAGCGAGGGAAAAGTATTCCCAGGGCACGTCGTAATCTAGAGGAAATGGACTAAGACCCCCGGCAATTATTTCGAGCAAACAGGCATGGGTGCGGGGGGCTTTTTTATATCCAAACAACTGAATTTCGCACAGCACCACCAGGGCCAAGGCATTGCGTCTCACAGTATAGCTGTCCGTGGCAACCAGTCCCACAGCAGCGGGACGATCTACTGCGGCATAAAAAAACTCCAGAGCTCCAGTAATAGTATTCTCTTCTAATGCAAATTTTCCTAACCAGTAAAAGGGTTGAATGTCGATGGGATTCCAACGTGTGGCTAGCCGGAACCATTCTACCGCCTCTTCTTTTTCGGCCAGCTTGATGCAGCATTCGCCCAAGAGGGAAGGAAAGTGACGCAGGATTTCATCCTGGGGTATTTGCCAGCAAGCGCCGGGATCCGGAAAAGGCAATAAACTGAGAAAAGCGGATTTGGCTTCTTGATATTCCGCGGACTGAAAAAGGCAATTTCCGTATTGCATTATCACGGCGGAGTCGTTCGGATACACTTTGCGTTCGAGTTCCAATAATGCGCGATTGCGCGACAATTTACTTTGTCGCTTCTGCACTGTATCATAGCCTAGATGCAAAATTTCAAGATTGGTGCTTTGCGCGGCAATACCGAGTTTCAATAAGGACGTTCCCAACTGTTCATGAATGCGACCCTCGAAATGGATGCCGACATGATTGGGAAATAGTCGAATCTGTAAAAACCGATCGCCAAGTGTATTCTCTCTGGGACTTCGTACGATGAAACGATAGGCTTGTTTCGGACCGTCCAATAGAGATTCCAGTGACCTCCAAAAACTCTCCTCCACACGATCATCCCCATCCAGCCAAAGTATCCAGTCTTGGGTTGCAAAATTCAGGGATGTGTTTCGTGCCTGGGAAAAATCCTCGGTCCATTTGGAAAAGTGAGGGGTAACACCAGCATGCCGAAGGAGTTGCACTGTCTGATCTTGCGATCCTGTATCGACTGCAATCCACTCGAGACGGGAGAGTGGGAGGCATTTTATCAATCCTGGAAGATTTTCCGCTTCGTTTTTAAGAATAGAACATACCGAAAGATTGAGTGTCGGTCTCCCATCATCCTTCATCATGGCATTATGAGCATTTCACGACATGGCAGCTTCACAGGCGTAACCTTAGGCAAATTCCTTTACGATGGCACGAATATCTTCTAGGGCTGGATTCTGCTCCAATGACAGTTTTAGTTTCGGCAGCACCTCTTTTTCCCGTCTTAAAGATTGGGCGCATTCCCAGAGATTCATGAGAATATCCTGATCCAATGGATGTAATGCGGTAGCTGCTTGGAAGAGTCCAAAGGCGTCATCATAACGTCGCCCCTGGAAGGCGAGAATGCCGAGTCCGTTTAAGGCTTGCGGATTTCCGGATCTGCTTTTTAAAGACTCCAGGTAAATCAAAATGGCATCACCTGTTCGGTTTTCTTGTGCTGCCACCTCTGCCTTTTTAAGTACAAGGGCACTGGCTTCCAAATCATCGAAACCGGTTGCAGAATAGATGGCTGGTCCATAGGCCTGTATATGGGTTTGCATGGCAAGGAATTGTTTGCCATGAGGCGAGCCATTCGATATGGCCATTTCAAGAAATGGCATGATTTCATCAATCCGGCCCAAAGCCAGGGCGGTGTCAAAAGCGTTCACAACGGCATCAAACCAAACTGGGCGTATGGCTAGGCATTGAAAAAAATAGTCCAATGCTGCGTCGCCGTTGGATTCATTCCAAGCCACAATCCCAAGATTGTTCATGGCACGGAAGTCTTGTGGATCGGTTGCCAACACTGAGTGGAAAACAGATTTGGCTTCGGCCAGCTTTTCTTCGGATAAAAGTTTCTCACCTTTTTGATTTTCGTCACGAGATATTTTATACCGATTAGAGTCAAACTTACCCATTGCCAAAAGGCCGAATATTTGCTCCGCACTGGAATTAAATTCGGCGGCTGTTTCGGAGGATGTATGCTTCTGGATTTGGCCGCATTCTCTCAATAAATTTGCAGCTTCAAAAGGACGGTCCAATTCTAAATAGGTATCTGCTAGATTGTAAATGATATCCGATTCATTTGGGGAATGTTTAGAGGCAGTGACAAAATGCTCCAATGCTAATTCACGGTCCCCGCACACATTGGCAATGATACCCAGATAATTAAAACAGGCTCCCTTATCAGCATCAGTTTTAATTTTTTTCTCCACGGCATCGATGGCACGGCTAAAATTATTTGCCTCAATAAGGGATTCTATTTCTTGCTTCCACGCTGATAATTGCGTGGACATAGTGGGCGCCTGAACGGCTTGGTACGCAATTTGTTTGTCGTAAGTGCTGGATTGAAAAACCGGATTGGAGGGAAATCGCTGAATCAAAAGCGCGTTATCCGCATCTGTAATTTCGCCGTTTCCGGCCTTCAGGCTGTCGTGCAAATTGTGCGCCGCATCAATATTGCCTTCGTCCAGTTCCAAGCTGCGTAGAAAAAGCAAGACAGCCGATTGGAAATCCTTGTTATGATATTGGATGACTCCTAAATGGGAGTATGTTTCCGGATTGTTCGGATCATTAGCTTGAGCTTCAAGAAAACGATCGGCAGCCAATTGTATTTCACCACGTTCATAGGCTAGTCTACCGTCTACCAACAATGGGCTTTCGGTTTCATGAACAAAGGTGTCGTGGATAGCTGCCGGGCCTTTTGACCATTTTGCATAGTATTTTTTGCGATTTTCGATCATAAGTTGTTGCCAGTCCACCGAGTCCTGCTTGAATGAAACGCTTCCAAAGTGATGGATGAAGCTGTCATTTGCAATCATGGCACTGAATCCGTGATGGTGGACACGCATGCAATAGTCGTCGTCCTCGAAATTTCCATTTCCAAATCGTTCATCGTAAAATCCAACCTGTTCGAATACACGTTTTGGAATGAGGTGACAAAATCCCTTTACAAAAACGAATTCCGCGGCAGAAAGTTCGTTTTCCTTTTGCCACTTTTCAATGAAGTTCTGGACTTCACCTTCAACATTGTAGGGAACGTTTGGAACGATTTGAGGGCCAGTAATATAATTGGACCGGGGACCAACTAAACCAATTTCCGGATCACTCTCAGCCAGGCGTACCATGTTTTCCAGCCAGTTCGATCCCACAATAATATCGTTATTCAAAATGAGAATGTACTCCCCTGTTGCCAAGCGCATTCCTTGATTCCAGCCTTTGGCGACACCAAGGTTTGTGGAATTGATGATAACCTTGGCGTTTGGAATGGAATGAAAATAGGCGGAAGTTCCATCATGACTGCCATTGTCCACCAAAATAAGCTCGATTTTTTGACGAGTATATTTAAGTATCGATTCCAAACACCGTTTGGTATATTCCACTTGATTGAAACCCAATATTACTATGGAAACGAGTTTTTCTTCGTTGTACTTATATTCACGTGGTACCGATTCCACTTGAGTCCAGCCTTCCAGACTGGAGTAATCCAAATCTGGTTGTGGAAAACCTTTATAAGGTTCCATCCCGGTTATGACAAAGCCGGCCAAATGGAGTGCGGCACGGATACCATTAGGTGTTAAGTCCATTGGAAATAAGGGCGCAGCTTCGGTGATTTTTGTACCCTGAGCGTCATTCCCGTTAAAAACCAATACTAAGCGACTAAGGTTCTTGGCCAATATTTTGATATTTCGAATACGCAAGTCCAAATTTTCAATCATTTCCGGAGTAACGCGCAAAATAATTAGGTCCTGTTCGGCTAGGGGTACCAGCAGACCTTTGGAATCAAAAACTTTGTATGAGCCAGCAATGGCGGGAAGTTCTGCGGCAGTTCCTGCGAAACCTATAGCATGGGCTGCGCGCATCGGAGCCCTAAGGCTATCAGGGTATAGTGCTATGTTGTCTAAGGCACTAGAAGCTTCGGCGAGAAGGATGTTTTGAGATTCCGGCATAAGACTCTTTCTTCCAGTCGGGAGAACTGGTCCACTGACAGTAAGCCAGGGTGGTTCAGTAGGGTTTGTGTCCAGGGCAGCTGAATTGGCTGTGTTAATGGTTTTTCCAAGTGAATTCAAGTACTCGGTGTTGTCCACAGAATCCGTTAAGTGACATTGAATGTCACGCAACCATTCTTTGCGGCAGATAAAGGCATATGCAGGGATAGTTTTTTCCAAATGCATCTGCGGCAATATTGCGACAGAAGCGGTTTCCTCTTCTTTTTTGCAAAGGCGCAGTTGTTTGGCTTCTCCCAAAGTCATCAAGTCGCGTTTTTCTAGCCAATGGTTAAATAATGTCGAAAACTCGACTCCTGCCACGCAGAAAAGCAAATGACTTCCTGGAAGCAAATTGATGGCGATTTCTAAGGCTTGCTTGGCGGTGCATTCCATACCCAAGTTGAGGATACGCAGCTTGCCGCTCCCAGGAATATCTCCAGAAACAGTTTTTCCAGAACAGTTGAGGACTAGAATGTCAGGGCTAGGACAGGTAGGCAAAGTGTCCAAACTTTTATCCAGAAGTGTTATGCCCTCCGGTTTCCCTGGAGAAGCGATGTCGTTGCCGATAAAAATAAGGACAGTGATGTTTTTCCATGCCGTTTGATCGGTTAGGCTGCTTTTCATATTGACCTCGACATTTTTCGGTTTCGATTTCATTTCCTGGATGAGGGGGAGCGAAGGGCTGAACCAGCCGATACCCCAGAGCTCCATGGCAGTCGGGACGAGGTCTGCGCCACCGTAGTGTGCGACTAACTTTTTGTACAAGGCATCAGTCGATTCCTGTGTCAAGTTATCGACATGTGTTTTGGATTCCGTTTTAAAACTTTTCTGACCTTCGTGGAAGACAAAAACATCGGAGGCAACTACCAGCTTTTTACCTTCACTGCGCAGTCTCCAGCTCAAATCAAGGTCGTCATTTCCTAGGAACAAATTTTCGTCCATGCCGCCCATGGATGCATAGAGCTTTTTTGGCATCATCAAACAAAAGCCGATTAGGATTTTGGAAAGAATGGCTTTCCCATCATTGGCTTCTTTTAGAATTCCTGCAATGTTCCCGATAATTTCCAGGGTTCCGGTTCCCGGGAATTGCTTGGTCGATTGCCAGACGGGAGGAAGGTTGAGATCCAGCCGTTGCAATCCTGCAACGTAATTTGAAACGGGTCCTACCGCGCCTACTAAAGGATCTTGGAAGTACTTGGCCATGTCATTGGCCCAGTGTAGTGTCACTAAAGTATCCGGATTTAAAAAAATGAGAAATTCACCGACGGCGATTTCCGCACCCTGATTGCATGCCTTGGAAAATCCGTGATTGTCCCTATTTAAGATGGTGCGCACATCCACTTGTCTAGACAGGAAGGCTTGCGTCCCGTCTCTGGAATTATTGTCGACAACGATAATCTCCTGGTCGATCATGCTCAAGGATAAAGGATCCTGCGCAGACTTCCGTAGGGATTCCAGGCAAGTCTGGATATTCTCCAAGGAGTTGTAGGTAACAATGACTATGGAAAAGACTGGTTTTTTAGAACTGGTAGCTGAGTTCATTCTTAACCAGCGCTAGAATTTTTTCTGCCATTTCCGCGCTCAAAGTTTCCAGAGTTCCGTTCGCTTGGCTGTTGCTTAGGTTGGCTGCATGGTTTTGCTTGGCCAATGCCCGTTTCGCGCCGGCAATCGAATACCCGTCTTCCTTCAGCATTTTGAAGATCATGCGTAGCTTGTGGATTTGCATGTCACCGTAACGGCGTTGCTTCCCCATGGTGCGAGGGGCAACCAGAAAATCGGAAAACTCTTTTTCCCAATACCGGATGGTATGCGGCGGCACGCCGATGATCCGGGCTGCATCGCGAATGCTGATTAAGGGTTCTGATTTTATGCTTTCTAGTGTTTCCATCGTATCCGTTAACATATGCGCCCTTTCGTTTGGCGTTTTTGGTTCTGGTAAGGTATAGAGCAAAACCGGGACCAATGTTTTTACCCGGCTAACATTGCCGAAAAGAGCTCGAATTAAGCCAAATGTTGAAGTTTGACACGAAGAAACTCTGTAGAGCAAGAGAAAAAAATTCCCTGAATGAGGCCCGGGGTCGGTAAAAAGTTCAAGTGATCCTAAATCAGAAATATTGCAGAATGAGTGCCATCGGGGCGAATACTGGGTTGTGCCCAAGTACTCGTATAGCTTGAGGGAGTTGGGTTAAACGCTCAGATTCACAAGATATCGAGCTCGGCATAACTCAGATTCACGTATTGATAATTGCTTGTCTCCAAATTCCATTCCAGATTCAGATAAAAGGTAAACTCCTAGCACATCATTTATGTGCTGGAATACTTCAGCTTTGGAAATGCGCAACCAGAACTCATAGTCACCAGCGGATTTCATGTATTGGTCGAAGTATCCATATTTCTGGTGCAGACTTTTCCTCCATAAGGGTTGTGGGCCGACAAAACATTGCCTAAACAACTCAATTCTATCAAACTCCGGTAATATAATACGCACCAAATCCAAACTCAAAACCGTGTCGTTTTCTTTTCGCGTAGCGGCAAAATCACCGTAAACTAAAGCGATATTCTTGCGTTCATCTAGTAGCGTGGCCATTCTTTCCAATGTGTCCGCAACGTGCCGATCATCTGCATTGGCGTTTGTGAGATAGACTCCATGGGCCAGCAATACTCCAATGTTCCACGCTGCATAAATTCCGATTCTGATTGGGGTGCGGATATAAGTTATATTCGAATGTCTTCGCTGGTATTCTTGGGCTATTTTACCTTCGCCCTGCGGCGAGTCTGCGTCGATGAGAATAATCTCGATTTTTTGACCCAAAGTTTGGTTGAGTAAATCGTCCAGACAACCGCGTAAAAACCGTTCGGCATTGTAAAGAGATACAATTGCCGTTACCCGGTATGCATCATTTGCGAGTCGTCCCGGCCGAATCAGGCTTTTCTGTAACAGCTCACGCATTTCCAATTCTTCAGAGGCCATAACCGTTTCGCGAACTTCCACATCCATGGAGTTCCTGGCCAAGTAGTTTCGTAAGAAGGTGTTCCTTTCTTCTAATCTGCCTTTTACATTCAGTATTTCCGCGTAATTTAGGGCCGCATCGGTATAGTCAGATTGTATAGCCAAAGCTTTTTGGAGGGATTGCAGGGCAAGCTCAGTCTTATTCTGATTGTGGAGTAAAACTCCTAAGTCATTATGGGAACGTTGATTTTTGGGATTACGAGTAAGGGCTAGGCGGATTTGACTTTCTGTTGCTTCCATCGCTTCCCCTCCAAACTCATCTCGATTTCCCACCCGAGGATTATCCCAATTCTTTCCACCTGCGGCATCTTATTAAAATTCAGATTCGTCGGCCGAAAATTTCCGTTAAAAAGGCGATAATTGAGCTATTTTCGACCTTTGCCAATAAGACTGAGACTAAATCTTGCCTTTACAGGCCTTCGTAAGTAAGCTTATTTCTAGGTAGAGCCGCTTAAGGAAAAATGATGGTCATGATTCACAAAGAAAACACGTCACTTCCGGAGGTTCAAGTAACCACTGGGACCGTGGTTACTCTCAATACTTTACAGCCTGGACAAATCGCTACCATAGTAGACATTCAAGCCGAGGCCAGTCTAAAAATGCATTTGCTCGAACTTGGCTTTGTGGCTGGGAGCTCAATCACCTTTCTCATGACCACCCCTTTTGGTGATCCCAACATTTACGCACTGCGCGGTACCTCGATTGCGCTGAGAAAGCGTGAGGCATTGTGCATCCGCGTATTGATTTAAACCCCTCTGATACCGCTCAAGCAGGTCAAGCCAAAACCTCCCAGCCCTTGGTGGCCTTGGTGGGTTCGGCCAACTCCGGCAAGACCACGTTATTTAATCTGCTAACTGGTTCCCATTACAGCACGGTAAATTATCCGGGTGCTACAGTTGAATTTACGATTGGACAAGGCAAAATATTTTCCGGCCTCGCCTGTCGTGTCATGGATACGCCTGGAATTACCAGTATGGTCCCAGCTTCCTTGGATGAAAAAGTTACCGTGGATGCCTTATTCGGGGAACACCGCCCGGATATACTCATTGTGGTAGTGGATGCCAATCAGCTTTCCAGGCATCTTTATCTTTTTAAACAGCTACAAGACATGGACTTTAATTTAGTCGTGGCACTTACCATGTGCGATTTGCTCCAATCCAAAGGCATGCAGATCTCCGCTCCAAAATTGTCAGAGCTACTGGATTGCCCAGTATTTCCATTGGACCCAAGGCGTAAGGATAAAGCAGCAGAACTGGGCGCTCTGGTTGCCGATACCTTAGAAAAGTCTCTTGCCGACAAAAAATTTACGCGACCCGATAAGGACGCACATCAGCGCTTTATCTCAGAAATGTCGGAGGAGCGCATTCAGGACTATTATCAGGCTTTGGACGCCATTGAAAAACTCGTCATCGAGTCCTCGGCAGACACTGCTAGCCATTCTCCTGTAAACATCGATCGACATCAAAAGGGCACTCGTATGGATCGCATGCTGCTGCATCCTGTATACGGGCTTGCGATTTTTCTTGTGGCAATGTTCGTCATCTTTACCTCTATTTTTTGGCTGGCGTCTCCTTTCATGGACCTAATCGATTCCGGTTTTGGCTGGATCATCACTTCCGCCAAACATCTTTTGCCACATTCATGGGTTACGGATCTGTTTGCAGATGGTATAGTGGGTGGCATCGGATCGGTTATGGTATTTCTACCGCAAATCGTAATTTTATTTTTGGCCATGGGGTACCTTGAGGATTCCGGCTATCTAGCCAGAGGAGCAGCGTTGGTCGACCGCCCCTTGTCTATGATTGGCCTCAACGGAAAATCCTTCGTGCCACTCTTATCCGGATATGCCTGTGCCATTCCAGCCATGATGGCGGCGCGTACCATTCCCAATCGTTTCGAACGCAACCTGACCATCTTCATCATTCCACTTATGAGCTGCAGCGCCCGGTTACCCGTCTATGCTTTGCTCCTCGGCTTTATTACCCCCAGGGACAAGCCTTGGATCGGGGGCCTAGCCTTGACGGGCCTATATCTGGCGGGCATGCTGCTGGGTGCATTGGTCTCCACGGTAATCAGCCGGTTACGTCGCGTAAAAGGGAGGTCGGATTTTATTTTGGAACTTCCGGCGCTGCGTATGCCGGTGTTGAAAATAGTCGTCACTTCCACGTACCACAAAGCCGTGCAGTATTTGCGCAAAGCAGGATTCATGATTGTGGTCATATCCCTGGGGCTTTGGATTTTGACACATACACCGGTGGTTGCAAGCCTGCCCGCCGTCAGTGAACCTGGTATGAATAGCCAGCCCGCCGCCGCGCAAGAATATGTGGCCGTAGCGAACTCCTATGCTTCTCAGTTAGGTAGGATTATTGAGCCGGTCATGCGTCCCATGGGACTAGACTGGCGCGGCGGCGTGGCCATGATGTGCGCCTTTGCGGCACGCGAAGTTTTTGTCAGCGCCATGGCACTCATGTATCGCATCGATGAAGCCAAAGGGGATGGCCTGGCGGACCGGATGCTTGTGCGCATGTCCGAAGTACGCTTTGAAGATACAGGGAAAAAAATATTCACCGTGTCCTCGGTATTGGGAATGATTCTTTTTTTCATGATTGCCCTACAATGCCTATCCACCGTTGCGGTATCCAAGCATGAATCCGGCGGCTGGAAATTGCCTGCGGCGCAGCTTTTATTATATACCGGCGGCGCTTACGTGTTGGCCGTAACTTTGGTGCAGGGCCTACGTGTTTTGGGTTTTCCTTGAGTCTGAGAAATAACCAGAATTAAACTACCTTCACCTGCATGACCATGAAGCTCTATAAGTCTTTCGGATTTGAAGCCGCCCATTTTTTGCCAAAGGTACCCGTTGGACACAAATGCGGCCGAATCCACGGCCATAGTTTTCGCTGCGAGATCGAAGTTACCGGCCCTGTAGATCCCGAAACCGGTTGGGTGATGGATTTTGCCGACATAAAAAAAGCCTTCAAGCCAGTGGAAGACGCCCTCGATCACCGATTCCTTAACGAGGATGTTACCGAGCTAACCAACCCAACGTCTGAGGTCATTTGCAAATGGATTTGGGATCAGTTGAAACCCAAGTTGCCGCTGCTCAGTGCGGTTATATTGCATGAAACCTGTACAGCGCGGTCAGAATTTAGGGGATAGCGCTGCTGCCTTAGACGTCATCTCTACGTTACCTTTTTTTGGCAATAGTATGCCCGGTAAAGAATTATTTCGATTGCCCTAGGGTGTTGAATTTTTCCTTTTCAAATCCGGGGCGGTTCCACTCCCAATGACCAACATCTTTTGCATTCGATCCGGATGGGTGAGCGAAATTCGTTCGCCTAAGGTAGAAGGGGAGTGTTGAACTGGAATGGATGTACAGGTTTTCGAAGTAAAAATTATTTCCTCTTCCAAAGGGCTTCGAAACAACATCCGCATCGCCATCCCCATCGATATCAAACGCAATTCCTTCATGGCCCGTGGTCCCGGCTGACACAATATGCTCGATCCAATTCCCTCCTTTACCATCGGTATTTTCCCATACATAGGCTTGTGGAATTCCAATCGAACCGGGACCACCAAAAGAGAAAATATCCCAGTCCCCATCCCCCTCCAGTATGCGAGCCTTTCCAGAAAGACCCCAAAGTCCCACCTGTCCAAAATCGATATTGATGTGCTCGGTCCAAACTAATCCCTTGCCATTTGTGTTTTCGAACCAACGATCCATTCTGGAAATATCCATGTCTCCATCGCCATCCATGTCGCCAACGGCTATGCCTCCGTGTTGCATTAGGTTCGTCGTCGACCCGTTGACTTTATGTGTTGTCCAGGGAAGGCAGCGTGAATCCGCTGGCACCGTAAACCATCGAATACCGTCGTAGTCAATATTAATGATGTCCTTTTTGCCATCCCCATCGATATCAGCGGCGAGCATATCATGAACATATTCCTGTGCACTATCCCTGCACAGCTGAAAAGCCGAATCGCGCGGGTGCCCGGTATTTCGATACCAAAATGTTCCGGCCACCTTATCCATCCACCCGTCTCCATCTATATCTAAAGCGACGGCACCCACATCTGTATTATCGGAGTCGCTAACCAGATGTTCTGCCCAGCCAGCAATTCCTAAATTTTCAAACCAATAAGAACGTCCGCCCCGGCCTTCGCCGGAAAAAAAATCAGTGTCTCCATCCCGGTCGATATCGGCGGGTAACAGACTTTCTTTATTCCATGTTTCAGGTGCGGAAATAAGGTGAAGTTCAAATCCTGGCATCGACATGGAGAGTCCAACTCCAAGGAAACAGATTAAGTCGAATATGCGCCAGTTTGCCACTAAATTAAGATACTGAAGATTTCGAATTGTTTCTAATCAGCTCAATAAATATTCAATACAACCTTGGCATTCCGGTACTAATGCGGATAGGCTGGATGAATCAGCCGATCCTAAAATAATGTTCACACCACCAACACCACCTTTTATTGATCAGGTATATTATGGACATGCCTGTCGGAATACTTTTCCTTCGATTAGTGCTGGCCCTACTTCTCACAAACATCCTATCGGTTCAAGCGCAGGATCTGGATTCTTCTTTCGAAGGAAACTTTCCCACGTACACGGGTCCCGTGCGCGTCGTCCATCCAAATTACCGTATTTTTTCTCTCACTCCTGAAGGATACCAGTTTAAAGTAACGGGAATGGATTGGATGGCCAATGGGGATTTGGCATTGGTAACTATTGGGGATACGGTTTTCCCAGAATTTGGAGGAGGCCGTGGAGAAGTTTATCTCCTCCAGGGCGCCCGGGATGCGGCTTCGAATGCGATAGACGTGCGACGGCGTTACAGAAAATCATCACTTATCCAGAACACTCCACAGCCAGTTTAGGTTTGTGGAACGCGAACGTGATTCATTTCGGAAACCGATTCTATACAGCGTTGGGGGCATACCATTATGTGGACTCCACATCAAACAATGGAACTTGCACTCCCAAACAGACCCGTGGAACCATCCATAGCACGGACGCAACTGGGAACGAGGAATTTTTGGGGTCCGGACTGCGCGAGCCCAATGGATTGGTAATGGGTCCAGATGGGGAATTGTTCGCAACGGACAATGACGGTGAATGGGTTCCCAGTAATAAGCTGGTACACATCCGCAAGGACGGTTTCTATGGCATGTGCGTCGGCACTTCTTGGGATGCGAACCTGGTAATTTCCCGACCGGCAGTGTGGTTTCCGCAGCTTTTACGATCACCTGGTCAACCGGTTCTTCCCCATTCAGGAATCTACCGCGACCAGATGGTGGTGGGAGATTATGCCTTACTGACGTTGAGTCGAATATTTCTGGAAAAGGTTGGAGGCAATTACCAGGGTGCCCTATTTCCGTTCTCGGGCGGATTGATTTCAGGAGCATTGCGCCTCGCAGTAGACGATAAGGAAAGTCTCTACATGGGTGAAATTGAAATCGAATCCACGGAAGGTTGGTTCTACAAAGGGGATCCCAAGTACCGGCCGAACCATGTTGGATTCGGGCTCCAGAAGATTATACATTCCAGCGATTCGGCTTTTGAAATGCTGGCAATACGCGCAACCGAGAAAGGCTTCGCGGTGGAATTTACTCTGCCCGTCGGAGAAATGGCCGGCGATCCTACAAATTACCGGATCCAACAATGGCGCTACGAACCGACCTTTAACTATGGCGGGCCCATGCTCGATTTGGAAACCTTGCCTGTCACCACAACCATTGTATCGAAGAGTGATAAAGTGGTTGTATTGGAAATCCCAGGATTGAAGACGGACCGGGTCGTCCATATCCAATTGCATAAGGATTTCCGATCCGCCACAGGCAAGAAACCGTGGGTATATGAAGCCTGGTATACTCTAAACGCAATCCCTAACCCAGGGAACGGAATACATCCAGTATCGGCACCGGAGGTGCAACATGCATTCACCATCATGCACGAGGGATGCGGTAGGATTTCTATTCGCGTACAACTCAAGAGTAGATATTCACTGCGAGTAGCAAACCTTCGTGGGGAGCATATATTTTCTGCCCAGGGATCCGGTCCTGCGATATTTCCTTTGGATCCGGGATTACATCAGGGCGTATATTCGATTTCACTCAATGACGAACACCAATGCATTCGGAGTCTGATTCAAGCTTTTTAAATAGCGAGTCAGTTCCCACGTCCATAACCCCATTAACCAAGGTTTCCACGATCTGCCTGTACCCCAGGTAGGCTAGGCTCCCAGGGACACGACTGAAGCCAGTGGCAGGCAATTAATCGTTCGTCTCAGCAATCTAAACGAAAATCATTGTGCCAATTGTAACAGACCTGAGTATTATCCTGCCAGGGGGTCATTCATGAAAAATCAAATTTCTATTTACTTACGCTCGGTTTTGTGTACCAGCATTGGCGTGGCGTCAATCGCTCTGGTATTTTATTCCTGTGGTGGAAGTACGGGTCCTTATCAAGCCAGCATTTATAATAATCCTGGAACAGGGACATCCACTTTGCTGGTGACAGCTGATATTACCGCTAATAATAATGCGAACGCCATCGGTGGTTTCAGCATTGATTACAATGTAGTCGTGCAAGACAGTATGAAAAATCCTATAGATTCAGCAATTGTAACGATTCAAAACGCTGGTGTTGGGCCGCTTGTCCTACCGGAAACGAGACTCCCAAACGGCGGGAACCGAGGTTCAGGAACCTATCGACTTAACGGTGCCGTTTTTCCAAATGGAGATTTCCAGTTGGATGTGGTTAAAGGTGCCAACAATATCCACGGCGTTGTCCTAGGTGGACCCATGCTATTTTCTATTCTCTTCCCTTTGCAAAATGACACCTTGCCAGCGGACTCGGCTGTCACGGTGCGTTGGTCGGTACCCGTAACCGCTAAATCCGCCATTGTTGAAACACGTGATTTTGGCCCCCAGACCGTGGCTGATTCAGGAGCCTTTCAAATACTCGGCACAGACAATCCCGCACGTGGGAATCAGCGGGTAAGGGTAACCCGTTCAAATGATGTGGATATTGCCGGAGGCTTGGCAGGCTCAAGGATGCGAGTCAATATGCGGATAACCGTTGAGCCGATACTCGTTAGATAATTTTTCACCGAATGATGGGAACGTGCCAGGTGAAAAGCTTGAAGTGCAATAATGGGATCCCTTAAGTTTTAAGTGGAAACCAAAAGTAGTCTTCCCGAACAGGCGAATAATTATTTGATGCTTTCGATTCCGTGCTATACCCATCACTTCCAGCCTTTCATGCGATGTGGTCGTCCGGTAGGCTGCTCAACTGGCGCTTGCCCTTGACCAGTAATCCTGTAATTTTAACTCTAGACGGAGCGTTTGTCGGTGGATTGTTGAGTTGGGGTTGAAAATATTATTCATGAACGGAAAGGAATATTATGAAGTGATTTAAAACCGCGGGTCTATTCGTTTTTTCCCTGGCGATTTTGACAGCTTGCCAAACCAATGAAAGATCTTCAATAGTGAATTTGAGTCCTCAGGAATTGAAACTTCCCAAGGATAAACAGGTTTATATCTATTGCCGTAGCGGCGGACGCAGTAAGGCTTCCGCACCGGTTTTTCTCAAAGCGGGATTTAAGCAAGTGGTCAATTTGGTCCAGGGAATTACCGCTTGGCAGGAAGCCGGAATGCCAGTAAGCGCGGAATAACACTACCCGAAACCTTTCAAATAAAAAGTCCCTGTAGACTCCGCCACCCTTCGCCATTATGGCCGTCCGCGTATTCTTCTTCAGGGCGGACATCCACGATTTGGGCGTCGTCCTAAACCAGGGTCGCGAAGCACAGTAAGGCTACGACACCCATCCCCATGCAACCCCGACAATGTCGACAAGATCAGGGGTTTGGAGAGGGGTCCATGGTCTTCGCCGCCAACCCGCTCCGGGGCGTCCATCACTATGGTATGCCCGTCGACGGCGGTATTGAATTCCATCTTGCCCATCCATTGGGTCTCTATTTCATGTGCCATAATCGGGGAGCCGAGTCAGTTACATAAGTTACAGTTCCCCGGGACGTGGCTGGTTCGGTGGCAATTTGCTCATGGGAGAGATTGATAGGACTTGATACGGAATCTTTGACCTTCTCCTTGAGATAAGCCACGAGGCGTTGATCGAGATTCTGGAAAGCAATAAGATCGATGGTTTTCAACAATTCATTGAAACGGTTGCGGATGGTCTTCATCACGAAATTCTTCCAGGATGGAAATTTTGCCAATCAATCATCCATGGCCTCGATGGGAACCATCAGCATTTCAACATCTTCTTCCGCTTCAACCCGCGAAACCTTGGAATAGTTGTTGTCATATCGCCATCTTCACAAATCCATTACGTTGTGAGCCTGATCGGGGTTCCTTTCGATAAACGAAATGTGGAAGACATTACTTTCTCGTCGGTCCCATGTTGGAGCCACCCAGAGCGCCAGTTGCATGGGTGCTGTCTATGAATGTCTCTTTAATCTCAAAAGGGAATTGAGGAGGCATTACCATCAGACAATTCCTGTTGGAAAATTTCATTCAATTTTTCGATATCCAATGGCGCACCGATACCCTTTTTAAGGAAATCAAAAAGAACAAGGTGATTTTGACCAGTGGTGAAGGAATCACTTATAAGATGGACATGCTGATGCCGCCTTTTACCGATTCGAAGCCCCTAATTGCCACGCCGGAACTTGTGGATGAGAAGGGCTTTGTGGAATGCTACGACTCGTACCAGTATTTGAAATACAAAAATGTCTTCGCCGTCGGATTAGCGGTTCAATTAAAGGGCCCGCAGGAACCCAAGGCAATTAGATCATACCGACATGGATTTGGAATGACTTTCTCGCAAAGACGACGAGAAAATATCGCGGCAACGCCGTATATTGGTCAGAAATAGCAGGCGCAGAAGTTTAACGTCTTGGGGGACATCATCTCAAATTCCATCAGCAGAAACAAATATAAATGGGCCTATGCGGCCGCCATTTTGATGACTCTCACGGCTCCGGTCGTCGCCCAAAGTTTTTCCCATTCCGACTCCGGATGGGTTAAAATTTGGAACGGCAAGGATTGGAGCGAAGGCAATATTTTCTCGCGCGTCTATGGAGCCACGGCGCCTCCCATGTATCCTCCAGCATCCACGTGGCAAATCCTGTATCCGGGCACGGACACGGCCGCCATCTATGTTTCCTCCACGTCGCAGAACCAAGGGAATATCGGTACCAAGAAGAATACCTATAGCCATTATCGCATGCGCGTGGAAGGAAAGTTCGATGTGCTGGGCCCCAATGCCACCGGCGGCGACAATGCCGGCATCACCTATCATGGCGACGAGACCGCCGCTCGTATGCAGAATAACTGGCCTCGTTCCATCGAATTTCAGATGCGCCAAATCGAAACCGGCGCGGCTTTTTCCATCCAGCATGTCACCTTCGATACCAAGGTAACGGGCAATAGCTACAATCAGAACGGCACGGCCGTGAAGGTTTGCGAAACCGGATGCAATGCCCGTAACTACAACGGCAGCCCGCTCATTTCCAATGGGTCGGGTGGCAAAACCCGCTGGCTGCAATACGAATTGGTGGCGCGTGGATCAGATAGTGCTTTCCATATCGTCAATGACACCGTGGTCTTCCGGCTTTCCAATATCCGGATCTATAATGACGTGACCACCAATAAAACCCCGGACGGTCCTTGGGATCATGGCCAATTCGGCCTGCAATCCGAGGGCGCCCTGGTGAAATACCGTCGCTGGGAAATCATGGAGTTCCCGGCGGGTACGCCCAAGGGTGAAAATTACTTGCATCGATTCTTCCTGGACGCTCCCGTCAAAGGCGCCGCCATCACCGCCAATTCCACCTTCACGATCAAATGGCGCAGCCTGGGAAATATTCCCAGCGTCACTCTGGAGTACGGCATCGGTGCTTCCGGCACATGGCAGTCCATGGGCACGGTAACGGGCAATTCCGGCACCTATGACTGGAACGTTCCCGCTTCGGTGACCGGCGACGTGCGCGTGCGCATTTCCGGGCCTGCATGGGCTGGCGCAGATTCCAGTAATGGTACCGGAGTTACCGGACTGGATAAAAGCTTTCCCGGTTCCCAGGCGTACCGGAGCCCGGTCGCTTTCTCTATCGAAGGCAAGGATGAAGTGGCTTCCCATATCGAAAGCTATTCCCGCGTCGAAATCAGAAATATCTTCGGTCGCGCCGTCCGCGTCTTTTCGATTCAACGAGCGAATCTGATCTGGGACCGCCATGATGACCAGGGCGCGCGGGTTAAGTCGGGAATCTATTTCGTCCGTCTCTTGGGCAATGGCGTTCAAGAAACCTTCCCCATATCCATTTTCTAATCATCGTCGTGCCTAGTGCGTAGCCTGCAGGTTAAGGCCTCGACGATTCGCTCAGTCTATTGAACTAAGTGCGGAGTGTTTTTGTATTGATTTGGCCAAGTCCAGCGGCACGAAGAAAAATCCGTATTCATATTCCAGTCCAAAGGAATACTCGAAAAATCCACTGTACCAAGGAGCACATGCATATAATATTATGCGTGCGAATTTTAGCCGCTGGTAGTTTCGTTAAAAATACGTTTTCAAAAGGAAACCGTATTGTTAAAAATTATTTTGACAGGTGGAAAAGAGGATCGGAGTTAAGCTTGCGATCCAATTGCCCATTCATTCGGTACTGTGCTTGAGGACCAATGGACTTCCAGCTTCCCATTTGCTTGCGCTGAAACAACCCGGTTGATCCCATGATATCCAGAACGAAAACCCTATCTGTCTCTATAATGCCGAAAGCTTGTAAAGATCCGCCGAATAAATAGATCTTACTGCCCATGGTTACGCATGCGATTCCATGCATTGGCGTAGGAAGATCAGCTAAATAGGACCATTTACCAGTCGCAGGATCGAAAATTTCTGTGGACTTTATCAGTTTCGGAACTCCATTCACATAGGTTTCTCCGCCAGTCACTACAATTTTTCCTCCGACAACGGCTGCTGGAAATCCGCTTCGTACATCTTGCATGGGGATACCATCTGTCCACACCTTAGTAGTCGTATCATAAATTTCTACCGAACTTAATACACCGTCGTTACCCTTACCTCCGAGCACATAGATCTTGCTCCCCAAAGCAACCGCATTGACATGACCCCGCAAAGTTTTCAAGGGTGCCAAATCCATCCATTTATCTTCCAAAGGGGAGTAACTCTGAAGTTTCAGCAGTCCGCCTCCCATTACATAAATTTTGTTTCCCAGAGCCACTGATGTGCCGTCAAATCGATAATCACTGCCAGTTTTTTCGGTCCATTGATCCGTGCTTGGATCGTATACCCATGTTTTCCCGTGCATGACATAAACCTTATTTTGATAACCAGCCATCATATGGTGGTCCTGCCCCACGGGCATGCTGGCAACGGCTTTCCACTTGTTATTGGCCAAATCATATGCATCAACACTGGTCTTTGGTCCAGGCGCCCCTCCCGCTACATAGGCTACGCCATTAATCAGGACGGCGCGCATTTCGCACCGGGTGGTAGGCATCCGAGCGCCTTCGTACCAGGAATTTGATTGTGCGAATATGTTTACTGCAAAAATTATGGTCATGGCTGAAATGAATTTTTTCATTTTTATTCTCCAAAAAATCGTGAACGGCAACGGATTTCAATGCGATAACATAACCCAACGTCAAGAAGCACGTCTTCGATTTTATTCGCTGAAATCAATAATTAACGCGCATCAGACAATAGAAAATACGAAGCCCTTTTCCAATCAATAATCTCCCCAAATTCACTTCTTCCTTAAACTTAAATGGTGAAACTTCGCCGTTTTGCCTTGGCCAAAGCTATGATCCAAATGGCCAATGGACGGAAGGCAATACGTGATAATTGTGACAGATGATTGTTTTTTATTTATCTAAGAGATTGCGGCGCCTTGGTTGCAAGCAAAGGAAATTCCATGAATTCTGATATTCAAAACGAATCCGATTCATTTTACCATCAATTGGTGAATGAAATGCCGCTTGGATTCGCACACTGTGAAATGATTTTTGACAAGGGGAATCCCATCGATTTTGTCTACTTAGCTGTAAACAAAGCTTTTTATCAACTAACGGGTTTTGGCAATGTGATTGGTAAAAGAATCTCCGAAATAATACCGGACCTCCCCAGCACAAACGCTGAGTTGCTAGAAGGCTATGGCCGCGTAGCCTTGACAGGGCAAAGTGAAAATTTTGAAGCCGAAATTCCAGCCATCAATATGTGGCTGAATACTTCCGTTCAGTCTTCTCAGCGAGGCCACTTCATCGCAATTTTTGAAAATATCACCGGATTTAAAAATACGATACATCAACAAAACCTACCCCGGCGTCTCAATTGAACAAGTCAAAGGCAGTCCCATCTTGAATTGGATTCAGCCAGAGCATCGAGATGCTTATGATCGGATGTTAAATAAGGCGTTAGCATCCAACGAATTATGTGAGCTAGAGACCATGGGTACTGGTGTAGATGGGCGAGCTACTTATTATCTCAGTCGAGTCAAAGCCATTACTGAAAATGGACAGACGACCGGTCTCATCATGATAGGCCAAGATATGACCCATCGTCGCTTGTACGAAGAAAGATTGCAGGTATCCCAAAAACTCGAATCACTTGGGCTTCTCGCCGGTGGAATCGCTCACGACTTCAATAATTTGATGGGCGGCATTTTCGGTTATATTGATATCGCCAAAGAAATATTGGGTGACCAGGAAATATCGAAATACCTCGCCAAGGCTTTAAATACAATGGAGAGGGCGCGCAACCTCACACACCAATTATTGACCTTTTCCAAAGGTGGCTCGCCCAAGCAAGCCATAGGCCCCCTCTTTCCTTTCGTTCAAGAAACCGTTCACTTTATTCTCACTGGAGCGGATATATCCTGCAGCTTTGAACACGCGTCTGATTTGTGGCTTTGTAATTTCGACACTAACCAAATCGGACAAGTCATCGACAATTTGTTCATTAATGCCAAACAAGCCATGCCCAATGGTGGAAACATTCGTATTCGCGCCGAGAATTTTGAAAATATTGGGCTTCAGAAGCCTTTCCTGGCTCCTGGAAAATTCGCGATCCTCTCCGTCCATGATTCTGGATCGGGAATTTCACAAAACCAAATCGCAAAAATATTCGATCCTTTTTTTACCACTAAGGACAAGGGTCATGGACTGGGATTGGCAACGTCTTATTCCATCGTTAAGCGACATGGTGGACTCATCGAAGTAGACTCCGAAGTCAATAAAGGCTCGGTTTTTAGGGTTTATTTACCTGCTGCTCATAGTGCCGTAGTCAATGAACCCGAATTGATACTCACGCTCCATCATGGCCAAGGATCGATCTTGGTCATGGATGACGAAATTGTCATGCGAGAAACCATTTGTGACATGTTGCAATTGCTTGGATACGAATCTTTTGCCATTGAAAATGGTGAGCAGGTATTAGACTACCTCCAAGCAAGCCATACCAAGAACCAGCCAATTGTAGCCATGATTATTGATCTCACAATACCAGGAGGGATGGGCGGAAAAGCCGTAGTCGCTGAAATCCGTAAAAGGAATCTTGAAATCCCCATTTTCGTTTCGAGTGGATACAGTGCCGATCCAGTGATGGTTTCACCGCAGGAATACGGGTTTACTGCTAGCCTTTGCAAACCCTTTCGCAAGGTCGACCTTGGCGAAATCTTGGAAAAATATTTGCCAAGGGCTTAGGTGGGATCGCCTCGACATTTACCTTAGGCCGAAATTCGGCCGCCTTCACCGTTTATGATATGGTGTGCGGTGCGAATTGCTTAAAAATAAAAGCCAAAATCGAATTATGATGGTAAAATTTAAAAATGAATATCTGAATAGCACTCGATTCATTTGGAAAATAGGGCGTCATGTTTTCTGCTAATGTTCTCTACTTACTGAGAAATTTTCGCTCCAAAAAACTATTTGCGGCCCTTGAAAACCATGCGAAAGGGAAGATTTTGGACGTCGGTGGCGGGTCTTTTTTTTCATTTATCAAAGATCGTCCCATCAAGTTTGATACCTGGACAACACTGGAAAGAAATTCCGAAAATATACCGGCCTTTGCGGACCCCAGATTCAATTTGGTCATTGGAAATGGCTGCCATACGGAATTTCCCTCTAATAATTTTGATTTGGTACTGAATATCCAGGTACTTGAACACGAATATGAACCGTTACGAATGATTCAGGAAATTTTTAGGGTTTTAAAACCTGGTGGAACTGGGATTTTTCTGATTCCTCAAACCGCTAACATCCATTTGGTGCCATTCCATTTTTACAACTTTACGATTTTCTTTATCAAGCGGGCATTTGCCGAGGCAGGATTTCAATTTGAAGAGATCACGCCTCTCGGCGGAGGATGGAGTACAATAGCATCAAGGCTCTTCTATATGGTCCTCCAGGGATTCAGCACAAAAGGTTTTGTATATACTGGAACGAGGAAAAATCTTTTTTACTTGCTCCTTCCGTTTATGGTTATTTACTCCATAGTCAATATTCCGATATGTCTATTTTTTTCCTTGGCGGATATTAATGAAGAGCCCAACAATCATCTGGTTGTTGTAAAAAAGCCACTTCTTCCTTAAGTTTCAATGGAGAATATTTTTCATCCGAGCATTCTGAAATAGATAGAGATCGTGCTTAGCAAAGACTGGTTTCCAATCAGGTGAGTCCAATAACCCTGAAATGTTTCGGTCTAAATCTTTTCTATAGATATGGTACTCTTGCGTAAAAGTACCGTCCAAAATGATATAGTCAAAATCTTGTATAGGCGCGGTTCTTTTCATCCATTCGGACGCTGTCTTCCGCCCCGCGAAGAGCGATGTGAATGGTGCGCTAATGATTACCGAAGCTTTGCTTGGCACCAGTGAACGGATTTCCCGAACATCGCGGACCCTATCAAAATTTGCTGCTGGAATCGAAAAATTCGGCCTCCAGATTGGATAACACAAAATTCCAGTGACCGCACATGCAAAAAATATTTTACCAAATACCTGTTTTTTTATCCCAGAAAAGGGCAGGGTTGTATTGTTCCTCAGGGCTGCAATTCGCTTGTCATCCATAGACAATATCCATCCTGATAGACATAGGAAAACCAAGGGAAGTGAATAATGAGAACCCATTGACTGGAAAACAGGATCTGGAAATGCTAAGTAAAACATTATTAGTGGCAGTGGAATTAAAAGATATCGCTTTGGCAATGCCAACATGAGTGGAAGAAAAGGAAGCGTTAAATGAAAGACAAAATACAACGTATTAGTACTAAACCATTGGTCTAGAATTTGGCTAAATGAAGAGGGTAGATAGGAAATCATAATATTTCCTTTTGGGGTAAATTGGGGTAAAACGGCAAAGCGATAAAAACCCATCTGGATGCAACAAAGCAAGCCTGGTAATAAAATCCATTTCCACGTCCGTCTTTCAACAAGAGCGACTAAGAGAAGGCCTCCAATAGCAAGGGTGAAAACCTCCTTACTAAAAGCTAAAGCTGCCGTACATAATAAGAAGTGGTACAGTTTTTTTTCGCGATAGGCATCCAGTGCCATAACCAGTATAGGTATCGCTATAAATTCAATGTGGAACCCATTAAAAAATTGTGAGGCAACCGGTGGACTAAGTAGAATTGTGGCGATGCCAAATCCGGCAATTTCCGGGAACCCCGACAATCGACGCATCGCCAATACTGATCCTGCTAATATACACAGGTACATGCCTATTTTTAGACCTATTGCGCCCGCTAAGGCCTCAATAGGTACCCAAACCAAGCCTAAATACTGAGAATGAATCCCGAAAAAATTACTGTCGTTCATTGAGCTATAAGCTGAGCCATGGGCCATGTTCCACAGAGCGGATACATACCAAGCATGATCATAATCTCCCAGATCTTGGAAATGAATAAATTGCCAAAGACCCAATGCTGGGAGTATCACCAAGCTGAAAGACATAAAAATGAACGCAACTTTTCCCATTTTAAGCTTATCCCAATAAAAATAAGCCCAGTAAAAGGCAGACAATAGCACGATTCCCACCACGAAATACCCAAGAGAATAGTGACGTTGGAAAAAGTAGAGAAACGCAATCAGGGGAATAGCTAAAACGGAAAACACTAGTAGCCCAGTTTTCTAATCACGCCCAATCGTCCGAATTAGACAGGGAAATGTCAACGAATTTCAGTGAAATTCAAGATCCGAGGACGTAACCGTTGGAGGAACCACTTCCCTCGATCGTCGGAATTTTCCAATCTTTACTCGGCTTAGGTGGAAAGAGTAGATACAATTACCAAAAAGAATAATGAAAACTTTTCCATCTTTTGCTGTTTTGATCTACCCAACTCCACCTAGTTCTATTTGACTCTACTTGGCTTTATTTGGTGCCAAGTCTTTATCAGTTACGATTCTACTACGTACCCTTCCACCTGAAAGATCGAAATTCTGATTGGATTCAGCCTTCCGGAAAATGGGCGTAGGATTACGGTTCAATCGGCTACCCGAAGCGGATTTGATTCGAGTTAAACCGGCTTTGCTGCGAATAATTGTTGGAATATTTACTAACACCTGCACTTCAGCCAAGCTGAGATAATTTGTGCCCGTCAATTCCACCTTTACAAAGCGCGCTGTTCTACCTCCCGCATCGATGAGGGTATTTGGGCTAGGAGCACTCGTTTGATGGCTAGTCCAAACTAGAGTTTGGTTGTTGTCCAACAAAATAACATTATAGTCGCTCAACCGATCGACGGATTCACTTCGATTGAAAATATTGACAGCAGTGATGGCATAGTCATTTAGGAGATCCACCATCCACCATGCGCCTGCCGAATTGTCCGTGTGGGTAACGGAGTTGCTGGAAAAATTGCCGTCGGTATTCCCGTCGATTGCGCGATCCGGAGTCCCTGCAAAAGCCAAGGAGCTTTGTGTTGCAGTCCCCCCTATTGCGACATTCTTAAAAGTAATGAAAGGCTTGTTTGGATTCACAATTATTTTAAGAATTGTATAGAGGCTGTCAATATTCTGGAGCGGCAAGGTAATCCTGAGATTGAACTGCGTTTGCTCAACGACAGGCGTACCGCCAGTCAAGCTGGCGGTGGACATGATGGTGGAATTTAATGGAGGTATGGTAACCGTCCCATTGAATTTTTTGAGATGCAGGTACACGGTATCCCCTTTATGAGTCGATCCGCCCCAACTTCCGCTCGGTATGTAGCCTCCCGTAGTTCCATAAATGCTTTGTCCATATTTATCCATCCACTGTCCGATTTCCTTTAGACGCCCTACTTGGAGAGGATCGATAATGCCATCTGGACGCGGACCCACATTCAGGAGACAGTTGCCGCCGCCATCCGCTGTACCGACTATCATGTCTATCAATGCGCGCAAAGGTTTGACACCTCCCGTGGGATTCCAAGCCCATTGACCCCCGCCGTCGATTGTCATGCACGATTCCCAGGCGTGAAGCGTATCAAACGCACCGATTGTCTGTTCCGGGGTGCCGTAATCACTAACGCTGCCATGATCACCGCGTCCATTAACCAAAATCCATGGTTGTTTTTGCTGCATTCTTTTCAGAAGTGCTTGCGGATCCGCTCCAATGGAACTGCCATCCCACCAGACGGTTTCAACACGCCCATAATTGGTCAACAGCTCATCTACTACCTGATTGGTATACTGGGTCAAATACTCGCTTGAATAAGGGGTCGTATCCTGCGAAGGATGAACATACCAATCCGTTGGAGAATAATAGAGTCCCAAACCCATGCCCATTTTATGCGCGGAGTCCGCCATCTCTTTAACGATGTCGCGGCGAAACGGAGAATTAGGGGACATAATATTATAAGGTGTCAGCTTAGTGTTGAATTCGCAAAATCCGTCATGATGCTTCGTAACCAAAACCATGTATTTCATGCCGGCACTTTGGGCAATGCGAACCCATTCGCCTGCGTTATATCCCGTTGGATTGAAGGTTTTATATAGACTGTCGTATTCGGCAGTTGGGATACCTCCGCCTCTAGACCAACTGATCTCTTGGCCACGCTGAGCAACCGGTCCCCAATGAATAAACATACCGAAACGCTGGTTTTTCCACCAAGCCAACTGCTGCGCATGGGTGGTATCCCCTGCGTGGTCCTGGCCAGGCAAGGCCTGGCCAGGCAAAGCCTGGGCATGCACGGTTAAGGCTGATAGCAGGAAGCCTGTTGCACACGCCCTCCCCAATAAACCCAGATTTAGTGTTTTTGGAACCAATCTTTTCATTATTTGTCCTTTGTTATGGTAAATGTTTTTGATTCAGTATTTGTAAAAACAGGTTTGCCGTTGCTAAATCCAGTGACTTCTCCAAACTCAATTGGGCAAGTTATTTCTTAAGCTAAGCGAATCCCGCCCTGGGAAATCACTGGGTACCCTTGTTGTTACCTTGCCAGTGGCCGCCCATTCCACTCCCCGGGTAAAAGTGGTTTGGTAACCCACGCACCTATACGGATTGTTGGAATCTCCCGGGTAGATATGACCCATAGCGGTAGTGAAAACCCTGCCGCTCCCAAACGGTTTGGACCAAATTTCTGGCTCATGTTTACCGCTAATTGGCGATACGGAATATGCCAGTACAGTCAAACCGTCCGGAATTCCTTTCAATTGATAAACCGGACTATCTAATGGTTGCGGCCATTCCAAGGGCAGACCTCGGGTAATTGGATGGCTGGAGTCGGCTACATGGAGGTGTTCTCCAATGACGCCAATATTCGGATTTTCATAGGAAGACAGATTTAAACCTTCCGGATTAGGCACCAAAGCATTCATGGAATCGAGTTCATAGGAAGGCCCCATAGTGTCCACATTTCTCCAAATCAGTCCATGCATTTGATCAAAAGCCGGCCAACCATAGAACCCAGGGAAGGTAGCATGCGTGTTTACCAATCCCCCACCCCCGGAAACAAAATCCTCCAATGATTTTTTTATGGAATCCGGCCAAGGATTCGCTTTGCCATCGTCCGGATAGGCGGAATTGCATTCCAATACCACGGCATCGAAATCGGAAAAGTGCGGATGCCAAGCGGCCCAAGCCATTGGTGTGGATTTGTCGGGAGGAGTGGTGGAAACATCGACTTGGAACAGTCCTGATAGGTCCAAAATTGTTTTATTATAGAGAGTCATCCTCACCCAATCATGATTGGCAATGCCATCCACGATCAAAACCTTGGGCTTGAATGCAACGGTCGGAAGTACGGATTCTTTTCCAGGCTCGACTTGGATACCTGGGATTTTAAGGGTATCCCGGTAAGGGTTTTCGCCCCAGGTCAAAACCATATGCAGTCCTGAAGACACATTCTTGAAAACCACATGGCCATTAGAATCGGCGGCCAAGACATTCCCACCTTCCGCTAGTTTGGCTTTGAGTGAACCAGCTAGAGGACGTGGTGACCGAAGTTGTAAAGCAATCTGTCCTGGAGCCTCCGCAGCCGCTGGTCCCGGAGCAAGTGTGATTCCAGACAACGTTTTCCCTGCCGGCACCGTAAATGAAGTGTCAACGCCTTTGCGGATTGGATTAATCCCTTCAATGCGGAGCGTATAGTCACCGGCAGGCAGCGAATAAAAGGCAAAATCACCATTGCCACTCCCTAGGTAATACGATTGGTGCGTTCCAAGTAAGGCAATTGCAAGTGATCCAAAAGTTCCCTGCGGCAACAGAACTTTCCCACTGATGCCGCCAATGGGTCGCATGGCCAACATGCCCAAATCCACACTCTGGCTGGAATCACGCCGGAAATGAATCCGAACACCTTCCACTTCGTTAAGCAACGCTTCGCAAACAAAATTCCCAGTATCAGTGGCCCCGAGCAAGAAGCTGAATTCACCGGCAGGTCCTGTGAATTCTGTCCATTCCTTTCCCAAAGCGGGGCGGATGAGTTCTGTATCCTGTAGGTTACCCTGAAAATCGGCATTACGAAGCTGAACTAGGCGCGCGGCTACCGGTTTACCTTCTCTATCCGTTAAGATACCCGCAACCTTTTGGGTGTTGCCTGCATCCGTTCCTGCCAAGGAACCATTACTGCATCCAGCAAGGCCAGAGGCCATGCATAGAGCCAAAATTAGAATCAACGCCGATATTTTTATTCCAGTCCAAACAGCGGATAAGGGGCCGCGCATTGAAACGGGGAAATTCATAACCCCTGCTTTCGGATGCTTTTAGTGGTGGGGAATAGATTCAGATTGAATTGAAAGACCCGGTCGTAGTTGCGATCTTCTTCCGAAATCTTAAGCACCTTGTCCCGAAATTGTTGCGCCGCCTGCTTCACCCGCTGCAAACCTTCGACTGATAAAGGAAGTGTGGTAACGGAAATGGATCTTTCCTCAGCTGGAATTTTGTCCAAGGCCTCGATGGCTTTTTTCAAGGCGGTTTGCTGGTACTTGAACACATCCACGGATTGGATTTCATCCCCAGTTTTTAGCGTCGTCCGCGACTGTTCAAACGTGCCGGCAGGAGTCTTGCGAATGAGCGACAGCTCTTCCAGTATTTGGAGGGCTTTTCGGATATCCTCCGCTTTCACTGTGCCGTCGAAGAATGCCGCCACCTCTTGATGATTTTCGCCAACAGGGAAAATCGCCAACAGGTCGAATACCATCGGATAAAGCCATTTGGAAAAGAGAGAATATTGACGTGGATCCAATTTCTTGTTCCGTCCCCGAATTTGTATGCGCAAACTATCCAAGGCATCGCCTTTGTCTTCGATGCTGCGCGCCTGCGTATACTCCACTAAGGATTGGAAGTACCGAGACTCGGCAGGATTGAGTTTGAAAATGTCCGCCAGTGCTACGATTTGGCGCGCGTTCAGGTTGCTCTTTCCCGATATCACATTCGCGATAAATCCAGTCGAGGACACCTCCATTTTTTCCAACAGGAGTCGATGGGTGAACTCGGGCTTATGCGCTTTTGCCCAAGCCAGTATATCCCTGATAAAATCTCTGGCGCTGAGATATTCAAAGACTTCAGGTTGGGAATTCTGACTTTCCATTTGCTTATTTAATATAAGCATTTAGTTAGGTGATGCTGGCTATATTTCCATTTATAACGGTTTATTTTGAGTTTATGGACCCACTTTGCTTATTTTATATCATATTATGAACTTTTTTAATCCGTACAGTCTTATGGACTAGGGCTCGGAAACCGGAATCACCTCTCGATCAGTGCAATGGGAGTCATGCGATTGTTCGCGTTTACTTCGTCACGTGCTCAGCAATCCTTCGGTGGTACAAGGATTGAGATGATGGCAAATGAGTTCCGTCACTCGCTCGATGTTCTTTGGGGTCTTTAATACGCCGGTTTTTTACCGAGATCTTTCAAGATGCGATTGGCTGCGTTATGTCCAGCCGCGCCAATCACCGAACCTGCCGGATGACAACCTGCGCTGCACGAATAGAGTCCACTAATTGGGCTCGCATACGGCATGCGCTGATCGAAACCGAAGGTATTGTCGATATGATGAATGTGGCCGTAACTGATGCCGAAATAGTCTTCTATTTTCTTTGGCGTGAGCGTAAACGTATCGACGACGCTCTTTTTAAATCCGGGGGCGAAGGATTCGGCAATATCGAGAAGATGGTCGACGTAGCGCGCTTCTTCTTTTTCCCAGGTGGTTCCCTGCAGTTCGTAAGGAACCCACTGAACGAAAAAGGCTGAGTTGTGTCGGCCTTTATCGTCCATCAGCGACGGGTCTGCTTGCGTATGGATATACCATTCGATGGTTGGAAAATCGGCCAATTTACCCTTTTGAACGTCTTCAAAGCCTTTACGGATGTGGTTCATGACGCCATTTTCAGGCGGTAAAAGATGGATGGTCGCATTGTGCTGACCACGGTTTTCCGGAAGGCATTTAAATGTTGGCAGACGATCCAGCGCGAGATTGACCTTCATGGTGGTGCCGTGGCGCTTAAATCCATCGAGCTTGGAGTTGAACTCAGGGGTGAATTTTTCTTTCCCAACCATCTTTTGCATGCGATACGGATCAGCATTTGAGACCACTACTTTGGCATTGATTTCACGCCCATCTTTCAGGCGAACACCGGTCACCTGATTGTTCGATATGAGCACCTGCTCAACGCCAGCAGCGGTCTTAATCGTAACGCCAGCTTCGCGAGCGAGCCGAGCGAATTCATTCGCGATCGAGCCCATACCGCCGCCTGCGATCATAAAGGTGCCGTCAGAACCAGGGAGTCGGCACATGTTGTGTACCAGAAAGTTCATTCCTGTGCCTGGCGTACCGAAACTTCCCGTGAGACCGGAGAAACCATCGGTGACCGCGTACATGGCAACTAAAAGCTCACTCTTAAAGCCGAAGCGATTGATATAGTTCTCGGCTGGTTGCCGAACTAAATTGATGAAGACATCGCGAAGTTCAGCGCGAATGTACTGAGCGGCGGTGGCTTCTAGTGAGAGGGGTTCTTGCAGCCAACTGGGCGCAAGATCATCGCGGATCTTGCCGATTTCAGTGGTTAATGCTTCATTAGCCAGCCAATCTGCTTCAGAAAAAAAACGGATGAACTGAGACTTCATCGCCACTTTGTCTTCCCCGAAGAGCAGATAACGCCCGTCATGCGTGGGCAGAAAATAGTGCGGATTGCGTCGGATAAGCCTGACGTTTGCGCCCATGCGAGTCAGCACTTCAGGTGGCATAACCCCTAAAAGATAGGACCCAGTCGAGGTTCCAAGTTTAGGAGCATTCTTAAATGGAAATTCTGTTTTGGTTGCTCCGCCGAGCATCGCTTTTTCTTCAAGCAGAGTGACGGCCAAACCACCACGCGCGAGAAACGTTGCGGCGACTAAGCCATTATGGCCGCCCCCGATAATAATGACGTCGGTGTTCATGTGGACGTGTACTCGAAATATTGGACGGTTTATGCAGCCATTAGTTTCAAAAAATTGACTGGACTGCAGTAGTCAAGTTTTGAGCGCCTTCTGCTTAAATTATAAAAACTTTCAATCCGTATAAATAGTGAAGTGCCTAAAGGCTTCAAGAACGAGACACAGAATCTGGTTTGACGAGGTTTAATTGGATCCTCGCTAATGCCTCCGCAATAACATCGAATTCTTCCTGGCTGGCGCCTATGAAAATACGTTTGGTCTTGCCCGCGACGTCGTAGGCAAGTGCCAGGCTGCTCGCGCCCCAGAACGCACGATTCTGCCGATCTTTCGCGCTTTGATAAGCGCCAACGCCAGTATCCGTGATACGAAAATTGGTCACCACTTGGCGCAGAAAACGGCGCGAATAGGAAAAGAGAATGAACCGCTTGCGGTAGCACATACTCACATCGTCCAACTCAAGCTCTTCCCAGCCATTAATAATGAACAACCAATGCGGAATCATCACAATGCTCACCAGGCTCCAAAACGCCAGAAAAATTCGCATCATCACTATGTGGAGCAGGTCCCTGGAACCCGTTACCGCACCGACGGTCGAGACCGAGTCATGAAGCACCAAGAATAAGATGAATTTCTCAAAGAAAGCCCAGACCACTAAAAACAAAGTCATGAACCAAGCCAGCCGTACATTCCTACCGGAGCGGGCAACTCGCAGGGTGCCATTGCGTACCTGAATGTCCGTCTTGGATGGAAGAGATAGTTTCGCATCCTCCAAGTTTGTTTCCGCGTGACGTTCCCGCGCCGTGGCATAGACCTGGACCAGGGCATCCACAAACGGCTTCCCAAATTGAGCCGGAATTACTCCTGTCAACATCACCGTCCGGCCTTGGTAGTCGCACAGGATGGAGCCATTCGTGACTTGCACGGCCTGCATCCGAAACGGCATCGGCAGCTTTTCCGGAATTGACCAGCGCAGGTTGCGGATATACATACCCAAGTATTCTCGGCGAATCCGGAACAGAACCATATCGCGAATCCATAAAAGGCGATCGGGACCGGCAATCAAGACCAATCGACCTTTCCATTGGTAGAGCGCGTAATATGGTAGCCCGAGCAGGACCAGAGTCCATATCCAACCCGACACCTTCTGTCCGTGACTCAAGGTAGACTGTGCCCCTCTCCACTCAGACAATATGGGCTGAAGAAATCCATGAATCCAAGTGACCAGCAAGAAGGCCATGAACACGCTCAGAAAGGCCAAAGTCTTATTGTCTTTCCAAACAGGTACCGTTAGGATTTGGGAATCGCCCTCGCGATAGAGTGTCGGCCTGGGAAAACGGGAACTTGAAGCCATTGTAATAGTTTTGGGTTTCATCCTTATCTTATCGCCCCAAAAAATAGTTTTAAATCAATTGCCCGAAAGGCGTGGATTTAGGCAAAGTCCCGAGCGGGTAGAAATTCCGAAGAATTGACGGTCGAGTAAAGGAGCGTGGTGTGTGTGCGAGCGAGGACGAGAATAAATTCTTTGCAACTTGGGTTACGATTAAACGCAATCACTCCGGATTAAATTTTGTTATTTGTCGCAATAATTCGAAGGACGCCTCCACTTCAACCTTGCGAATCGCAACGCTTTCGATATTGCATCCAATGGGTATATTTTTGCTCCCAGCATAGTCGCTGAGTTCAGCCCAGTTTCCGGCGCACACTTTTAAAGAGTGTTCTAGAATATCCTGGGAATGCATGAGTTCATTCTCTAACCAACGGGGGATGCTAATGCCGAGCCATTTCATAAACTGTAATGTTTTAACAGACCCGCAAGGTGTTAGCGTGAAAATGATCGGAACCAAGGGCAAACCCTGCTCGCGCCCATAATAATGGTAATCGGACAAAAAATTCTTTGCGGCTGTAATATCATAAACACCTTGTGAAACGAAAAAGGAGCAGCCATTTTTTATTTTTGTGAATACACGCAAATGCTCATCATTATTTTTCAAATGCCTTTCGGGAATCATGACGCCACCCAGGGGAAGAGCTGCATTTTGATTTTGTTTGATTAAATAGGCTTCTTGAATGGATAGCCCCACTTTTTGATACTTAGATGCCGCACCTACAAATACTGTCAAAAATTCTCTCGGGTCGGCGGAGGATAAGAAAAGCGATAAGTCTTCCTTCGAGTATTTTCCTATTGCCCGATAAATAATTTTAGGGAGAGACAGCGGTTTTAATTGGTTTTTGCAAAATGAAAACGCATCGATGGATTCGATAAAAGGGAAGGGCCTGTTCTCGGTCGTGCGCAAGACTTCATCTTGAATGTCATAGACGACAAGGCCATCCAAGACATCCATTGGTAGTCTTTCCATGATTTTCTTGGAAATCTCATCCAATTTTTCTGGCACGGTCTCTTTTTTGGGTGGCACTATGCCATATAAAACAATTCCGGATTCACGATTTTTTATTTTTTCAAATAGCATAAGAACAACCTCCGCTGACCAACCAGCAGTCTTGTTATATCACTTCACCCACATGGCGGCAGTTTAGAACTTTCCTTGTAAAATTACTTTATAAGCACATTCTGCGATTATTTGCAGAAAATAAATATGCGTTTTTACAATTGTTGCACAACGTGCGCATGCCAAAAATAAAAATCTCATAACATAGGGTAAGATTTTTGGAACTTCCATTCAATGCGTCGCCATTAATGGACTGTAATCCCCTCCGGGATAGCTAACGTTCAGCCTCTAGTCTGAGCAACAGTTAGCTTCACGCCTTCCGCATAAGTTGTCGTCTTAAAGTCGAAACGCTTTGAAAACTTTTCGGAATCGAAAAAATATTCCCGATCATATTGATACATCATTTCCGGCATTTCCCTGAGCATGGGAATAAAGATGTCGAGTATTTTTAGCATCCACATGGGTAAAGTGGAAATCTCCGCTTTAGTCTGCATAGCTATAGAGAATAATGCCGAAATTTCGCGCCCAGTCAAAGTATCCTTATCCGTTGGCAAATGCCAAACTTGATTATAGGCGTCCTCGGTATTGCCCAATAGTGCGGTAGCCTTGGCTGCATCAGGGGTATATGTGAAGGAATGTTTTTTATCGGCATCCATCATCCAATTCGCCTTCTTGCCTTTCTTTAAATTTTTATAAACGATCTCCGTCAACATACTCTTTTCATTATTCGGACCATAAAAATCTGCGGATCGTGCAATCAAGGCTTTTAACTTTCCCGTTTTGGTGGCTTGTAAAAGCATCTCGGCGATTTCCTTGCGAACCATGCCTTTTTTGCTAGAAGGATTAATTTGAGATTCTTCGGTCATATGCCCCATGGTCTTATCGGCGTACATATACACATTATCGAAAAAAACCAATTTGGCTTTATGCAGTATGCAGGCATCGATGGTGGCCTTCATAAGTTTAGGCCATTTCTCCTGCCAAACTTTTAGATTGTAATCGAACCCGACCATTAAATAAACCACAGTGGACCCGGCCACGGCTTTTTCAACTTGCGCAGGATCGGCTAGATCGGCTGGAAATATTTCATCCGTGGGATTAACCTTCTTGGGATTACGACTCACCAAGCGAATCTGATTGGTATAGGTTTTAAGTTCCAATGGCATTAGAGAGCCGATTGTTCCATTTGCGCCAAGTATGGTTTGCAGATTATTCACGTTTACCGTCCAAAGTGGGAGTGTGTGGGGGCACAGTATTTTTTAGTGATATGCGACTCGATTTTCGGACTGAGTGTTGTACCCGCCTTCAATATATTAAAATCAACAGTCTTGTGAAAAAAGGAAGAATTCGAATTTTTTTAACTAAGTAACCCGTATTCGCAGGTACGGGAAATTAATGAACAATAAACAGTGATACAATCAGAAATTTGCGGAGGGGCATATGGAATCAAGTCGACTTTTTTTGGTCAAGTGGCCCAGGTTTGTAGCAACAGTCGTAGCAATATCTGCGCAAATCCTTTTTTCCAAAACCGTCATTTATCCTGCACCGAGCGACGCGCCGCAAAGCAGCCGCTATTCGGTAAGTGTAAACGGGCAACCTGTATTTGTATACAACGCGAAAATACCGGATCCGCTCAATGCCTCATTCGCCTCCTTTGATATGGACCAACCGGTTTCCGTTTCAATTACGGCAATAGGCGGATTGAACGCTGTAACACTCAGGCCCCGTAACATTAAATTCAACCCATCTACTTCCGGAAACACGTTTACCATCCAAGTGGCAAAACCCGGTAAAACGCCCTTACCACAGCAAGGTTCCCCGGGAGTTACGTACTTTGGACCAGGCATTCACAACATCGGCAAGCTGACGATTGGCAGTAATGAAACCGTGTACATCCCCGGAGGCGCAATTGTACGAGGTGGTATGTTACAAATCTCCACCAGCAGCACGGGAGCTTCAATACGTGGCAGAGGCATAATGGATAGAAGGTGTCACCATTGCCAATCAGCCGAGCATGATGGGACATGTGATTTTAGGTGGGTGTGACAAAGCATCAGTCGAGAATGTGAATCTTGTAAGCGGAGATAACTGGTCCAATGACGGCATCTACATGATAGGATGCTCGAACGCAACAGTTAACAACTGCTTTGTCAAAAATTTCGACGATGGCGTTACCATTAAATCGTATGGTAATTTTTCAGGTAACGTAACTAATATTACGGTGAGCAACAGTATGTTCTGGACCCACTGGGCACATTCGATTGTAATTGGCGCCGCATTGCAAATGAATAGGCTTCCCTTAGGAAGCGCGTGTCAATGCATTTTGAGCGCCATGAAAAACCGGAAGACGGCTTCAGCCAAATCCTTGGGTTCGCCAATGACATCATAACTTCGGGGCGAAAACATGGCAGGGAAGTACTCGCGGGCACGGTGATCCACGGCAAAGGCATGGGTCAGAATTCCCCTGTCCTTGGCTTCATTAAAAGCCTTTTTGACATCCTGAATTCCATATCGCCCTTCATAAGTGTCGTAGTCGCAAGGTTTGCCGTCGCCGATAAGCAGCATGGCCTTCTTTCTGGCATTGCGTCCTTCCAAAATTCGGGTAGCATGGCGAACGGCAGGGCCCATGCGCGTATAACCCTGGGGGCTAAGGGAGCCAAGCTTGGAAATAGACTCGCTCCAGGGTGTATCAAAATCCTTAATCGGAAAATAGCGGCAGGCGCGCCGGGTATCGGAAGCGAATCCGGCGATGGCAAAACCATGGGTATAGGCCTCAAGCGCTTCACCCAGGCAGAACAGGGCTCCCCGCAAGGTTTCCAAAACATGTTCTCCCTTTACCCAGGCGTCAGTGGAATCGCTTAGATCCACCAGGATTAGGGTGGCGACATCGGAGAGATCCCGGCGGCGGTGTGTGTAAATGTTTTCAGATGGCGCGCTCCCGCTTCGCATGGAGATGCGCGCATCGATAACGGCCTCCAGGTCGAACTCATCTCCCGAGGGTTGCGCGCGGGCCCGCAGATAGTCGGTGGAAAATTGTTCCAGCTTGCGCTTTAAGGCCTGTATACGTGCTTTGTGTTTGATCCGGGCGGAATCGGCCCAGGAATCGTCTCGGCTTTCGAAATCGGTAACTTGAACCCAGCACCAATCCGGTTTGTAGTCCCGCTTACGGAAATCCCATTCCGGATAGGGGATTCCTTTTGAGGGTGACTTGGAATTGGATTCCAACTCAAAGGGCGAGAGGAGGATGTCGGCGCGATACAGTCCAGAAGCCCTATCCTTGGATCGGATGACATGCCGCATTTCCAATTCATCCAGGGCTTCTTGGTGCTCTTTGAGATCGTCTGCGCCGTCCAGCTGTCGATCCAGACCTTCGAATTCTTCCAAAGTCTCGACCTTTTCAAAGGTGTGTTGTGGAACGTCCGGCGCTTTCAAATCCTCGCCGGCTAAAACCTCAACTTGGGTCTGGCCTTTGCCTTCGATTTCCGTGGTGATCGAATCGTTGGAAGCTGGAGAATCCGCGTCGCCCTCGGAATCCCGTCCGTCCTTATCGTCCCAGGCCTGGACTTCGGTGGACATCAACCCCTTGCGAATATTGCCGAAGTGAAGTTCAAAAGGAAAGTCCTCGGGAAGGGCCTCCTTTTGCACTTGCAGTTTTTCATAAAGACCGGGGAATTCCTTTGCAAGGAGGCGGGTCAAATATCCCAGGCATTCCACTGGGTTACGGCCATCCAACGCCTCCTGTTCCCGCAAGGAAAGCGAACCCAGTCCTGCCTTTAACCGGTAATAATCCCGGTTCAAATTTTCGTCGACATGCAGGGCGCATTTCGGCGGCAGGCATAGGCGGTCGCCGACCCGGAGCAAGGGTTCATCGGTTTCGAAAAGGGAAAGCCGCTGCCCGGCCAATAAATGCGCGAAATAGAAAAGCTCCATGCGGAGCGGGGCAAGGGCCACTTCCGCGGCCAGAAAAGGCTTGCGTCGTGGCCGGATCCAAAGGGCATTTACCAGGGCCCGTCCGCCGCGAAATAATCCCTCTTCCCATTCGAGCATAAGGCGTTTACTTCACTCCCGATGCTTCCGGTTCAAATGGAAATATCAATAAGCTGTTTCAATGCCGCCAACGCATCCGCATCATCCGTTAAGGGCTCGGCCATGGCGGTATAACAGGCCAGGCGCGGTGGGAGTCCTCCCCGGATTAGCAATCCAGCTGCGATTAACAAACGCGTGCTGGCTGATTCCATCAGGGAAAGTTCCTTCAGCCCACGGATTTTCCTTCCGATTTTCACCAGTTTTTTTGCGGTTTTGGGTTCAATGCCCGATTCCTTTTCGATGATGTCCGATTCCTGATCCTCGCTGGGATAGGCAAAGGTCAAGCCCACAAAGCGCTGGCGTGTGGAGGGTTTGAGCTCACGCAGGCTTTTCTGGTAGCCGGGATTATACGAGACGACCAGCATGAATCCCTCCGCGGCCCGAAGGGTTTCACCGGTGCGGTCCAGGAACAATTCCCGGCGGTAATCGGTGAGCGGGTGGATGGCCACCATGGCATCGGCGCGCGCCTCGGCGATTTCATCCAAATAAACGATAGCGGTTTCGCGGACTCCCCGGGTCAAGGGGCCGTCACACCATTCCGTATCTCCGCCCTTGAAAAGATGCCGTCCCAATAAATCCGTGGCCGTGGTATCCTCATTGCAGGATATGGTTATCAAGGGCCGCTCCAATTTGGCGGCCATATATTCCACGAACCGCGTTTTGCCACATCCCGTTGGACCTTTCAGCATCACCGGAAGTTTATTCCGGTAGGCGGACATGAAAACGTCCTCCTCATGATCGGTCGGCAGGTAGAACGGCAAGAGCTGATTCATTTTGCTCCGTCCCATTTGGGCGTGCCGTAGCGGATGAAATTGAGTACGAACAGGAAGATGCCGGTGCTGAACAAGGTCGCAGCCAGCACCATGCCGATGAAATGCACTTCGATTTCCCTTTGCACGGTCATGAAATCCAGCCCCATGCGACGCTCGAGCACCACCTGACTCACGCCGGCTACAGCGAGCGCCCCGGTCATGGCGATCATGCCGACATTGGAAAACCAGAAGGCCCATTGCGAACCGGCCGTATCGAAAAGTTTACGACCCGTAAGCAAAGGCATGGCATAAGTCATCATGGCCAGATTGATGCAGGCATAGGCTCCCCAAAAGGCCAAATGCCCATGCATGGCGGTTACCAGGGTCCCGTGTGTATAGAGGTTCACGCCGGGAATGGTATGGGCGATGCCCAGAAATCCCGCGCCCAGGAAGGAGAGAATGGCGCACGCTAAGGTCCAGCTCAGGGCCAGCCTGTTCTCATGCTTCCGTTCACCCTTGCGCACCATGGTCACGGCGGCGATGGCCATAGCTAGGAAAGCCACGGGCTCCAGAGCGGAAAAAACACCGCCGATAATCAGCCAGTAACGAGGTGTACCGATATAGTAGTAGTGATGGCCGGTGCCCAGTATGCCCGAGACGAAGGTTAGCCCTACAATGACATACAGCCATTTTTCGACAACCTCCCGATCCACGCCGGTCAGTTTAATCAGCAGGTAGCAGAGGATGCCGCCCATGATCAATTCCCAAACGCCTTCCACCCAAAGATGCACCACCCACCAGCGGTAGAAGGAATCGCGCGTCTGGTTGTCGAAATCTATCATGCCGGGAAGATAAAGCAGCGCCGCGAAAAGCAAGCCCATATACAGGACCAAGGCCGTGCTTGTGAAACGTTTGCCTTTGAAAATGGTCATTCCGATATTTAGAAGGAAGGCCAGGATGTCTATTACGACGAGGTAATCCAAGGGCCGGGGGATTTCCAAAAATTTCCGACCTTCCCACCAGTTCAGGTGGAATCCTATCACAGCAGTTACGCCCACAATAATCAAGGCGATCAATTGGACAATAGCCAGCTTCGGCGACCAGAGCTCCCGGTCACTTTCCTCCGGAATCATGAAATAGGCTGACCCCATGAATCCGGTAATCAACCAGACCACCAGCAGGTTGGTATGCACGGCGCGGGCCGTATTGAAGGCGATCCAGGGATGCAAGACATCGTACCCGATATGCGCGAAGGCCATGATGAAACCATAGACGATTTGCAAGCTGAATAAAAGCAAGGCGGTTGCGAAATACCAGTATGCTATTTGTTGCGATTTGAATTTCATTGGGCACCTCCGAAGGATGAGAGATAGTCGGCTAGGCTGTCGATTTGTTCCGGAGCCAAAGGCAGTTTGGGCATCAGTGTACCGGGTTTGACCTTGGCAGGGTCGGTGATCCATACGACCATTTCGTCTCTGGTTTTGCGTGCAAAAACCGAATCCAAAGCGGGACCGACTATACCGCCTTGTCCGCCCAGGGAATGACAGGCCGTGCATAGGGCCTGAAAGATGGCGGGCTGGGGTTTGGTGCTAACCGGGTGGGTGACCGCTGCGGTCACGGGCTTGCTTAATAAGTCTCGCAGCGGTGGTTTGGCCGGAAAACCATTGAGATCCACTTGACCGCACCATTTCAAGAAAGCGATGACGTCCTCAATCTGGGCCTCATTGAAATGATAGTTGACCATTTTCCTTTGTCCGGGAAACATGGCCTCCGGATCCTTTAGGAAAACCTTTAACCAGGGCTCACCACGTCGGTCATAGACTTTTGTCAGCTCGGGTGCATAATAGGCGCCTTCGCCGAAAAGAGTGTGGCAGCCCATGCAATTGTTTTTCTCCCAAATCTTTTTACCGCGTACGACCTGGGCCGTCATCTTGTCTTCATGGGTCCGAGCGGGAATCTGTTTCATCGAATCCACGGTAAGGGCGATGAAGATGGCGCCGAATATGGCGGTGCCTCCGAAAAAAAAGGCTTTCGCCTGTGATTTACTGAGCATGTCGACTCCTATTCAAATTCATGTGATGGCCTTCCAGGGGTGACGGGGATGGGTATTTACAGAACGGGTTTCAATGAACATGTATCCCCATAATAGGCATACTATACCCAGCCTACTACACTTATTCTCTGTCAAAAAGACAAAGCCTAAGCCAAGAAATGAATCTGGTTAAAGTCGAAAACTAGCTTATCGAAGAAAAAATAGCCGTTTCCTGCCTCACGTATTTGTCAAATTGACAATCGAGTAAATTGAATAAAGGCTGTGGCTGCAAATCTCAGCCCACGTGTGGAGGCATTTGCTCCACGCAGCGGTTGAACATAATCGTCTCGTTTAGGCTAACCATTCAAAATTTTGAAATTTATTCACTACACTTTGAACTGGTCAAACTGAAATCAAAACTGAGTGATAAAGAATGAAACCGAAATTGAATATTGGCTAATGAATGAGGATGCTGCCTCGGGAAGCTTCGTCCCAGGTCCCAAAATAAAGCGTTAGCGGACCTTTCAGGACGGGTTTTAATCTAGTGTATGAATATGCGTTTGGTAAGAACTGAACCCGCCGAATGAACCGTTACAAAGTACAGACCTTCATTTAGTTTAAACTCACTCTGAGCGGAAGCCTTTCCACTTGCGATCCATTTACCGCCCACATCACGGATTCGAAAGCTATGGCTTTTTGCCGTATTAATTTCAACAAAAGATCCCGTAGTTGAAATTTTTGGCTTGTGGATAGCAACCGGTTGGTTAAAGTCTCCAACTAAGTACTTCATATAGGCCCATGTTGCCTTCGTGAACCATGCATTGTTTTCTGTCCACTCTTCAGAGCTATGGCCCAAGGCCGAATACATCATTTTTCCGTCATTCATCCCACATACGACCTAGTGCAAGATCTTTTTTGGTTTCTGTCGATGTATCCGTAAAGACATCAAACCCAACACAATTCAAATGGTATTCGAGTTTTGCACCACTATATAAAGCACTGTCATACCAAGCCCATTGATCTCGATGATCAATCGCACCGTGAATTCCCAGATATTTTCCACCGTTATTCATATAGTCCATAAGTGCCTGCTGAGGCGCGGTGGTTACTGTACCGCCAACGCCACCTGCATCAGAATTATTATCATACACGACTAAGTCATAGAACTTCAGATTAAGCAAATCATTAGGATTATCGGAATGTTAAAATCTTTACGTCCAATATCCACAAGCTAAGGATTCGGATTCATCCAGACTGCATGGAAGGAGCAAAAAATAGACCATTTCGATTGTGCGCCAACAGTCCGTAATTTGGGTCGCTGACCGTCTTGTCGAAGAGTGCTCCTCGTCAGGAGAAGAGAATGGGAAAGCCTTTCAAGAATTTCGTTATTGGGGAAATGTTGAATCCTTGGATCTGGACGAAGTTGTTGCTTGGGTAACCACTCTGGACGAAGTTGTTGCTTGGGTAACCACCTTACGCCCCTCTATCACCCATTAGATTTCCTATCCTTATTAAATGACCACAAAATCTAATTCTCCCGCGCATATCCTATTCGCCAGCCTGATTGGCACGGCCATTGAATTCTTCGACTTCTACATCTACGCCACCGCCGCCGTCCTAGTTTTTCCACATTTATTCTTTCCCAAATCCGATCCCACCACGGCAACCTTGCAATCCCTGGCAACCTTCGCGCTCGCCTTCTTTGCCCGCCCGGTGGGCTCAGCGTTGTTCGGTCATTTTGGCGATCGTGTTGGCCGCAAAGCAACCTTAGTAGCGGCGCTACTTACCATGGGTCTATCCACCGTGGTTATCGGTTTATTGCCCACCTATGATCAGATTGGAATATGGGCCCCGACCCTATTGGCCCTGTGTCGTTTTGGACAAGGCTTAGGATTGGGAGGAGAATGGGGCGGTGCGGTTCTTTTGGCTACCGAAAATGCTCCGCCAGGGAAACGCGCATGGTACGGTATGTTTCCACAATTGGGAGCACCCATCGGTTTCATTCTTTCAAACGGAATCTTTCTGGCGCTCAGCCGATTCCTGAGTGACGCTCAATTTTTCGCATTCGGTTGGCGCATTCCTTTTCTAGCCAGCGCCTTGCTGGTTTTGGTCGGACTCTATGTGCGTCTACGTTTGGAGGAAACACCCGTATTTCGGAAGTCCATGGAAAAACATGAACGCGTAAGCATGCCTATTCTGGAACTCTTCAAATCCCACGGATCGACTATAGTCTTGGGAACTATGCTGGCCTTGACGGTATTCGTGAACTTTTACTTGATGACGGTATTCACCTTGACCTGGGGAACGAAATCCTTGGGTTATTCCCGCAATTCATTTTTACTGATGCAGATGTTCGGCGTAGTTTTTTTCGGACTAACCATTCCCGTTGCCAGTTGGTTGGCGGATAAGTATGGCCGTCGGATTACGCAAATGGTGATCATGGTTGCGATTATTCTTTTCGGGCTTGGCTTCGGAGCCTTGTTCGGATCGGGGAGCACGCCCTTGGTGGTGCTGTCATTGGCCCTGGGATTGGGATTAATGGGATTGTGCTACGGGCCCTTGGGAGCAATCCTATCGGAATTATTTCCTACAAAAGTGCGTTATACCGGGGCGTCATTGACCTTTAATCTTGCCGGGATTTTTGGAGCTTCTTTGGCACCCTATGCGGCGACTTATTTGGCGACGAATTATGGGCTGCGTTTTGTGGGCTATTATTTGTCGGCGGCTGCGGCGATTACCTTGTTTGCGCTGATACTATTGCGGGAAACGCGGGACGAAAGTTTGTAGCGGCCAGTCCCTGAGGGTCTAAATTTTTTTACAATAAAACGGCCATTGCCAATTCCGCCGACAATCCTTTCATAATTATGCGCCCAGTTTCCAGCACATAAGCCTTTTGCGGGGGAAGTCTCCCCCTCGCTCCAGCCCTGCCTGTGGTACTCCTGAAGGGGGCTTCCGCTACCCCCTCTCCGGGGCCCCCCGTTTCTAAGACACTCCCCGGACCCCTCAGAAATATATTGCGCAATCGATTGATTGCATGTATATTTGCTACCATACGGTTGCTTATTATCCTCCGGGAGTCTGATGAGAAGAGACATTTTCCAAGCCATCGCCGATCCTACCCGTCGCGCCATTGTCATGCTCTTGGCCGTGCAGGCGATGACTCCCAATGCCATGGCCGAACACTTCGACACTAGCCGGCAGGCTGTTTCGAAGCATATTCGGATCCTAGTCGAATGCGATCTGCTGGCGCAGCAACAGCATGGACGGGAAATTCAATACCATTTAAGGACCGGCAAAATGCGTGAAGTCGAGAAATGGCTGGAGCAGTTCAAGGCCTTGATGGCCAAACGATTCACTCAACTGGACGAAGTATTAACCCAATTGAATGCGAGGAAGAAATGACCCAAGGCAAGATTTTCAATTTCACGTTGGACAAGGATAACTTGATTGTCAAAGTAGAGCGCTCCTTCGATGCCCCGCTCGACTTGGTCTGGGCGGCCTGGACCGAGGCCGAAATCCTCGACCAATGGTGGGCGCCCAAACCCTGGAAAGCGGAAACCAAAACCATGGATTTTTCAGTAGGCGGCAAATGGCTATATGCCATGGTCGGTCCCCAGGGTGAGAAGCATTGGGACTTAAAAAATTTCTCGCAAATCGCCACAGGGAAAAGCTTCACCTACCGGAGCCTCTTTGGCGATGAAAACGGAAATGTGAATCCGGCCACTACGGGGTCGGTGTGGGTCAATTCCTTCACTGAAAGCAATGGCATTACGGTGGTTACCAATATCATCCGCGTCGATTCGCTCGCGCACCTCGAAACCTTTATCAAGATGGGATTCAAGGAAGGCTTTACGGCAGGTCTGGGCCAACTGGAAGATTTGCTGATACATCTTCAGAACCAAAGGAAATAGGCCTTATCGAAAACATCCGGCGGAGGGTCTCGGTGGTTATTCTTATTTGAGTATGGCCTTACCCAGGATTATTCACCCATTGGGATTCGAAGATCCTCAAGAAAAAAGCCTACCTTCTCAGTCCAGGCGACATCTGCCAGGAAACGGCCTATGTAAACCGTGGCTGCTTTCGCCGATATCAAAGCATTGAAAGTGCCAAAGAGAGCATTCTGAATTTCGCTACCGAAGATTGGTGGGTGGGGGCTTTGGAAGACTCCGAGGTGCTTACACTTTCCCGTCAAAACTATTTGCGAGTCATAGAGATCTTCCCCAAGTATAAAGCAGTTCATGAAGAAAAAATTCAGCTGACATTTTTCGCCACGCTCAATCGTGCAACGACGGTAAAAGTGGAATCGCCGGAAGAAAAGTATTTGCAGTTGGCCAAGGAGCAACCCGATCTGTTTCAAAGGATTCCCTTACACTATATCGCCTCTTATTTGGGGATTGAACCGGAATCCCTAAGCCGCCTCCGGAAAAGATTGACCATTAAGTCCTAAAAATCTTAACCCAAGTCAATGAAATCCTAGGTAACGGAGGACTACATTCTCTGTATGCCTTTCACATACGGAGAATGATATGGAATCCAGGACACTCACCCCGCAATCCCCGGCATCGCAAAAGTGGTTTCGCAACATGCGATGCGCCCCGTCGCTTTCGACGCCGAGGTGGGAGAACGCTTGCCTGCCTGGGTTGATGCCATGCCCTCGGTTCCGACCGTTTATATTACCATGGGAACACTTTTCAATGATACTCGGCCTTTGTTTCGGACCATACTCGAAGGATTGCGCGACGAACCCATTAATATCATCGTGACCCTAGGCAAGAATGGTGACCCGGCCGTATTTGGTCCCCAGCCAAGGAATGTCCATATCGAACGCTATTTGCCGCAAACGCTTTTGTTCCCGCGCTGCGATGCGGTAGTTAGTCACGGTGGCTCCGGGACCATGCTCAGCGCTCTATCGGTAGGCATCCCGCTTTTATCGATACCACAAGGCGCGGACCAATTCCGCAATGCGGAACGCTGCAGTTCAGCGGGTGTTGGAAAAACCCTTATGCCGAATGAAGCATCCGCCGAAGCGGTGCGACGCAATGTGCGGACCTTGCTCGATAATCCTGGCTTCCGGGAGAGCGCAAAAAGCTAAGCCAAGAAATTGACTCCATGCCAACGCCTTCGGATGTAGTTGCCGTGTTTGCACAACTAGTAATGGATCAGATAAAAGTTTAAAGTCGCAGACTTCGCTTTCGTACACGCAGCGGAGGCGAGTGAAGAATTTGAAAAAAGCTTAAAAAACATACAGGCCTAGGCCGATCCAGGGAAGTGGAAGAAAAGTCGCATCTTTTGGATGAGGTCCATGTTGGGCTTTTTCGTAGCTTCACAGGGCGGCCACATCAAGGCGGAGGCGCATGCGGTCTAAGGCAAACGGTCCATGAGGATGTTCCCAGCCTATCAGCCATCGGGCCCCTGTCGTTACCACCGAGTTTACGATATTGTCTTTCATTAAGGTTTCCATAATTAGAGATGAGTGTGGGCCGATGAGGAGTTCCCCGGCTATGAAGGGCATGACCTGGAGTGGCAAGCGAGGAAGCCGAGTACTGCCGGAGGGGCATTCGACTGCAGTACCAACTGCACCAGACGGCGAGACCGCACCGACTGCACAGCCGGTTTGAAAGCCCGCGGACTGGGTTAGAAAATGGTGATTGTCCAAAAAATAGGCCCCTCCGCTTAATTGCGCTGGACCAAAGTGCTTGGCAACTACAGGCGTAACCAGATTGAATTGGGCATTGGAGCCCGCCACCACTCCGATTCCGCCACCTCCCACGCCACCGCCAATCAAAACGGCCCCGACTCCACCGGCCGCCAATCCGAAAAGATCCAGCATATCATAGGCGATGACAAAACCCGGCAAATACGTGGTTTCGTCGAGTACTCGGAGCTTGAGACCGAGATCGAAAAACCCCAGCACGATAACGCCCGCCGCGCCTCCACTGATTATGGCCGGGCCCCCTCCTCCCGCTCCTCCGGCAGCGGCCGGAATTGGAAATCCTCCCGCCCATAGATCAAACTGGAGGCGCCTGGAAAGCCCCATTCCCAAGCGCGCCATCAGAACCTCATCATCACTTATGACGAATTCTCCCGGAGCGAGCGTCTGCACCGAATATATCCGACATCTCGCCCGTCCGGAGCGAACAGATTGCCTTCGACTTCAAGTCGACCTGCTTCGGCGCCTGCAGATCCAATTCCCGTCAAACCTGTGAAGGACCGGGCTGCCGAGAGCGCCATACCTAAGGGGGCTGCCGTGGCCCCTAAAGGTTCAGTCGCCTTGACGTTGACTAGAAGTGTAAAATGCGGGCCAGGTGTTACGGATGAATCAACACTTTGTCCCGCACCCACAGCCCGGTTTGCCGCTGCCACGACCATTGAATCCATGGCAGAGGGATGCAAAGGATTTGGTTGCACTGCGATCGTCAGCGTATTTGGATAACGCCCTAATCCACCCACCCTGGCTTCCCTAATTGAACCAATCGCGCACCCGTCCAATACAACCCACACGCACCCCAAGGTACCTAAACCAAAAAGGCGACTTGAGGTAATCATTTCTGTTTTTCCTTAATGGCTGGAAAGTTTTGGGCGACTTGGCCTGTGGGACCTTAGTTGGATGTGGAGAGAAGACTAAAAATTATTCCCCCAGACAGGCGAATAAAAAGAGGATGATCAATGAAATACTTATTTTCCTTCGTAACATTTTGTGCCTGCATTGTTGGTTGCATAACAGGTGGGGAAAATTCTGGGCCTGCGGCATAAGCAAACCCTCCTATCTGGAGCCGTTGTTCAAGAAATTGAAAAGCTCAAAAGAAAGGGTGATGGATCCGGTATCGAGGGCCAATGGACTTTTTTGGATGAAACCTATCGTGTACTTACCGGAGAAATCACCTTACAGGAGCAGGCCATCTACGATACCATATTTGTACAATCCAAACGCAATCGCCCGATTGGGAATTCAACTTTTCAATTCAAAGATGCCACACTGGATAAAAATACTGTAGAATTGACGGGACAAAAAACGATGGAAAAAGTCCGAATCTTCAGTACAAAAATAGAAAGCCGAACCTATACAAGTACCGTTACAGGTCACGACACCTACACATACGACCAATCCCCAAAAACGTGTCCGATCAAACCATTCATGCCCGTTTGGTATATTGAATTCTTGATAAAAAACATTAGGCTATAATCGATGAAACGTTTCTGATTTATTGGATTAATGTTCCCAATAGACCCTATCTAAACTACAGGTGAAGCTTCAATTCAATCCCAATCGTTTATGCCTGCGCAGGACTCAAATTGGGAACGGATGTGGCCTTCACCGTAGGGGATGAAGCGCATAAGAGTGACCAACAATTTATAGAAAAGGGAATAAGCAGTCCCTGCAATAGACCAGCGGTATGGTATCAGCGCGCATACCCCCACCCTATTTTGCTACGGCCTAAATTTATGCTTACGGAATTTTCCTTTTTGGCCGAGGATATTGAATGACACTTTCGACGACTTAGGCAGATTGAAGTATGGTCTACTCTGCTTGTTTTCAGCGAGTATAGTCGCCCCCTTTAAGGCGTTTTTCAGATTTCCGGTTTCCATAGTTCCCTTACCTCCGGTTGCTTCCCAGAAGTTATATAGGTAGGTGCCATCGTCGCTCTGAAGACCAAACCACTCCGCCTCTTTGTCATAGTTTATCCATTCTACAGGGGTGAGCGGAGCATCGGACAGCACCACAATGAGAAGCCGAAAATCTTTCTGGGATGTCACCGAGCTAGGCGACCGCGCGCCCAGATCTGAAAGGATGCGCGCGTTGTCGTATCGAATCTTGGTCGTCGCTTCGAATTCATTTGTCGAATCATTATATGCTGTAATGTCCCGGAAAACATCGAATGGAGTCACTCCGGTTACTGGAATCATCCCCATCAGATAACGTTCGAATTCAGAGTATGGGACTGAATTTCCACCATTGGCAAATTGTCCGAATGCGGCGGTCCGATAACGGTTGGCGTTGCCGCCTACGTTAGCGATGAGGGTGCTCTGAACGAATCCGCCCAGCTGTCCGGCGGTATTGCCACCCGTAAAGCCCCAGTGGGCCCTGAAGTCCTTAATGGCTCCACAGCAGCCTGGGCCATACGGATCGAATGCCCAAGCGGCGATGCCGTGGTTTCCCCAGTTGTGCATAAGCTCGTGCAACGACGGGCCGTAACGGACGTAGTCCTTACCCGTCAAACCCATCACTGACTTTAGGCGACCAGCTGACCCGTAGCTGCTGGAATAATCAAAAACCGATGCGCCAAGGCCGGTGGTTTTCTGGGAAACCGTAATATTTATTCCCGCATAGGTTAGGTTAACCGGCATCTTCACTTCGTTGAGCACCAAGAAAATAAAATCGAACGCGTCATTGAAGGTCAAATAAATATCCTTGACGAGAGCCATGCGTTTGGCGTTGACCAAGAACTCGTCTTTATCCTTCCAGCTTTGGTATTCCACCGGCGTCATCTGCAGGCTAGCGATCCGCTGATTCGCGTGGATGGTGATGGGATGGGTCTGCGCCATAGCACTCGAGGCCAGGATAAGAATGAATAAAAAACAGTCGAACCGGATCCATTTTTTTGTGATTTGCGTATACGCCCCCTTTTTCTCTCACCTTAAAGCATACATTGCAAATCGCCAAGGCGGGATGGTCTAATACCTTCATTTATAGCCGCACGGTTTTCCATCCAAATCGTTCACTGACAGCAGCCAACAGGAGGTTCAGTGAATAATACGATAATATTGAATGAGCGAAACGAGCTATGAATGGGAATAAAGCACCCATTTTTTGGGGATATTTAATATGAAAATAGAAGTGTTAAACTTTTCTTCTAAAATGCCCTGCATTTTACGAATAAAACCTTATGATTAATGACAGCATGCCTCGCAATGTGTGCCAGGAGCCGTTTATGAAATCGATTTTGCTAGGTGCATTGTTCCTATTCAGCCTGGGTTATTCTGGAACCCGCATGAATATGGGTTCAGCAGGTGATTATTTTACAGAATTGAAAAATCGGAATTTAAAACCCGGTTCACGGTTTTCATTTGTTTCGAGCCGAGGTGAAAATTTTACAGTTCCGATCAGGGACTTCTATATGAAAAACAACAGGTTGTCGGTTACTGGCCAGTCCAGTCAAGGGGATATTTCGGAATTCATTTTCAAAGGCACTCCGGGTAACTTATACGGTTGGATTGTGCTTGAAAGCCGTCATATTGCCTATGAATATACCACGGATATCAATGGCCGATTGGTGGTAGAAGAAGTGCCCATGGAAAAAATCAAACCGGTATGCAGCATCAGTGGCAGACACAGCACCAGCAACGTCCTGCCCAAACTAGCTGCTAATCCGTTACAGGCAGCTGGCCCAGAGCGCCACATAGGCTCATACGACAACCGGGACATCCGCACTCTGCAAAGTCGCCCCGGCAGCAAAAAGGTGATCTATCTCGACATAACCCGCACCCTAAATGGGGCCACGCCTCTATTTCTTACCAAAGAGGGAGTATGGCAAACCTGGCAGACTGTTTCATCTCTGTTATCCGCATTTGATGTGAATGTCACCACGGATAAAAGTGTTTATGATTCCACCGAAGTTGTAAATTCCGGTATAGCGCGGTTTACCAACACTAGTACAGGCTCATTCGCGTCACTGAATTCTTTTGGAACCACTGATTATTGTACGCTTGAACCCGAATCAGATGGTTACGCACAAGGCCGCATTGCCGGGCATGAAATCAGTCACCAGTTTGGCCTCGACCACGATGGTGGCGTACCCGGTGAAAATGGCGGCACTGAATATTTTCTCGGACTTTCAGAATTCCACTGGACTCCTTTAATGGGATCCGTTTGGGTGGGAGATCGCTGGGGAGATAACGCGCTCTACCAATACAGTAAAGGAGAATACAATACCGCCACCCAAAAACAAGATGATTTAAAACTAATAAACCGGTACTTTGATTATCTGCCCGATGATAAACCCCGACCTGTGCCACTGGTCATTAGCGAAAATGGTGGTGTGGTTTCAGCCTTGCAGAATCGAGGCTTTATCGGTGCAAATAGTGACAGCGATGCATTTCAATTCGAGATTAAGGCTGGTGGGGGCAAAGCCCAGTTGCACATCGATCGAACGGAATATCTAGGGGGTGCCATGCTAGATGTCCAAGCGGAACTACACGATAATTCCGGAAATCTGATTGCCAAAAGCAATCCCAAAGCGTCTCGTTTCGCAGATCTGGTTAATGATTTGGTACCGGGTCGTTACACACTGTTGATTAAAGGCGGTGCTGAAGGCACCCCTCAAACTGGTTTTTCAAATTATTCATCAATGGGGTATTATGCCATTGAGGGCACCGTTGCAAATTCGACCGTTTCCGTGGTGAATCTGCCTCAGAAGGCCAGGGCAAAAATAACGATCAGCCCAAGTGGCAGCATGCACATTGAAGGAATGGATCCTACGACACGAATTTTGAACTCGAAAGTCTATTCTGTTTCCGGTAAGCTGATTTTCAGCCAGGGTATCGGCGGTGTGAACTATAATTTGGGGGATATTCCTGCGGGAGTTTACCATGTCCTGATTCATACCACTGGCGGAATTGTCCATCAGGATTTCGTAAAATAATTGCGGTTGAACCGTAAGCGTTCGGTGAACCCCATCTTTTAGAAAACGGCATGGATGTCTATTCTCTCATGGTTTTCACCAAGGAGGCTAGATGAACAGGGACCAGT
>JAYTHY010000115.1:0-22151 GCA_043732185.1 Fibrobacteria bacterium
AACAGAGGCGGGCAGGTTGAACATGGATTAAACCGGTGCGCGTGGTAATGCATTCAGCGTGGTAAGCAGGCTTGCATCCAAATAGGCAAGATTGAGGCGAATGCCGTTTTGAAATTCGATTTGGAAAGGGAGATCGGTAGTGTTTTCCTGTTCTATGGGATGAACCCGAAGCATGCGACCTGGTGGAGTTTTAACGGAAGCAGAAAGGGTATGGAGAGAATCGGGCGTAGTAGTTTCTGGGCTCGATTTGAGTAAGTAGTTGTGGTAGGTTTCTATGGAAACGTGATGGTGGCGGCAGTATTGGGCAAGGGTTAGTCCGCTTGCAGCGAAATTATTAACAAATAGGTGATAGAACTCGGGGTTTCGTTCTAGGCGGAGTCGAGCGCTGGGATGATTCGATAATAATTTGGTCATGGCGATTTCCTTCGAGTTGAAATATGCCATGAATTCGGATGTATTGGAATATGGTGTCCACCGGATGGTTACGCTTCAGGTAAGACTACTATTACACAAACTACTTATGATAAAGTCGCAAAAATCCTTGCCGATGCCCTTTGCGAAGATCCAGTTCACCCGGCAAGCATGATGGCAAAGATCGAACAAATCATGCAACCAACACAGAATGAAATGTATTTCACGGGTCTTCCTGTATTTGTTGAAGGGACCGAAGATATTGCATTTCTTTCTTCCTACCTTATTGCCGCAAATAAATGGTCTGAATTCCGGAGGCTTGGCTGCCATTTCATAGTTGGGCCAGGGAAGACAAATTTGAGCCGCCTTGTGGCAATAGCAATGTCCCTCCAAATCCCTTTTTACCTTATCTTTGATTCTGACGGAGATAATACGTCCAATAAAAGCCAACACGAAAAAGACAACAAATGCCTACTTACTTTAATTGGAAATCCGGACGAAAGTCCGTTTCCAATTTCAAATAGCCATTTGGAAAACTGCACAATGTGGACTACAAAAATGGGAGTTGAAGCACCTAAATCCTATGGGAAGCAAGATTGGGACTTAGCTTTGGCACAAGTAAGAAAGGAAAAGAACTACCATCAAATTATTAATGACAAAAATCCATTATTGATTTCCGGAATAATCGAGAAACTGCATGGAAATGGAAAGGATTGTGAAATCCTAAGTCGTGCTTGTGATGAAATTTTTAAAAGCGCTAAAGCCGCAGCGCCTCGGTAATTTTGGAGAAATAGGCGGATCAGAAATCCGCACCTCCATAAACTATGGACCGAACGAAGTTCTCATCACTGTAGCCTTATCCTGAACCGAGGCATCCCGGAATCCGATATACGGCACCCCAAGTGAACTTAAGGCCAGGGACCCAAAAGCAGCTCCATCCGACGTAAAGCCAGGATTACCCACACTCTCCCATGCCGTTCCGTTGAATCGCATCACGGTCGCCTTATATCCGTAACCCTGGTCCTGGTATGCGAGGTATGGCATTCCAGAGTTATCAAATTTCAAGCATGTATAGTTGACCATGGCTTGCGAGAACCCCGAGGTGCCGACGTATTCCCAGCCAGTTCCAATGAAGCGCATGACAACGGCCTTATAACCATTCCCGGCATCCTGATAGGCGACATAGGGAACATCTGCCTTATTCAGCGCCAGCGAGGTAAACGAAGCTGCTCCACTGGAGAACCCTGCCCCGCCAACATTTTGCCAGAAATTTCCACTGAGGCGAATTAATGAGGCTTTGTTTCCTGCCGCACCATCTTGGAAAGCCACATAAGGCACTCCGGCGCTCGTTATCGAAAGCGATGGAGTAGTAATCCCTGCGGTAGATCCAGGGCCACCAACATCAACCCAATTTGTTCCATCGAATTTCTTGACCCCCAACCGGTTTCCGTTGGCATTATCCCGGTAGGCAATATAAGGAAGGTCAGAGGGTCCAAGGGCCAAGGAGATGAAATAAGCGCCACCAGCCGTGAATCCTTCAGTGCCTAAAAATTCCCACTTGCCACCGATGAACCGCATTACCGAAGCCTTTTCTCCCTGCGCAGCATCAGAGTAGGCCACATACGGAATGCCTGTGGCGCTAATCACCATGCAAACATCCCCGGCACCCGCTGGAGAAATCGCCCCTGTGCCCACGTTTTCCCATGCACTGCCGTTGAAGCGCATAACTATGGCCTTGGATCCGCTGAGCGGCGCATCTTGAAAAGCGAGGTAAGGAACATCCGTATTAGACAAGGCCAAGGATGGATTGCTTATGCCACCCGTGGAAAACCCGGCTTTGCCTATAATGGCTTGAGGGGCAAGGACAAGTTGCTTGGAAGAGACCTTGGACAAATTTCCAGCCGAATCCTTCTCCTGGATATACAGGGTATGGGCAGCGGCAGAAAGCAGCAATGGAGCGATAAACTGAGTAATCATGACCGTGGTTCCTCCGGAGTCTAAATTAGCATTATCCAGTTTCACACGGTATACGCCAATCCCACCATTTCCACCGCTTTTCCAGGTCCAGGTCGGCTGGAGACTATTGAGAGGGGACAAAGGAAGTGAATCGAAAACCGGGGGACTGGGAGGAATGGTATCAATTCGAATGCTCCAGGATCCGGATGACGACCAATTTCCGGCCAAGTCACGCTCCTGGACGTATAAGGTATGAGTCTGAGCCGTCAATTCCGTTCCTGGGCTGTAAATAGTATCCTTAGTTTCCGGCGAACCTGACAAATCTTCGATATCGAGGCGATAGCGGTATATTCCAATGCCTCCGTTTCCCCCTGATGACCATGACCAGTTCGGACGAAGAGAATTGACCAGCGACAAGCCTTTCACCACTGGTTTTGTCGGGGCGATCGTGTCCAAATAGACGGTAATGGAAATGGAATATTCCTTACCCGTTGCATCCAATGCGGACCGGGAAACTGTATTGGCCCCATTATTGGTTAATGTTTCTTTTTGGAATTTGGATTGAATGGTGCCGTCCACACTCCAGGAAACATCTATCAAGGATTTACTGAAATAAGCACCGTCCAATGGCGAGAGAATCCGGATATCCGGACCACTTATCGCATTCACCTTTTTAACAACGGTCGTATCATTACCTTCCGAGTCCCGAACATGGAATTTGGTCAAAATCTCCTTCGCATTCTGATATTTAAAGGATACTGATTTTAAGGTTGTGGAGGAGCTATCCCACTGTCCGTCTCCGTTCAAATCCCACTCGAAAAAGGCAATGCTTCCGTAGTCCTGAGGAGCCGTCGGATTGAAAACAACCGTGGTGCCGACAGGAACCGTCGTATCCTGACCCACCGACAATTTAGGTGTATCCTTGATTACGATCACCAAGGCACTATCCTTTCGGGTGCTATCCACCCTACTTATACATGTAACACGAGTCCGCCCAGGAGCTACAGACAATACCTTTCCGGCTGTATCCACTGAAGCAATGCCTGAATTATTGGAAGCCCAACGGACCCAAGCCGTTGCCTGAGGAGGCGAAACTATCGAGGTTAAGGCTTTGCCAATTCCACCGACGTATAACCTGATCGAATCAGTAGGAATATCAACGCTTGTAACTGGTTGTGATGAAAGAACCGTGATTTTTATTGAATCCGAATTTGCGGGAAAGTCCAGAGAATTAACGACAAGCCAAGTCTCCCCTTCTTTCAACCCCAACACCTTACCACCCGAAATTTTTGCAATTGCCTCATTGCGTAATTTGAACTGCACCCCATCATTGGCCTCTGGGGGCACCACCTGGACAGATAGACTCTCCGCCGTTCCCCCAGCAAATAGATTCAAGTCCCTGCCGATAAGCTTCACGGATGTAACAGGAATGGGATCGGAAACAATGACCCAAGCCGAATCTGAAACAGGATCCCCTACCCTGGTAGTGGCAGCGATTACGGTTCTTCCGGCTTTGATTCCCATAACCATTCCCAATTCGGAGATCGTGGCAATTAATGAATCCTTACACTGCCATAAAAGGAGGGAAGATGCTGTTGTGGGGAAAATCTTTGCTGTGAATTGTTTACCCCGACCACGGGCAGGAACAGTCAACGAATCAGGACTGATTCTCAAACTGTCGGCTACTTCCGGATTCGCTATCACATCGACCTTGATTGCATCGTGCTTGGAGGTATCTGATTTTAATACGACGGTCAATGACGCTGATCCGGTTTTAACTGCAATCAATTTGTCTTGTTCAACCCTAAATACGGCTTCGTTAGAAGACATCCATATCAAAGATTTATCAGAAATGTTATCTGGATCAATGGATACGGAGGGTAAAGCGGTAAAGGAATTAACCATGATTTGGATTTCACTTTTACCGATTTTAACCTTTGTAATCGGCAGGACCATGACTTTGATGGTTTCAGTCTCGCCACTTTCACCATTGAAGGTTCTATCCGTATTATAGGCGACCAAACCGTTTTTATATCCGATAATAGCGATAAGCATTTTACCGCCCGGATAATGTGGGGCGTTAAGATTCTGCAATTGGCTCCCGGTTTGAATCTTACCCCGGAAAAGTGTATCCAAGGTTTTACCCGTCGTGTCCTTTAGAAGAATCAATACTTTGTCATAACCCGATAAGGAATCGACGAACTTGGCTGGCAGGTCAAACGTATCCGGTTTTTGCTCATTGTTTAGGCATCCCAAAATGAAAATAACTCCGAGGAAAATGAGTAGCCAGCCGGTTTTCCTATTGATTTTAATTGGCGAGAACATGTTTCTTTCCCGGAGTCGAAGCCAGATCAAAGGCATAATATGTTGCCACCACAGCCGTGGTTAATCCAACCCCTGCCGCCGTCCACCAGATCCAGTTATTGGATTTGCCCTCAGCAATCGGTGTTGTATTGGTTTTGGAGTGCCCATTTTTATCGTGACCCTGAAGGTGCTCCTGCTGTTGTTCATAACCTTGCTTTACATTTTTGAATATCGATAAAATATTATCGGACACGTAGAGGTCGATAAGTTGGACGGCAGGAACAATCTTGATCAATTGCAACATATACGCCTCGCCTTTTAGCCTCGTTTTTGGGTCACTTGCATAAATGACAGACATGTACTTATAGCAAAACACGGAGTCTTCTAAATTCGCATTCGCTGGCATTGACTCGCTATATGCAAGCAGAGGGGGAAGAACCTTTGCGAAATCCCCTTCGAAATAGGCGTGGCTGATTGCCTCTTTATCTAGAGTTCCGTCGAGCTTAAACCCATAAGCAGCAAAAATCGGCAATGGAAGAAATCCAAAAGTATAGGCCAGGATGAGCCTTAGAATATTTCGAGCGCAGAAAATCACGCGCGGCTCCTTCGGGGGGTAGGTTAGAACGCAGCAAATTTAGTATTCAGGTAACGGTTCGTTAACCATTTTTAGACGCTATATTTACAACAACGGTAACCATTTCAAAAAATTATTCGTCCAAAGAATTCCAGGAAGCTTTTCTTAAAAATGTGGGGATATTCGGGCGATTTCGGCAATATAAAAGGGGAACGCAGTACTTAGTGGCGAGAGTGGTACCGCCAATATTTTACCTTTAGAGTGGAGAATGGATCTGGCTGGTTGCTGCCACAAAGTAAAAGTTTGAAGAATGAGTAAAAACGAAAAAAACCTATTTGCCATTCCCGGTGGCGATCCCTTCAAAAGGCAGAAGGATGATCTTAATCCTTCCGTCAATGATGATATTTTCCAAAAATGCAAGGTTGGCGGCCCTAAAAAGAAGGTAGCACCAACTAACGTGGATGACGACGAAGTGTTTCAACCTTATAATTTACCGCCACCGCCTCCACCAAAAGAGCCGGCCGTAAAATTATACAATCCGAAATGGTCGGTGGAGAACGCCAATTTCGAAGAAAAGGTATCCCTCTCCTTTGACGTGGACTTACCGGAATCCCTCAAGGACATTACACGAGTGATCGTTACCGTCCATGCCCTCTGTCAGTATGGAAAAAGGGAAGTAATCAAATCAAGGGATCATTACATTAAAGACGGCAAGGTCCACGGTGAATTCCACCTTTCCCGTCCAGCGAAACGAGGAGATAAGGAAGTCGATTCCTGTTCATATATTTTCACCGCCAAACACCGAGATTCGAAAGAGCTGGAAAGCCATCGCCTACCGGTTAAAACAAATCCTATAGGAAACGATGAATTGGAATTGGAGCTTACGAGTTCCGACGAATTGAAGAACGGGGGCTTTGCTTTCCAGTTGATGGCGAAAGATCGATCCATTATTTGGAAAATCGAAAGCAAGAATGGCGAAGATAAGGCCGGAAAACTCACCTTAAAATTCGTGAAGCTCAATCCAAACCTGGAATATTCATTGGATATGCTAAATTCCCAGGGGAAAATTGTAGAGACGATTTTTTCCGATACCCCATTCGGAAAGTGGGCCGAGGCATCCAAATGAAACTGACTCTGATTGCGTTACAACTAGCCTGCCTTATTGGATGCGCATCAAAAAATAACGCAAACAAAAAGCCGGGGCGCTACCTGTATTTCACTTCGAATTTTCCGGCGAGCGTTCACTGGGAAATCATGACCACCTTCGGCAATAAGAGCGTCGACCTGCTATGCAAAGATTTCAGCATGGGATCTGGTCAACTTGAACATTCGACAAAGTACGTACTAGACACTCTGAAAATTCCGAATGACACGCTCAAAGTTCCACTCTTCTGGACGAAAAAAAACTTGTGCGGCTGGGAAATGTCGGGCATATCGATAGGTGTAAGTGGCCACCATATTCGAATGCACCAAATATACCTAAAGGAAAAGGACCAAAAGCATGACCGGTCACCTCAGCCGATTCCTGATTCTCTTGTCTATATCTGCAAATATGATTCTAGGGAAGAAGAGTTGAATTGTAATGCTGAAAACGAAATGGAGGGTGCAGACTTTACCCTAGATGATACTCTCGCTATTAATCACATGCGCATTGACTTAAAAGGGTTCTGAATCGCAATGACTTATGTGATCGCCTCCGCAACTCGGAATAAAATCATTCTAACCCTCAAAAAAGAACAGTTCATGTTCCTGAAGTTCGATTCTCGCTATTCAAAGGTAAATGCCTTTAACCTTGGCCTGCTTGCTAAAGCGGCATATTTGACAAAGGAAGAGATACGGGAATTTTTATTTAAAAAAACCAAAAGCGGAAACAGAACCTATAGCTTTTCCGGTATCAACAATGTCTCCAGCGCCTTTCTATACGACACGGACGAATCACTTGAGAGAATCGAACAAACCTACGACTTCAAATTCATTCCAGGGACCGATACCCAGCTCTTCTATTTCAGAACCGAAGAGTATATCCTATTTGCATTTCGAGGCACAAAAGAGCTTGTGGATTGGGGAACAAACCTTAACGCCGAAATGGTTCCATTTACCGAAGGCGTAGGAATGGTTCACGCCGGATTCTACAAAGCCTTCTCATCCGCTAAGTCGATTATCGACGATGTCGTTCCGGAAAATAAACTTGACAAGCCCATAATTATTTGTGGCCACTCCCTGGGCGGCGCACTCACCAACCTGGTTGCTGCCTACCTTCGAAAGAAGAGCCACTCCAAGGTAATGGCCTACACCTTTGGTAGCCCGCTTGTAGGCGACACCGATTTCACCTACCACTTTTCCAATGTTCAACCCATCGTTTCGTATCGCTTCGTTCACAATCAGGATTTGATTCCAATGGTACCCCCGCCTCATGCCCATTTGCGAATAAACTTGTTGATTTTGGCTCTGTATGACCCTCTCTGTTTGATCCCAGCCACGTACGATCCATTCGGCAAGCCTTTCAACCATATGGGGAAACTGGTTTTCATTCGACGAATCGACTCGGAAGCGTTTTCCGTTGACGTGGACCGGAAGACGCCAGCATATATCCGTGTTTCGAATCTGGTGACAGCAAATGTAGAACGTCCCTTGTGGGATAGCCTGACCAAGCATGCCCATTTTAGTATTCACGATCACTTCATGGAGAGCTATGTTTCAATCTTAGGTTCTGACCTTAAATATGCCATACAGTGTTACATGGGTGCAAAGGATGCGACCATCGCCAACACACAGAAAATCATGGGCTACCTGGAATCCGAGTTGAAAACTCTTACTGCCAACCATGCGGAATATGAAAAGAAATTGATGATGCCGGTTGGTGGAAACTTTTATGCCGATGCGACAAGTACCGGGCCGACTCCAGCAAATAAACTATCCCCATCGGAAAAACTGAAAATACTTGATGATGCAATTCAGGCAAAGCAATTGGAACTTGGAATGCAGAAAAGCGCCATGGATATCACTCGGACTCCTGGATTCGCCCAATCAATTCAGAGTGAAATTGTGGACCTCAAGATGTCGCCGACCCTGAAAAGCGAATTCGAGTACCAGACGAGGCATCTACTGTATTGACTTGGAAAGCCACCATTTTATACGTCTGGACTTCAAGCTAGTGAAAGGTTCGGGCGGTCAATCGAATCGGGCAGGAAGGTAGACGTAACTAGTTATATTTTGGTCACTTATGAAAGAATCAGCCATAACTTATTGATTTATTCGCGTTTAGGTAGTAGCCCGAAAGGGCACTTTTAAAGCAGAAATGAGGGTGAGAAAATGGACGATACTGGAATCGAACCAGTGACCCCTACCATGTCAAGGTAATACTCTAACCAGCTGAGCTAATCGTCCGATTTTCACTTTACTGACCACTTCGGCCAGCCCGGCTAGTGAACCGGGGCATGGAAAATAGCACCGCCACCCCCATCTGTCAATCCATCGAAATGCAGAAGAAGGTTTGATGCTACAGCTCAACAACTCGCTGTAAGGACCGAATAAAAATCGGCATTTAATAGATTTTCGTACCAGAAATGGGAAAAGCACTGTTTATCACCGGCACAGGAACGGATATCGGTAAATCCGCTTTGAGTTTGGCCTTGGTCCTTTGGGCTAGAGCCATGGGATTGCGATGCGCCTATTACAAACCTATCCAATGCGGAACTTTTTTTTATGGCACGCCCCCCAAAGAATACGGGGATGCTGAATGGGTAAGCGCGTTGGCGGGCAATGCGTTGACCGTGCACGTTACCTACCTGTTACGGATGAGCGCCGGACCCCATCTGGCATCGGAAAAAGAAAATATATCCATCGACTTGGGGCGCATCAAAGAGGACTTTTTCTCGCTGGCGGGCACCCATGATTTGGTGGTAATGGAAGGCGTAGGAGGCTGTGCCGTTCCAATTAATCGCAAGGGAGACAGCCTGGCCGGATTGGCAGGAGAATTGTCGCTGGAAACCATTATTGCCAGTGCGCCGGGCCTGGGTACGCTACACCATACATTGACGACCGTGGCCTATTTAAGAGCGCTGGCGGTCCCGGTTTCCGGTTTTGTCTTTTGTCACCGTGATACTGCAGTGCTGGATATTTGCGCAGACAATCGCATCACCTTGGAAGCCCTGACCCATATTCCCTGTTTGGGAGAATTGAGTTTCTGTCCGGAGCTGGCTCTAGGTCCGGAAATGTTTTCACCCGTCGCCTCCGCCTGGGGCAAATCTCTGTCGGCAAGTCTGGAGGCTTGGTGGAATCAGAGTCCAAAGTGACCCCATTTTCCGAAGCCTTGGAAGATTTACGCCAGCAGGAAAGGCTAAGAACTCGGTCTGCTTATGACGGACTTCCGGAAAAACATGTGATCCGCGAAGGCAGAAAATGCCTTAACCTCAGTTCCAATAATTACCTCGGCTTGGCAGGCCATGTCGAAGTGAAGCGGGCAGCGGCTGAAGCGGCTCTAGCCTTAGGTGTTGGCTCAGGGGGTTCTCGACTGCTGGGTGGAGGTTTGCCCATTCACTTGGAATTGGAACAGGCCGTATTGAAAATGCGGCCCTTGGGCAAAGCTGTGCTTTTCAATACAGGGTTCATGGCCAACCTGGGTGTCATCCAATCATTGGCGCCCATTCTGGGACCGATATTCAGTGATAAGCTTAATCATGCCAGCATTGCCGAAGCCCTACGTCCCTTGTCCGGGTCCTTTTACCGTTACCGTCACCGGGATGTAACCCACTTGGAATCGCTCCTTGTTAAGCAACTTGGTGGTGCGAATAAAGGTCATGGACTGGTATGCAGTGAAACACTCTTCAGCATGGACGGGGATTTCGCGCCATTGGAAGAGTTGCTGGCTCTACAAAATCGCTTTGGATTTTTTCTGTATCTGGACGAAGCGCATTCAACTGGCGCCTACCCGCATTTACTCGAGACGGCGTTAAGGGCCGGTATGGCCTCCGGTCGCATTTTGGTGATGGGCACTTTTGGAAAAGCATACGGCGGGTTCGGGGCTTATGTCGCGGGTTCGGAAACGGCGATTGAATTTTTAGTGAATACGGCTCGGAGTTTTATTTTCAGTACGGCGCTGCCACCACCTACGGTAGCCGCTGCCCTTGCAGCCATTCAAGTTGCCGAAGCCGAACCCTGGCGCGCCGAAAAATTGACTGCACTCGCGGAATCAACCCGTAAAGAATTTCGTTCTATGGGACTGGATACCGGAAGCAGTGAAAGTCATATCATACCCGTGATGGCCGGATCCAATTCTAGGGCCGTACAGCTTTCTGATTTTCTGTTCCGGGCCGGCTACCACGCACCAGCGGTCCGCCATCCCACAGTGCCAAAAGGCCAAGCCCGGCTGCGCATTAGCCTGACTTGTGAAATGGAGCAGCTGGAAATGAGGGAGCTGGCCAAAGTCTTGGCAGAAGGATTATCGAAGGTCGCCGATGCATGAACCGATTGTTTGGATTGGAGGATGGGCATCGAATCTCGCATGTTGGCGCAGTGATTTGGAGATGCTTTATCCTAGTCGTGAGCATACCTTTCTGGATGCCCATGTTATATTGGAAGAACCTGGGCTGTTGCCCTTGGCCGCCGCCAACCTGCCGCCTGGAGGGACTTTGGTGGCTTGGTCATTCGGCAGCTTGCTTCTGCATCGCAGCCTGGCAACGGGAAAATTCCACCCGGAATGTCACATGATCTCCGTCTGTCCCATTTTTGATTTCTGCAGGTTAGGCGGGCCGTGGCCATTGGCTGCGCTATCTAGGATGGTCCGAAGAATCCCCAAACATCGTGAGGCAGTGCTGGAGGAATTTTATGCACAAGTGTCAGGTAACTCCTCCGTTACCCAAGGGCAATCGGCAGCCTGGAAACATCAATCCACGGGGTATTCTCAGGAAACGCTCATCGCCGGACTAGAAGCGCTTGGCAATGTCAAAGTTTCCATTGCCGAACTCCCTTCCGGCAACAGGCACACTTTTCTCGCCAGTGTACACGATCCGTTGTCGCCTCCAAGTCGCGAACGCTTTCCTTGCTCCAATTGGATGAGTTTTCCAGAAGGCCATTTGCCTTTTCTAGACTATCCGGAATTGTTCTATCCCCTGCTTAACCACCACACTTCCGGGATCCCTTCATGAGCTTTCACTCCCAGCGCTTTGGTCGGGCCGCGCAAACCTACGATGCCCATGCCGAGGTTCAATCTCAAATGGCGGATACGCTGATCACCCTGCTACCCGATTCAGCGGAACTGGGCCTAGAGTCCAAATGGACGGTGCTTGAAATGGGCTGCGGCACTGGACTGCTGACGAAACGATTGCGGACAAGCCTTCCGGACGCGGTTTTGCAGGTTACGGATGCGTCTCAGTCCATGTTGAACGAAGCGAAATCCCGTGGGCTGGAGTATAAAATTGGGGCGGGTAGCCTACATTTTTCCGTATTCGATGCTTCCGGAAATGCTGTCCCAGGTGCGCTCACGGTAGATTCGGAAATTCAAAATCATTCTCCCTACACGATTGCTGCCAGCAATGCCTTGGTGCAATGGTTTCCAAATTTGGACGTCCACTTCCAATTGGTATCCAGCCTGTTGATCCCTGGCGGTGTGTACCTGGTTTCCGGTTTCTCTCGAGACAATTTTCCGGAACTCAATGCCTTGCTGGCAGAGCCGCCTTTTAATTACCAAAAATTTCCCGGCCATCACCGCGCAGAGATTGAGAAATCCGCCGAAGCCTCCGGATTCAAGTTGGACTTTTTCGCGGAAACGGCGCAAGAAAGCATTTTCCCGACCCCGGAAGCCTTTTTGGCAGCCATCAGCGGGTTGGGCTCGTCGCGAAGGCCTAGCCAAACGCCCTTAACGAAATCTCGCCTGGTGCATTTGGTGGATAGGTACCGCGCACGCTACGCTTGTTTGGGTGGAATCAAAGCCACTTGGAAGCCATGGTACGCGAGATTGAGCCGCCTACATTAAGTCTTCCCAATCATACTCGTTGAGCAATTTATGCAGTTCTTCCACTCCAGATCGAGTACGATAGTTATCCAGTCGTTTCTTTAAAAAGGGAACTTGCTTTGCAGCGGAGGAAAGATTCCGTTTTAACAAAGCTTCATTAATGCCCTCTGGACCGACCAGATCCTGATATTGCGGTGGGATTTCTGAAAAAGCCCATTCGGCTTGCCTACGTAAAAGATTTAATTCCCGTCGCAAGCGTTTGGCAAAGCCCTGTATGGTTTTAAGTGGTGCCTGCGACAAATAGGGACCAACCGATCCCATAGGATTGGCTGCGAGAATATCAAGTAGTTCCGCCAGATTTCGGGAACTATAGGCGGCAGTTACCTTTTGCATCCAACTGGTTTTTTCTGTTTTGAGTGCCTCGTCCGCTTCTTTATCCGGATGCAACGCGCGCGCCAGCAATAAGTACAAAGCCCGGATATCGCCGGCCATAGCGTGTTCCTCAGCTTCATGCTTCATGGACTTTTTTTGTGATGAGCCCTGTTTATGTGTTCGCCGCTCTGATTCAGTGGATTGAAAAGGATCTTCCGCGTCGAATTTTGATCCGAACATTTCTTCCAGGGTGGAATCGAACTGCACGAACAAATTCGCTTCTTCCAGCGCCTCTTCTTCGGTCAATGGAATTTCGCCAAGCAAGGTTAATCGTTCCATAGTCAAATCCACGCCAAATTCATCTTCGAGTTCATCCGCAAATTCTCCGAGAACATCCCGGAGCCGATTTACTTGGCGCTTTTTAAGCCACCCGGCTTTGAGATGCCCAGCCAATACGCGAAACGTTTCCACGCGTAGGGCTAAAAGCTTATCTTGAATTGGACCTAAATCTCGGATGAGGCGGTTTTGGAGTTCCATAATGGATGCGTCATACCGTGAAATTTTACTGCGGGTGTCCGCAATGTCGAGCATGAGTTTGGAAAGGTTGCGAAGGGTTTTGTTATGACTGGGTTGCGATTTGGGGCCGTCCTCGAAAAGAGAAATGGCAACTGCATTATCGGTAGTGCTGGAACGGGTCTGGGGCTGAAGTTTGGCCATCAATCCGAAGATAGCAAACAGTACCTACCCAATCTTTGAGCTTTTATCTATAAGCCTTATGGAGTCGCTTTTATCCTTCTTCAAAATCATCCAATTTTCAGGTGCGGGCAATGGTTTAAAACCGATTTTGGAGTATACGGAATGGCCGTCCCGGGTACCGAGCAGCCATATATAGACATCGTTAAGTTCTGAATTATTAATAGCAAACTCAACCATGTTTTGGGCGATGCCTTTTTTCCGAAAGCTCTCGGAAACATACACATCCATAATGTATCCAAAACGTGTCTTGTCGCTGACTAAACGCATGTATCCTACTTGGGTCAACCCCAGATAACAACCCACAACTAGGGTGGAATTGATGGCTCCGCGTTTAACCTCATCGAACCCAATTCCTGGGGACCAGTAGGTTTCAGTGAGCCATTTCTGAACTAAAATAAAATCAATTCTGCTGACAGCATCATCGAATTCGAAAATATCCAGGTAGCTCGATTTCAATTTTTAGCAAGCCCTGCTTTAACCTTGCGGCTGCCTATAGTAATTGTCCATTCCACCCTCGCCCGCCTTAAGCAACGCGTCGAAATAGGCGATGGTGGTTTTAAGCCCAGCGCGCAAATCCACCTTGGGCTCCCAATTTAATTTTTCCTTCGCCAGAGTGATATCCGGCTGACGTTGCTTGGGATCATCACTGGGAAGCGGCAATTTTACGATTTTACTTTTGCTGCCTGTCATTTCAATAACCTGTTCGGCCAGTTCTCGAATTGTGAACTCATTGGGATTGCCGACGTTTACAGGACCGACCAAGGTGGGATGATCCATTAGCCGTACCATGCCTTCGAGGAGATCGGAAACATAGCAGAACGAGCGGGTTTGTTGTCCGTCGCCGTAGATGGTAATGTCTTGGCCTTGCAGGGCTTGGACAATAAAGTTTGAGACAACGCGGCCGTCATGGGGATGCATTTTAGGTCCGTAGGTATTGAAGATTCGAATGACGCGAATATCCACGCGATTTTGTCTTTGATAATCAAAGAACAAGGTTTCCGCCACGCGCTTGCCTTCATCATAACAGGAGCGCAGGCCGATAGGATTTACATGGCCCCAGTACCCTTCCTGCTGCGGATGTTGCTCGGGATCGCCATACACTTCGCTGGTCGAAGCTTGCAGAATGCGGGCTTTGACGCGCTTAGCCAAACCCAGCATGTTGATAGCGCCCATGACGCTGGTCTTGATGGTCTTGACCGGGTTGTATTGATAATGAATCGGTGAGGCTGGACACGCGAGATTGTAAATCTGATCGACTTCCAGGAAAAGTGGCATGGTCACATCATGGCGAATGAGTTCGAAATTTCCCCGGCCTCGCAGATGATCGACATTTCGCTTGGACCCGGTGAAAAAATTATCCAGGCACACCACATCGTGGCCTTGTTCGACAAGTTTTTCGCAGAGCTGGGAGCCCAAGAAACCCGCTCCACCGGTGACCAATATCCTTTTCATTTTATCTGCTTTCGTTTTCTGGCCTTCCCGACCAGAAGATGATTGATACCGATTAATGTCAAATCTGATTCGATGGTTCGAATGGCCTTGGACCGCTCCCCCAGCAGGGGAGCCAGGCCGCCGGTGGCAATAACGGAAGGGTTGCGCATGGATTTTTCCTTGATGATGGCGCGTAGCAAGTATTCCACTTGCCCCAAGGTGCCCATTAGCATGCCGATTCGCAGGGCATCATCGGTGGTTTTTCCAATAGCGCTGTCGGTCCATTTAAGCTCCACTTCGGAAAGCTTGGCAGCGCTTTGTGCCAAACTACGGAGCGCAGTATGGATGCCAGGGCAGATTATCCCGCCCCAATAGCCATAATTGCCAAAGATGTCGAACGTGGTGGCGGTACCCAAATCGATTACCACACCCTCTTGATGTCCCAAGGCATAAGCGCCTAACACATTGGCCAGGCGATCCGCACCGATTTGTCGAGGGATTTCATAGTCCAGTTCCAGACCCAAACAGTTGGTGTAATCGAGCACTTGCGGCGCCTTGCCAAACTCGGCCTCTAAAGCCCTAAACCAACTGTCATCGAGGGCCGGCACCACCGAAGCCATGGCGGTGGCATGAATACGGGCGCGTACTTTATCCTCTCGCATCAATCCATGCAGCCACCACGAAATCTCATCCACGGTAGTATCTTTGCGGGTACCCAAGCGCCAACGGCGGCGGATTGTATTCCCTTCGAACATACCGATAACCGTATTGGTATTCCCGATATCCACAGCCAAATTCAAGTTGCCGATTTTGCTCATGGGCTTCTGCTCTCCGGTAACGCGCCTGTGCCCGTACCCTGAATTTTCATGGAGATGTCCAGCGCGTGTACGCTATGCGTCAAAGCGCCCACGGAAATAAAATCAAGGCCCAAGTCCCGCAGTTGAGCCAGCCGCTCCAGGCTCATATTTCCACTCGCTTCCAGCTTCAAAGCGGGTGCGTTTTTTTTGGCCCATGCCACGGACTGTTGCAAAGTCTCATCATCCATATTATCCAACAATACGGTATCCACATGGGCATTCAAAAGGGATTGCAACTCTTGCATGTTACTCACCTCCGCTTCCACCGGAAATCGCATTCCATATTCGGCATGTACTTTATCCACGGCGGCGCGCACCGAACCGCAGGCTGCTGCATGGTTGTCCTTGACCAATACGCGATCGTAAAGGCCCATGCGATGATTGGTTCCACCCCCCACGGCCACCGCATACTTGTCCAGCAATCGGTAACCGGGAAGGGTTTTGCGCGTATCGAGCAATCGCGTGTGGGTTCCCGACAGCGCCATGGCATGGGCACGGGTGGAAGTGGCGATACCGGAAAACCGCTGGAGAAAGTTCAATAGAATCCGTTCGCAAACCAGCAATGCACGCAAAGGACCTTCCAGCGTCATAAGCAATCGACCCGGCTCAACGGATTCGCCCTCTTGGCAATGCAGTGTGATTCTCGGCGCAAATCCCGCGTACCGGAAAACGCGTTCAACTAATGGCAATCCTGCGAGTACCCCAGCTTGCTTGCAGTATAAAGTTGCCGTTCCCCTAGCAGATTCTGCAATGGTCGCTATGGAGGTGATATCCCCTTGACCCACATCTTCCTCAAAAGCCAATGGCAAAAGCCTGTCAAAGGCAGCAGTCGGAAAAAGCGGAAGGGAAGCCTGTGTGGATTCTGGCATAGTTGGATTAAGATAAGATTTACTTTTCAACCCTTAAACATCTGCCGTCGAGGAAGTGATGGAGTCATTTTCAGCGCCATCCGCACGCTCAGCCGCATCCCTGGAAAAGGCTACAAATCGCGCCCCGGCCGCAGTGGCAAGATCGGTGATTTCTTGGTCAAAGTCTTCGCTAAAAATATCGTGCATACGATAGACTTTGCCGCCATGGGTTTCAAATTCAACATAGGTGTAAGCATTGGGATAGGTGGCTAGGAATCCTTTGCGCAACTCCTTTTCTTCCACTCTGCGGACTTCCAGAATGTCCGCAAGTTTTAGTGCCACAGGTACCGTTTCAACCACATTCTCGGAAAACCAAATGGATTTATCATTCAATTCAATGCGCAGATTCCAGCGTGGCGCGTAATAGAAAATGACGCATGCCAATAACAGAAAAACGCTTCCCGCCAACAGATGGATCGTCGCCAATAGCATCCCGCACAACAAAAACACAAAACCCATGCCGTAGCGCGAGTAATGCCGATTTTTCAAAGGTCGATGCAACATGGATACCTGCGATGACCAAGGGTAGACGTAACGGGATCGTTACCTTTTCAACTTTTTCAATTCCGCTTCCACCATTTCCCTGTTTTTACGCACCTTTTGGCTGACAGGCAGGCTGGGATAGTTGAAGAGGCAGCTATCGAGATACGCAGCGGTGCGTTGGAGCAGGATTGCTTTTACGGAATCGGAAGTGGCCTTTTTAAAATCCTTGAAGGAACCGGCCGCCAGAGTCCTTTTCTCCTCGCAGAATCGTTCCCCGGTTTCCGTCTGACTTGCAGCCTTCGCGGCCTCCTCCGAACTAAGTGTCGCAGCGCCTGGGCTTCCGGACGCCGTACCCGCAGGATTACTTGCCACTCCTGGCAGTACCTTAGAAGTTTCCCCTGTGGGGGTTGTCGTTTCGGGTGGAACGGTTTGCGCTTGTTGTGATGCGGTCAAATGGCCGGCAAGCTTGTCCTTTTCCCAGGAACGATTCGCCAGTTTCTTTAATTCTCTTTGCAGCTTTACTTCCGGCACTTCGTCCAATAATCTCTTGACTTGTTTGGCGATGTCTTCGTGGTTGATTTCAGCCTGGTAACTTTCGTTGACTTGCTTGAGTCGTTTCTTGGTGGAATCCGGCAAAGCAGATTGCAAGGCATCGCCGAGCACCAGTCCCCATTGTGCTTCGTCCATCATGAAGGCCACGGAAGCCTTGCTTTGTACAATTTCTTTCCAACGCGCCCTGGCTTTTTGCCAATCCCCATCCTGAGCGCTCTTTTCTGCAATCCGAGACGCGGTGTGAAGGATCTCCTTTAAGGAAAGTTTTTCCTCATCGACCACTTTATAGACGCGCTCTCCGCCATCTTGTGATTTAATACCACCATGGCGCAAAGCATCCTCCAGCTTTTCAAAGGCTTGGCGGCCCTTTTTGAGGGTTGCCTTATCCAGCGTTTTGGGATCCGGATTTTTAAGCACCAGCATACGATAGCTGGTAAGCAAATCCAATATCAAAGCGTCCTCCGGAGTCTTGACGGCTCCCGCAAGGTCCGCAAGACCCTCTCCCCCATCCATTTTTATCGCTGGACTGGATGACGGGGCTTGCTTGGCCACAACCGGTTTAACATTGGATTTTGCACATCCACTTAGAATCCATGCAGCTATCAAAAAACTAGCGCACACGCTGATACGGGTTCGGACACGTTTTCTCGCAATCAAATAGTTCCCGGCCATCTTACCCTCCGCTCTCTACCGTGCTCATTATCCCATTATTCTTCTCGGATTAGGATGGTCGTGTACCCGGCCGGATCCGTAGCTCCAGCGACGCCAACCAATTCGTCCGAGAGATCTTCCTGATAGCTTCCGGCTTGTGACTTGAGTGTTTCCTCATCCGCACCACGCAAGGGAAGGCCAGTGCGTTTGGACACCAGGTACCGGACATATTTTTCCTGTTGAAAGAGCGGCACTTGACCCGTTGACTGAATATCCAAATCCAGCAAATCGACCCGTTCAGAAAAGGCGTCGATTTCCGCCACTGAGCGAGCCTGCATGATCCAGGCGGGTATTGCTACCGAGCTACCGGTGCCTTTAAATCCTTTTCGCAACATTGACACATTGTTATCGAAGCCCACGTAATCGCCAATCACATACCCGCTTTGAGAATCAAACCCCTTATTGACGCCTTTCGGTGCCGCAATGAAACCGAGGAATGCACCATTGCGATAGTCGTTTGTGGTTCCGGTTTTTCCAAATGCCGGCAATGGCAATTCCGGTCCCCCTTTTTCCCCCAAAGGAACTTTGAGATCCCTTCCGATTTGTTGGCCCGTACCCCCTTTAACAACACACCCCAGAATGGCCTCCAGCCCAAATCGGGTCCGCTCCGAAATTACCTTTTCCCGTTCGAGATAATCCTCGTAAATCACCGTGCCGTCGTGGAGGCAGATTTTTTCAATAAAGAGCTGGTGCTCGCCGGACTTGGTCTGGTACACGTACCCATCCTTTAATGCTTGATACGCATTGAGTGCTTCACCTAAGGTGATCACGTTAACCCCAAGCGGAAAAGAAATGACCGGATCCAGTGGGGAGGTGATACCGAGTTTACGGCTGAAGTAGACGATATAGTGCAAAGCTGCCAACGCCCTAAAGTCCTGGGACGCGTATAAATTCTCCTTGGTATAGCCCGGCTGATCCCCTTCTCCGCGCGCATCCAATTTGGCCAGCACTTTTTTAAGCGCAGCGATGCCTACATCGCCTTCCACCAGCACGGAATCGTTTGCCAGCCACGCGTCAGGTTCGGCAATCGGGACCCAATCGGCGTCGGGGCGATCCAGAAAAATGCCTACCGCGCCTGAACGCGTGTGGCGCGCTACCGTAAAATGCACGGAACCATTTGCACGATTCTCCCATTCGCGGGCTTCACGCGCATAGGCGAGAAAATTTCGGCCGAGTATACGGTAACGCAGCTCGTCTTCCTTATCGCCGGACCCGGCATATTTCTGTTGTTCCTTGGCATAGCCAAGGCCGTAGGGAAGCGATTTGAGGGCTTCCGCTTCGCCCACCCTACCTTCAAAAGTCAGATCAATGGCGAGATCGGATGTCTCTTTTTGATATTGCAGTTCCCGAGCCCTATCCTGATTGAGCACCAGTCCTAAAGAATCGCGGACGAAAATTTCAAATTCGCCCTGCATATTGAAATTCTCAGGTGATAAACCGATTTCCTTCCCGATTTCCCAGAAACGCGCGAAGGGCGTTTTGTCAAAGAGATGAAAGAGCAAATAAATACTGGCGATATTTTCGGATCGACGCCCCGCCCATGCCATACTTACCGTATCCTCGGGAGCATGATCCGGTTTGGGAAAGTAGAACACGGACCCCATACGGAATAGTTGTCGGAAATTGGGTAGGGCATCAAGCGGCTTCCAACCCAACTCCAATGCTGCAGCATACACCAATGGTTTGAAGGCGGAACCGAATTGTCTACGCGCTTGATTGACCCGGTCATAGCCGGTATTCCCGTACCCTCCGACATTGGCCAACACCTTGCCATCCCTAAGAATTTGCGCACCACCTTGGATTTCCGGACGTTGTACTATTTCAAGAGTCACTGGGCCAATGGGTTGGGGATGCCCTTCCGGCTGAAAATGGAAAGGTGCGGCGCAGAGCACGTGACGTCCCACGGAAAAATAATTGGCAAGCACTTGAGCCCGCACAGTCGCACCTGGCATTTCAGCGACGCCGGTTTCATGCTGGTTCCAAAATTGGATAAACCGTCCCACCGCTTCAGGCGAAATCGAGGCGCGTACAGAACCAAAGGACACTTCTATGGGTTGAAGCGATCCATCCTTTTTCGGCGATGGCGACACAGTGATGCGTCCGGTATAGAATTCACCAGGTATAAAGGAACTCACTAAAGATACAGCGGTATCCTTAGGGGGATGATATCCGCGCAAGATGAGATCCAGCCGGGAAAGATTCGCATTGGTCGAATACTCCGTCGACCGCTGCATATTGACATCCAAAGTGGTATAGACTTGCAAGCCATCCGTCATAAAATCAAGCACTTCGTTCTTGGTAAGAATGGCCTGGAGGACAGGAGATTCCAGCAACTTTTTAACTTTGACCATATTGGTCGAAAGCGTAAACTGGAAAGCGCCGCGATGGAATTCCAGCTTTTGATGGGAAGCCTCGGTATATTGTTGCTTGTCAATTTTTTGCAACTCAAACAATTGTTTGAGCACGTACGCCACGCGGTATTGTCCCTTTTTAAGGGCTATTTCCTTTTTGGCCGCTGTCTCTTGAATAAATGGATTGTACTGGTTGGGCCCTTTAACCGAACCGGCGATAAAGGCGCATTCCAACAGGTTTAAATTCGCGAGATCCTTATTGAAGAAATAACGCGCCGCGATGCGCACGCCGTGTCCATTACCTGAAACAAAGAATTGGTTTAAGTAGAACTCCAGAATTTCCTGCTTGGAAAAATTACGTTCCAGTCGATAGGCATTAATGAGTTCTCGAAATTTCCCACTAAAGGTACGGCCTCGTCGATTAAAAAGATTCTTGGCGGTTTGCTGGGTCAAGGTGCTTCCGCCCCGGCGAAAACTTCCATGCTTCAAATTGTCGAGCATGGCGTACGCGATGGCCTTTGGATCGATGCCTTTATGCTGAAAAAAATTATGGTCTTCCGCTGCAACGAGTGACTGAACTAAAATAGGCGGGATGGAATCGTATGGCACGTAATCGCGATGTTGGCCTTCATAAAAGTTCCCTACTTTGGACTTGCCATCCGAATAAAAAACGGTGCTCTCCATGGAAAGGATCTGTAGGATACCGTCCCGCGTGAATGTGTTATTTGGATTTTGGCGAATTGTCGCTATGAATAAAAAAAAGGCTGGCAAGGCCGCGAGCGCGCCGGTGGCGAGGAGCCCAATTATTGCCCATTTTAGCGTTCTAAACATGCTCATTCGATGCCACAAATAGCAAAATTACCTATACTTAGCACCTTTCCAGCTTTGCGAAGCCGCTAACACCAGACTCTGGTGCTAGCACCTGCCTATGGTTCCCGTTTCTAGAAAACGGGGTTTCCGTTGGAAGGAGGGGTGGCCGAGTGGCTTAAGGCGACGGTTTGCTAAATCGTTGTACTGTTACAGGTACCGGGGGTTCGAATCCCCCCTCCTCCGCCGCGGAATACTTGATTCCCGGCCGGCTTCGCAAACGCAGGACTTCCTACCGGATGTTCCGGTAATCCTTCGCAGCAACGGAAACCATCCATGACCACGCAAGTAAAAGCCCGCGTACGATTCGCCCCCAGCCCTACCGGCTATCTCCATGTCGGAGGTGCCCGCACCGCAATCTTCAATTGGCTCTTTGCCAAACATGTGGGTGGAGATTTCCTGCTTCGCATCGAAGACACCGATCAAGCCCGATACGATGAAAAAGCTTTCCACGAACTCATCGCCGATCTCAAATGGCTTGGACTCGATTGGAATGAAGGCCCGGAAGTGGGCGGACCACATGCCCCCTATTTCCAAAGTCAACGCCTGCCGCTATACCATGAGCATGCCCAGCTACTGGTAACCGGTGGCCACGCCTATCCCTGCTTCTGCACTTCAGAAAGACTCGATGGTCTGCGCGAACAGCAGAAACTAAACAACTTGCCG
>JAYTHY010000116.1:0-22055 GCA_043732185.1 Fibrobacteria bacterium
AGTTCCATCAGTACGCTGTGTTTTCAAACCGTTAAGGGTAACCTACAAGTGACTAAATTGGCTAAAATCACCCACTCGATCGCCCGAAGAGCCATAAAAGTGTTGGGAAATCAGGATTTATCAAAGTCCTATTTTTTCAACATCCGGGGTCAATTACGGAAGTCCGGAAAAATTCCAACATCAGCGGATACCAGTGGGATTAATGGAATCCTTCCAAAGCGAAACATGCCTCAAGGAAATCCAGGTCTATTCGGAAAACGGATTGAGATCCTGGCTTCGGTGGACGCTTCGGAATTTACTGAAGATTTAAAATCTCATTGGAAGCAAGTGGTGTTGCCCCTCATTCAACGGCTTGTACAGAATGGGGGAGGGGTAACCTTGGCGTTTCTTTCTGATCCCCCAGTCATTGAGGTGAGAAAAGCCGTTTCTAAAGGATAATGTGAGGGTTACCTTATGGAGATTACTTCATTGCCTTCGACAATGAATTCCGCTTTGGCTTTCTCGACAGCCTTGGTTAGGGCGTCCTTGTTCATGCCGACTTCGGCGAGCATTTGGACCAGGCAACCCGGACCCATTCCATCATACCCGATATTGAGGTTGTAAAAGTAAACGATCAAATTCTCGAATTCCATGCGGACTTCTGAGCCTGTGGCATTTTCCTTCTTGCCAGCAGAAAGGGTTTTAAAATTTCCTGCGATTGGCTTCAGGAGTCGGAATGCTGCGAGATCGCCTTCAGAGGATTCGCCATTACAAGTCAAATTTACCATGTGGTCTCCCTTTTTAGTTTTGGAAAAGGTAGGTAAAGTTTTGGCTGTCATTCGATTCGATTGTACTTCCGGGATTGGAAAAACCTAAGGCAGCATATTGGAGCGCCCACCGGCAATAAACGGTTCCTTTTTTCTCTTCTTAAAATTCGTTTTGGTTGGGTCCATGAAATTATTTCCTCAACCACATGTTGCAGCCAGCGACTCGATACAATTTTTTTCTGATGCCAAAAGCCAACCTGATTCTTTCCAAAGATATTTATGCGCCTTCACCGCCGCTTTAATATTGCAGGGAGCATTGCGCATTGCGGGGTGTAAATAGAGCTCCCTGCCCTGGTAATGGAGCGCCTTTATCTCCCTGATTCGGTTGCCTTTTCGAAATGCCATAGAGACCTATTTCGGGACGTGCTCCGGAAGCGTATTAATCCCAGGTTATTGTACGGAAATGGGGGGCAAAATGTGGAGCTATTCATTTAAAAGACGTATTGCCAGGCGTTTTTCTATTTTCCCTCGAATTCAGCGAGGTTTTCTTGTCTACTCTTAAAATCACTCTGCCAGATGGCTCCGTTAAGGAAATTCCCTCAGGAAGCACGGTCTTAGATGCCGTGAAGAGCATTGGGCCCGGCTTAGCCCGTGTTGCCATTGCTGCTGTGTTTAACGAACAGCAAGTGGATCTTTCTCGCGTATTGACGGAATCCGGTACCCTGCGCGTGCTTACTCCTAAGAATCCAGAATCCCTGGAAATCGTTCGCCATTCCATGGCGCATCTCATGGCTATGGCTGTAACGGAATTGTATCCGGGAACCATGCTCACCATTGGCCCCATGATCGAAACCGGTTTCTATTACGATTTCGATTCCAAGCATAAATTCAGCCCGGAAGATTTTCCCGCCATCGAAGCCAAAATGCTCGAGTTGGCCCAAAAAGATTTTCCAGTGATTCGCTCTGAAATGTCCAGGCAAGACGCCATCGCTTACTACCGCGATCCGGCCCATGCCGAACCGTATAAAGTAGAGATGATGGAAGAGTGGACGGATGCCACTGTCAGCTTTTATAAGCAGGGAAATTTTTCCGACTTGTGTCGTGGCCCGCATGTGCCCTCGACTGGTAAACTGCTGTACTGTAAACTGCTTTCCGTAGCTGGCGCGTATTGGCGTGGAGACGAGAAGCGCGCCATGCTGCAGCGCATTTATGCCACGGCATTTCTGACCAAGGAAGATCTGGAAAAACATTTATTCCAATTGGAAGAAGCTAAGAAGCGCGATCATCGGAAGCTGGGAAAAGAGTTGGATTTTTTCCATCTCGAAGAAGGTTCGCCCGGCATGGTGTTCTGGCATCCTCGCGGTTGGAGGCTGTATTCCACACTGATGAATTATATTCGCGAGAAATTATCACGTCGCGGCTATCAGGAAGTGCGCACTCCCGAAGTCGTCGAGAAAAATCTGTATGTACGATCCGGACATGTGGAAAAATACGCCGACCTCATGTTCTTTACGGAAAGCGAAAAACGTGAGTACGTGATCAAGCCCATGAATTGTCCCTGTCATGTGGAGATTTACAAGCAGGGCATCAAGTCCTTTCGCGACCTGCCCATTCGTCTGTCTGAATTCGGAAAATGCCATCGCAATGAATTGGCGGGCGTCATGCACGGCCTGATGCGCGTGCGCGGCTTTACACAAGATGATGCGCATATTTTTTGCGCCGTGGATCAAATAGCTGATGAGGTTGCGGACTTCTGCCGTTTGCTACAAGATGTGTATAAGGATTTCGGTTTCCAGGATATTATCGTCAAACTCGCCGATCGCCCGGCACCAAATAAACGGGTGGGTGCGGATGAAGTTTGGGACAAGTCAGAGCTTGCTTTAAAGGAAGCGTGCGAACGCGCAAACCTCGACTATGAAATGAATCCCGGCGAAGGCGCTTTCTATGGGCCTAAATTGGAGTTCACGCTAAAAGATTCGCTCGGACGGCATTGGCAATGCGGTACTATTCAAGTGGACTTCAATACCGCTGAACGCTTAGGCGCTGATTATGTAGCCTCGGACGGTTCCAAGCATGCACCAGTCATGTTGCATCGCGCAATTTTCGGATCGTTGGAGCGCTTCATCGGAATTCTCATCGAAAATTTTGCTGGCGACTTGCCGCTTTGGATCAATCCGCAGCAGATTCGCATCCTGCCGGTGTCGGAAAAATTCGTTACCCAGGCCCAGGAATTGAGTGAAAAGTTCTTGAATGCCGGATTTTACTCCGAAGTAGACGAGCGAAATGACAAAATCGGATTTAAAATTCGAGAGGGCGAGCGCGAGAAGGTGCCCTATTTGGTTATTTTAGGCGATAAAGAGGTCCAATCCGGAAAAATTGCGCTCCGAAAGCGTAAAACCGGGGATCTGGGTGCTTTTTCCTTAGACGAAGCGCTGGAAAAACTTAAATTAGAGATTTTGAATCGGGGAATGTAGTCCCCGTCGGGGTAATAAAGCCCCTGACTCATGAAAGGCAGAGATTGCAGCGAAGACCCTTTTTTAGTGCCCCCAAAGAAACCATCCGCATTAACGAACATATCCGCACATACGAGGTGCGTGTCATCGACGCCGATGGAAAGCAATTGGGTGTGCTTACCGTACCCGCCGCCATGGAAAGGGCGAAGGAAAGACAGCTAGACCTGGTAGAAGTATCGCCAACTGCCCAGCCGCCCGTGTGTCGTATCATGGATTTCGGCAAGTATAAGTACGAAATCTCTAAAAAAGCCAAAGCCTCCAAGGCCAAGCAGCATATCATCAAAGTCAAAGAGATCAAGTTCCATCCCAAAACGGGAGAAAATGACTATAATTACCGCCTCGTTCAGGCGAAAGAATTCCTGGACAAAGGTTTCAAGGTCAAGGCTACGGTGGTATTCCGTGGTCGAGAAATGGCCCACATGGAGTTTGGTTCCAGGTGGCTGAAGAAAATGACCGTGGATTTGGTCGGTATAGGATTGGCGGAAACGGGCTCCATTCAAGAGGGCCGAAACGTGACCACCATTTTTGCACCGGTCAAGCACCATGTGCCTGCTGTCGTTAAGCCTAAAGCTCCCGGTGAGCCGAAAGCGGCGAAGTCGGCGGATGGAGCAACAGTGGAGTTGGAAGTCCAGTCTCCGGAGGCAATCGCGCCAGTTCGCGATCAAGCATCCGAGACCACTGCCGATTCAGTGCAACCCTGAAAGTGATGAGAAGGAGTATATCGTGCCGAAGATGAAAACCCATAGCGGAGCCAAGAAGCGATTCAAGCTCACAGCCAATGGAAAAGTTAAGCGCAAGAGCGCCAACAAGAATCATATCAATGCAAAATTGACTCCGCAGCGCCGTCGCCGTTTGGGAAAATCTGCATACGTACACAAGTCGGACGAAGCCCGCATTAAGCGGATGCTTGGCGTCGGCGGCTAACACTACCATAGTCTAGGTTATAGGAGAGAGAAATGCCCAGAGCAACACACCGCGTTCCATCCCGTGCGCGTCGCAAGAAAATACTTAAAGAAGCCCGTGGATTTTATGGCCGTAAAAAGTCGAACTTAAAACTCGCCAAAGAGGCTGTGGATAAGGCTCGCGTTTTTGCAACCATCCATCGTCTGGACAAGAAGGCGGCCTTCCGTTCGCTCTGGACCGTGCGCATCAATGCCGCGGCTCGCGAACTTGGAACCACCTACTCCCGTCTAATCGCAGCTCTCAAAAAAGCCGGAATCAACTTGGATCGAAAAATCCTCGCTGACTTGGCCCTGTCCGATTCCAATGCCTTTGCCAAGGTGGTCGAAGCCACTGGGCTGCTTAAGTTGGCCTCCAAGGCCGCTTAGGTCCGCAAATCCAATAGGATTGCGATTTCTGCCGAGTATGTAGCAAGCGCCGTCTCCCAGGGACGGCGTTTTGCTTTTTCGCTATATTTCCTCAAGCCACTTTTTCACTGGATGCTGTACTTCCATGCAAGCTATTGAAACCATTCGAACCCAATTCGAGCAGGACTTGAACGTATTGGAAAGCCTTTTGGCCAGCACAGGCGGGGCTGGGGAAGAGTTGGTTTCATTACTGCGTTCATTTGAAGATTTAAAGGTGCGCTACGTTGGAAAGAAGGGTGATATTTCCGGACTGCTGCGCTCCATGGGCACATTGGCCCCGGAAGCTCGGCCGGAATTCGGCAAGTTGGTTAATGAGCTGCGGGACTTTGCGGAAGCACGGTTCGCGGTTCTGCAAAGCCGCATCGATGAAGCCAAGATTGAAAGCAGTTTAACGGGTGGACATGCCGATCCCACTTTGCCTGGAACGCGCATGCCCATTGGAAGCCTGCATCCCATGACGCAGGTGCGCGAAGACATCCTGCTTTTTTTCCAAGGACTGGGATTCGAATTGGCATTGGCACCTGAAGTGGACAATGACTGGTATAATTTCGAAGCCTTGAATATTCCGCCTGACCATCCTTCCCGTGACATGCATGATACCTTCTATGTGGACGATCAGGTGGTGCTGCGCACGCACACCTCTAATGTTCAAGTGCATTACATGGAAACCCATCCGAATCAGCCTATTCGCATCATTGCCCCCGGCTTCGTGTACCGCGTCGACAATGACGCCACACATTCTCCCATGTTTCAGCAAGTTGAGTGCCTGGTGGTGGATAAGGATATTTCCTTTGCGCATTTGAAAGGGACCTTGTTTTTATGGGCCCAGCATATGTTTGGATCCGAGGCCACGCTGCGATTTCGTCCCAGTTATTTTCCCTTTACGGAACCGTCGGCGGAAATGGATGTATCCTGTATTTTCTGCCAGGTTACGCATGGCCAACCTGGCACAGGCTGCCGCGTGTGCAAACATTCGGGTTGGATTGAAATCGGTGGTTGCGGAAGTGTTGATCCGGCGGTTTTCCAGAAGGTGGGATGGGATCCGGAAGTCTATACCGGCTTTGCCTTTGGATTCGGAATCGATCGTATCACCATGCTCAAGTATGGAATTCCCGACATCAGTTATTTGACCAAGAATGACAACCGCTTCTTGAAACAGTTTTAGGAAAAAAGATGGAAGTCAGTCTCAATTGGATTCGTAAGTATGTCGATCTAGCAGGTGTGTCAGCTGCATCTGGTCTTTCACAAGGCGACTTGGGAAGCGATGTACAGGCGCTTTCCCATGCGCTCACCTCGTTGGGTTTTGAAGTGGAAGGCATCCGCACCCAAGGGGCCGGAATCGCAAATGTTGTTGCCGCGGAAGTTTTGGAATGCGGTCGGCATCCGGAAGCGGACTCACTTTCCATTTGCCAAGTGACCGATGGAACCACCACTTTTCCTGTTGTCTGTGGCGCGCCTAATGTGGCCAAAGGACAAAAGGTGATGTTGGCCAGGGTTGGAGCCGAATTGCCCAGTGATGAAGCTGGCAAACCTGGAATTAAAATTAAAAAAGCCAAATTGCGCGGCCAGGAATCACACGGCATGCTGTGTTCCGTCCGGGAATTGGGGCTGGGCGAGGGTCATGACGGAATTCTGATCCTGGATGCCTCTGTGCCGCTCGGAACCGAACTGAAAAACATTCCTGATCTGTGCGATACGGTTTTTGAGATCAATGTCACTCCCAATCGGCCTGACGCGCTATGCCATATTGGGATTGCCCGGGAGCTCGCCGCGAAGTTTGGGAAACCGCTCTGTTACCCTAAATTGGAACTCCTGGAAACAGGTCCCGATGCTTCCAGCTTGGCTGAGGTTCGCCTTGAAGAGGAAGACGGATGCACTCAGTATGTGGGCCGAATCATTCAAGGAGTCAAGATAGGACCCAGCCCGGAGTGGCTTGTCAAGGCATTGCATTCCCTGGGCAAACGCAGCATCAACAATGTGGTTGACCTCACCAATTATGTTCTCCTTGAACTCGGCCAACCCTCCCATGCCTTCGACCTCGATAAAATTTCGGGAAACCAGGTGCACATCCGGCGGGCGAAAGCGGGAGAAAAACTGGTCACTCTGGATGGCGTGGAGCGTAGCCTTACAGCCGAAGACATGCTCATTGCCGATGTACAAGGGCCTATGGTGCTGGCGGGTGTCATGGGCGGAAAACGCACCGAGGTGGATGCGGAGACTGCAAATATTTTCCTGGAAGTGGCTTATTTCAATCCTGCCGTGGTTCGCCGCCAGGCCCGCCGCCACGGCCTTTCCAGCGATTCCTCCTACCGATTTGAACGCGGTGTCGATCCATTAAACACAGTTTGGGTAAGCGATTACCTGGCGGGTTTAATCGCCCGCTGGTGTGGTGGCCGAGTTGCTAAGGGTGCTATCCTTAAAACGGCCAAAGCCCACCTCACTTCACCGCGGCTGGTTTCCTTACGACCCAGTCGCGCGCAAAAAATCCTGGGCATGCCTGTGACAGGGCAAGATGCCTTGAACCGCTTACAAGCCATCGGTTTGGAAAGCCGTGGATCCGCAAGTGTCCACAACGAAAGCGCCATTTCTTTTGCGATTCCCGGTTTCCGCGGAGACTTGGAGCGAGAAGCAGATCTCATTGAGGAGGTCGCGCGCCTTGGCGATTACAATTCCATTCCGTCCGTTTTGCCTTTATTGCCATTGGGCTTTGCCGCACTTCCAGCCAATGAAAACTTGGCTAAAACGCTTCGTCATTTTCTCCGTGATGCTGGGCTCAATGAAACCCTGAACCTCCGTTTCTCCTCGCGCAAAGCCCTGGCCAAGCTGGGTTTGGCTCCGGCCGATTCCCGCCAGATGGTGGTACCGTTGCGCAACCCCATCAGCGAGGAATGGGAGATTTTGCCCACGACGACTTTGCCCGCCATGTTACAGGCGGTTGTGTACAACCAAAACAACCAGGAACGGGATTGCCGTTTTTTTGAAATCGCCAAAGCGTTCTATCATCATCCAGAAGAGCAGTCCAATCGCGCGCCCGGTATTTGGGAAGAGGAGTTTCTGTATATCGTACTCAGTGGTCAATGGCCGGATCGTCGACCTTGGACTTTGGACTCCGATACTGCAACGGAACCGGCACCCGTTGAGTTTGCGCATCTTAAAGGCTTGCTCGAAAACATTTTCGGTGCTACTGGTGTGCAGGCGAATTTTGAATGTTCGTCTTCAGAAACCTATTTGCATCCGACCGAATCCGGTGCTATTGTTGCCCATCTAGGGCAAGCGCCTTTAGGGGCGGGAATACTGCAAGGGTGGCGTCGCAATGCGGGATCACAAAAATCGGCGCGTATCGGAAGCTTCGGTATTCTACATCCCCGGGTGCAAGGCCGCTTTGATTTAAAAGGCACCGTTCTGGTAGCGGAAATATCCTTATCTGGACTGCTCGCGGCGGAACGTCGGTCGTTTAAATTTTCGCCCATTGGACAATTCTCCGGCACGTCTCGGGATTTAAACCTGGTCGTTGAAAATTCCAGAACACATGGAGAAATCCTGGCCAAAATGCCTATTGGTCGGATTGCCAATCTCCAAGAAGTGCGACTCAATAGTGTGTATCGCGGGTCGGGAATACCGGATGGAAAAAAAGCCCTACATTACAGCTTTATCTACCGACATAAGGAAAAAACCCTGACTGATGAAGAAGTGAATAAGGCTCAGGAACGGCTCAATCAAGAATTGGCCAAGGACACCGGAATACTTTTCAAATGAACATCTAGCATTCTCAGCGCCATTATAAAGCACCAAAAAAAGGAGATAAAATGGATTTCAGTCAATTTGACGCACTCGCGAAAAAGGTCGAAAGCGCTCTGGCCATCATCGAGGACTTAAAGCGAGAAAGGGAAGGCATCCGGACGGAATTGCATATTTCCCTGGAAAAAGCCGGGAATCTGGAAAAGCAGTTGCTGCAAAAAGATGAAGAGTTGGAAGCGATTCGCCACGAGCTGAACAGCAAATCCGACAATATCAACTTGGTGGGTGAGCGCATCCGGGACATGGTCTCCCGTCTCGATACTGCTCTGGCTTGATTTTTCCGGTAGTGGGCTGGTTTGGCCGCGATTTCTGGTGGTATATTAGGAAAATATGGACAATTCCTACAAGGTGAACATTTGCGGTGAGACTTTCCAGGTCAAATCCGATCAATCCCCGCAGACCATGGAGCGATTGGCCGGATATTTGGATTTTAAAATCAAGGAAATGGGAAAAGGCGCCATCAATGTGGACAAGTTCCGAATGACGGTTCTGGCCGCATTGAATTTAACCGGCGAACTTTTTGAACTCAAGTCCAAGATGGAAGAGTACGATAAACAATCCATTCGGATTCAGGAGAAAGCGAGGTCCTTGAGCGCCAGTTTGGATCGGGCCATTGACCCGTCGAATTAGGAGCTCTGTCGCGCGCGTCATGCGTCTCGGCTTTACAAACCTAGATCAAATAAAATGGTATTTCTGTGCAACAAGAGCATGCCCCTGAGCGTCCGGCTTGCCGGCCGTCCGAGGGGAAGCTCGAACTGGACAGGGTCCATTAAACCTATTGATCACAAGGCCCGGGATAATGCGCGGTAAGTCGGCAGAGTTTCTTTATTAGATTTTCCAAGCATGGCAACACTACTCGATGGAAAAAAAACCGCTGAAAATATTCGTGCTGCACTTAAGGATCGCGTCCGCAAGCTCGCTGAATCCGGAATCCGTCCCGGTTTAAGTGTCACTTTGGTCGGAGAAGATCCGGCCTCAAAAGTGTATGTGGCTTCCAAGGATGCCGCCGCCACCGAAACCGGAATTCAAGCTTGGACTCATCGATTGCCCGCCACCATTTCTGAACAGGAACTGACCGCGCATTTGGAAAAACAAAATCGTGATCCTGCGGTACATGGAATCCTTTTGCAGCTGCCATTACCCGCTCATCTTCCCTCGGAAAAATTGCTCAACCTCATTTCTGCGGACAAGGATGTGGATGGTTTCCATCCAACCAATCTCGGCAATTTGATGCTTGGCCGCAAAGGATTTCGGCCTTGTACTCCATGGGGCGTGCAGGTTCTGTTACAGACCTATCAACTTTCACCTTCCGGAAAACATGTGGTGATTGTGGGGCGGTCCAATATCGTGGGCAAGCCGCTGGCCAATATGCTGATGCAAAAAGAGGAATATGCCAATGCAACCGTTACCCTGTGTCATACCGGCACGCCAGACCTTTCCGTTTTCACCAAGCAGGCGGATTTTCTAATCGCTGCCGTGGGCAAGGCAGAAGTTATTACCGGCGATATGGTAAAAGATGGCGTCGTGGTTGTTGATGTGGGCATGAACAGAATTAAGAGCGACAAAACCAAATCCGGTTTCAAACTGGTTGGAGATGTCCATTTCGAATCCGTCGAAAAGAAGGCCAGTTACATTACGCCGGTGCCGGGCGGCGTGGGCCCTATGACCATTGCCATGTTATTAACGAATACTGTCCTAGCGGCCGAGACAGCCGTAGCCGAGGCCGCTACCCTTAAAAAGTCTCAGACCTGAAAAGCCTCAAGGCCATCGGCCCTGCGGATGATGGGAAACTTGCGTTTGCGGCACTTAAGACCCATTGCCGAGGCGAAACCCCCACCCGGAATGGACCTGTTTTAGTATGTTTGGTAGAGCCCTTTTTGTAACATTTTGCCTAGGTTTAGCGCAGGTATAAAGGATCATGTCAGCCCCAAATATCCAAACCATCGTTTCAGTTGAGGAATACCTGCAGCAGGCCTCCTTGAGCGTTAATGCCGCCCTGGAAAAATACCTGCCTGCGGAAACCGAAGCGCCAATTGACCTCCATAAAGCCGTACGCTATTCCATCTTTGCTGGAGGCAAAAGGTTACGTCCCGCCCTGGCGATGGCTGCCTTTGAAGCGTGTCAAGGCGAGGGAGAAAATATCTTATTGGCCGCGGCCGCTTTGGAGATGACCCATACTTTTTCGCTCATCCACGACGACTTGCCTTGCATGGACGATGATGATTTTCGTCGGGGTCGGCCCACCAACCACAAGGTTTTCGGAGAGGCCATTGCCATCCTCGCCGGAGACTCGTTGCTGGTCTACGCATTTGAACTTTTGGCCAAGACCGGTCATCCAGAAAGCATCGCCACTTTGGCGCGTGCGCTTGGCACCAAGGGCATGCTTGGAGGTCAAGTCGTCGACATACAGAGCGAGGGCAAAAAGGTTTCCTTGGAGACCGTGAACTACATCCACAATCATAAAACTGCCGCGCTAATCGAGGCTTCCTTGATGCTCGGCGCCCAATTGGCGGGTGCGGAGCGCGAGGTTATCAAGGGCTTTGGGGCTTTTGGCAATAAGATTGGTCTAGCCTTTCAAATTGTCGACGATATTTTGGACTTGGAGCAAACAACCGAAGCGTTAGGTAAAGATGCCGGTTCGGATTTGGCCAAAGGCAAGGCAACGTATCCAGCGGTTGTAGGCATTATGGCCTCCAAGCTTGAGGCACGCCAACTTGTGGAAGACGCAAAATTAGAATTACGGAAACTTTCGTTACAAAGCGGCATTTTGGAAATGATCGCCGATTATATCATCACCCGGGTGCATTGAGAAATCGCCCCTTCTAGACTATGGGATCTACAGCTAATGCTTGAAAAAATTCAATCTCCTGCCGATTTACGGAACATGTCCATCGACCAACTCAAGGAACTGGCTAGCGAAATCCGCGATGTCATTGTTCGCCAAGTCGCCAATAAAGGAGGCCACTTAGCTTCCAGTCTCGGTACGGTTGAACTGACGCTCGCCTTGCACAAGGTGTATAACACGCCCGTGGACAAGCTGGTTTGGGATACCGGTCACCAGGCTTATCCCCACAAATTGGTGACGGGACGATACAAAGACTTCCATACCCTAAAACAATTTGGAGGCCTTTCCGGTTTTCTAAAACGCGATGAAAGTCCGTATGATGCTTTTGGCGCTGGACATGCGTCGACGTCTTTTGCTGCGGCCCTTGGTATGGCTGCAGCCCGCACTCAGAAAGGGCTGGACTTCGATGTTGTCGCCGTAATCGGTGATGGCGCTATGACGGGCGGAATGGTTTACGAAGCTTTGAATAATGCCGGTGAGATCAATGAAAAAATCACCTTTATTCTCAACGACAATAAAATGTCGATTGCCAAAAATGTAGGCGCCATTTCCAAGTATTTGAATCGCATTATTACCAACCCTACCTACAACAAACTCAAAGACGAAGTATGGGATCTTACCGGTCGTTTGCCACATGGCAAAGAACTGCAGAAGCTGGCGAGCAAGGTAGACGATGGCTTAAAGAAAATATTTCTTCCCGGTGGATTTTTTGAGGATTTGGGTATCCGCTATTTCGGCCCCGTGGATGGACATAATGTCGGCGAGTTGATTGAGATTCTGGAAGCCGTCAAAAAGCGTCCAGGACCAAATCTCATCCACGTCGTAACCACCAAAGGCTTTGGCTGGGAGAAATCGGAGAAGGACGCCATCAAATGGCATGCTTCCAATCCCTTTGACATCGACTCCGGAAAACCCAAAGCGGCACCGGCTAAAACGCCGACCTTGACTCAAGTGTTTGGTGATGCCTTGTTGGAAATCGCCAAGCAAGACTCACGAGTCATCGCAATTACTGGGGCAATGCCCGATGGTTGCGGCGTGAATATCATGGCCAAGGAACTTCCCTCGCGCGTATACGATGTTGGCATCGCGGAACCCTATGCCGTTACCTTTGCGGCGGGCATGGCCTGTGAAGGTTTAAAACCCGTAGTGGCTATTTATTCCACCTTTCTGCAACGGGCCATCGATCAGATTGTGCATGATGTCGCCATTCAAGATTTGAATGTGGTCTTCGCCATTGATCGGGCTGGACTGGTCGGCTTGGACGGTGCCACCCATCACGGCGCTATGGACCTCAGCTATCTCGGGATGATTCCAGACATCGTGATCATGGCGTCATCGGATGAAAAAGAATTGCGCAATATGTTGTATACGGCGATCAAATACAATGAGGGTCCCGTCGCATTGCGCTATCCACGCGGCAGCGCAGCAACGATTGATGCCAAGGCTCCTTTTGAAGCATTACCCATCGGTATCCCGCGTATCATTCAGGAGGGCGAAGAACTCTTGATCCTGGCGGTTGGCAATATGGTCGGCCAAGCCAAGCAAGCTGCTGCTGCACTTGAGAAGGATGGCATTCATCCGACCATAGTGGACGTGCGTTTCGTCAAGCCTTTGAATAGAGAAGCGTATGCGGAACTTTTCGGCCGCCACCGCGCCGTACTAACCATTGAAGACAATGTTGTTCACGGCGGTTATGGTGAGTCCGTGGCCTTGCTCATTTCTGAAATGGGCCGATATGATTTGGCAATTCGCCATCTTGGACTTCCCGATGAATTTGTGACGCATGGAGAGATTCCCGTCCTGCATAAGATCCATGGTCTTGATGCGGAAGGCATCCACAAAAAATCTGTGGAACTGCTTTCCCAGAACCACCTCAATCCCAAATCCCATTAGGCGGCCCTGGAAATGAATGACTCTCTTCCGGGTAATTCCGATGATGCAGATGGTGATTTTGATCTCTCCGGATTCCTAGACGATTCTGATTTTGCGAAGGATAGCGCGCCCAAACCCAAGGCAGCAACTCCCTCGCCCGCTGCTAAATTCATTCCAAAATCCGGAAAGCAAGGTGGAGAGAAGCCCGTCGCCAAAATCTCCAAGGGCCATCGTGAAATAAAAAGCGCGCCCCCGGAAGTGAAGAGCCGATATTCCGATCGGGACGAGGGACGGCCCATCCGTTCGAACGACCGCGGCGAAGGCAGGCCAAACCGTTCACAGGACCGTGGCGAGAGGTCAAATCGCCCCAGTGAGCGTGGCGATAGGCCGAATGGCCGATTTGATAATCCTGCATCGGGTGGGTATGCGCAAAAACCCTATCCTGCTCGGCAACCGGGCTATAATCGGGATTCCGGTTCGCGGGGGTCCAATAATTCCATCCATCACATTCCTCCTCGCGTAATAGAGCGTGTGGGTGGTGTCATCCATAAACCAGTGAGCCTGGAGGTAAAACCTTTTCTTCCGCTTAAGACGGATAAGGGTCGCTGGAAGGAAAGTCGGTTTCTGCTGGAAGGTTCCAAGAATATTTCCGATGTTCTTGCAGCCGGCACGGGCATAGTTGCCACCGTTCTTTACTCGGAAGAGTTCGCGGATTTGGAACTGTTATCCGTTTGTAAAAAAAACCGTATCGAAATGATCAAAGTGACAGCTGATGATATCAGCGCGTTGTCAGATACGGAGTCGCCGCAGGGGATTATCGCCGTGGCAAATTTTGCCACCTTGAAGCCGGATTGGAGTTTGGCGCGTTATGTCACCTTGCTTGACGGCGTTCAGGATCCAGGCAATGTCGGTGCCATATTGCGCACGTCGCTGGCATTAGGCATGGATGCTGTCGTAGTCGGAAAGGGAAGCTGTGATCCGTATAATCCCAAGGTGGTCCGCTCATCCGTGGGGGCATTGATGCGTTTGCCTTTTGAAACCGGTGAAGACTTGGGCGCCAAAATGGAATTTTTACGCTTGAAGGGATTTTCAATCGTGGCTACTTCATCGCATGCTAGATTGACATTGGATCAAGCCAAGCTGCGCAAAAAGGTTGCGCTCATTGTCGGCAACGAAGGGGCTGGAACCGGCGCGCAATATCAGGACATGGCGGATACCGTCGTCAAAATTCCTCTGAAGAACAAAGTAGAGTCACTGAACGTTTCCGTGGCGCATGGTATTCTTACCTATCAACTCATTCACGGTCGAAGCTAGGCCACGGATCTGTAAGGGTGGCCAAGTTTCCCTTCAAGCCGACGTATAATTCTCCCGTTATCCTCACCTTCGCCCTGGCGGCCTGTATCGTTTTGGCCGTGGACGGTTTGTTGGGCGGACGGCTCATGCCGTATTTGTTCGTTACCTATCCGGGCTTTCGCCTCACTTCGCCGTTGTATTATTTCCAACTGGTAGGCCATGTTCTGGGTCATCGCGACTGGAGCCATCTCGTCTCCAATTTTTCCGTGATTCTATTGGTCGGACCCATTTTGGAAGAGAAGTACGGATCCGGCAATTTGATAAAGATGATGCTGATCACTGCGTTGATAACGGGACTGCTCAATTCGGCCCTGTTTTCTACCGGGCTTCTCGGTGCCAGCGGTTTGGCTTTTTTAATGATTCTCTTGGCCTCCTTCACCAATCATCGAGAAGGGGAAATACCTTTGACGTTTCTGTTGGTGCTGGTGCTGTTCATGGCCCGCGAAGTGGTACAAGCTTTTTCCAAAGACGATATCTCCCAATTCGCGCATATTCTGGGGGGCATAATAGGAAGCCTCTTTGGATTTTTCCGCGGACCCAAGCATTCTCGCTGACGCATTTTTTCAATCGGGGTAAGCCAATGACCATATTATCAAAAGTCGCGATTCTTGGAGCTTCGGATAATCCGGATCGCAGCAGTAACATGTTGGTCAAGCGTTTGCACTTAAAGGGTCACGAAGTATTCCCGGTACATCCTGCTTTGACCACACTTGATGGTCTACACGTCTACCCAAATCTGGCTTCCTTGCCGAAGGGAATCGATGTGCTCAGCGTCTATCTCGGTCCTGAACGCAGCACTGCCCTGGCAACGGCTTTAGAAACTTGTGGCATTCCAAAAATCATTTTCAATCCCGGTGCGGAAAATCCCGCCCTCGAGCATCAGTTGGAAGCCAAGGGTATCCAAGTTCAGGAAGCGTGTTCCTTGGTTCTCAGCAGTCTTGACCAATTATAGACCTGGAGAATTCCGTGTTGGAATGGATTTCTGAAATCGATCGGGCAGACAAATTGGTGCCGGATCTTGTTCTTTATGGTTCCTCTTTGCTCGGCTTTGTATTCATGCCTGCGCATTTTGGTCGTAAGGTTTGGTGGATGCTGGCTTGGTTCCTTTTCTTGAACCTGGCATTCCTGCTGAATCTTTGGGATTTTCTGGATTGGAAAAGCCCGGCTATTTTTCTGCTGGTGGGACAACTTCCTTGGATACTTTTCGTAGCGGATCTTTTGTTCAAGGGTCGGCTCAGTGGCAAAGTGGAAGCGATTCCGATGAAAGAGTTGCTGCTGTGGCAAACAACGCGCTTAATGGGACTGCATTTTTTATTGGCCATTTACGGCGGGTATGTGCCTTCGGAATTCGCAGCTCCGGTTGGATTGAGTGAGATCCTTACCGGATTGGGGGCTGTTGGGCTCTATGTCAAATATAAGCCCGAAAGTGGTTTGTACCGCACCTTGCTGATTTTCTGGAATACCTATGGATTGACCTCTGTTGTTTCCACCGAGTATCGCATTTTCATGGCCAATCCCCATATGCCATTTGGACGTCTTTCGACGGATATTTTCCAATACGTGACGGCCTATCCGCAAAACTGGGGATATTGCTTTTGGTTTCCCTTGACGATTGGAATGCATGCCGCCGTTTACTATAAAATGTATCACGCCAAAAGTTTCCGCTAAGCCACTTGAGAGGCTGCACGTTCGATATGGGAGGATGAGAAAATGAAAACCTGGAAAATTAAAAACTTGATGCCGGTGCTGATAGCCGCAGTATTACTGACCCGTTGCTCTTGTGATTTTTTTGGAACCACAGGCGCGCTTTTGATTTCTGAAGCGGACGAAATGAAATTAGGTGCGGAGTTTGATTTGCAGCTGCGTACAGTGGACAGTATTAAGGTGCATTATCCTATCTACCAAGCCAATACTGCTGAGAAAATAGTCTTTCAGAATTATGTGCTCGATTTGGCTAAGGAAATTGTGGCGGCCATTCCTAAAGGGGACAAACCCGGTTATCCCTTCACTTTTACCTTGGTCGATACGGCCATTGAAAATGCCTTCGCCGTCCCTGGCGGGTATGTTTATATCTACACCGGCATCATCAAAAAAATGAAAGACGAGTCCGAATTGGCTGGTGTACTGGGTCATGAAATTGCCCATGTCACCCAGCACCATTATCGCGATGCCATGGCCAAGGATGCGGCGTTGTCCCTGCTTTTCCAAGCTTTGTTGGGCAACGATGCCGGTAAGTTGACGCAACTGGTGGCGGGAAGCTTTTTCCAGCTGGCAGCCATCAAAGTCACGCGATCCAATGAGGCTGAAGCGGATGAGTATGGTACCAAGCATGTAGCATATGTTCAGCGAAACCCCATGGGCATCGCAAAGTTTTTTAGCCGATATCCGGGGACGGGATTTGGCTGGCTTTCCACTCATCCAGACCCTCCCGATCGAGTTGGTAGTGTAACCAGGGAAGTCAATGGAATTGCCAGTTACAAGGCTTTGGCTGCCGACAGTTTAAAGACCAATTACCAAACCCGTTTTGAACAGAAAACGGCTGCCCTTCCCAGATAACCATGCCCAGACCGCAGCTACTCTTTTTGGATTTTGACGGGGTGATCATGGATTCCATGGATCTCAAGCTGGACGCGTATTGCCATGCCTTTGCAGGCTGTGGATTTGCTCGAGAAGCCATTCACCAACTTCAATTGGCCTCCGCGGGATTGTCGCGAGTCAAAACTATTCCCCTTATCTATTTGGCGCTTGCGGGAAAACCCATGCCGGAGCCCTTGTTCCAAACCACATTAGAGAGATTTACGGCGCATGATGAAGCCAGTCGGGGTAAAATGACCTTAAAGTCTGGTGCAATGGAATTTCTTGAGGCGGCTCGCACCTTGCGCGTACATATGGCCGTGGTAACCGGAACGCCCCAAGTCGCCATCGATCGGACTATAAACCAATTCAAATTGGATGCTTACTTCCTCAAAGTCTGTGGGACCCCGGGAGGCAAGGCTGGACATATAGAGGAGATGATCGAAGCGTATCGCCTCGATGCCGGGGAGTGCTGGTTTGTGGGTGATGCAATTATGGATCAAAAGGCGGCAGAAAGCGCTAAAGTGCGTTTTATTGGCCTCAATAATGGGGATGACCCCTTTCAAGCAGAAGGGGTTTGGCAGGAAATCCGCGCTCTGAACGAATTGATTCCGCTTTTGCGATCCTGAACATTGCTCCTTTTTCGATAGGGCTTTTCTCTTTATTCCATCTTATACTTATCGCATATGCGGCGATTGTGGATTCTAATAGCACTTCCAGTTGCGGCCGTGGCCTTTGTTTGGCTGACGGGTATTTTAGTCGGTTCTCATTATTCTGTTAAAGCTTCTTTGCAGGTGGAGGCGACTCCCGAGGCCATATGGAAGGCTTTAAATGCGGTGGAGAACTACCCCAGTTGGAGACCGGACGTCACGCTTGTGGAGATGGCGGGCATGAAGCCGGACTTGAAGTGGAAGGAGTACGACGGCAAAGGCCGGCTTGCCAATTATACGAATGCGGGATCTGTGCTTCCCGGAAAATGGGTCAGCCAAATGACCTCCGGTGTCAGTGCCATGCATGCCAGTCGGACGCTGCTGATTGTAGCTATGGAAGCGGGTGGTACCTTGATAGAGGCAACGGAGGAAGGGGATATTTCCAATCCCGTAGAACGCTTTCGGTATCGGTTTCAGATTGGGTATTCTGTTGCTCTGCAAAAGTTCCTTGCTGATTTGCGCAAGCGATTGGGTGAATGAGAACTATTCAACCACGTCTTTAAATTTTTCGAAGCCATAATTCAGCGTACGGCGTCGTGGCTGATAACCGGCCTCGCGAATAAACTTGACTGCTGCGCCAAGGGTTTTAAGTCCCGCGGACCTTAAAACATTTTCTTCGATGACAATGCTGTTGATGTCATTGGCACCCGCTTCCAAGGCCATCTCTCCCAAATCGCGGCCCATGCCCAATACACTGACTTCAATATTTTCAATGTTGTCTAAAAAAAGTCTCGCTAACGCAATCATGCGCAGATACTCCCAGCCGCGAACGTGCCTGATGGTAAATTTTCGGGTTTGGGCTTGGAAAACCCAGGGCACAAAGGACAAGAATCCACCGGTTTTATCCTGTTGATCCCGTATCAAGGTAAGGTGTTCGCAGATATCGGTTGGCGTTTCCACAGATCCGAAAACAATGTTGCTCGAACCCGGAAGACCAAGCAGGTGACATTCACCCATCACCCTGCACCAATCCTCACCGGACAATTTTTTTGGCGAAAGTATCTGCCGCATTCGGTTGGTAAGAATTTCTGCTCCCGCGCCAGGAACGGATCCCAAACCTGCATCCTTAAGTTTGCCCAAGAGTTGGGGCAGCGACAAACCTTCCTTTTGCGACAATCGTAACAGTTCGACCGGTGAGAATCCTCGTACATGCATACCGTATTTTCCGGAAAGCAGGTTTAAGGCTTCGATATAATAGGCAAGGGGAAGATTTGGGTTCACTCCGCCCTGGAAAAAAATGGTGTCTACGCCAAGAGCAATAGCCTCTTCCGTCTTGGCTGCGATTTCATCCAGGCTCAATGTGTAGCCGCGATCGCTGTCGACATCGTCCTTGAAAGAGCAGAACGTGCAGTCCACATCGCAATGGTTGGTGTAGTTTATGATTCGATAAGCCGTATAGCTGACTTCGCTGGGATGGTGCTTTCGCTGCCGCACAATGTTTCCGGCAGAAACCATAGCCGGCCAGTCATTGGAAGTTAGGAGGATTAGCGCATCAGCAGGGGTAAGGCGACGGCCTTCCAAGGCCCGGTCCAGAACGGGCCGGATAGCCTCGATAGAATTCATTTTCTCGCAGTTTCATGGCGCGCAGTACACCCGCGACTCCACTGACCGCTGCCGTCCGGAAGGATTTCTCTTTTCCATATCGGCGCTTCATGTTTAATCCTGTCAATGATGAGGCGCGACGCACGATAAGCTTCATCACGGTGAGCGGCGCTGACAGCGATTATGATTGTGGCTTCACCCAATTCGACCCTTCCCAGGCGGTGACGCACGGTGATACGCTCAACTGGAGTGGTCCGATAGACATCTTCCACAATGTCAGCAATCACTTTGTCCGCCATGGAAACCTGGGCTTCATATTCCAAAGCAACAATGCCGATCAAGCCTTCGGAATGATCGCGCACCGTTCCCTCAAAGACCAATACGGCGCCACTATGGGAATCTTGAACTTCGTCCCGCATAGCGTCCCGGTCTAGGGGCTCCATGCTCAGATACAAGGTGTCTTGCTGCGTAATTTGGGGGTGTGACATCTAACCTCCACTAACCGGCGAAATGATATCGACTTCGGAAAACCCGGCCAATTCCACTTCTGCATGCACATAGCCCTCGTCCACGGCTACCCGGCTGGCGAAAAACAATTCCTTTTGTTTAGGATGCAAAGTGGCTAGAAAACCCAGCAGTTCGCGTTCTTTAATGGGCAATTCCAGGGAAATAACCTCGCAGTCGGTTTTTAAGGCTTCGCGAAGTTGGGCGTAATATCGAATCTGAACAGTTTGAGGCATATCTGAAATTTAGTAAAAGGAATAGATCCTTTCTTCTTCTACTGCTGCCTAAAGATTCCCTGGTCGCTTCCAATGCAAAATATTTTCAAAAAATGTTGAAAAAATTCCAAACATTATTTTTGATTTTGGGCGGGTTTAAGGCACATGTTGCTTGGCCCAAAGCAAGGCCGAAGCAGAAACTAGCAGCACCGAAAACTGGAGAGGGCTTAACCTGCAAGCTACTGGATGGGGTAGCGTGCTCGCTTCCCCCTATTAGGCAGGAAACCTTGACAGAGGTTAACCCATAAGTTAACATATTTGGCCTAAGGTGGAATTTTCCCCAATAGTAGGAGACCCGACATGGCAAAAGCGAAAAAAAGCAAAAGCGCAGGAAAGTCCGATAAGAAAACCGGCAGCAGCACAGGCGAATCCACAGTCGGAGCCATGCTCCGTAAAGCTAGGGAATCTGCGGCCATTTCTCAGGAAGAATTGGCCCATCGGTTGAAGACCAAGCGTACGGCAATATCCCGAATTGAAAACCATGCGGAAGACATTAAGCTTTCCACTCTGGAAAGAATAGCCAAGGCTCTTGGAAAAGAGCTCAAAGTCAAAATCCAGTAATTTAAACGGGTTACCTGGCCTATGGGCCAGGCCTCTCTTCTGCTTTCTTCATTGCTTGTCTCCTCTCCTCTTCAATTAGGACAATGGTTGGCCATGGCAATCCACCCAATTAAAATAACAGAAACGGACTTCAGAGTAAATGCAGCTCTGAGGAGCCCCCTTTTGTACATAATTTTGGGTTTAATACTGGTCTTCCTCGTACAGCCAGTATCAGCAGAACGCAAGCCAGTGGCGATGGGCATTCTAGGCGGAATTACCGGCGCTTCCTTCTGGGGAAAAAGTGTCCAAGATTTTGACATGAACGTCTGGCCCACTACAGGTGTGACATTGGCTTTTCACCTCCCAGTTTTCTTGGGCGTGGAAACGGATCTTGTATACGTAGCCAAAAGCGGCGCTATCCGGACCTATGATCCGGATCCTGTAAACATTGGCGCGGAACGGATTAAAGTCAATACTATTAAAATTCAGGCTTTGGAAATTCCTTTCCTCCTGAAAGTAACCGCGCCCACCGGCAATGAGGTCCTGCCGATTTTTTTTGGTGGTCCATCGCTATCCTATCTATTCTCGAAGGATTCTTTTTCAGAGTACATCACTTTTGCCAACGGCGGTACAGTTGTTCCCGAGGAGACCCCTCGCATGATCGAAAAGCAGAATTTGGTGGACTATGAATGGACTTTGTGTCTAGGCGGCGGCGTTGAATGGGGGCTGGGTTCTTTTCAACTTCGTTTTAACCTGGGCAAAAACACTATCGATAAGAGCGCGCAGAAGGACGTAAAAACGGTGGTAGTCGCCATCATGGCCGGGTTTATATTTTAGAGGGTTAAATCGGCTTTTTAGTAAAAAGCGTTCGCAGCCAAGTCCACGCCGGGAGAAGCGCCAGTACCAAGCCGGCGGTCAAAAACCCAATGCCGAGTAACATCTTCATCCAATTTCGAAAAAGATTTTCTCGTCGTTTTTCCAATATCGAGTCTTTTGGTAGCGCAGGGTTGTAGTACACGGGGACAGTGGCGCCCACAGCATAGCCGCCAAGTCTCTTTTCCCAGTAAGTTCTGGTTGCAGGCTTTTCTTCGTAAGACAATCTCCAGCCCCAAATGCTGGCGCCCTCAACAAAGTATTCATAAAGGACATCCGGATAAAAATCTTCCGATGAACCGGTGGAGTCTACGCGTACTTTGACCTGTAAAATTTTTCCGGGGACTTCCACAAAACTTGCCAGATGGGTCAACTTTCGGATAATGACAAAGTCTTGATGAGCGGATTTGAATCCGAGAACCGCCACTACTATTCCGCAAAGGAAAGCAAGCAGCTGCACGCCCATGGGGGTACCCGCGACAGATTCGGGTTCTGCCAGAGGAAATTTATCTTGTTTAACCATCACCCCGTCTTTGCTTTTGC
>JAYTHY010000117.1:0-21921 GCA_043732185.1 Fibrobacteria bacterium
CAGCCGGCCCGCGGTGGTAAATCCTGTGGCGATGGTGCTTTTTATCAAGGATGTTCCCGTTGCACTTGCAGTAGGACGTCTTGAAAAAGTTCTTTTACCCACAACCTTCGGCTATCTTAAGGTTTTCCATTCCGCCCTGTTACAATACACCATTATATATGGTGGTCTTATGGGAATATGGGATTCCATAGGTTCGGTCGTATTCATTCAACACCTGCAGAAATGGATGAAGCAAGGACAAATAGACGCAACTCACTTTGGGGCTATGAAGCTGGATCACCCTGTTTATCAGGCCGCGCTTGGGAATGTCTCGTTCCTGTTCAGGGCCACCCTTTTGAAGGACAATCTCCATTGGTGGGCGGAATTGGAAGATTCCGCGGATCTATTCAAAAATAGGATCAGCAAAAAGCATCGTTCCCAATTCCGGAATAAGGAACGGAAACTCGCGCAATTTTCCGGCGGGGATATCGAGATAAAGATGTTTCAAAAACCTGAAGATGTGTCGAGATTCTGCAAAGCCGCGGAGGAAATTTCACAGGCGACCTATTTGCGGGGGTTGGGAGAAGGTTTTTGCGACACCAAGGAAATGCGCAGCCGCCTTGACCTGGGGGCGCGGAATGGGTGGATGCGGGGCTATGTATTGTTTGCCAATGAAAAACCACGCGCTTTCTGGCTGGGGACTTTGTATCAAGAGGTCTACTACCTTGACTATACCGGATTCAATTCGGACTTGAACCATTTCAGCCCAGGCCGGATCCTGTTCATAAAAATGATCGAGGATCTTTACGTAACCAATACATTACGCAGCATCGATTTCGGATTCGGAGACGCGGAATATAAACAGCGATTCGGAGATCGAAATTGGAAAGAGTCGGACCTCTACATTTTCAACAAAACTCCCCTAATGCTCCTGGCAAACATTTTTAGAAAATTACTGGCTGGGCTTCGAATGGTGGCGGAAAAAACCCTGAAACGATTCAACCTGCTCGCCTTGGTAAAAAAGCGTTGGCGCCATTCAGCGGAAAAAACCGTGCAGGGCCAAACAAATTCCGAAGATACCCTGGATACATAAAACGGAAAGACGATTTCTTATGAGAGTTTGCGTATTGGCCTATACCTATTATGAGGGCGACAACCGAGTCCGGCGATACGCCGAAGCCTTGGTAAAAAGAGGGGATACGGTTGATGTGGTGGCCTGCGGCCAGCCAGGCCAACCTAGGTCTGTCGTGATTTCCGGGGTTAATGTTTTCAGGGTCCAGACCCGGAAAATAAATGAAAAGGGAAATCTTGATTACCTGGTCAAAATCCTGCTTTTCCTATGCAACTCCTTCCTATTCCTGACCTGGCGTCACATGCGAAAACCATACCAGCTGGTGCATGTCCATTCCGTACCCGATTTCGAAGTCTTTGCCGCATTCCTGGTTAAGCTGGCCGGAGCCAAGGTTATTCTTGACATTCATGATATAGTTCCCGAGTTCTACGCCGTGAAATTCCATGGCGGTAAAATCACATTCCTGGCTCGCATGCTCAAACTTGTCGAAAAAGTATGCTGCGGATTTTCGGACCATGTCATTATTTCCAACCATATCTGGGGCGAAAAGCTAATCGCCCGATCCGTGAAAAGGGATAAGTGCTCGGTGATGCTGAATTATCCGGATCCGGCCATTTTTAAAAGCGGCCAGGCACGTCATTCCGGCACCCTCTTTTCGATGATCTATCCCGGGTCGATGAGCCATCATCAAGGAATCGATATTGCTATCCGCGCCCTCGCGCTTATCAAGCAGGATCTGGGTCCTTTTGTATTCGACATTTATGGGAGGGGTGGGGAAGAGCAATCACTAAAAAATCTAGTGGTTTCCATCGGCCTCGAAAAACAGGTGATTTTCCATGGCATCCTTCCCTTGGAGGAGGTCGCAGGTAAAATGGCGCAAGCCGATCTTGGCGTCATTCCTAAAAGGGCCGATGATTTCGGGAACGAAGCGTTTAGCACAAAGATTTTCGAATTCATGGCCTTGGGCGTGCCTACACTTATATCCAGCACAAAGATCGACCGATACTATTTCAATGATTCCATCACCCTGTTTTTTGAATCGGGAAATGAACGTGAGTTAGCCGATAAGATTCTCCTCCTATCCAAGGACAAAGCGCGCAGGGATGCATTGTCCGCCGCGGCCCTCGAGTTCATCAAAGCATTTAACTGGGATCGCAAAAAGGTGGACTATCTTGCTCTGGTTGATTCCTTGGTCCTTGGTAAAAAAAGGAGCACCAATGGTTAATTCATGGAAATATGCCGTGATCTCTCCGGTAAAAAATGAAGCCCGATTTCTCCCGCATACGATTGCTTCCATGGTATCCCAAAAGGCCTTGCCAATAGTGTGGATGGTGGTTGACGACGCGTCCACCGACAGTACGGCTGAAATCATAAAAGCTTGCGAAAGGCAGTATCCATGGGTTCGCTACCTGTTGCATCCAGGCGAGGCGGTTCGAAAAACCGGTTCCGCCGAAATTCATGCTTTCGATTATGGTTTCCAGGCGTTGAATGGAATGGATTTCGATTTCATTGTCAAACTCGACGGCGACTTGCGGTTTGACGAAGTTTATTTTGAAACGCTCCTTTCGAGATTTTCGCGCCAAAAAAAGTTGGGAATAGCATCGGGCATCTACCTGGAAGCCTCCGGCCCCATCTGGGAGCCGGTGCGCATGCCTGGGTATCATGCGGCTGGCGCAAGCAAGGTGGTGCGACGGGAATGCTTTGAACAGATAGGGGGATTTATCGCTCAACGCGGTTGGGATACGATTGATGAGATTCGCGCCCAGGCGAAAGGTTGGGATACCGCGCATTTCCCCGATATCCAGTTTTACCATCTCCGCAAGGAAGGCACGGGAATGGGGCAACTGCACACATGTATCATGCATGGAGAAATATTTTATCGAACGGGTGGTGGCCCTTTTTTCTTTATGGTCAAGGCCCTCAACCGTATTTTCCGGGGGAAGCCGGCCGTGCTGGCCGGGACAGCCATGATTTACGGGTATATGCGTTCCTGGTGGAAGCGGCATGTGAAATTGGTGACTCCATTTGAAGCGCGTACTTACCAGAGCCTACTTTCGCGCCGGATTTTCAGCCTCCTCAAACCAGCATTTATCGTAAAGCTTTGAAAGGGAATTGAATATGTGTGGAATCTGCGGAATATATAATCTGTCCGGAGAACCGGTCGATGGGCAAACATTGGATGCGATGAACCAAGCGCTACATCACCGTGGACCGGACGGATCCGGTAGGTTTCTGGAAGGTGCGATAGGGCTGGGACACCGCAGGCTAAGCATCATTGACGTTGAAGGGGGCACGCAACCCATGTCCAATGAGGAGGATACCCTGCAACTGGTTTTCAACGGCGAGATCTATAATTATATAGAACTGCGCGATGAGCTGATTAAATGCGGCCATCGGTTCAAAACGAAATCCGATACCGAAGTCATTCTGCATGGCTACGAACAATGGGGTGTGGATTGCGTCAAACGCTTCAATGGCATCTTCGCCTTCGCACTCTGGGACAGGTTCCTTCGGCGGCTATTCCTTGCCCGAGATCATTTGGGGGTCAAGCCCTTGTATTATACCGTGGTAAACGGCCGGCTGCTCTTTGGATCGGAAATTAAGGCTTTGCTGCAAGATCGACAGTGTCCGCGTGAAGTCAATATAAAAGCATTAGGCGACCTTTTCAGTTATCGGTATGTCCCTGCGCCCGACACCCTGTTTCGCGGCATCAAAAAGCTTAGGCCCGGGCACTTTCTGCTGGCCAGCGATTCCGGTTTGGTCATAAAGCGGTATTGGGATCAGGTTCCTACTCTCAGCGAAGGCAAAAATGAGCGTGAATTGATGGAGCATTATCAGGAGCTGTTTGAAGATGCGGTACGTTTGCAAACTAGAAGCGACGTGCCAGTAGGCCTTTTCCTAAGTTCCGGAGTGGACTCGGGAGCCATTCTTTCGCTAATGCGCCAACATATCAATGGCCCGCTGCACACCTTCACAATAGGCTTTTCCGAAGGGGAAAAAACCAACGAGAACGAAGAAGCCTTGGCAATGGCCCAGCATTTCGGAGCCGTGCATCATGAAATGATGGTGACGCCACAGGACTATCTGGCCTACTTTGAAAAGTACATATCGACTATCGAGGAACCGGTGGGCAATGAAACCGCGGCGGCCTTCCACTTTGTCAGCCAGCTTGCTCAAAAGGATGTCAAAGTCGTGCTTACCGGTCAAGGCGCTGATGAGCCCTGGGCGGGGTATCACCGGCATCTGGGCGTCAAGCTGTCCGTCCTATATTCACGCCTGCCGACTGTTCTGACCAAAACCATCCGCGGCGCGGTCAATTTTCTTCCGCGCAATGAAAGGCTGAAAAGAGGCGTGGCCTCGCTCGATGAGCCGGACATGCTATCCCGGTTTGCCAAGATCTATACGTTTTTCAATTCGGACATGAAGAACAAACTCTTCAAAGCCGAAACCAAGGAAATGTTGGGATATGCCGGCCATGAAACGGGTGAATCTCTACGTCATTTGTATGAAGAAGTGGCCCATCTCGATCCCGTTTCACGGATGCTATACATCGATACACGCACCGATTTACCGGACGATTTGTTGATGGTAAACGACAAAACCTCCATGGCCAATTCCATTGAAGCGCGGGTGCCGTTCCTGGACCACCGCCTCGTCGAATTTGTGGAGACCATTCCTTCCAACCTGAAAATAAAAGGCTTCCAGGGAAAATACCTGCATAAGAAAGCGGCTGAAAAGTGGCTGCCTAAAAGCGTTGTCTATAGGAAGAAAAAGGGATTCGCCAATCCGATAGACAAATGGATGCGGGGCGCCATTCGGCCTTTTATCAATGAATGCCTGTTCGCCGAAAATTCAGCGGTTCGAAAATATTTCGAGATAAATTATATCAAGCAGCTTGTCGCGCTTCATGAATCCAACCAGGAAGACTATCTCTTTCATATTTACCTGCTTATTTCCTTTGAACTATGGCATCGCCAGTTCATTGATCAGCCCATGCAAACGGCGCATTAGTATGGCTAAGATTCTAATGATCCTGTGGCTGTTATTAAGTGGGTGCACCCCAACGGTGGCGGATACCTATTATATCGATTTTGAAAAGGGAAAGGACGGGCAAATAGGCACCTCGAAAGAATCAGCCTGGCAGCTCTGCCCGGGCATGGTGGGTTTTAAAGGATCGTACCGACACCATGCCGGCGATCGGTTCGTATTCAAAGGTGGATGCGTGTGGCCTGCTACAGCGTTGCCTTTCAAAATTAAATTCGGAGGAGCCGAAAATAATCCGGATATCTATACGACCGACCACGGTTGGTACAATGGGTCCAAATGGGTTCAACCCACCTTTTCGGGTCAACATTCCCGTACCCAACTTCTATATGCCAACAAAAAGTCTTTCTTCCAAATCAAAGATCTCAAATTCATTGATTTTGGAAAAGCGGGAATTTCAAATGGGGGAAAGGCCATCGATATCAATGCCTGTGCGAACTACGCCATAGTCCATTGCACTATTGCTCCTCAGGCTTGGATTGGACTCTATCTCCATTCTTTTTCCGGGGCCATGGAGGAGGGCATCAGGATCGACAGTAACGATATCAGCGCGGCTGGCCAAGCGATAGTCGTTGCCGTGGAAGCGCCCAATACCAGGATGGGCCGGATCTCAATAACCAATAATGCCATTCACGACCTTTCATCCCAGATTGTCGGCGAGACGCACGGAGACGGCATCCATACCTGGAACTCCGTGCAGGACGATCATTCTCAATACCTCAGCGATTTGACGATACGCGACAACAGGTTTTACGGCGACTTCTCCCGCGGGGATTCCGGAACCGCCAGCATGACCTCGCTGATCTACTTAACCGACCCGGGGAAACGGGCGGTCATCTCGGGAAATTTATTGACTTACTCCAGGACCTCGCGCTTTGCCTCCCTGATTTGGGTGCGCTATTTTGACAGCGTGGTCGTGGCGAATAACACCCTGGTCATGGATACTGCGCAAGGTAATATTGGCATTATCGTAGGCCAAGGGGATGCGGGCAAAAATGTGAGCGTCAAAAACAATATTATTTTCGGCGCCAAATACTGTTATTACATCTATGTGGACGCTATTTTAACCACTCAGATAGATCACAACAATTGCACTACCACCGGCCCTACCATCGCCTATTGGAATCTGGTGGGGAAGTCCTGGCGGGAATGGCGGCAATTGGGCAATGACCTAAATGGCTCAAACGTGGCGCCAGAAGAATATAAGTCCTCCAAAAGCAGACGAGATTTGGGCGAATATGGATTTATTGACAATAAATCGAGCATCCCATGAAAAAAGTAGCCTTGCTGGGTGCAGGTTTCGATACGGGAAATATGGGCGTAGGCGCTCTCACCATGGGCGCCATCGCTTGCGTAAAGCAAGCTTGGCCGGACGCTGAAATTTCCTTGCTGGAATATTCCCAAAGCTCCAATTCATTTGCATGCCGCATGAATGGCGGCGTGGTGAATGTCAGCCTGATTGCCATGCGGTTCTCAAAAAAGTTTTATCTCTATAACAATATTGCGCTTCTGCTTTTGTTATCCATCCTTTGCAGAATCATTCCTTCAAAGGCCATTGCCTCAAAGATCATCAGCAGAAATGCCGCATTAAAGAATTTTTATGAAACAGACCTGGTTTTGTCCATAGCAGGCGGCGACAGTTTCAGCGACATCTATGGACACGCAAGGTTTCTTTACATTGTATTACCGATATTGTGGGCCATTGCCATGGGAAGACGATTGGTAATCATGCCGCAAACTATCGGACCGTTCAAAAGCTACTTCGCAGACTGGGTCGCCGCATTCATACTGAGACGCTCCGAGACAGTCTATGCCAGGGACAATGAAAGCTTGTCCTTGGCACGTAAACTCATGGGCCCGCGACACGCGGCCAGAGCGCATTTCTGTTATGACTTGGGATTCATTCTTGATCCAATAAAGCCTGAATACTATGATCTTCCCCTCACCAAAGGGGTTGATATTGAAAAGCCAATAGTTGGCCTGAATATCAGCGGGTTATTGTGCATTGGCGGCTATACGCAAAAAAATATGTTCGGATTAAGAATGGACTATTCAGAGTTGATTCGCTCCTTAATCCAATATCTTATTGAAACAAAAAAAACCACCGTTATGCTGGTACCGCATGTTTTCGGAACGTCCGAGGAGTCCGATATTGGAGCGGCAGATAGGTTCTATAGGGAACTGACCGAGCGATTCGGCCGGGACCTCGTTCTCGTTCAAGGCGTATTTGATCAAAATGAAATCAAATATATCATTGGGCAATGCGACTTTTTCATCGGATCAAGGATGCATGCCTGCATTGCCGCCCTTTCCCAATGCGTACCGGCCATCGGCATAGCCTATAGCAGAAAATTTTCCGGGGTAATGCGGTCTATAGAAATGGATGACCTGATTGCCGATCCTAGGAAAAGCTCGCTTGTGGAAATCCAGGCGTTAATCGGGAGTGCTATGGATCAAAGAGCGGATAAAGCCGGCCAGCTTCGGAAAAGTATGCCGGAAATAAAAAACGTCGTACTAGATATTTTTGTTCACAATGTTACCAACAGTCACACGGCTGGTAAGTACACATGAAATGTACTGCCTTTTCCAATTTCTGATTCTACGTCAATACAACCATCGTGCCTGTTAACGATAGAATGGCACGTTGCCAGTCCAAGCCCATGCCCATTTGGTTTCGTCGTAAAAAACGGATCAAAAATCTTGGAAATTAGATCTTTGGGTATGCCGGTTCCGCTATCTCTAATGGAAATCCTGACATAATTGCCGGCATGACACCCCACGGTCAAGGGTCCCTGTAGGGGATCGTGGGGACGCAGAATCTGAACATCATGTTCTGCTAATGTGATATTACGAGCGGTCAATTCAATGGTTCCGCCTACCGGAATTGCCTCCTGAGCATTTAGTATAAGGTTATCAATTACCTGACTGATTTGATTTTCGTCAAATTTACATTCCCATAAATCCTGCGGCACATCGAAATGGCAGGAAACATTTGTACCGCTCAGCGACAATTCCGCGGTTTCCTGAACTAACGGGAAGAGCGTACCGATTTTCCTAATTGGAGCGCCATTTTTAGTAAAGGTTAGCAATTTACCCGTTAAGGCCCGCGCCCGACCAATTGTATTGGTGGCTATGGAAAGGTAGTTTGAGACTTTATTCCTGTCGGGTTCCAAATTTGCCAAGTCGATATAGCCGAAAATGCTGACCATCAGGTTATTGAAGTCGTGGGCGACTCCACCCGCGAGAACGCCTAGTGATTCAAGTTTCTGATCCCTTTGCGTCGTATCGCTAACTTTTTGTTTTTCAGTCATATCGCGAAAAACCAAGACTACTCCAATGGTTTTGCCGTCTTTATCCTTAATGGGTGCGCCGGAATTTGCGATTATCCGTTCCGTGCCATCTCGCGATATTAGCAAGGTATGGTTTTCAAGTTCGATAATTTCACCAGACGCCAGCACTTTATCCGCAGGGTTATCATGGGGCAAGCGAGTGGTTTCATTAATGATGGTAAAAACGGAAAGAAGCGGCTGCCCTTTTGCTTGGGTTAGCTTCCAGCCGCAGAGTTCTTCGGCAACGGTATTCATCAAAACAACTTTTCCCATTGTGTCGGTTGTAATGACACCATCAGCGATGCTGCGCAAGGTTCCGGCTAGGCGCTCTTTTTCCGCGGCAATGATTTGTTCCGCGAGTTTTCGCTCGGAGATGTCCTCTATTGCCAAAAGAATGGTTTTGTCCTTTCCAGACGCATTATTGATTTGGCGGGCATTCAAAAGCATGGACCGTTTTCCGATGGTAGTAAAATCGTGTTCGATTTCAAAATCATTAAAGATTGTCTTATTGGGCAGAATTGTTTCCAGCAGTTCCCGCAGCTTGGGAATATCCCATTGTTTGTTGCCCAACTCATAAATAAGCCGACCAATAGTTTCTTCAGGCTTTACCTGAAAGAATTCATAGAAGGAACGACTGACGGAAATCACTCGTAAATTTTGATCCAGAGCGAGTAAAGGCTCCCGCACGGTGTTTACGATACTCTCGGCGTATTCGCGGGCCGCATCTGCGGATGTTTTAGCAACTTCCAGGTCTTTCAGGTAATTATTGATCAAGTCGTTATAGGCCTTGATCCTAAGCAGGGACCGGACCCGGGCTAAAAGTTCCATTTTATCAACAGGTTTTGAAATAAAATCATCACAACCGGCTTCAATTCCCTTAACCCGGTCTTCCGTTTCCCGCAATGCGGTTACCAAAATTATCGGCAGCGTATTGGTTTTCCTGATCCTACGGGTAACTTCAAAACCATCCATGCCTGGCATTATGATATCTAATAGAACCAAATCGATCTGATTGCCCTGAAGCTTCTGAAGTGCTTCTGCACCGTTGGCGGCCTTAACAATTTCAAATTCCATTGGAACAAGAAATGCCTCAAGGACCTCAATGTTTTGAGGTTGATCATCAACAACTAAGAGTACCGATTTTTCTTTCATTCTCTATAATCGTTGAAAGAATTACAACACTACGATGGAAGAAAAATAGTTATCACTTAATAAACCGATTGATCTCTTTTACAAAGGTCCGTGTATCTATCGGCTTTCCAATGAATCCGCTGTTCGTAATGGAGGTTATTTCTTCACTGCCTTCCGCCATTACCGAGGCAGTCACAAAAACAATCGGGATATCGAGTGTCCTTTTATCCAGACGTAAAATCTTGGCAGCTTCAGAGCCACGCATATCCGGAAGCCGCATATCCATAATTATAATATCCGGTTTTTCTTTCTTGGCAATGCCAATCCCACTCGAAGCATTTTCAGCTTCGAATACTTTAAAACCGGCAACCTCAAGCAGGTCTTTTTCGAGCATTAGATTGTTTGCGTTATCATCAATAACTAAAGCTTTCTTTCGCATCTCACGCGACCTTTTGGGATATTATGGGCAGCGTAAACCTGACCAAGACCCCTTCATTTAACCCCTTCGATTCTACCGCCAACTTCCCCCCATGCAACTCAACCAACTTCTTAGAAAGCGGCAATCCCAACCCGGTTCCCTCTGTTACCCGAGAATAGGGAGTATCAACTCGGAAGAAGCCTTCAAATATTTTCTCCATGTTTTCAGGTGCAACGCCGACCCCTGTATCCCAAACCACTATTTCTATCTCAAAACCCGATTTCTTCGCCCGCATTCCGATTTTACCACCCTCGGGGGTGAATTTAATTGCGTTTGAAAGCAGATTGAAAATTATCTCTTTTACCTTGAGATCATCCGCCATAATATTCGGCAAATCTTCGGATATTTCCAGCAGCATTTGCAGCTTCTTTTTACTGACCATATCCGCAACCAGCATAGAAATATCATTTAATAGGTTTTTCATGGACACATTGGATAAAGCTAGTTTCATCTTTCCAGCTTCAACTTTTGCCATATCCAGTATCTGATTAATCAACAGTAGTAGATGCTTTCCACTGGTTAAGACATTGCTGACATATTTTTTCTGCTTTTCATTGAGCTGTCCGAAAGTCTCGTCGAATAATACCTCAGAGAAACCATTAATGGAATTAAGCGGGGTTCGTAGTTCATGTGACATGTTGGCTAAAAATTCAGATTTTACCCTAGCAACCCGTTCCAGTTCGTTGGCCAAACCTTTTAATTCTTCATGAGCTTTTTCCAGCCCGGATTCAATGTCACGGCGTTCCGTGATGTCTTCGATGGCCAAAAGGATGATCCGCTCCTTTCCCGACGCTCTTTGAATTTGTCGGGCATTCAATAGCATGATGCGCCGGCCAATGGTGGCAAAATCGTGTTCGACCTCATAGTTATCAAATGTGGTTTTCTGGGGAAGGATCGTTTCCAGCAGTTCCCGTAGCTTTGGGATGTTCCACTGTTTATTGCCCAGGTCATAGATAAGCTGGCCGACAGTTTCTTCTGGATTTACTTTAAAGACTTCATAGAAGGAACGGCTGACGGAAACCACCCGTAAATCTTGATTCAGGGCGATTAAAGATTCGCGCACCGTATTGATGATGCTCTCTGAATATTCATGGGCCGCATCTTCGGATATTTTAGTCGCTGCCAGTTCTTTACGGGCTTTTTCCAGCCCGGATTCAATATCCTTGCGCTCGGTGATGTCCTCGATGGCAAGAAGAATGATGCGTTCTTTTTCCGATCCTCTTTGAATTTGCCGGGCATTTAAAAGCATGATGCGCTTGCCAATGGTGGCAAAGTCGTGCTCGACCTCATAGTTATCGAAACTTGCCTTTTGGGGAAGGATGGTTTCCAATAGTTCCCGTAGCTTGGGGATGTCCCATTGTTTATTGCCTAGGTCATAGATAAGCTGACCCACAGTCTCTTCGTGGTTTACTTTAAAGACTTCATAGAAGGAACGGCTGGCAGATAGCACCCGCAAGTCCTGATCCAGGGTGATTAAGGGTTCGCGCACCGTGTTGATGATGCTTTCGGCATATTCAAGGGACTCATCCGCGGATTTCTTAATCACTGCCAGTTCTTTACGGGCTTTTTCCAGGCCGGATTCAATGTCCCTGCGCTCAGTGATGTCTTCGATGGCCAGTAGGATGATTCGCTCTTTTCCCGATGCTCTTTGAATTTGCCGGGCATTCAATAACATGATGCGCCTGCCAATGGTGGCAAAATCGTGTTCAACCTCATAGTTATCAAATGTTGTCTTTTGAGGAAGAATTGTTTCCAGCAGTTCCCGTAGCTTGGGGATGTCCCACTGTTTATTTCCTAGGTCATAGATGAGCTGGCCGACAGTTTCTTCTGGATTTACTTTAAAGACTTCATAGAAGGAGCGGCTGACGGAAACCACCCGTAAATCTTGATTCAGGGCGATTAAGGATTCACGCACCGTGTTGATAATGCTCTCTGAATATTCATGAGCCGCATCTTCGGATATTTTAGTCGCCGCCAATTCGATACGGGCTTTTTCAAGCCCGGATTCAATGTCTTTGCGCGTAGTGATGTCCTCGATGGCAAGCAGAATGATGCGTTCTTTTTCCGATCCTCTTTCTATTTGCCTGGCATTTAAAAGCATAATGCGCTTACCAATGGTGGCAAAATCGTGCTCGACCTCATAGTTATCGAAACTTGCCTTTTGAGGAAGGATGGTTTCCAATAGTTCCCGCAGCTTGGGGATATCCCATTGTTTATTGCCTAGGTCGTAGATAAGCTGACCCACAGTCTCTTCGTGGTTCACCTTAAAGACTTCATAGAAGGAACGGCTGGCAGAAAGCACCCGCAGGTCCTGATCCAATGTGATCAAGGGTTCACGCACCGTGTTGATGATGCTCTCGGCATATTCGCGGGCGACGTCTTCCAGTATTTGATTACCTTTTTCCAATAATTCCTTCCTTCATGTGCAAATGAACTTGGATTCTACGGAATATTCTTCACTATTGGGGCCGGCGCCTCTCCCATTCTCTCCACCCTATAACGAATGATGGTTTGGTATTTATCTGGATCACCCTTAAAAATCTTTCCCGGTGCTCCGAGATATTCTTCTTCATGGTCTCCGGAAATTGCATATCCATTACGAGAAATAAATGATTTTAAAACTGAGTCATCAGAACTTGCATCGGCATAAGGTCCAATATGCACGAGTTCTACGACAATACCATATTCCCAAACTTCCATGGCGATGTTTGGTTCCTTGATGGATGGAAAGTTATCCGAAATCGGCAATGCATATTTTCCCACCCATGCGCGTTTATCAGTTTCAGGGAGCGACAATGGCCATCGAGCGCGCACAATTTTTGCGGTTTGCTTTTCCTTTGAACCAGCATGATTGTAAAACGCGCGGTAAAGTTCCTGAAAAGCAGTTTTGGAAACCTTGGCTGGGTCTCCGGTCATAGTCAAGACCAGCATTCGCTGATTTGCCATGTTCGTGATTCGAGGCTGAGACTGATTTTCTGATCGATTCGCTTCAGCGGCGAAAAGGCTGATAGCTACTACCAGAACCAAGGTCAACCCAAAACCTACATAAATTCTTTTTTTCATTGGCCTATCCTCCTCATCTATGGTTAGAATCTTCATCTTCCGTGGTTGGAATCCTCGTCACCCGTGGTCTGAATATTGTTTATTACTTAGGGGAGAACCACAATAAATTGAACGAATCATTCTGGAGCCGTTCCACCGAAGACCTACTCCAATCGCTAGGCAGCTCAACCCGTGGTTTAACCCCACAAGAGGCTGAAATAAGAGTAGAAGCCCTTAAAAGCCATCGTCTCCAGGCTGAGGGAGCACGCTCTTGGCCAGCCACCCTACTGGGCCAATTCCGCAGCCCGATTATTGTTTTACTCGTGGTTTCGGGCGGCCTATCTCTCTTTTTAGGCGATATCGTAGAAGGCCTGCTTATCCTTCTTATCATTGCAGTCAGCGGATTTCTTGGATTCTGGCAAGAAAGGCGCGCGGCTATAACGGTTGCCAAATTGATCGGGCTACTTACCATTCGGGTCGCGGTCTGGCGCGAAGGGAACGAGCTTCAAATACCGATTGATGAAGTGGTTCCAGGAGATATCGTAGCCCTTAAGGCTGGTTCAGCAATTCCCGGGGATGCATGTCTGCTTGAGTCCAAAGATTTATTCGTGGATGAATCCCCGTTAACGGGTGAATCATTCCCCGCTGAAAAATATTGTGGTGTCGTTTCAGCGGAAGCCGAACCGCATCTACGCACCAATGCTTTATTCTTTGGGACACATGTTGTAAGTGGCACGGGCCGTGTGCTGATCATCCAAGTTGGTGACAACACGGTTTTTGGAAAAGTGGCCGGAGACTTAGCCCATCGTGCGCCTGAAACGGCTTTTGAATCGGGCATTCGTCATTTTGGATATTTGCTGCTCGAAGTTGCGCTCGCCTTGGCGCTCGTCATTTTTGCCGTGAATGTTGGGTTTCATCGCCCTATACTGGACTCGTTCCTTTTCACGTTGGCCCTGACAGTAGGGTTAACGCCGCAATTGCTTCCGGCTATTCAAGGCATAACCATGGCGCGCGGGGCCGCGCGAATGACGGAGCGCGGAGTGATTGTAAGGCGTCCGGCTTCCATTGAAGATATCGGCGGCATGGATGTGCTCTGCACGGATAAAACTGGAACTTTAACTCAAGGCAATGCCTCATTGCAATCCGCTCTGGATCCCTGGGGCGCAACCAGTGTAAAACTGCGTCTCTATGCCTATATCAATGCGTCTTTACAAGCGGGTTATGCTAACCCCATTGATGAATCGCTAAGGCAGGAACCGCAACCAGGCATTGAAAATTATCATAAAACGGAAGACATTCCCTACGATTTTTCCCGACGGAGGCTAAGCGTGGTCGTGGAGTTTAACGGGCAACGTTTGCTTGTGACCAAGGGCGCTCTGGACCAGGTATTGGAAATCAGCACCAGGGTCGAGTCTGCGCAAGGTACGCCCATCCCCATGGCCGAACTGCGCGCGGAAATAAAAAAGCAAACCGAAGTCTTGACCAAGGATGGCTTTCGTTGTCTGGGCGTGGCGTATCGGGAGTTAGCCAAAGAAGACCGCGCCGAAGTCAGTAGCGAAAAGGAAATGATTTTTGTCGGGACCTTAGGCTTTTCCGATCCTTTGAAACCTGGGGCGCGCGAAAGTCTAGCAGAAATTAGGGCTCTAGGGATAGACGTAAAACTCATCACCGGGGACAATGGGTTGGTGGCGGCTAAAATCGCCTCTGAAGCCGGCTTCAGCAGGCTGGGTGTTATTACCGGGACAAAATTGCGACTGATGAATACGCGGGCTTTGACTACTGCGGTAACCCAATTCGATATCTTTGCGGAAATGGATCCGAACCAAAAAGAACGCATCATCGCAGCCTTAAAAAAAGCCGGTCATTCGGTGGGATATCTAGGCGATGGCATCAATGATGCTCCCTCAATACATACCGCCGATGTAGGTATTTCCGTGGACACGGCCGTGGATATTGCCAAGCAAGCCGCCGATATCGTGCTTATGCGCAAGGATTTGAGTGTATTGGCTGAGGGCATTCGCGAAGGCCGCCGGGCTTTTTCCAATACCATGAAATATATCTTTATAACAACCAGCGCCAATTTTGGAAATATGCTTTCCATGGCCGGGGCCTCATTTTTTGCTGCTTTTCTACCGATGTTGCCCGGGCAAATCCTGCTCTTAAACGTCATCAGCGACCTACCGGCTATGGCCATTGCATCGGATCAAAGCGATCCGGAAATGCTCCAGAAACCGCGCCGCTGGAAGATTCGCGATGTGCAGCGCTTCATGCTTGTTTTTGGATTGATAAGCACAGTCTTTGATTTCCTTACTTTCGGCACCTTGCTTTTATTAAAAGTGCCTACAGCGCAATTTCGCACCGCCTGGTTTTTGGAATCCGTACTCTCGGAGCTGATGATACTCGTAATCATTCGTACCCAGCGCTGGTCCTTTAAAAGTCGCATGGGCAAGGGACTTCTCTTTGCCACCCTGGGCGTGACCATTCTGAGCTTGAGTATACCGTATCTGCCTTATGCCGAATTACTTGGCTTTCAACCCCTGCCGATAAAAATTTTACTCCTTATTTTCCTTATCTTGGGATTTTATGGCCTCGCTTCTGAATTGGCAAAGGGCCCTTTTTATAGAACTGGAATTGGACAAGAAAGGCTCAAAAGAGTCGGGAGGCAGCGGCCATGACTAAAATAGGTGGCCGTATATTAACCATGAATGGTGGTTCCTCAAGCATCAAGTTCGCTGTATTCACCATCGACCCGGTTCTTGTCAAAATATGGGAGGGCAGTATCGAACGAATCGGAATGCCTGAGGCCCGCTTCCGGGTGAAAGGCCTCGCGGAGGCAGATGGTTTTGCTCGCTCAGTAGAGGCTCTGGATCATGCCTCGGCCGTGAATATTCTGATGGACTGGATCTTGGGAGCAAGAGTCCAAGAAAAATTGGTGGCTGTCGCGCATCGCATCGTGCATGGGGGACCGAAATATTCACAACCCCAGAGCATTACCGGGGAGATGCTAATTGAATTGCGGCGGCTCATTCCCTTCGATCCGGAGCATCTTCCCCAGGCGCTCTTGATTGTGGAGGCCATTGAAAAACGCATTCCAAATTTGGTTCAAATAGCTTGTTTCGATACTGAATTTCATCGCAACCTTCCACGCGTGGCACGGTTGCTCCCCATCCCACGCCGCTATGAGGCTCAAGGGTTGAAACGTTACGGATTTCACGGACTGTCGTATGCCTATCTCATGGACGAATTGGCCAGACTCGCTGGCGCGCAGGCTGCCAAAGGACGGATCATTCTAGCCCATTTGGGAAATGGGGCAAGCCTCGCAGCCGTGCATGATGGCAAGCCCGTGGACACAAGCATGGGCTTTACGCCTGCCTCGGGCCTGGTCATGGGAAGTCGATCGGGTGATTTGGATCCGGGGATATTCAGCTATCTCTCCCGCACCGAGGGCATGACGGAGGTACAGTTCCAACGCATGGTGAACCATGAGTCCGGAATGCTGGGCATATCGGAAACGAGTTCTGACATGCAATATTTACTTGGCATCGAATCCCAGGATATTCGGGCAGCGGAGGCTATCGAATTATTCGTCTACCAAATCCGGAAAGGCATCGGTGCATTCGCCGCTGCCTTGGGCGGACTGGATACCTTGGTTTTTTCCGGCGGTATCGGGGAAAACGCGTCCTTGGTGCGGGCCCGTATTTGCAAGGGTTTGGGTTTTCTCAGCATCCAGATCGATGAAAAAAGAAACGAGGTGAATGCGGAGGTGATTTCCACTGACTCCTCTAAGGTTTCGGTGCGAGTTATTCCCACGGATGAGGAATTGAGGATGGCGCACTTAATTTTGCATGTCCTTGGTAATTGAAGCGAACTAAAAAAGGAGTCGAAATGATGAATCATACAGGTGGATGGATGAACGGATGGATGGGAGGCAGCATGTGGGCATGGTCACCGATCGGCATTCTGGTCGCGATCCTATTGGTAGTCGTGATTATAATACCCACAGCCAAGACGGTAAGCCAAGCTGCGACTGCTTTGCAGAGGGCGGTCAAGGCCAATGAATTCGGCGTCCTCCATATCCACAACCTTAAGGACACTTTGACGCCGACCAAGCTAATTGAAATGTTCAACGCTCCCGAACTCAATGACGTCGCCCAAGAAGTAGAGGGTTCGATCGTCAAGATTATGAATGAGACTGCAATCTCATGAAAATAACCCCAGTCGAAAAGACCGGGGCCGGTCCGGTTTATACTTGCCCCATGCATCCGGAAGTCCGGCAAAATAAACCGGGTGCATGCCCGAAATGCGGAATGGCCCTGGAACTGGAAAAGCCTGCGCAATCAGGGGTAAAGGCCGGAGAGGAGGTTGGAGAGAATGCCGAACTCATCGATATGCAAAGGCGGTTCTGGATTGGCGGAGCCTTGGCGCTTCCGGTATTCCTGCTGACCATGGCGCACCTCATCCCGCCCTTGGCACGGCAGGCTTGGATTATGGGCGATGTTTCCCGTTGGCTGCAATTTGCCTTGACCACACCCGTGGTCGTTTGGGCTGGTTGGCCGTTCTTCGTTCGCGGTTGGCGATCGATTCTCACCTGGAATTTGAATATGTTCACCTTGATTGCCATGGGCGTGGGCGCTGCTTTCTTGTTTAGCGCAATCGCCATGGTGATGCCGAGCCTGTTCCCGGTCTCCATGATGCATGGGGAAAGGGTCTCGATCTACTTCGAGGCGGCGGCCGTCATCGTCGTCTTGGTCCTCTTGGGGCAGGTCTTGGAACTCCGGGCACGTAACCGCACGGGTAGTGCCATCAAGGCTTTGCTTAATCTTACGCCCCCCACGGCTAAGCGAATTAGCGGTGACCGGGACGAGGTTATTCCGCTCGAACAGGTTAAGGTCGGCGACCAGCTAAGAGTTGTTCCTGGTGAAAAGGTGCCGGTGGACGGTGTCGTGGTTGAAGGGCATTCCAGTGTCGATGAATCCCTGCTATCGGGAGAAGCATTACCGGTCGAAAAGACGGTGGGGGAAAAGGTTACCGGTGGCACGGTCAATGGTCCGGGAAGTTTCGTCATGCGTGCGGAGCATATCGGTAGCGATACCTTGCTGGGCCGCATTGTCGATATGGTCGGCGAAGCTCAACGCAGTCGCGCGCCCATCCAGGGCTTGGCCGACAAGGTGTCTGGCCTCTTCGTGCCCGCGGTGGTCGCCGTTTCCGCGCTCACCTTCGTGCTCTGGTTCTCGTTGGGACCAGAACCGCGGCTGGCCCATGCCGTGGTCAATGCGGTCGCGGTCTTGATCATTGCTTGTCCTTGTGCCTTGGGATTGGCGACGCCCATGTCCATCATGGTAGGAGTCGGCCGGGGTGCAGGTGAAGGCGTGTTGATCAAAAACGCCGAAGCCTTGGAGCGATTGGAAAAAGTCACGACCTTGGTCATCGACAAAACCGGCACGCTCACTGAAGGCAAACCCAAGCTGATGGATACCCTTCCGTCGAATGGTTTCGATGCCAAGGAATTCCTGCGTTTGGCGGCCAGTCTGGAACAAAACAGTGAACATCCTCTTGCTGCGGCCATTGTGCGGGGCGCCAAGGAACAGGGTGCCGTGCTTGGTAAAGTGGAAGATTTCCGTTCCGTAACAGCGGGTGGAGTCGCGGGAAAAGTCGATGGCCATGCCGTATTGGTGGGGAAATTGGATTTCCTCCGGAACGAAAAGATTCCGGAATTGGATGGCTTGGAAAAAACCGCTGGCGCGCTACAGACCGAAGGAAAAACGGTTATATATGTGGCCATGGATGGCAAGGCCGCCGGCATCCTGGCCGTGGCCGATCCTATGAAATCCACCACGCCCGCAGCGATCAAAGAATTGCATGACCTGGGCCTGGAAATCCATATGCTCACGGGGGATAACCAAAAGACCGCCGATGCCGTAGCGGGTACTTTGAAATTGGATGCCGTCAAGGCGGGTATTGAACCGATAGGCAAGGCTGAATATGTAAAAGCATTGCGGGCCAAAGGCCTTATTGTCGCCATGGCTGGAGACGGCATCAATGATGCCTTGGCTCTGAGCGAAGCCGAGGTAGGTATCGCGATGGGTACGGGAACTGACGTAGCCATGGAAAGCGCCGGCATTACCTTGGTCAAAGGGGATTTGCGCGGCATCGCCAAGGCCATCAATCTCAGTCATGCCACCATGCGCAATATCCGACAAAACCTGGTTTTTGCCTTCATGTATAATGCGCTGGGAATCCCCTTGGCTGCCGGGGCTTTATATCCCTTTTTCGGCTTGCTGCTCAGCCCGATTATTGCAGGTGCTGCCATGAGTCTCAGCTCCGTATCCGTCATAACCAATGCTTTAAGGCTGAGAAAGGTCGGTATCTGATATAAACCTTGGCTCAGGATCTTAAAAAACTTTTATTAACTGAAAGAAGGTTCCTGATGCCGGTACATTTACTTCCTAAAAGCCTTTTGATATGACGGTAGTGAACGGTATGGATCGCTTTCATCTGGTCATGGGCATGATATGCCAGGGGTCAGAAATTGGATGCGGGAAAAAGTCGGATAATCATAAAGGAGAAAGTACATGAAGAATTTCATAGCCGTAGCCGCAATTGTGGGAATAACGATGGGAGCCTTCGCTCAATCCAATAAGAAAATGACGGGACCTGGAAATATGCCGGGCGGAATGATGGATTCCAGCGGAGCCCATCGCATGATGGGCGGAACCATGTCCAAACCCATGAACGCTATGATGCCGCACATGTATGGCAAGATGGATCAAATGAACGGGATGATGGGTGATATGAATGGAATGATGGCGGACAGCGTCATGATGATGGATCCCGTCAGGCGGAAAGATGCTGCGAAGATGATGGCGGCGATGTCGGGAGCCATGAAGGAGATGTCCGACCAAATGGCTAAGGGTAAGCCCGATGCGGGCCAGGTCAAGAAAATGCATGCGAAGATGGCTGTCATGCACGAGAAGCTGGAGATGATGGCTAAGGATTCATCCGAGGTTAAAAAGTAGATGAGCCATGGAACCTACGAAGTGACATTCAGAGGTCACTATAATAAAAAGGGGAATTCCATTAGCGACCGGGGTGTTTGATCCCTTTTTCGGATTGCTTCTCAGTCCGATAATTGCAGGCGCTGCCATGAGCCTGAGTTCCGTCTCTGTTATTGCCAATGTGATCAGTGGCCGGCCGAGGGTCCCCATCTGAACGTCCTGACGCGCGAACTAAGGGAAGGCGATGAACTGGAGGTTAACGATCAGCGGATTATCGTCAAGAGTGTAGCGGATGCCTCCCCACGATTTCCGCCACGGCCATTGATTTATACCACGATTTCCAACGCCGATCGGATTCTCTTGCCCGAACGGCGCCGATTGACCTTCGTTCTCGCGTCTGTCGCACCTGGAGCCTCTTCCCACGACGTGGCCACGCTCATTGAATCTCGTACGGGTATGCGGGCGCGCACTGCCGCGGATTTCAAATCGGACACGGTCCATTGGTTTCTGCAAAACTCGGAGGATGTCGGAGACGTAACGGCAATGTTGCTCATGGCCATCACCGTCGGTTTCGGAGTTACGGGTGTCATGCTTTACATGTTCACCAATGAGAATCTAAAACAGTATGCGGTATTGAAAGCCATGGGCACGACCCCGGGAATGCTTTTGCTCATGATCTTCACCCAGGCAGGGATATGTGCTCTGATAGGCGCAGGTCTCGGCCTTGGGATTTGCGGCATTGCCGGTCAATTCGCTGTCTCCTATTTTGAGTTCCCTTTTCGCCTGATGTGGTTTGCTCCGATAATAGGGATTTCCATGGTTGTGGTGATCAGCTTGGTGGCGGCAGCCATCAGCGCCTATCCAGTCTTGAAGTTGGACCCCGCTTCCGTTTTCGCGGGCCGATAGAAAAAGGGGTTGAAGGGAAACTTCTATTTTTCTGGATTTCAACAAAGTGTTCCGGTTGATTGCCCAATTGTCAAATAATACGGCGCGTTTTTTGTGGTATCAGCTAATTATTAAGGCTATTTATAAAGCAAATGGATGGTCAAGAAGGCAGTAATTAAAAGAAAACATGAAGGCATTTAAATTATTTAACACTCCCGATAAAATGTCGGCTTTTCAAGAGGGGACTATTCCAGAATGCGAACAAATTGATGCAGTGCATTTTTTCGGACAATCCACTACGGGTTTGCAATTTTCAATACATCCTGCTCCTCGAAATCAGTTCGTAATTACCACTAAAGGAAAGCTTAAATTTACAGTCAGCAATGGCGATTCTTTTATTATAGAACCTGGCATTATTCTAGTAGCTAAAGACATAGAGGGGGAAGGCCACTCATGGGAAATCATTGACGGAAATGAATGGCATAGAATTTATATTGTACCGAATGATGATTCGGAGGATCATTTCAAACCAAATCAAAATACCTGAAGCAGAAAAGGTGAGTCTCAGTAGGACAAATCACCTTGACCCCCAGCCGCTCCTTGAGGATCTGAATATTTTCACTTTCCAAAAACTGCATTCATGACGGCGACCGCCTTGCGAACCCCAGTTGCTACCTCTTTGGAAGATTCGGTTGCTCCAGGTGCAGCAACTAGATTTGCGCCAATGGAAACCGAGTCACTCTGACGCTTCCCTATGAATTGATTTAGAAAGACATCGTTCTCAACGGACTTATCCCCCGGGTTCTTAAGTATCTTGACACCTGTTACCGATGCCCGAATATCAAGGGCCACGGCTACCGACATGGGTCCCTTGGGAGTGGGAACCGCGATGAACTGGGCGACTGCGTATTTCTTTCCTCCCTTGAGGGCGAAATAGAACGTGGGCACCTTATCTTCGTCGGAGAG
>JAYTHY010000118.1:0-55311 GCA_043732185.1 Fibrobacteria bacterium
CTATGCATTGAAAGCAAAAGATTTAGTTCAGGTTCCGATTGATCCGAGATGGTATAAAAAGGAAGTTGTGATTTTGGATGGCCTTTTTAATCGGCCGGGAAAATATGCTCTGCTTTACCCGGGTGAAAAACTAGTCTCGGTAATCGAACGCGCGACGGGTTTCAAGGACAATGCCTATATCGCGGGAGGCCGATTTTTTAGGTCGAAAGACAGTGTTGGTCGGGTGGGTGTCGATATTATGAAAGCTATGCATCGGCCCAAGGGGAAAGCCAATATAGCCCTCGTTGGAGGAGACAGCATTTTCATTCCCGAAAGATTGAATACGGTTAAGGTTATAGGTGAGGTGGGATTTGAAACCAGTGTGTTGTTTGAGGATGGGGCGTCGGTTCAGTTCTATCTGGAAAAGGCTGGTGGCTTAACGCGAAGGAGCGAAAAAAATCGAATTGTTGTGCAGTATGCAAATGGGGAGTCGAGTCGGGAAGGTTATTTTAACCGGAAACCGGATGCGGGAAGCGTCATTTTTGTTCCGCAGGGGCCGGAGCCTAAGCCGGTGGATTGGTTTGTTGGAATCAATGCGATATTGGGAACATTGACTCTTGGAGCAGCATTGTTATTGTCTATACAGAGTTTTCGGGGGAAGTAGTAGGAAATTTTTATTGGAAAATTATACCTCGCAGATTGATCGGCGATTAAATTGGCTGAAAAAATCAGCGTAGTGATCATTTCAAAAAATGAAGCCGCAAAAATTGCCGATTGCCTTGAAAGTGTTAAATGGGCGGATGAAATCATAGTTGTGGATTCCGGTAGCACGGATCTTACACGTGAAATCTGCCTGAAATATACCGAGCTTTTTTTTGAAGAATCCTGGGAAGAACACGGTTGTATTCGTGATCGATTCGCTTACTGGAAATCCAGTCAAAAGAATCGTTCGCCGGCCGTCCTCCAAGCGCTATGAACATCGGATATTTCGAAATGCCGACCGGAGCATCTTCTCCGGTGTTGGAGGAGCAGCTGGACCCGAATACATTCTTGGACCTGGAGATGCGATTATTTGTTCCCTTTGGGTGATGAGGAAAAGAAAGGTTACTTGTTGCTCAATAAGGAAGGCAAAGTTTTCCTTGAAGGCATCGGATTGGTAGCACTTTCTGGAAACAATACCCAGGAGAAAAGCTCTCTTCGGTGGTGTCCAGCGCCCGTGGCTTCAAGGAAGACGCCTACGTTCAAAGAGCGCGCTTTTACCGTTCCAAAGATAGCGTCGGACGGATTGGAATCGATCTTTCAAAGGCCATTTCCAGGACGAAAAGCAGGTTCAATATCGGGATGGTTGGTGGCGACAATCTCTCCATTCCCGCATGTATAAACACTGTTACGGTCATAGGTGAAGTGGGCTTTGAAACTTCTGTGCTATTCGAAGTGGGCGCGAGTCTTGAATACTATATCGAAAAAGTCGGAGGATTTACCAGAAGAAGCGAAAGAAGTAGGGTAGTTGTGCAATACGCCAATGGGGAAACCAGTAGAGACGGCTATTTTAACAGGAAGCCGGATGAAGGAAGTGTTATTTATGTACCCCAAGGATCGGAACCAAAATCCATTGATTGGTTCACCGGGATAAACGCTATTCTGGGAACAGTTGGAGAAGCCGCCGCAGTCATCCTTTCATTTCAGGCGATTAGCAAGAAATAAAGGCTTATCTTGACGGCGGGAAGAGGTGGGCAAGGGTGCCCGTTCCGGGACCCAAATGACCGTTTACAGCAGTAAAAATTGCTATTTTAACTCTTCAAATCAGCACCGTTGAGGTTCTACTTGGTCCGCTGCACGGGATTAATATGCTATTAAATTTAGAGTCCTTAAGATCTTTTGCTAGTCCTTGCTATTTGATTGCTGAAATAGGGGTTAATCACGGCGGGGATATGGAGCTCGCCAATAAAATGATTCTAGCTGCAAAAGCTTCGGGAGCGGATGCAGTTAAATTTCAGACTTTTACCGCTGAAGCGCTCGTTTCCAAGGGCACTCCGAAGGTCAGATACCAAGAAAGCACAACTTCCAAATACGAAACTCATTATGAGATGATCCGCAAATTGGAACTGAAGAGGGAGCATCACAAACCGTTAATGGAGTACTGTCATAAAGTCGGCGTCGATTTCATTTCCACGCCATATGATTTGGACAGCGCAAGCTTCTTGCATGAACTTGGTGTTGGAATTTTCAAAACCGCATCAGCAGATATCGTTGATCTACCTCTGCAATCCCTCCTGGCAAAAACAGGTAAAACGGTCATAGTCGCAACGGGGATGGCAACCATGGAAGAAATCCGAGAAGTTTCCGATATCTACTCGGCCGCTAAAAACTCGAATCTCGCGCTTCTCCATTGTGTCTCGAACTATCCATGTTCAGACGCTAGCCTAAACCTTAGAGTCATAACTTCCTTGCAGTCGGCCTTCCCCAATTCCTTGGTTGGATTTTCTGATCACAGCGTGGGGGCCCAAGCAGGGGCTCTCTCTGTTGCGCTGGGCGCCAAAATTATCGAAAAACATTTCACCCTTGATAAAAACCTCGTTGGGCCCGACCATAAAGCTTCCGCCACCCCGGAAGAATTTTTAGAGCTGACCCATGCCGTACGGAAGGCCGAAATTTCCCTTGGTTCTCCGGAGAAATCCTGTCAAGAAGAGGAAAAGCAAATGGCGGCAGTTTCCAGAAAAAGCATTGTGGCTCGCTATCCCATTAAAGCAGGGGAGAGGATTACCTTTGAAAATATCATGATGAAACGGCCCGGGACAGGAATGAGGGCCAATCGTATTCCATTTTTAATCGGAAAAAAAGCCAAACGGTCAATGGAAGCGGACCACCTTGTACAAATTCAGGATTTAGACGACTAATGGGAATTGCTGAACATATTTTTCCATTATTAACCCGACCTCATTTTATCAAATGACTGAGGATTTAATTTTAATCGGGGGCGGAGGGCATTGCCGGTCATGCATTGATGTCATCCGTGCAGAAGGCCGTTATAGGATCGTTGGCATAATTGATACACAGGAAAACCTTGGGCAAAAAGTCTCAGGATATGAAGTTATAGGTACTGATGAAAACCTAAAAGTTTTGGCAAAAAAGGGTGGGCAATTTCTCATAACCGTGGGACAGATTAAGTCACCCAAACGACGGATGGAGATTTATAACCTGATAAAATCCTGCGGAGGGAATTTTGCCACGGTTGTATCACCCTTTGCCTATGTATCAAGTTTAGCCAAGATTGGAGAAGGCACAATAATCATGCATCATGCGCTAGTCGTTTCACATGCGACTATCGGCAAGAATTGCATAATCAACAGTAAGGCGCTCATTGAGCATGATGCCCAAATCGGGGACGACTGTCACGTCTCCACCGGAGCCATTGTAAATGGAACAGCGATTCTTACCGGCCAAACTTTTCTTGGTAGTGGATCCATAGTAAATCACCAAGTCACAATTGCCGGCGGATGCATAATCGGCTCAGGTTCCCTGGTAGTTCGATCCATCCAAGAATCCGGAACCTATATTGGAAATCCTTTGAAGAAATTGAACCCGCTATGATTTTCATTTCCACAGGTGGGTATTACGAACGATCGGCCTATGAGAGCGCTCGTGAATTGATCGATAACGGGTTCTTCAACATTGAATTGTCTGGAGGACAATTCTCCGAGTCTCTTCGCCAAGATCTTCTCAAACTAAAAGGCCATGCCTGCTTTCAAATCCACAATTATTTCCCGCCGCCGAGTGTACCCTTTGTTTTCAATTTGGGCTCTTTGAATATAGAGACGGCTGAGGCGGCCATGCAGCATGCTCGGACGGCAATTACCTGGGCTGCGGATTTTTCGCAACCCATCTATAGCTTCCATGCGGGGTTTCTAATGGATCCGGCTCCCAAAGAGCTTGGAAGGCGGATAGGCAAGCGAGAGCTTTTCGACAGGGAGACCAGTCTAGAAAAGTTCATCTCCCGGGTGAATGAGCTGTCTGAATTTTCTCGCGAATTAGGCGTGGAGCTTTTAGTTGAAAACAACGTGCTTTCGTATTCCAACTATAAGGAGTTCGGCGAGAATCCTCTGCTTATGGTCACGCCGGATGAGGCCGTCCGAATTATGGAAAGCACTAAGAGCAATGTAAACATGCTTATAGATGTCGCACACTTGAAAGTTTCAGCTCGCACGCTTGGATTTGACCCGGTTAGCATGTTCACTAAATGCCAGAAATGGATTCGAGCTTACCACCTAAGCGACAATGACGGACTCTCCGACAGCAATCAAGAAGTGCGAGAGGACTCTTGGTTTTGGGATCACTTGCAGCGAGACCTTAAGTACTACAGCCTAGAAATTTATAAAACGAACCTTGATCATATGAAGCACCAGCTTGCCTTGACCCAGAAAAAACTTGGATTGATTGAATAGGATACCGATGCTCGAAAACCTGACTTGTAAAGACAACCAAACGATTATTGATGCTTTAAGAAAGATAGACCTTAACGTTAAGGGCGCACTGTTTGTTGTTGATGAATCCGACAGGTTTCTGGGAACCCTGACCGACGGCGATATTCGTCGGGCGATCCTTTCTAAAAAAGGGACGGAGACACTTTTGTCGGAATTACTGGTGGGAAAAGATTCGGTCTCGTTGCCGATATCCACCCCTGTTCGCGAACTTCTCCAAACCGCGAATAAGATGATCAAAATAATCCCTTTACTCGACCAAGATGGGAAAGTTGCTGACTATTTCGAGTATAAAGCTGATTTCCATGCTCCTATTGCGTCTACCAACCTTATTGGCAATGAACTTGCCTATGTCATTGAATGCGTTACAACCAATTGGATATCCTCCCAAGGCGAATTCGTTAATCGCTTTGAAAAAGGATTTTCCGAATACATTGGCACGACCCAAGGTGTCGCAGTTATGAACGGAACAGTCGCCCTTCACTTGGCTCTCTTGGCACTTGGAATTGGCCCAGGGGATGAGGTCATCGTACCCGACCTGACTTTCGCCGCGACCATAAATGCGGTGCTCTATACTGGTGCACGCCCAGTCATCGTTGACGTTGAATTTGAAAGCTGGTGTATAGGTACCAAAGCAATTGAACAGGCCATTACCTCCAAAACCAAGGCCATTATTCCCGTTCATTTATATGGTCAACCCTGCGACATGCCGGCCATTATGAAGCTTGCCGACAAGCATGGAATCAAAGTGATTGAAGATTGCGCAGAGGCACATGGAGCGGAAATCGGCGGTCAAAAAGTTGGGAGCTTTGGCCATATCAATTGCTACTCCTTTTTTGGAAATAAAATCCTGACGACTGGTGAGGGCGGAATGTGCCTGACAGACGATGTTGAGTTGGCGGATAAAATGAGGCAGCTTCGCGATCACGGTATGGATCGAAAGAAACGGTATTGGCATCAGACGGTCGGTTATAATTATAGGATCACCAACCTACAGGCCGCCATTGGCGTGGGTCAGTTAGAGAGAATCGACGCGATTTTAGAAAAGCGGACTCAGATTCGCCATTGGTATGAAACAGGCTTAGCGGACGCACCTGAAATAGAGGTTCAAAAAATCATACCTGGGAGAAAATCAGTCACTTGGCTATATAGTGCCACTCTTAAACACGGAAAAATTTCGAGGGATCTCTTAATCGATAAACTAAAATCGAAAAACGTGGACTTAAGGCCTTTTTTCTACCCTCTGAGCCAAATGGACATTTATAAGGATTTCGCCAAAAATCCGACGCCCATTTCCAATGAGGTTTCTGCGCAGGGGTTAAGCTTCCCTACAGTTCTTTCAATGAACGAAGAGGATTACCTATTCATTTGCGATAAAATCAAAGAATGCCTGTAATCCATTTTAAATGGTAGGGCCATTATTTTTAAGCGCCCTATTGTGGTTAATACAATGACTTTTTTCAAGGAGATGGGGATATGAAGCGCTCCAAAACTTCACAGAAGCTAAGCGAGATGCGAGTTCTGTTCATAATCACTGCAAGAGGCGGTTCAAAGGGTGTGCCCGGAAAGAATATCCGGGAAATCGGAGGAATACCGCTGCTTGCCTATAAAGCCATTTCAGCTAATAAAACCAGATGCGAGAAGCGGATCATCCTTTCAACGGACTCCCATGAAATCGCTGAGATCGGACGCAAGTGTGGCATTGAAGTTCCATTTATGCGGCCTAAGCATTTGGCTACAAGCAAAGCGTCATCAATTGATGTCATTAAACACGCCATGGGTTGGGTGGAAAAAAATGACGAGAATCAATATGATGCGGTTTTTCTTCTCGAACCCTCAAGTCCCTTTGGAACTTGGGAGGATTTCGAACAAGCATTAAACATATTGGCCAAGCCGGGAGTTGACAACGTGGTAGCCGTCAAAGAGGTCCACCCAAATACGATTTTTTCGGTTTATTTAGGCCCGGATGGGTCCCTCGCCACCCTAGGGAAACGCCTGGCCAAATTGAAAACCATGCGCAGACAAGACTTCAAACCTGAATATACCCCCAGTGGCGCGCTGTATTGCTCACGATGGGAAGCATTCAAAAAAAGACCGACCTTTTATTCCTCTCGAACTTACACGGTGATCCAAGAAGACGCATATGCCGTTGAAATTGATTCCATGGTTGACCTCGCCTTTACGGAATTCGTGGTTGAAAAGGGCTTAATTGACCTATCCTACTGGAAAGACCTGCCAAGGAAAAACAAATGAAAAAGAATTCTGGAATTGAATTGTGGAACAAGGCGAAAACCATCATACCCGGTGGAAACCAATTGCTCTCCAAAAGGAGTGAACGATTTCTTCCAGACCAGTGGCCATCCTACTATGATCGGGCCAAGGGATGTGAAATCTGGGATCTGGATGGCAATCATTATTACGATTTCGCCCAAATGGGAGTGGGTGCATGCGTACTAGGATATGCCCACGATTACGTAAACGAAAAAGTGAAACAAGCCATAGATAAAGGTTCCATGGCAACGCTTAATGCACCGGAAGAAGTGGCATTAGCGGAACGGCTTTTATCCCTTCATCCCTGGGCCTCGAAAGTTCGTTTTTCCCGAACTGGCGGAGAGGCCTGTTCTATTGCGATTCGGATCGCCAGGGCTGCAACTAAAAAGAGCAAGGTCGCCTTTTGTGGATACCATGGATGGCATGACTGGTATTTGTCCGCCAACCTCTCCGACGGTTCCAATTTAGATGACCAATTGCTGCCAGGGCTTAATACCAAGGGCGTACCGCGTGAACTAGCGGGTACCAATCACCCCTTTAAATATAATGATCTTACCCAACTCAAGGCCATAGCCGCAGAACACGGAAAGGATCTCGCATGTATTATCATGGAGCCGGTCCGGAACTTTGAGCCGGAACCCGCATTCCTCCAGGGTGTGAGGGATATCGCGAACCAAACGGGGGCATTGTTGATATTCGATGAAGTAACATCTGGATTTCGCATGAACTTCGGCGGGATCCATTTGAGGTACGGAGTCCAACCTGATCTAGCCGTATTCGGTAAGGCACTTGGAAATGGTTATCCGATCTCAGCCATCATTGGCCGGAATTCCATGGATGTAGCTCAAGAAAGTTTTATCAGCAGCACTTTTTGGACTGAACGTATCGGTTTTACGGCTGCGCTTGCGACCTTGGATGTGATGGAAAAGGAAAATGTTTCAGCTAATCTTATCCATTATGGCGAAGCCGTTAACGCGGGATGGAATAGAATCGCAGCAAAACATGGCCTCAAAATTCACATTAGTGGAATCACGCCCCTTACCCACATCGCCTTCGACTACCCCAATGCTAATGCCATACAAACCTTATACTGTCAGGAAATGCTGAAGCGGGGTTTCATGCTTGGAGCATCGGTTTACGCCACCAATGCATATTCCGACGAAATCATTGCAAAATTTATCAATGCTTCCGACGCAGTGTTCGGCATGCTTTTGAAGGGTATCGCAAGTGAAACCATTGAAACTCTTTTGGAAGGACCGGTGATGCACTCAGGATTTAAACGGCTAACCTGAATGCCAGCCCAAGTACTTGAGATTGTTCTGGCTAAACGGAGTTTTAAATGTTGCTGAGCGGTAAGGTAGTGGTTGTAACCGGCGGCGCCGGGCTGATTGGAAAAGAATTCATTAAGGCCATTGCGGAAGAAGGGGCTACAGCGGTAATCGCGGATATCAATCCCAATGCCGCCGAATTGGCTGCTTCAGAGTTAGCGACCGCTGGCATGACTGGTAAAGTGGACTGGATCGGGATGGATATCACCTCGCTCGAATCTTTGCAAAATTCCATCGCATCCTTGAAGCAAAAGCATGGCAAGATAGATGCCCTGGTCAACAACGCCTATCCCCGCAACGGCAATTATGGACGGGAATTCTTTAAGGTTGAGTATAAGGATTTTTGCGAAAATATTGGATTGCATCTTGGCGGGTATTTCTTAGCCAGCCAGCAATTCGCTTCCTTCTTTAAGTCCCAGGGCTTCGGAAACATCGTAAGCATTTCGTCCATCTATGGAGTCATGGCTCCCAAGTTCGAAATTTACCAGGGGACGCCCATGACTATGCCCGTGGAATATGCTGCTGTAAAGTCGGCATTAATCCATTTGACCAAGTATATGGCAAAATATTTGAAAGGAACAGGCATCCGCGTGAATGCGATAAGCCCTGGGGGAATCATCAACGGTCAGCCGGAACCGTTTCTCAGGAAATATGACGCCCAATGTTTATCCAAGGGCATGCTCGTTCCTTCCGATTTGCGAGGAACCTTACTTTACCTGCTTTCGGATATGTCCCATTTTCTAAATGGTCAAAATATTGTGGTCGATGACGGCTTTTCACTATGAAGAAACTGGTTCTTCTAGGCTACTTACCGCTAAGTAAGAAGCTCTGGGAAGATTATTTCATCGACTATATGATAGAAGGGGGAATTGCCGTTGAATATTGGGAACTTTCCAATGTTATTTTCCCAGAGATTGATTCTTCTCACCATCCCACTGATTCCATAATTCGAAAATTAAGAGATACTTCAGATCTTAGCGAAAGACTGAAAGCTGAATCCCGGACGGAAACTCTTTTCCTTACCCAAGTTACTTACGAAGCACGTGCAGTGCCACTTTTTAGAATGCTCAAGGCCTATTCATGTCAAACCAGTTTCTTCGCACGTGGCAATATACCCATACCTACAGCAAAGGAAATTGCTTCTACTCGGGACAATCGGAGTCCATTATTGGCTCGGATGATTCAGGTTCTGCGGAAGGTAATGGATAAGCTTCCCCATCGTTATGCGTTGTTCTGTAAAATAGTCGGAATCACCAAATGCCATAATCTTGTATTTAGGGCTGGAAATACGGGTATGCAGACGATAGGAGTGGGTGCCAGGTTGGAAAAATCCCGGGCACGTATCGTGGACATCAACTTCTTTGACTATGATAAATACATGACGGTTTGCGCTGAAAAGGAAAACCTTGTTGAGGGCGACTACTGTGTATTCCTAGACGAATACACCCCCTTCCATCCTGACTTTCTCCTCCTGGGTATTCCCACCGTTGAACCGTCCAAGTATTACAATTCCATGAACATCTTCTTCAAGGCCCTGGAAGCGAAGTTCAATACCCGCGTGATTATAGCCGCCCATCCAAAAGCGGATTATAAAATTAACCCGTATGATGGCCGCCAATTATTTGTAATGAAGACCTGTGAATTAGTCAAGAACGCTCGATTTGTGATTTCTCACTCCAGTACATCCATAAGTTTCGCGGTTCTATTCAACAAGCCGCTTATATTCATATACAATGATGAGATGCTCCGTTTATATGCCAATACCTATTGCGAATACTCCAAACACTTCGCCAAAACTGTCGGCTCCAAATGCTATAACATAGATGCCGTACCCGTTTCCAGTATTGAGATAAGCCCTGTTGATAGAGCGTGCTACGAAGCATACAAATATGATTTTCTCACCTCGAAGGCATCGGAAAATCGCACTTCGAAAGAGGTAGTATTGGAAACACTCCTTAACCTAAAATTCGACTGACAAGTCGCTATGCAAACCTCTTACACCCTTAATTACATCCAGATTTACCTATGGCAGGGATTGGCCATGGTTGTAAACATCGGATCAATGGTTATCGTCACTCCCATGATCACGGCCTCGCCCGGAACCTATGGCATCTATTCTTTATGCATCGCCGCAAATATTTTCCTTCAATACGCGGATATTGGTTTTGTGGGTGCAGCATTCAAATACGCAAGCGAGTCCTATGCAAAAAAGGATATGCCCGAGGAGATTCGAACTATTGGCTTCGCCAGTTTTATCCTATTGGTTTTCGTGGCATTTTATTCAATTGCCCTTTTTGCTTGTTCACGGAATCCATCGCTTTTGATCAAAAACCTGCATGATCCGAATGAATTTCGGATTGCCTCGCAACTCTTATTGATCCTGGCTATTTTCTCCCCAATAACGGTTCTGCAGCGCTTCCTCCAGTTGGTTTTCGGCGTTCGTGTCGAAGACTATATCTTCCAGCGGATGTCCTTGGTCACCAGCATTGCCAAGATTCTTTCCGTCTTTTACTTCTTCAGCCCAGGTAAGTACGACATTGTGGGATACTTTCTTTTTTCCCAACTGGTAAGTCTCGCGCTTCTAGTCACTTCCGTCGTAATCGCCAGATTCCGCTATGCTTACGATTTCCCTTTGTTTTTTCGCTCCATCCGCTTTTCGAAAAAGATGTTTAGCCGCATGAAGGCACTGGCTTTCGGCTCTCTGTATACAACCTTGGTTTGGGTTGCATTCTATGAGCTTGACCTTTTTGCCATAGGGAAGATGATAGGCCCTAAAATGGCCGGCATATACGCCGTTGGCTTTACCCTTTTGGGCTTCTATCGCGGAATTTTTGGAACTATCTACTCCCCCTTCTCGGCCCGATTTAACCATTTCCGTGGACAGGAACGGGAAGGGGGGCTTAAAGAATTTTTTTTAAGAGTTATTATCATCACCATCCCCTTAGTAACCTTTCCGTTATTGGGGCTTGCAGCACTTCTAAAGCCATTTATCCTATCCTGGGTTGGGCCTGAATATACCACTTCCATTCCTATAACTTTACTCCTCTTACTGTCCTTTCTTTATAGCTTCATTAGCTATCCTGCAGGAATCCTGATGACAGCCCAAGTACGGGTCAAAGAACTTAACGTCATTTTCACTCTTGTTGGATTGGTAACTTGGACTGGCATATTCTTGACCTATTCCCATCTCCATGCCCTTGCTTTCGCCTTGTTTAAATTTGTTGGATTCAGCATCTTCGGGATTTTTTATGCAAGGGTGACTGTGCATTACTTGGGATTGGGATGGCTGGGATTTGCAAAAAAGGTGTTGGCACCACTACTCGTTCCGGTATTAGTCGAGGTTGCCCTTCTCCATTGGATTGGCGGAATGCTTCCTACGGAAAAAGGCAAGCTCCACCTTTTATTAACCGTTTCTTTTGGGGGCATTGGATCGGCAATTGCCGTGGCACTTTATTATCTCTTTTCAAAACCCTTTCAAGAATATATTTCCATGGTTTTTAAAAAGTTCGCGCCGCTTTCCAGAAACAAAAGTGTTGAGATTCAGCCCGATCAAACGGGATTCTCGTGAACGCAGAAAAGGAAAGTATTTCTGCACGAAGCACTCCTCCACCAAAGAGGCGCATCTTGTATTATACAGATTGCTACATATTTGGCGGCTGTGAAAATGTCATCCTGAATCTGTTCCTGAACCGGGAAATCTCATCCGTCTTTGAATCTATATTTTCCTACCGCACCCATAAGGTTTATCGCGATGTTCTGCATTCCAGAGTTCCAAAGGGCATCCAAACCCATCCCCTTACTATCCTTAGCAATGAAAGTCTTTGGCACAAGATTGAAGCCTCAAGGGTATCAAATCTCCGGAAAACTCTTTGGAAGCTCCCATTCGCCTTGGCCAATAAATCGGGATTTTACGCCTTTTTCAACCTGATGCGGCTTTTTCTCTGGTTCCGAAAAATTCGTCCTGACATTCTTCACATCAATAACGGCGGCTATCCGGGTGCTGCAAGCTGCCGCTTGGCCGTTGTAAGTGCAAAACTGGCAAGGGTACCCAAAATCATATTTCATGTTCATAACCAAGCGACGAAACCGGACAATAAATTCGACGGGGTCTTGGACCGCTTCATTGGAAAGTCGGTCGATTACTTCGTTTCCGCATCACTCAAGGCAACGAAGACACTAACTGAAAACCGCCCATTTAGCAATGAAAAAGTGATTCAGGTTTACAACTTCGTTGCTGAAGATTTGAGTATCCGACCCAGGAAGGAAATCCGGGAGGAATTCGGCATTCCGGATGGAGCATTGCTAATCGTTGAGGTTGCATTTCTTACCGAGAGAAAAGGCCAACGCCAACTCCTTCAAGCATTAGTCTCCATCAAAAAAATCAACCCCGACCTTTTCTCCAGAATCCGTATCATCTTCGTAGGTGAAGGAGAAGATCGGTCTAAAATCGAGGACTTTATCCGATCCAACCATTTGGATGAGAAGGTCTCCCTTACTGGGTTCCGGAATGACCACTCAGATTTCATTAATGCTGCTGAGATTTTTGTCCTTCCTTCAACCAAGAATGAAGATATGCCATTGGTCATTCTCGATGCCATGCGACTCGGAAAGCCTATTGTGGCTTCTGCCGTCGCCGGAATTGCCGAAGAAATCAGGCATGGCCAGGAAGGCATATTGATAGCACCGGGCGACACGAGCGAACTCGCAGGTGCACTTGTACAGTTGGGCCTGAGCATAGACCTTAGGGAACGCTATGGCATCCTCGCTAAAAACCGGTACAAGGAAGTATTTTCCAAACGGATTGCCATGAAACGATTCTTGGATATTTATCGTGGCTTAGCTCCTTCAATCGCAGGTAAGGAATTGCATGCCCAATAACCCGAAGCTTCTTATAATCGGCGGATTTGGATTTCTTGGTTCAAACTTGCTAGATCGTTTTCTTTCCTCGAATAAATATGAAATCATTGTTTTTGAATTCAACAACGTTGCGCCAAAACAACCGGCCCATTTCAATAGGGTCAAAGTCTATTATGGAGACTTTAACAACCCTAAGGATCTGGAGCAAATATTTCTCGAACATAAAATTGAAATTGTTTTACACCTCATCACAACTACGGTGCCGGCGACATCGAACGCCAACATCCCCTACGATATCCAGTCTAATCTAGTTGATACCATTCATCTGCTAGAAATGATGCGGCAGTATAATGTAGGAAAAATCGTCTTCCTTTCTTCCGGAGGAACCATCTACGGCGTGCCGGTTAAGGCCCCGACAAAGGAAACTGATCCGACTGACCCAATTTGCTCATATGGAATTACAAAACTTGCTATTGAAAAATACCTTCAACTATTCCATCATTTGTACGGCCTTCATTACTTGATTTTGCGCCCATCAAATCCGTTTGGGCCCTATCATACTTCAACCAAGCAGGGGTTGATAAACGTCATGCTAAGGAAGATCATCGCCAAAGAGCCAATCACCATTTGGGGGGATGGAAACATTGTACGTGATTACCTTTACGTGGGTGATTTTTCGGAATCGGTTTTCCAATTGATCGAAAGCGGGGTTTCCGGCGAAATCGTAAATGTGGGCAGTGGTTTTGGGCATTCAGTAAAAGATATTCTGGCCATCATGGGTAACCACTTTTCTGGCCTCGACGTAATTTATCTACCCTCTAGAGGCTTTGACATCCAAGAGCTTGTTTTGGATTCGCAAAAAATGAATCGACTTTGTCAAATCCACTCTACAGGATTGGAAGAAGGCATTCTGAAGACTTACGCCTGGATGAAGAAGCAAATGTCATAGGAATCGAAATTTATAACTTTCTTGGGTGCCCTTCAGGCGCGCTTTAAATGTATTAGGATGCAAAATTTAATTGGCCAATACAGCGCACTGTATGGCACTTTTGGTTATTTATAATTGACACCTGGAAGACGAATTATTAAGCCGAGCCGAAAGTCCAACTTGAAACATCTGGATTACCGAGAGCTCCTTTGTGGTGAACATATTCTATTTTTCCAAAGGGAATTGGCCGGAAGGATCCAACTTGCGGCGGATAGTATTGAGGAGCTATGCAGGCACCAATAGATAAATTTCTTTTTTCAAAAAACCTTATAAACTCCTCCGTCGAGGACAAGGTATCCTTTATTGAACGGGCATGTAGCGGCAAATCTGTTTTGGATATGGGCTGCGTCTGCCACAACGCTGAGTTCGCCGTCAGCGATCCAAATTGGTTGCACAAAAAAATAAAAGCCGTAGCAAAGGATGTCATGGGTCTGGATTATTTGCCTCAGGAAGTTGCGAAGCTGCGTGACCTCGGTTATGATATCATATATGGTGACGCGTCCAAACCAATTGACCTAGATAGGAAATTTGACGTTATTGTTGCCGGAGATCTGATTGAGCATTTACATAATTTCGAGGGATTTTTTGAGAACTGCAAACGGCTCCTAAATAAGGGCGGAAAACTACTTGTCACAACTCCTAATCCATTTTTTGCTGACGAGTTTCACTATGTCGCTTTTCGCAATACCTTTTTGATTAATCCCGAACATACTTGCTGGATTGATCCAATGGCGATGGCGCATTTAGTCGGAAGGTTTGGTTTCAGGATTGAAGCTTTGCATTTTCTCTCGGGAAGTTGGAAGCTGAAGAATTTGATTTTTGAAAGCCCGAAAGTTTACTTTGATATACTAAACGGAAAATGGATAAACGATACCTCATCGCAAAAGCAGTTCCGTCGATTCGCAGGCGCTATATTTGGCGGGATTTATACAATTTACCGCATCCTTACCCTTCAAAACTCAAAGCTGGTACGGTATAGCGATTATATTGCGGTTTTGATGGTCGATTAAAATAATTTCGGTTGGATGTTTAAAGGCTATATAGCTGCATGCATTCCGTGATCCATAATTCAGAACAAAACGTGGGGTTGGGCCGTTAATCTCGATAAGGTGAGTAATGAATATTTCCTGACTTTCAGCTAGGTTGATGCGTAAATCGCATTTTCCTATCCTTTCTACAGGAAGGTCAATGGAGAGCGCAAGGCGTTTCTTCTAATAAAAGCGAGCCGATGGGGACAGAGGCCCAAAAGTGGGTTCAAGATTTTGACTCTCGAAACGACTTTACAACTTTCTGATTAATATTTAATCCAAGGTACTCAATATTTTCCCGAAACAGAGCGAATTTGGATATGACCGCTTTAGTATCCGTCATCGTGCCGACATTCAATCGCGCAACGGTGCTTTCAAATACCCTTCAATCCATTCTTGAACAAAGCTACAGTAATCTCGAAATTATTGTTGTGGATGACGGCTCCAAGGATGACACTCGCCAAGTAGTTGAAAGTTTCAAGGACAACCGCATTGTCTACCATTGCATCGCAAATTCAGGAAGGCCGTCGGTCCCACGAAATGTTGGCCTTGAGTTTTCCACTGGAGATTTTGTCGCATTCTGTGATGATGATGACACATGGCTGCCAGAAAAGGTTGCTAAACAATTGGCCGCATTTTCCATCGCCAAGGATATAGTTTTAGTCGCCACAAACGCTTACAACTTTCCTGCCAAAGGCGGGAACTTTTTTTACGATTTCGAACGTCTTTTAGGCGGCAATTTCCTCGTTAACTCTTCTGTGATGGTGACTCGAGCCGCCTTGGATTCAGCCGGAAAATTCGACGAGGACATGCGCCTCAAAGCCGTGGAAGACTACGAATTTTGGCTTAGGATCTTGTATCGAAGTCGAGGCCGTGGCTATAAGCTCCGTGAACGCCTTACTGTTTATAACATTGCGACAGTTGGTATTGGCAGAGATTATACTCCATTTGGCATTAGAATTCTTTACCGAAAACATCTGTGTATTCTTCGAAAATTCGAAAGGGAAGCCTATCGACCTGTTTCCATCCAGAAAGCCAAAAATAGGCATAGGAAAATTATTCTTTCGAGCTATTTCAAGGTTAACTTCAAACGGACTCCTGAATATCTCCTTCAGGTTTGGGCTTCCCAATGTTTTTTCAAAACGAAAGTTAAACTCAGTTTGGGATTTCTTATGGCTGGCAGGCTTCCATTTGAATCGATGAAGTCCGAAAAGGGGTGCGAGTGACTGCCCCAACCATTCGAGTTCTCCATATTTTTGTTGCCGATTACGTTGGGGGATGCGAAATCCTGACCCAGTCTCTAATTGAAAACTTCCCGTCTCAATATTCCATATCCGTTGCATGTCCGCCGGGCAATCTAGCTGACCGACTTTCCGCGGCAGGTATTGATGTACGGCGTCATCAATACCTTGCGCGTCTCTATCGCCGTGGTGGAAATTCAGGTTTTGCCAAAGCATTATTTGATTTCCTCCTGATGACTATAAAAGCAACTTTCGGAATCCTAGGTATGGTTAGCAAGGAGAAATTCCAGGTTATTCAGGTTAACAATGCTAATGCCGGGCCTCGAATACTAGCGGCCGCCTTTCTTGCACAAACCTTATTTAGACCTTTCCTTTCAAAAACTAAATGGCTTCTCGTTAATCATAATGCCAAATACTTTTTCCGTAGTGATGGGATTTTTGATCCTTTATGCGTCCTTTGCTTTAAAATGGTGGCTGTATCCAATGCCGTACGAGAAAATTACCACCCTTGGCTGCGTAACTCCATAATTGTCTTGTACAATGGAATTGAAACTGGACGGTTTCGGTTTTCACCTGAGTCCCGAGAATCGGCACGAATAGGGTTAGGTTTGGATACTTCGGAAACTGCTTTGGCAATCATTGGTCGGGTTTCTGAAACTAAAGGTCAACATCATGGAATCGAGGCTTTGGGCCTGATAAAGTCGCGTCGGTCGGAAGCCCGAGTTCGGTTGTTTCTCATTGGCATGGTACTAGAAGAAGATGAACCGTACCAAGATTCCCTGAAAAGACTTTGCATTGAAAAAGGGATTGTGGAGTCTGTTCAATTCTTGGGTCAGCGAAATGATGTTGCAGATATATTGTCCGGATTGGACATTATTATCAACGCTTCTCCAAGCCGGGTTAGCGAAGCCTTACCACTCACCTTAACTGAGGCTATGTCGTGTGAGAGAATCGTTGTAGCGCCCCGAATAGGAGGTATCCCAGAAATTATTACCGATGGATACGACGGCTTTCTTTTCGAACCTGACAGCTCGGAATCGCTAGCCTCGACTTTGGAAGGTATTCTGGATTTGGAAAAAGGACTCGGAAGAATCGGCTTAATGGCCCGTAAGAAAGCAGAAGAAAAGTTCTCACGTTCAAGAATGGTCCAGGAATATTCTCGTTTATATGATGTTTAGGAAAGCATGACCCTTTACTTATTCATCCTATTCTCATCATTGGCAGGATTTCTAGTCTTTTTTTTGATCATTTCTCGAAAAACTGGGCTTTTCGGCTTTCCGGTTTTCACTTTCATTCCACGTCTATTCATTGGGATTCCTGCCTCAATCGGTTTTTTTATAGGCGCCTTTGATGGCAAAGGTATCCCAGCAGATGTGTATCTTTTAACGCCCGGACATTATATTTTTCTTTATCTTTTTTACCTACTTGAGGCCATTCTCTCCTTCCTTGCCTTGGCTCTATGCTACTCAAATGCAACTAAACAACCACTTAAGACTTTTCTTTTTGTTCCGACTGATACTACTAATTACAAAATATTACTAATAGTTTTCGGAGCATTGAACTTTTCAATTTTGTTTTTTCTCCATGCAAAATTTGGATTCGCCTACCTCACTCATCCGCGGGGCCTATACGAAGTGACCCGCCAGGGATTCGGGCCCTTCTTTTTTATCCTTGGTATGGTACAGAAGCTGTTTTTCATACTTCTCTTGTTCGGAAAATACAATAACTGGCTGTCCATCTGTTTGATGTTTGTATCCGCCTATGGAACTGGTTCAAAATACAACCTTTTCGGAATATTCATGCTTTGGTTCATTTACCTTCTAATTTTCCGATTCAATAATAGGCTTTCCCCCAAAGCCGTAATCGGATTTGCGGTAGTTGGTGTGGGTTTCATTTATGGAATTTTCGCAATGACATTTGGAACCAACAGTAACTTTTTGCTTCTAATTATGGGATATGCCAACGAGCCCTTTAATAATATGGTCCTATTGATGGATACATTTAAGCATACCTTCCGAGATTATTTCTACGGAAACATCTACCTCGAAAACAATATTTTTACCCGTATTCCACGCTTTCTGATGCCCGATAAGCCACTCATATTTGGGTCGTTCAAACTTTCAGATGCCTATTTCTACGAACATACAGCTTTGGGTGTAGGCGCAAAAAGCTTCGGAACCTTAGGAGACTTTTTCGCCGATCTGGGGTATTTTGCTTTTCCTTTTTATTTGATCAAATCCATGATTATGCAGGGCGCGCTTGGTTACCTTTTAGGGAGAATACTAAAGATTGGTGATCGGACCAAATCGCTTTTTTATTTCATGTTCCTCATGGTTTTTTGGGATATAAGTTTTATAGCAGTTCCTCCGGGCAACAATTTCCTGGAGAACGTCCTAATTGTAATGGGACTCGCAGCTTTCCTGGGACTACATAGGGCCAAGGTAAAGGAAACCGCCTCAATATGATTTTCGATTTTACCATATTACGTCCTAGACTTGATGGAATGGGCATTTACAGCAAGAATATATTTGAGCGGCTCAATGACATGATCCAAGACGGAACATTACTCATAAATCGGAAGTTCGCCAATGATAATCCCGATGTTTGCCGTGGACGCAAAGTCAAGTTGATTCGGAAAGTGCTTCTGCATCGCTGCTCACCTGGTCTTTATTTAAGTTTTACCTCAAAGGAGCTTTATTATTCTCCCACGCATCATGGACCGATTTTCTATAATCGAAAGATCATCACCATCCACGATCTTATCCCTCTCCTTATCCCAACTAAATCCATAAAGCAATTTATTTATCAACTTATTTTCATGAGGCTTTCGGTCAAATTCTGTCGCCATATTATCACCGATGCCATCCTTACTAAAGCGCTCATAGAAAAGCACTTAGGGGTTCCGGGCCAGAAAATATCTGTTATTGTCCCGGGAACCGACGTTGAGAAAACTGTTCCAAAGCCGATTGCCGACCTTGTGGGCAAGAAATACTTTTTGATGGTAGGTATAAATTCCGAGTACAAGAATTACCGTCGTGTTTTGGATGCTTTTCGAAGGATTGGAAATGCAGAAATTGGTATGGTCATTATCAGTAATACTGGAATAATCGCTGACTATTGTTCGAAGTTTCCGGGCGTAGAAGTGAGGCGTTATATCGAACTTGACGAGCTTGTGTTTTTATATAAAAGCGCAATGGCCCTTGTAAGTCCGTCCCTGATGGAAGGCTTTGGCCTACCGGCTCTAGAAGCAGCCCGGCTTCGAGTTCCAATAATCACATCCAAGGGATCAACCATGGAGGAATTTTTAGGGGCCGGAAATGCGATCTATGTACAACCTGAGTCTGACCATCAAATCGAGACGGCAATGCGTACGGTAATTCAAGGCAATTACCCTGAACACCTTCAGGATCAGGCTTATGAGGCCACAGTAACCTTTACCTGGGAAGGGACCGCCGCCAAAGTCGGAAATTTGCTTCACAATGAATTGTCAAAATTATGAAATTTTCGATTCTCATTCCTACCTATAACGGTTTAGCCTATATTGGACCATTATTCCGGGCTTTGCGATCACAAACGGTAAAGCCCGATCAAATCATTATCGTTGATTCTAGCTCAGAGGACGGCACCGTTGACGCCATCCTAGCTCATCAGGATGCTTTTAAAATTATCGTGAAAATCATCCCTTCCTCGGCATTCAATCACGGTGGCACTCGCAACTTTGCCGCCAGCTTTACAGATGCTGACATTCTGGTTTTCCTTACCCAGGATGCTATTCCTGTTGGGCCCGATTCCATCAATAACCTAATATCCAGATTTTCCGATCCTAATGTTGCATCCGTTTACGGCCGACAAGTGCCTTATCCACAACATAATGAAATCAGCAAATTTCTCCGTGAATTTAACTATCCATGCGTTGATACCTCTAGGGATCTCAGTAATTTTCGAGAGTTTGGTATCAAGGCTTTTTTCAACTCCAACTCCTTCTCTTCTTATCGCCGATCCCATTTTTTCGAATCGGGTACATTCCCATCGAATATCATATTCGGAGAAGACACCATTCTTACCAAGAAACTGATTGAATCGGGTCATAAAATCATTTACGCTTCTGATGCAGCGGTAACGCATTCACATGATTACACACCCTGGGAAGATTTTAAGCGATATTTTGATCTGGGAGTATGCCATGCGCTTCTTTTTCAAACTGAAGACTTGAATCGTGGAGGCGATGGTCTTAAATATGTTTTAGCCCAGAAACGATGGCTTCTTAGAAAACGGGCTTATGGCCTAATTCCAGTTTCATTTGTTGCCCTTTTCGCGAAATGGATTGGATACAAGTCCGGCCGAAACTACCGACGGGTTCCTAATTGGCTTAGACGCCTAATTTCCATGAATCCCCGATATTGGAAGAATTAAGCCCCTGATTTGCTTTTAATTGAAAATGCCAAATAGGTTCTAATTTGGTCCGGATATATACTCGAATTTTCTCCGAAAATAGTATTTGAAGCCTTGAATTGTTTATGATTACCAGTTGGCATCGGCATCATTCCTTGCAAGTGAACCCGGCTCGGACCAGGATCCGAGAAATACTCCTTTTTGCTAGCTTTAGCTTGCGAGATTCTTCGATGAATCCTGCAACAACATTATGGAGCGACGTCCAGTGAAGACACAAGAACCGGTGCAAACCCATTTGACCACCACCGTTGAGGTTGAAATATTGGATCTTTCCTTTTTCTTCCGTGATCTCTATAAACGTCGCTGGTGGATTCTATTATCCGGGATTTTGGGACTTGCTGGAGCAATGATATATTGCACACAAACCCCCACCACCTGGATTTCGGCATCCAAATTGCTGCCTACCGAGGCTAAATCCAAAGGCTCAAATCTTTCTGGATTGGCCGCATTGGCCGGCATCAACATCCCCCAACAAGAAACATTTGAAATTTATTATAACGATATTTTGCTTTCCACCGATTTCCTCGACACCTTGCTAAACGTAAAGTGGAGCCTAAGCAAAGATCCAACCCGACAGCTCCTTCTTACCGAAATCCTTGGTGTCAAAGTCAAACCCTCAGAACCCGATGGGGAAGGCAGGCTACGTAAGATAATGATGGCCAAACTTTCCAAAATGATATTCTTTTCTACCAGTCCCAAAAACGGGCTTATGGATCTTGAAATTACCGCGCCTGACCCCTTGCTGGCTCGCGATATGAACCAATTCCTACTCAATATGTTGGATCGATACCTTCGCGTCACAAAGAAGAATAAATCATCTGAAAATCGAAACTTCATTTCTCGCAATCTCGAAGAAGTCGGCAGCTCACTTTCCAAGGCCGAACAACGGCTACTTACATTCAAAGAGAGGAATTTGAGTATTTCCTCTCCCGGACTCCAATTGGAGTTGCAACGCTTAGCCTCGGAAGTCGAATTGAATCGGACCATCTATCTCGAGCTCAGGAAGCAACTCGAACTGGCCAAAATCGATGAATTTAAAAATATCGATTTTATAAGCATCCTGAATAAGCCGGAGCTCCCGGTTTCCAAGAGCGGCCCCAAACGCCGAGTCATAGGCCTGGTATGGACTATCGTAGGACTTTTTCTGGGCATGATGCTTTCCCTGATTGCGGGATTGTGGGAGCGAAGAGGGATAGAGTGGGTTCGGAATTTGCGACAAAATTAATCCAAGTGCCGACTCGGATTTGAAAACTAATTGCCGTCCAAATTGACCATTTTACTTGATTGAATGGTTCGTCCATCCTCGGAAACCATTTTGATCATATAGGCCTTACCCGTAATACTAAGGGCTCGGGCGAAATCCAGGATTTCTGCGTCCGAACCGAATGTTTGTTTCCTAAATATTTTTCTGCCGATGGGATCGAATACAGTCATAGATGAGCCCCATGCATTGGCGATCGGAGACGCCGAAATAGGGGGTAGCTCAAATACTCTTTGCGTTCGCGGCAATGGTTCATTCTCGGAACGAAAGGGCGAAGCCGGTAACCCAGCTGAATTGTATAGATTGCCAATGGGATTGAAGGCAAATGCGTAGCGCACGAAAGCAGGATGGGCGATTTCAGCACTTCGGACAATAACCGTCCCCTTTTCAATTTGCGCCCTGCCCCATACAAATTTTTTGTCACTTCCAGCAATGGCAAAGCCTTCAAGAGGCGCCCCATTTGGAGTCATCAATCCATCTCCAAGATGTGTGAAATGAATCAGTGCCTTATCTCCTTCAATTTCCATCGATTCAAACAGCGGTCCGGAATATTCCATCTCCATTCCGTAAACAAGGGCTTTTGCGGGAAGGGCTAACCTCAAGCCTACGTCCCTTTTATTATGCGGATGGATGGTGCCGGCCTCTCCAATGTCAATTGCTGAGGCCATTGATGTATTCCGAGTTGTTAAGGATAGCCGCTGAGACTCACGAATTTCGGCAAACGCACATGTATCCATGGGCTTAATTTGTTTTGGATACCAATTTGCCAACTGCACATAGAAAAAGGGGAAGTCGCCCATATTCCATATTTGACGATAACCCTTGATCAGGCTTTCAAAATAGCGACGATAAGCGAATGCTGTCGGATATTGAGAATTCTGCTCCCCCTGATACCAAATCATGCCCCTAATTCCGAACCCAACCAAAGGCGCCATACGGGTCCTGAATAAATCGCCATAAATACCAACCGGAATGGTTCTAAAACTTGGTTCATTTGCAATGGTCTGGGGATCCATCCATCTTTCAATCGTGGTACCGCCAACTGCGCATTGAATCAAGCCAACTGATACACCTAATGTGCGCTGAACCTCCCTTCCAAAAAAATATGCAGTTGCGGAAAATCCGGGAGCCGTTAATGGAGTACAAATTACCCATTTACCTTTTTTCCTTTCATCCATCATTCTAAGCTCTGGATGATCAGCAACCTTTATTGTATCCTCATAGTTATTGTAGAAGCTTAATGGCGTTTCCATATTAGACTGGCCACCGCAAAACCAAACTTCTCCAACCATGACATTTTTAATTGTGATGACATTTCCAGAACTCAGAGTCAATTCAAATGGGCCACCCGCCTCCATGGGATCCAGCAATACCTTCCAAACTGAATCGGATCCGGCCTGGGTGGATTTTTGTTGACCGCGAAAATTTACTTTTACTTTTTCTCCCGGACCGGCAGTTCCAAATACCGGGACATAGATCCGTCTTTGCAGGACCATATTGTCTCCAAAAATCTTTACGCTAACATTGGCTTTTGCCATAGGAGCGCACATGAAAAGCGCCAGGAAGAACTGAATGGGAGAAATTTTAAATCGGAACATCAAACTGGACCCGTTTTTCGACCCACGTGGAATTTTCTGTCGGATTTGAACCCGCGCAGTGGCAATTTACTCAGTGTTTAAAAATACTTTTATTTGGCGACTTCTTTTGGTTTTTACCAACTTGGGGCCAAATAGGAGGATCGGAACCTGGATGGCGTTATTCAACATTTCCCAGCGAAATATTCCCCTTACCACTACCGAGCATTGAGATACCTAATTCCTGACCTTGCTCCGCCGAAATGGTGCTAATATTTCCGATTAAAGCGCATTGGTGGGTATCCATCAAAACCAAGCCTCCTTTATCAAACTTTGAGGTGGAACCTGATGTCCCATTTCCAGTAACTATGTTGGACGAAATGGCAAAAGAACCACAATGTGCAACCAAGATTCCTGAGGTTCCATTCCTTTCACATGCATTGCCGACAATGGTCCCTGATTGGGCATAAATTAAGAAAATTCCCGTTTTCTCGTTCGTACTACACACATTACCAGTGATAATCAGGTGTAACTCACGTGCCGGCCCCCCATTGTTAATGTCGATTCCGTCGTGATTGTTTCTTTCACAGACATTATTTGTTATGCCTACCCGCTTGGCCTTCCAATTGTTGTGGGTATTATTGAGGCCAATTCCGCTCCCTCCGTTGAACGACCCATCTGGATTGGTATTCGCGTTTTCGGCAATACCGTTCTAGAAGCAGTGATTCCCGGATACCGTGATATACTCACCCGAAGCTATCCATATCCCCGACTCTGAGCAATCATGGACGATATTATTGCTGATGATCACATTTTGAACTGGGCACTCCTTGGTGCCCGAATTTGATTTATGGGAAACCAGACTGATACCTCCTCGATGCATGGACTTGCGATTAGAAACCGTATTTCCTGTGATGAGAGCCTTTTTGCATCCATCGAGGAAAATTCCCGCATTAGTCCCTTGAAGGTGATTGTTGAGTATAGTCAGGTCCTCGGTATCGGCATATCCCAAACAAATTCCACAGTCCTCAAAAATGACGCCCGAGATAAACAGACCCTTAGGACCAAAATCGGACTCGGATTTTTTGGATTGGTCCGCATAGATGGCATCATTACCATCGCTCTTGAAAACCAAATTGACAACCGCAACGTTTCGAGTGGAGTGGACGCGAAAATGGGCGCTTTCGCCCTTAAGTAGGATAATAGTGGCCGAACCTACACCTTCAATCCGGATTCCGGAGCTCAATAAAACAGTTTGCTTGATGTGGTACTCTCCGGTCGGGAATTTGAGGACACCGCCCCGTAGCATCGCATCTATCCCCCTTTGAATGCGTTTGCTGTCCTCGTCTTCTCCCGGCAGTCGCGGGAAATCTACAATGCTTAAAGCAGCCGTATTTATGGGTGGTAGGACTGTAAGTGGAGGTGCGGGAAAACAGTCTGGGCAATGGTTGCATTGACCTTTTCAACAACACCCAAAGACGCTAAAGCCGCCAATCCACTTGTCCCGAAAAATCTTCTTCTGGCATTTGAAAAATTCGTCATAGGAGAAAATGTCTCATGGCGCCAGGGTACCCTGAGTAGAGAATTCGGTCTGCTTGGAATTCTCGACGCGCTCGGCCTTGAAATGAAAGAGAAAAAGGCTCTTCGATACCGGCGCCTTCCATTTAAGCATATGCTGGCCAGCAACAGCCCCTACCTTCCGGATACATTTTAATTCATGACCCCCAGCATCATAAATTGTGAGCACAAAATAAGCGCGTGTCTTGAAGGTCCGCTAATGGGTTGGCTTTTTCCAGCATCCGGGCTGGCCACCGCAATCCATTCTTCATTCGCATGGCTCAGTAAAGGCCAAAATAGCAGGACCACCAATGATGCGAACAACATCGCGCGAATACGCCAAAATTTTCTAAGGCTATAGGTAATTCGCGGCCTTTTCTCATCCATATTGTATCCCATTCATTATGGCGCATTCTGCTTTTGCGATTTACGGCTTTACCCAGAGGATTCGCTTTTGCATCGCATCGGTTTTGAATTCCACTAGGTATGCGCCACTTGACGGTCCCTCGGGTTTCAGGTGATACGATCCGGCATCGCGAACCTCATCAAGTATAATTCCGACACGTTTTCCATTGTAATCGAAAATTTGGATGGTAACATTTGTCATTTTAGATAAGGCAAAATTCAATTCTCCGCCCATTGAAAAGATATCATTTCCGGATAGCGCCTTATCAGTCGACCGAAAAAGGCTGGATATCTTGGCGGTCGTGAAGCTTTGTGTCGATGACCAGTCTCCGACCCCTTTTCCGTTCACGGAATACACCCGCCAATAGTATTTTGTGTCCAGAGTCAATCCGTTCAAGGATGAGACGGAGTCGGCTAAACTCGAATCAATCAAAAGATAGGAAAATGCCCTGGAATTTGAGACTTGCAGGCGGTAGGAAGCTGCATCGGGAACTCGGCTCCAGACCAGGTTCGTTGGAATAGACAGATTGGCGGCTCCATCGCCGGGAAACTTGAGAAAAGGTGCGGCAAGTTTGCTGGGAACTAAGTTATAAGTCAATAGGACTCCAAATTCTCCAACTGCCCATCCTTTGCCATTTTTCAAAAAAATGGAATGCAGGGAAGGTTTTGATTCACAGGAATCTGATAGCCAAGATTCCCCTCCATTTGACGTATGGATAATCCCCATAACGTTGCCCACCGCCCAGCCGGTTTTTGCATCCGTGAAGAAAAGGGAGATTACTCTGGAGTAAAACTGGATTTTCGGGATGGATTGCATGGTCCAAGTTAGCCCGCTATCCGAGGTATGCAGGATTGAATCGATATCGCCCCCTATCCATCCGTTGCTTTTATCCGTAAAAAAAACGGAGTTGAATGTGACCGTGATTCCTGCCGATTGAAGCGTCCATGCGGCTCCGCCATTCACAGTACGGAGAATGGTTCCTCCGTAGCCTGCCGCCCATCCGTTCTTTGCATCAACGAACGTTACCGACTCCAACGACTGATTGGTTCCGCTAAACTGGGCGAACCAAGTATTTCCCCCGTTAACCGTATGGAGGATAGTTCCACCGCCCCCTACAGCCCAGCCAGTATTGGCATCAGTGAAAAAGAGATCCATCAGCTTTTCTGTCGTACCACTGGTTTGCTTGGACCAGTCTGCGCCACCATTAACAGTGGATAAAATCGTACCTTGACCCCCTACGACCCATCCGGTTTTTGTATCTGCAAAACGCACCGAGTTCAGGTATACCGCAGTTCCGCTGGTTTGCTGAGACCAGGATAACCCGCCGTTCACGGTTTTGGCGATAGTGCCTCCGCCGGCCGCTGTTGTCCCGCCTCCTGCAGCCCAACCCGTATCCTGATCTGTAAAAAAGATTGAGGAAAAAAAATCACTTGAGATGCCTCCTTGATCAAACCAGTTGACCTGCCCGTTTGAAAGGGAAATTCCTGCCCATAAAAAGGCCATTGCGGAAATTGTCTTCATTGGAACTCCAATATTGATTTCGGATAGGGTTAGAGCGATTTAAAAGTCTATTCAAAATAGTAATCCACGAGTAAGGAATTGTTGTAGCGAAACTTTGGATATATTCATAATGTTCATTTTTTCGCCTTCAATTTCCTCAGTCTATGGCAAATATTCGAAGAAATATTCTTCGCTTAAAATGAATACTCGGCCTTCCCATGTTTCAACTCGGAAAGCGCCCAATTTATTCAGGGATCCTAAATCCATCTGTGGTTTAATTAGCCAGGTCGAGGTTTTAAAATTATAGGACCAAACCTTTATTGCATTTTCCACGCCACCGGCATTCGCGAAGAATAACACTTCGTCATTTACTACGACTGATTCAAAGCCAGCCGTACTCGGGGCATCAGGCATTTTGGGTTTTACAATCCAAGAGCCGCTGGCAGGATCGTATGCGACCATGGTGCCATTTTCCCCGATTAAATAAACGGTATTACCTGCCACAGTCGAGGATGGCGAAGCGAATATTGCATTTGATATCAAGGGAATACTCTTTTTAGCTGTCCATGTATCCGTAGAAAAGGTGTACTCAAATAAATAATGGGTGAAATCCCATGTATCAGGGGAGGGCAGTACATAAATCAACTTATCGCCCACGGTTGCATTTACCAAGGCTCCCCGATAGGTATAGCCTAGGTCGAATGGAAAAAATGACTTTTCAATCCAAGTATGGGAAATTAGGTCATATTCATTAAGACGATAATTATCGACGACATTTGATCCGGTGGTTTGTTTACCGCCATAGATATAGAGCTTGCCATTGGTTGAATACGCATTATAAGCCTGAAGATTCAAACCGAGGTTACGGATGGTGTTTGTCCAATTATCAAGATTCGGGTCGTAAACAGCAACCCCAAGGGCACCACCTCCCATATTTCCTACAGCTGTTAATTTCCCATCTACGGGTAGAATCGGAATCTGGCCCACAGCATCCAGGCTACCTGCCCTCGAATACCATTTTCCATCCAAGGGTCGATATTCTAAAAGATCCACCCGATAACCGCCGTTGAAATAGAAAGCGCCTTTTTCAATTGAATATATTCCGTTTCCAAGAGCCGTAAGTGTTGGGAGACCGGGATAATGCCTAGTCCTAGTTGGCAACTTCCTAAAATGGACGAATCTAACTATCAGTGTGTCTAATCCCACTTCGCCATTGACCAGGGTAACTCGATATATGTAAGGGGTTCCCGTCAAATCTGGTACGGTCGAGGCCGTTATCGTCTTATCCTGAGCGGTTATTGGTACGAAGGCGCCGCCCACACCGATATTCCATTCCCTGGTTTTTATTGCCGTTCCATAAGGCGAAATGGATTTCCCATGAAGCACAAAGGGATCCCCAATCGCCACCGATGTGTCCAACCCCGCATCAACCATCGGAATATCACGAAGGATATAGACAAGCATGGTATCCATTCCTATTTCGCCGTTGGCTAGGGTAACCCGGTATATGTAACGGACACCACTACTATCGACAACACTTGAAGTCACCAGGGTCGTATCCATAGCACCTACCTGAACAAATTTGCCTCCCGGACCGATATTCCATTCCCTTTTTTCCACCAGGGTGCCAAACCGGGAACTGGATTTTCCGTGCAGAAAAAATGGAGTATTTGTCGTGATCGTGGTATCCGATCCCGCGTCCACTTGAGGAACATCCTTTAGAATATGCAGCAAAATCTGGGCATCGGCCGAGCCCGCGCCTTCGTCTTGAACGGTTACGCGAATTTGAGGGTTGGTTGCGCCATCATTCCAAACACGGGTTAAGGTATCAAACCCTTGCAGTGCGGAAACCCGGGTCGTTCGAATCGGCATAGGCACCCCACTCTGGTACCATGTCAAGGTTTTAACCCGCCTTGTGGGGTTGCGAAAATTTAAAACCAATTTAACGGAATCGCCTATCTGCATTATATTGTCTGATGAATTTAAACAGGTTAAGTCTAGAGTGCTTGCGACCCATTCAGGTGACGCAACATGCACATCCGCCGATTCAAAATAATTTCCTTCGATGTCAGACTTGTTCAGCGCCCGAACAACATAGGAGAACGAACTTCCATCCAATGAATTCGTTAAGATCCCTCCGCGATCTGCATTGAAATATACCGAATCTATGAAAGTCGTATCCGTAGTTCGACCGACATAGGCATAAGTTGGGAAAATCGCATTCGACTGTGTCCTCATGATTAGGTAGCCTTTTAGATTCTTATATCCGATCGGGCTCCAGGAAAGTAAGGCCAGTCCCTGCGTAGTGTCATAATTGGCCTTGAGGCCGCGGACCACTGGGATGCCGGTAAAGGGTAACCGTAAGGTATCCTTGAGGGTATCAGTTTTTCCGCGATGGATTCTAATAGGAAAGGCCAATGGCGCGTATTCGGGAAAGGTGGTTATGGCTCGTCCCAGGTATTGACCTTCAGCCAGGCCAGAAAGACGGAATTGTCCTAATGAATCCACATTTACGAAGACATCGGTTCCCAGCACTTGTACGGTGACCGACCGCGTATCTCGATCAGGCTGCAATTCCACTACCCCTGCCAACGAGCCTGGATTCCGTAAGGTATCCTTGGGAAGCCTAAGCATTGGAGTGAAGAATATGGAATCACGATAGGCGACTTGACCGTTCAAGGCGCTGAGAATATTGTATTCTCCCCTTTCCAGGGAATCCAATGTGTAAAAGCCTTTCCCATCAGTATGCGTTACAAAAACCAATGCCATAGCGCCAGAAGTCTTGGCCGGTAACTTGCGAATCACCGATCCACCGGGTATATGGTCTACTGAGAAAACCTTGACTTCGGCATCTATTGCTGGACTGCCGTCCGCCAGGAAAATTTGCCCTACCCGCACCTCGTTTTCTACTTCCGAGCCGCGATTGCTTTGATCGCTTTCCTTGGTTAAACAGCCGGCCAACAAAACAGCAGCCAAGACCAGAGCTTCTAGAACATGACGGCTGAATTTAATTTGGGAAGTATTCATAAAGATCCACCACATTGAGAAGGTAAATATGACCGTTGACATTCTTGATGCGCAATGCACTTCCGGTGCCAACTGGGATTGAGGGCTTAACCATCCAGTGATCGGTTTTCCAATTGTAGGAAAAGACATGTACCTCGGTTTCGGAAGCATTCGTATCTTTAAAAAAGTAGATCTCATCTCCCACCGTAGTATGCTCATAATTCGGATATTGAGATGTGATCCCGAAAGCGTTTATAGGAGCCGAAAGGGAAACAGTGTTCCAGACCGAGTCTACGGGATCATATTTATCTGCGTTCCCCTTATCACCCACTACAATTATTGATCCCCCTGCCAACTCCACTAATATAGGATAGACTTGTGAATTTTCATTTAATGGAGTAGTCCAAGAATTGGATTCGATACTGTAAATCGACAATGGTTTATTCCACCAGGCTTGCATGCCAGCCACATAAAGAATTCCATCAGAAACAACCCAACCATTGTCTCCAATACCATAGTTACCCACCGGCATCTTCGGTCCAGCCGTCCAGGTATTTAGAATTGGATCATAGATGTACAAATCCGCTTTCCTCTCTAGGCCTCCAAATGCCGGGGAGGGGTCACCCGGGTTCTCGTTTTCCGGACAGCCAAAACCCCCCGAAGGCAACAAGTTTACCGCGCATGGCAACTAAATGGGCCGCGCTGCGCATTCTTGGCAAGGGACTCATTGTCCGCCAGGAGTTTGACGTGGGATCATATTCCATTAGTCGGGTCTTGTGAAGGCTGTATGGAATCGTGCACCCGCCTGGATTTGAATCTACAAGTGCGTACACTTTTCTATTAAGTGAAGCCATGGCTTCACCAGAATTTTGGACGTATGGGAAAGGCTTTTTATTGGACCATTGGCGTTGAGTAGGGTCATACTGGACAAAATCAGAATAATGCGCGGAGAGGACAAAGAGCTTACCGTCAACGGATTCAAGGGAGTTGTTAGAGGAAAGTGACCGTGGCATTTTGGGTAAGATGGCATAAGGAACAATCGTTATTTTTTTCGAAGCCAGACCAACATCACCCCGATCAGAGGTGACCCGTAATTCACAGACGAGCTCTGAACCCATCTCCATCGGCGCCTGCAATACCGTGTCGCCATTGCTAACCTGGATGAAATTTCCGGTACTTCCGATATCCCATTCCCATTTGACGATTCGTTCCTTCGGTGAATTAAGCAGGAAGCTTACCTTGCCGGACAAAGCAAATTTATCCCCAGCCGCTATGTTCGTATCCAGGCCAACATCAACAACAGGTGGGTCATTTATCACTTGGATAGTGAGTTGCGCTTCATTCCTGTCATTGCCGTCATCAGTAGCGATTACACTTATGGCTGGGTTGGTCTCCGTGCTCCAAGCATATCTTAAGGTATCTTTTCCCGATCCGGATGAATCCAATTTTACCTGAACGGGCTTCTTTACGCCCTCAACATACCACTCAATCCGGCGAACTTTTCGAGTCGGGTTCGAATATTCAAGACCGACCTCGACTGTATCTCCAATTCGAACCGAGTCTTGTGAATTTGATAATGTGAATAAATTCAGACGGGTCCTAACCAACTCAGGTGATAGGGCTTTCACCTTTATCGAACCATAGTTTAATCCCTCTAAATCTGATTTGCTGAGAAGACGAATTCGATATTCCATATCCGGAATACTTGTATCCGCTAATATGTTTCCACCATACAAGGTATCTGCAAAGGTCGTATCCTCAGTTTTACCGACCAAAATATTATCTGAGGTTAAGGCGCCAAAAGGACGCCGGTAAATTTCATAAGCTTGAAAACTTCGATACTTTGTTTTATTCCAAGATAATTTAGCCGCCCCGACCAAGGTATCATATTCTGCCTTTATTCCTGTTACAACTGGGATGCCCGTGAAGGGTAACCATAAAGTATCCTTGAGGGTATCCGCAAACCCCGTCTTAATCGAGATCGGAAAATATAGAGGCGTATATTCCGCCGTGGTCGTTATAGCGCGGCCCGTATAATGGCCCTGAGCTAATCCAGATAAGGTGAACACTCCAGCTTCCCCAACATTCACAAATACATTAGTGCCCATTATCTGAACCGTTACCGTAACTGGATCGTGATTAGGCTGCAAGCCAACAATACCTGTTAGTGACCCTGGAGTGCGCAAAGTGTCGTTGGCCAATTTACCACTAGACGCGGAAATAAATACCGAATCCTGGTAAGAGAATGCACCATTTAATTCACCGAGGACATTGTACTCACCCGCCAGCAGGGTATCGACTTTATAGCGACCTTTATTATCTGTATGGGTTGAAAAGGCCACACCCGCCATGGCCGCAGCATTATAAGTTCGACCCCCGGCCTTGCGGATTGGAACTTCTGGGACATGATCCACTGAGTAAAATCGAACCTCGGCATCTATTGCAGGACTGCCGTCGGCCAGGAATATTTGTCCTACCCGTACTTCGTTCTCGACTTCCGAACCGCGATTGGTTTGATCGCTTTCCTTGGTTAGACAACCGCCAACCAGAAAGGCTATGAGAGCTACCCCGATCGCCATTAAGTTCAGCTTCATCTGTTTTATTCTGTTACCGGGAAAATCTGGAAATTGCATTGGTATACCTTTTCTGGTATGGGATCTTCATTTGTGAGAGCCAAAAGTCGTTTGCGTAAAGCTCGGATTTCTTCCTGCGCCTTAATAAAACCGGTTTGTGAAAGAGATAGGGTTAGCGTTGAAACATCCCTTTGTTCTTTGGGATAGGTCTCTAAAGCTTGCATAGCCAATTCCATATGGGCTTTTAGAAAATTCGCTAGACTATCGAATTTCGAGTCTGGATCCTTTTTTAGGGCGCCAGATCGTGCTCGGAAACTGCCGTCCTGCCCCTGTGAAATGAAATCAAGTTGTTTCAATAGTTCGATGGCCTTTTTGGCTTCCGAAGGTTTGATGGCAGGTTTGAGCTTCTTTGCCAGGGTCGCAAAGTCTCCGCTGAAGGACTCAAAAAACAGAAGTTCGCGAACAACGGCGTAGTACCATTTGCTGTAAAACTCGAACTTTTCTCGCCCGACCATCTCCGGCTTAACCTCCCGGAAAGAAAGGATTTTACGGAACCCTCGATTCTTTTCATCCAAAGAACCGGCCTGATTGAAGGCCACGAGAGCTTCAAAATAAGACTCCTCACGTTGTTTTAGCCCCAACAGCTTGGTTAATTTGAATAGGTAGACCCCAGTCAGGGTGATACGCCCCTGCAATAAATCCGAAAACCAGCCTGATGAACTAGCCCCCACGGCCAAATGAATGAATCGATGGGAAAAGCGCTTGTCTACTGCCTTACGGGCAAGGTAATAATCCTTTAAATACAGCCTAAAATCGGTATAGTCGAAGATACGTATGGAGAGCGAATCAGGGTTAGTCACGCCTTAAATATGGCCCCATTTACACAGGTTGGCAATCAGTGGGCACAACTTTATGCTCTTTTGATTAGAGCGGTGATGGTCTTAGGGTACCCGATTTCATTGCCGTGCCAATTTGTATTCAAAGAAATTTGTAACTCCACTACCGTCCGATCGACTGTAAAAATAGAGCGAACCGCCCACGCTCACGACATCCATATTTGAATGCAGGCCTCCGTCCGGCGCAAAAGTTCGATGGTCGAGACTGAACGGTTCAAGCCCCTTCCACCCACCTCCCAATTCAAGATTATATACCCAGGGGGAGAACTGCCCGGCGCTGTTTTGAAGCAGTAAGAAAAGCGTCATTGCATCGTGCTGGACGAAATAGCTCTCTCCGTCAATTCCGGTAGGCCAAGGAATATCCATTCCCATTTCACAATACGGCTAGAACCCGCTCTGCTAGTACCATGGAGCACAAGGGTGTCCCCAAAGGCAATTGCGGTATCCAGTCCTGCATTTGCCTGAGGATTGCCTAAATTATTTTCATGATTCACGTCCGGATCCTTTGCCAAATCTTTTGTGCTTTCGAATAAGCAAGACGACAGCAGTAGTGTTGTAACTAATAGTACGGATTTAATTGCACGATTAAATTTTTCTTGGTGTTTCATTTTCTTCTGTATTAACAAAAAGAACCCAGAAATGGCCTTAGCATTCCTCTGAAGTAACTTGTGCATCGCGGTTTTCAATGGGCAGGCAATTTACAATCGAAAAAATTGGTGGCGTTACTTGAATCATGACGGCTATAAATGAAAACCACGCCATCTAAAGCCTTTGCTGTAAATAGGTCGTTGGATTGCGTATGGCTAGCCGTAAAAGCATGCCCCAAATTCAAGGGGGGCATTTTTTGCCATCCCCCACCATTTTCCAAATCATAAACAAATGGCATGGGCTCGGCTCCTGAATCGTGCAATAAAAATATCGTCATCTCATCCACATACTCAAATTCACTGATGCCTAAGTCATTGGCGCCATTCCAGGGATCGGTACTCCCATGAAAATTCCAATGACCCGTTTCCGTTTCCGGATCATAATAATATGGGCTGCCAGAAATGGAATTCGACCCTAGGAGTAGAATGCGGTTGCCGATTCCCATTTCAGAAACCATCCAAGGAGGCTGAAACCAAATCGAATCACCATCTTGAGGAGAGAAGTTTCGCTTCGAAATCCATTTTTCAGAACCAAAATCAAACTGGTCCAATGAGTTTAATGCTTGCTTATCTATCACTATCCCGCGACGGTAAAGCTTTCCATTGGCACTGAAAAGCTTGTAATCGTTAGAAAAGTTTTCAGTTAATTTACTCCAGGTTGCACCCTCGGGATCATAGCGCCATATTGGTTGTGGAAAATCGCGTTCGAATCCCCGAAGGAAAACTTGGCTGCCAGCGCCTAAAATAGTTGTGAACGAACCTCCCGTAGCTTTTCCGCTTAGAGGAACATCAACCCAAGACTTGGATGACAAGGTGTAAATCCAAATGTGCCCGGAATAAAAGGTGGAGTAGAGATACACCCGACCGTCCATTTCAAAAGACTCTAAAAATTCTTCTGGGGTGTCGAATTCTTTTGCAACACTGGATTCTTCCTTCCAAATATTTCTGGCGCGGTCATAGGCCTTCACGGTAATATTCGCACCCTTGGCACAAAAAGCCAATAGCCGATTTCCATCCGTATGGAAGAACAATTGATCCGGTTCCGGTTCGATGGATGCCAAAGCCCGGTAGGCGCTATCTAGGCCTTTCACCGTCCTGACATTGACTTCCTTTTTTCCCGTCTCAAATATACAGCCAGAGAATACACTGAAAACAAAGGAGGAAATGATTGTTCCGTATAAAATTGGCTTGTTCGATCTAAGGTGAAATAAAGCCATTAAGGGTTCCTATTTTAAAATGGTTCTCTTGATCAAAAACCGTTAATCGATACATATATAGGTCGCCCGTTGCCGGCGCGGTCCACTGGATCTCCTGAGCCCCCTTTTCCATTCTCCGCTGGCCGACTTGCCCGACAAGCCGTCCCTTCGCGCTGAATAGCGACAGTTTAATATTCGCGGCAACGGGAAGCTGGAAGGAAACGACCTTTGTGAATGGGTTTCCAACCAGGGTATAGCCTTTGGCATTCAAAGTCCATTTTTGCTGTTTTTCCTTAATGACCGGCCTCAGGCCCGTCGTCGTGGGAATTGGGATCGACACGGTCCAAAGGTTACCGGTATGCGTGCTTGCTACGAGCTTATCTCCCTTTATAACCATCCCGATCACCTGGTTGGAGTCCTCTCCCAAACCATTCTGATAAGGCTGCCAGGTGGCTCCTGTATTCTCCGAATAAAAGAATCCCTTTCCCGTGCCAACAAAAAACATATTATCCAATGCTGCGAAAGCCCTAATCCCATAAGGAAAGTTCTCGTCGGCTTCCGGGACTGGTAGTTTTCGCCAATTCGGATGATTGCCTTTTTCCGTGAAAATAACTTGAGTAAAACCGGTTGGGTAATTGTCTATGCCATCCGCGTTACAGAAAATATGTGTGGGAGAAAAATAGAGCGCGCGTAATCTAGACGGCCAGGGGCTTGGCAGAGGCGAAGGCATGGGCAATTCATTCCAGGTTTTGCCTTGATCGTCCGAATAGAAAACCGAAGAAAACTTCCCAGTAGGTGCGATTATCGCATATATGCGAGCCCCATCCGCTTCCATTGCCGTGATTTCTCCTTTAGGCATACTTGACAACGGCTTCCATGATTTACCAAGGTCACTTGATAGGGAAACACCCCACGAACCCGCATCAACTATAATCAAACCCCCTACAAATGCCCAAGAATGGATTTGAAAGGACTCAATCTCTATAGCATCAGGATTTGCTAAACCGATGTCCGCAAAATCCCAAGTTGCGCCGCCGTCTCTTGAGATAACAAGTCCGGCAGCCTTCCTTGCCGTGTCTGGTCCGAGATTTATAACCAAAATTCCCCGGTCGAATTTTACGTCAACCTTTTCGTTGCCGAAATCATACTGGCTTGATACGCTCAGGTTCCTCCAGTTTAAAAGAGTGCTATCGGAAATAGAAAACCCGGTGTTTTTGACAACCAGTAGCTTATTACCTAATAGTTCAAGATTTGCGATTTCTCCTCCCGACAAGCCAATTATGCTGGGTGACCAATTTAGGCCACCATCCGTTGAGGCAAAAATACCCGATTCCCCCTTTGCAATGAGTCGATTTTCTAGTGCGAAAAGACTATAGGTAGTGTCGGCTAATGGGGAAACGTAAGTCATGGGATTCATAGGTATATGGGGATTTATCGATATGAGTTTCCAAGTCAAGGAATTATCTATTGAACTCCAATATCTCTTTTCCCCAACGCTATCTAAGGTCGTGGCAAAAAAGCTTTTTCCGCTTCCACTAATGCTCTGTAAGTTCTTTGGTAAGGCTTGAGCAGGGGAAAGGGCGGTCCAAGTAGTACCTGAATCCAAGGACCGGTATCCGGTCTTGCCATCATGAATTAAAATACTGTTCGACAGGACCACCATTTCTTTTGGTTGAAAAGCTTTCTGAACGGCATTGAATACTTGTATCCAACTATTGCCTTTATCTACACTCCTCCAAATTCCGAGGGTATTGCCGAAATAGAGGCTTCCCATTCCCAAAGCGCTAAACTGCACATCGCCGCTTGTCGACCTGGGTGGTCCAATATCCACCCAAGTCTTTCCCGAATCCTGCGAGACTCGATTGCCCAAAAAGAGTGCCCCACTTCCCACCAAAATTTTGCCTGGATTTATTGGCATACCCCCTACGGTGCCAATAACAGTCTTCCAACCACTGGTACCACGCATTGCTGAAAATAGACCATAGTCCGTGGAGGCATATATCAAATTCCCATCAAAGCCTATGGAAGTTGGTACATAAGTCAGGCTTTGCGGGACAACCGGCGCCCAAGTTAATCCGGCATCAATAGATGAATAAACCATTCCCGATTCAATACTTGGAACGGAAGGTTGGTGGTAAGTCGCCACCAAAAGCGTATCTCCACCAACTGCCATGCAAAGAACTTTAGCCCCATCAGGGCCAGGCAATTTCTCCCAATTCGAATTGGAAAAAACACTTTCTTGACAGGCAAAAATCGAAATCATCATAAGAAGGCTTTTTGCTTTTTTCATTTGTACTCCCATTTTTGCTAACAACAAGACCTCAGCAAAATCAAATTGCTGAGAATTGAAGCCGAAATATGGCCATGCGAAAAAATTAACGCGCCTTCTAAATGTCGTTAAAATCTTAGAAAAGGGCTAATTCATTTTTCAAAATCAGTAGGAGCTTCCGCCCGCCAATGTTCCAAAGCCCTTTCAAGCGGGTATTTAAATGTAAATCCTGCGTTTAGCAGATATTGGGGTTTGATAAAAGTGGGGGAGGCCACCTTACGCACTCGTACAGGGTGTATGGGAGAGCTTTTTCCAATCAGGCCCATGAGGAATTGGATGAGATGGGAAATACCAAGAAGCAATGGAAGTGGAAGCTTCATTGTAAATGCTCTTTTCCCGGTAACACTCTTGATTGTCTCTACCATACCTCTCAAATCGTGTTGAGGCCATTCAGTATAGTTATAGGTAATCACTGGTTCGCCAATCCTGTCCATGACGAAATGAAAACTTTCAATTAAACCATGGATATATCCATAGGCCTTGTGGATGCCGGGGTCACCGGGGAAAAAGAAATAGCCTTTGCCAATGGCTTTGATCATGCGTAAAATATTCCCTACGTCATTGGGACCAAAGATCACGCTTGGCCTGCAAATGATGAGCCGGCGTGATTTGTTTGCGGCCAACCATGCAAGGTGCATTTTTTCCGCGACTAACTTGGATATGCCATAGGGCGTTTCCGCATATTGAGGCGTGGATTCCGGGGTCGGTTCGGCGGCGCGTCCATAAGTGGACATGGTGCTGGTAAAGAAGATCCGCTTGGCATTCAGGCTTTCCGCAAAAGCTATGACATTTCCGGTGCCGACCATATTCGTGTCGAAATACTCGCGTGGTTCCGATCCGGGCTCCCTGCAGAGCGCAGCGAGATAAATAATCCAATCCCGATTGCCGTCGAAACCCTCTACCTCGGCCTGCATTGGGCTACGGATATCCGAAAACCTTTCGACCAGCCGCGAATCCATGATTCCACTTGGTTTTAAATCAAGATTGTAAATCCGTGCATATTTGCCCGAGGCCAAAAGGCTTCGGATGAGAAATTTTCCGATATATCCCGAACCTCCGATAATAACGGCCACTTCTTGCATTGCGTGCAGGGCTTCCCTTCAAATCAGTAGATGTATGAAATTCTTAATCGAGCGATGTCGCTTCCGGCTCCCATTTGGTACCCGGCCTGAAAGGCAAATCCATTCCATGGCAAACTGGCAAAAATTCCAGTTGAAAAATTTGGGGAGGCCACGTTGGCCAAGAAAATTTTCGGAGTGGTAGGATTAGCTGGCGCGGGATCGTTGATTTGAGATCCAAGGTCCTTACCTTTCCAAAGCAATTCGGGCTGGAAGGACAGATACCCCCCCTGATGCCTTTTAAAATAAACCTTGGCCTTGACGCTCTGTGAATTAGGCCCGTCTTGGTTTCCCAAGGGATAACCCAGATTGGCGGTCTGGGCAGAGTAGGGCGTGAAATGCGTATAAAGCCAAGGCTCCAAACGCGCGTATTCCAGGACGACGCCAGCGTCTCCATCCAAAATACTTTTCACCCAATGAACTCCGGCCATCCACCCCCATTTGTTCTGCGAATAATCCTTAGTGAACAGAGTAAGTGGCGATTCCAAATCGTCCAGTAAAAACTCCGAGTATATGCCCCATTGGGAAGCTACCCGGTAGAAAACGTCAGCGGAAAGACTGCCATTGTTGGATCCTTCGCTTTGCAAACTTTTGGCCATGAACAAAGGAAATATAGGAGCGAAAAGGTAAGGGGCATTGTCTTCATATAGAACCAGTTGTTCCGAAATACCGATAAGGAGGTTTTCCATAGCCTTCAATTCATACCGATGCGCATAGATTTTACGGTCTTGGTGATTGCGGTCCGAAATGTAAATATCGTCCACGGCAAGATCACCATAAAGACTGGTTAAAGTAAGCGGACCGAGTGAGGTGGTAAACCGATATTGAGGAAAGGGTATGGCGTCTTGACCGAAAACCAGATTTTCCAATAACCCCGGTCCCCAATGGGCGCCATCGCGGGCCACGGCTATGGTTCCAAAGGGAAGCTTTAAGGAAACGGTTCCCCGGTACCTTGAAAAGGAATCGTACGAAATGGTTCCCGTAATCGAGTCGAGTTGGCGATCCTGGCCTTCACGATCAAAAGGGACGCCAGAATTAGGACCTTTTCCGTTGAAAAGTCTTGCATCTATGTCCAAGTGCAGTGGCCCATTTCGACCACTACCCATGATCCCAAATTCCCCCAGAAAGGATTGCGAGCCCTGATATCGGTATTCTGCGCCGCTCAGGAGATCTATGCCGAGGTATTCCTGCCTATCGGACCTTTTATACTGGAGATGAGAATGGTCTCGGCAGGACCAAGAGGAATCTGTTGCATCGCAATCTCTTGGATAAATGAAATTTGGATTGCGCTCCCCCTTGATTATTCGAGCATGTTCCGATTCAAGGGGAAATACTTCTGGTAAAACCAGGGTAGAAGTCCTACCAAGCGGAAGTAGGGACCCGGAAAAAACATTAGTGGCAAAAAGCACCCAGACGAAGGAATGGGCGCTCATCAGCGCATTATTTCGAATTTAAAGACTCCAGATCGGCTTTAATCATGATCTCAACCAACTGGTCAAATTTCACTTTTGGTGTCCACCCCAGTTTTTCTCTGGCCTTGGTTGGATTACCAAGCAAAAGCTCCACCTCGGCAGGTCGGTAGAATTTAGGATCGACTTCAACAATCACTTTACCGCTTTTTCGATCACGACCGATTTCACTATCGCCACGCCCTTCCCAACCAATTTCATACCCTGCGAAGGGTGCGGCTTTTTCGATGAATTCGCGTACCGTATGGGTTTCTCCGGTAGCGGCCACATAATCGTCCGCTTCGTTCTGTTGCAGCATAAGCCACATCATTTCCACAAAGTCCTTGGCATATCCCCAGTCACGCTTGGCGTCCATATTACCGATGCGGAGCGTTGACTGTAAGCCAGCCTTTATGCGCGCTAGGGATAACGTTACCTTGCGGGTTACGAAATTCTCCCCACGGCGTGGGGATTCATGATTGAAGAGAATGCCATTGCTGGCATGCATGCCGTAAGATTCTCTATAATTCTTAACTATCCAGTAACCGTATAGCTTAGCTACCCCATATGGGGACCTTGGATAGAATGGTGTGTTTTCGGTTTGTGGAATTTCCTGGACCTTCCCGTAAAGCTCGGAAGTAGAAGCTTGATAAAACCTAGCGTCCAATTTATTGCTGCGTATGGCCTCAAGTAAACGCAGTACTCCTGTGGCATCCACATCGGCTGTAAATTCCGGCGAATCAAAGGAAACTTTGACATGACTTTGGGCAGCTAAATTGTAGACCTCTGTTGGTCGGGTTTCGGCAATGATTCGGTTTAAGCTGCTGGAATCCCCCATGTCACCATAATGCAGGTCATAGATTTTACCCTGTTTCCGGACATGTTCACGAACCTCTTCAATGCGGGTACGATTAAATAATGAGGTCCTTCGGATGATGCCATGAACATCGTACCCTTTTTCCAGTAAAAACTCGGCAAGATATGAGCCATCTTGCCCCGTGATACCGGTTATCAATGCAGTTTTCTTAGCCATGATTTCCTTATTTGCGAATCTGGGGTTTCCTACCGAAAGCAGTTTGCCTGCCCTTGCAGCCTTTCCTATACATTGGTTTCGCGATTACTGCCCAGAAAATAGAAAAAAGCCTGTTTCTTGCTAACTTTACCCCCATGAAAATCCGCATCGGCATCATCGGCCTCGGCACCGTAGGCTCCGGCGTTCTCGACCTCCTCGACCGCCACCGCCAATTCTTTCTCCAGAGCCTTGGCTTCGAATTTGAACTCATCGCCATCTGCTCCCGCTCCCAGACCCGCCTCGACCGATTCGTCGGCCGCGCCCCAATCTTAACCCGTAACCCTCTCGAACTCGCCACAAACCCCGACATTGACGTCCTCCTCGAAGTCGCCGGCGGCGAGGACCAGCCCAAAACCTGGATCGAAACCGCCTTCACCCATAAAAAACACGTCATCACCGCCAACAAAGCTCTCCTTGCCAAGCATGGCCAAGACCTTTTCCCCCTGGCAGAAAAGCACGGCCGCTTTCTCCTCTTTGAAGCGGCGGTGGGTGGCGGCATCCCAATCATCCGCACCCTGCAAGAATGTTTTATCGCCAACGATATCCATGGCCTTGCATGCATCATCAACGGCACCTGCAATTATATCCTTACTGAAATGGCAACGTCCAAGCTCTCCTTTGAAACCGCCTTGCAGAGGGCTCAGGATTTGGGCTATGCAGAAGCGGATCCCAGCTTTGATATAGAAGGTACGGACTCGGCCCATAAGCTGGCGCTGCTCGCGTCCATTTGTTATGGCAAGTATGTGGACTTTGCCAACATGTCCGTGGAAGGGATAACGACCATTTCTGCGATTGACATACAAATGGCCGAGGAGATGGGGCTCACCATTAAACTGCTCGGCATCGTATCGCAAGACAAAAAGGGACGCATTCAGAGCAATGTGTATCCCGCTCTGGTAGCAAAAAGCCATCAGTTGGCTACGGTTAATGGCGTGCTCAACGCCGTGTTTCTCAAAACATCTGCTGTGGGTGCCATCTTGCTATCAGGCGCTGGAGCTGGAAGTTTGCCCACGGCCAGTTCGGTAATTTCGGATTTGGTTGCTCTGGCCCGACAGTTGGCTACTGGCAATCCTGTACCGCATCCAATGGGTTTCTTTTCGGTTAAGAATCTCGCGAATCTTGCACCCATCGACGATTTGGAAACGGAATTTTATTTGCGTCTCACCGCCGTGGACAAGCCCGGCGTGTTGGCCAAGGTCACAGCGATTTTAGGGGAAGAGGGTATTTCCATACGCGCCTTGGTGCAAAAGCCCGAGCACGATCCTGAAAATGTACCCATCATATTTTTAACCCACACGGCTCGCAACTCACATATTTACAATGCTCTGAAGCGGATTGACGCACTGGACATCATCCGCGCACCCACTCAGGTGCTGCGGTTTTATCAGTAGGTAAAGCGTCGGAAAATCAGGTAACGATTATAACCGGAATAATTACTTGAGGTTCTCTATATCTAAAAGATCGCGAGGCCTTCCAGTAGCACGTTTGTTTTGGATCAAATGCAATTTCGAAATCATTGGAATCTTAAGCCCGTAAAAATCGGACTTAATGCTACCGGTAAAAAGTTCCTCGTTTATTACCCCATCCAAAGAGGTAATCAAATCAATTCGAACGGGGGGGAAACCCAATTGAATGACATTTCTTTCGGTCTGAAGATCTGCCTGGGAAATGGAAAGCTTTCCAAATCCAAATTTTTTAAGTGCAGATAAAATTTTTACAGCGTTTTCCGAATTAGTCCCGATGAGAATGTCCAAATCGCCTGTAAATCGCGGGTATCCATGAAACGCCACGGCATACCCACCTACAACTAAGAATTCAACTTTTTCTTCCAACAATAAGGCTAAGAACTCTTTGAAGTCTTGGTTCAAGTTCTTGTCGAATTTCAAAGTATTGCCCCCGTAGGATAGCCATCGCTTCTAATCTTTTAGCTGGTGTCTGGGCTAACCAATATTCCCTATCGCCCGAATCTTCGTCCAATTTCCGCAAGGTGATATTTTTCAAGGTATGTCAATTATAGCTTTATTGCCGTCTCCAATCCATTGTCACATTATCGTCACGCCCAGGTTTGAGTTCATGCCTTTGACCTACCTGGCTGCCGCCCAGGATAATCGAGATAGGTTTACTGGGATTCTGCGTCGTGTAACCTTGTATTTTATCTGCCGGCTACGGTTGGATGGGGAAGATTCATGCTCGCCAGAAAATTCGAGAAATATCTCATCTTCTCCTCGGATGTGGTTTCCATTAATCTGGCTTTTGCGCTTATTTTCTGGATGCGCTATAAAAGTGGTTTTTTGCCGGATGCTTTGGACCCGGATAAGAGTTTCGGCCATTATACGCGTATCGCCTTCATATTGTCGCTGGTTTGGATAGCCTATTTTTTCATTAGCGGCCTGTACCGGGACTGGTATTTGCAGTCACGAGCCGTTCAGCTCGTTGTCGTCTCGAAGGAAATCACCACCGGCTGCCTGATTATCTTTGCCGTCACCACCGGCTCAGATATCATGGAGCACATTTACGAACACAAGCTGTACCATATTTTCACATGGTCGCGGGCTACATCCTTTATTTCCTACTGGGGCACCTTCCTTATTTCCGTTAACGGTTTCCGCATGCTCGTGCAAGCCTTTGTGCGGCGCCTGCTGCGCCAGGGGCGTGGGCTCGACCGCATACTCATTCTAGGCGCTACGGAATCCGGTTTCCAAATTCAGAAAGAACTCAAAGCGGTTCCGGAACTCGGTTGGAAATTATTCGGCTACGTCGACGAAAACCCGGCGCTTAAAGGAAAACAATTTCAGGAACATCCCGTGCTCGGAAAATATGCCGACTTACCCGAGATCATTGATTCGAACCGGATTGGCGGAATCATCATCAGCCATGAATCGGCTTCACACAATGAGATCATCCGCATCCTATCCCATGTCGCCGAGTTTCCGCTTTCCATATTCATAGTGCCGGATTTGTATGACGTCGCCAGCGGGCATTTCAAAACCAGCGCCGTGCACGGCATCACTTTGAAAGTATTGTTCCCCGAGCACATGCCGGTTTGGGAAGCGCAGATCAAACGGCTGATGGATATCGTGGTTTCCGCCTTGATTCTGGTGGGCGGATTCCCGGTGCTAATTTTGACCGCCCTGGCCATTAAACTGGACTCGAAGGGTCCGGCCTTCTATAGTCAAGAGCGTATCGGTTTGTATGGGAAGCGGTTTTTCATTCATAAGTTCCGCACCATGCGTACCGATGCCGAGAGTCAGGGTCCGCAATGGGCGACGGCCAAGGATTCGAGGGTAACGCGCCTGGGACGTATTTTGCGTCGTACCCGCATCGATGAGTTGCCGCAGCTGTGGTGTATTTTAATCGGAGATATGAGTCTTGTTGGGCCTCGTCCGGAACGGCAGCATTTCATCAGCCAGTTAAAGCATGAGGTGCCGCTGTATTTGCGCAGGCTCAAGATGAAACCGGGCCTGACGGGATGGGCGCAGGTCAAGCATCGTTATGATTCTTCTATTGAAGATGTGAAGACTAAGATTCTGTTTGATTTGTGGTACTTTGAGAACATGTCCATTTCCTTGGATATGTTGATATTGCTGCGGACTGTTTGGGTTGTTGTCACTGGGTACGGGGCGCGGTGATTCTGTGGGGGCCCGGCTCTGCGCCTGGTGCCTCAACGGCTGCGGTCTTGTCTAGTCGATGCATTGGGTAGATGTCCGGGCCGGGGGGTTCGCAGGGTTTGGATTGCTCCGTAGCGCGCGAGCAGGTTCTGTAAACAGGGGTCTTTAGCAGGGCGCTGTTAGAGGCCGGGACCGGCCGGACTCGCCGCGACCTTTGCCAATTCGGCCCCAGGCGCAGAGCCGGGCCTCCTCACTTTCGGCGGGCTCCGGAACCAGTTGACTGGGGGCGGGGCTGCGGGTCTAAAGGGAACACGGACTGGGATGGGATGGGATGGGATGGGGATGGGATCGCTGGCGCGCGAGGGTTCGCGTGCGAACCCTTCTTTGGTGGGGGATGGGACTGGGATGGGAGGGGGAGTTTGGTCGCGACCTCTGACAGCGTAAATATCCTCACTTGACTAATTGAATACAAACGAATACAATAGGTGTGTATGTATTTCAAAGAGAGGAATTAGAATGGTCACTAAAACGGTTACGATGCGATTGCCTGCGGATATTTATGAAAAAATATCCTTCCTAGCCAAGGAAGATAATCGGCCAATTTCCAATTATATCGAGACTATCGCGCGTCGTTATATCGAGCATGAATCTAATATGGATGAATTCGAAATGAAAGAAATTCTTGAAAACAAGCCTTTGATGGCACGATTGAAAAAAGCTCACGAAAGCGCAAAGAAAGGTAAAGGCCGTTTTGTCTGAACCTTTCCGAATATTCGAAACCGATGTATTCCTAGAGGATTTGGAAAAATTGCAACCATCAATAAAAGAAAGGATCAAATCGAAATTGAAAAAGGATATTTATTCCATTTTAAGACAACAGCCACACCATGGAAAAAATATCAAAAAACTAGTCAACTATAGTCCCGAAACATGGAGATATAGAGTAGGAGACTTCAGAATATTTTACACGATCAAGGACAAAACCAAAATTATTTCGATCCTGACAATTTCCGATAGAAAAGATTCGTATTAAATCGCCACCATTTTCTAAGCGGGCGAGGATTGAGACCGGGTTTTTAATTCGACGATTACAGGAAGGCGAACAAATGAATGCGAACAAAAAGAAAAAATTAGAGGCCGCTGGTTGGAGAGTCGGGGACGCCAAGGATTTTCTCGGATTAAGTGCCTCGGAGATGGAATATATTGAGCTCAAATTAACTTTAGCTAGGAATTTGGTAAGTACAAGAAAAGCAAAAAGACTTACGCAAACTCAGCTTGCGGAAAAACTTAAGACGAGTCAATCTAGGGTAGCAAAAATGGAAGCGGGAGATGCTTCTGTATCCATTGATTTGCTGTTTCGGTCTCTTTTTGAACTGGACCTGTCTAAATCCGAGGTTGCCAAGTTTTAAAATCCGCTCCAGTTCACGGCACAAAAAAGGCTGCGTAAAAAGTACTACTGTGTGGGCCCGGCACTGCACCTGGTGCCTCAACGGCTGCGGTCTAGGGTGGGAGTTGGCTTCGGATGAGGATGGGTTTGGATTGTTGTGGACAGCTTACCCACAAAATACACCAACTTAAACAAAATTATTTTTGGTTGTTTCCTTGGCGGCCTTGGCAGATACCAAGTATATTTGGTAAGATATAAGAAAGGGCATCTTATGCCGTTAAGTGGAAAGGAAATGCTCAAACGCTATGAAGAAAAAGGATGCATACCGCTTCGGCAAAATGGGAGCCATGTTATTGTTGGAAAGGGTTCTTTCAGAGAAACAATTCCGATGCATCGGGAATTGAAAAAGGGACTGGAAAAATACCTGTTAAAACGGTTGAATGAGATTCCGAAATAAAAAAAGAGATAACGTAGATAGCAAGTGCATTACGGGCAAAGGAATAGGAAATGATTTACCACTTCAAAGTACACAAAGAAGATGACGAGGGATTCTGGGCCGAATGCATTGAACTCAAAGGATGCGCCACTCAGGCGGATACTTTTGACGCTCTTTTAGAAAACATGAATGAAGCACTGGAGCTTTATCTAGATGAACCCCAAGATTCTGATCTTGAAATTCAATTGCCGAATCAATCATTAATTGGAAAGGGAATTATTGGGGTTGCCGTTTCCCCAAACGTTGCGCTAGCACTTTCTCTTCGTTTAATGAGAAAAAAGCACAAGATGACGCAAAAGGAAGCTGCACATGCGATGGGTTTTAAAGGTTTATTTAGCTACCAAAGGTTAGAGTCGTCGAAAACCGCGAACCCGGAGTTAAATACACTAGATAAAATCAAGGGAACATTTCCAGAATTTAGTCTTGACGATATTGTTCAGGGAGCTCAAGGAAAAAACATTCATGTCGTTCCACTCGAAAAGGGATGGGGAGTCATCAAGGAAAAGGACATAAAACTTTCCACTACTTTTAGAAGTCGCGATGAAGCCATAAGGGATGCTAGGAGTTATTCAAAAAGGGCAAAAACTAATCTTACGATTCGAGGAAGTGATGGGAAGATCATAAAGGATCGAAATGGAAAAGCATCAAAAAATTAAAGCAAATAAACCATAAGTTCGAAGGGCATCAAAGCCCCCAATGGACGCACCCCCCTTAAATAGCACCCCCTCCTCACGTCAAATTGCTGCGGTACCATTCCATGGCCATGTCCAACCCTTGGCTTACACTGTGGCTGGGGGCGTAACCTAGAAGTTTCTCCGCTTTTCCGATTTCGGCTTGGGAGTGCATGACGTCGCCGGGGCGGTAGGGGCCGTAGTTGGGCTTTATGTCTTTGAGGTGCGGATAGTGTGGGAGCAACCGGTTTTTCAAATGGGCAAAGAGTTCGTTTAAAGTGGTGCGGTCGTTTAGGGCTACGTTGTAGGCTTGACCTGCTGCGCCGGGGGCGGTTGCGGTGGCGGCCAGGAGATTGGCTTGGACCACATTGTCTATGTAGCAGAAGTCGCGGCTGGTGTCGCCTAGTCCGTTGATGAGCACGGGTTCGCCTCGGATCATGGCGCTGGTCCACCTGGGAATGACGGCGGCATATTGGCCGTTTGGATCTTGGCGCGCGCCGAAAACATTGAAGTAGCGGAGTCCGGCGGTTTCCAGGTTGAAGGCCTTGTAGAAAATCTCTGCGTATTGTTCGTTCACGGATTTGCTTAGGGCATACGGGGAGAGCGGTTTGCCGATGCGGTCTTCCCTTTTGGGGAGGTTGGGTTCGTCGCCGTAGATGGAGCTGCTGGAGGCGAAGACGATGCGCTTGACTTTGGCGTCGCGGGCGGCTAGGAGCATGTTTACGGTACCGTCTACGTTAACAGCGTGGGTAGTCAATGGATCGGCGAGTGAGCGGGGGACGGATCCTAGAGCCGCTTGGTGGAGGATGTAATCCACTCCAGTGGCGGCTGCGTGGCATGTGTCGAGATTGCGAATGTCGCCTTCCATGAAACGGAAGCGATTCCAGGCCGCCGTCCCAACCAGCGCGGATACTTGGGTGAGGTTGTGTAGATGGCCGGTGGCGAGATTATCGAGCCCGACTACCTTTTGACCTAGGCGCAACAGATTTTCCACCAAATGGGATCCGATGAAACCGGCTGCGCCCGTGACCAGCCAGGACTTGGGTGTTTGAGTCAGGTCTTGTTTTAAGATTGTATAGGCGGTCATGGGGATGATACTCCAAATATGGCATGGTGGATTTCGGGATGCGTCGTCAAGGGATACTTAGCGGTTACGCGTTCTGACAATTGTCGGCACTGGGCGGGCGCGTATTCACGGGCGGTAGCTGCTTCATGGATGGGATCGCAATGGGATGTCTCAATGGGGCCGGCGGCAAAAAGGAGAAGACGCAGTTTTTCAAGTTGGGCTTTCCAGCGTGGGCGTTGTCGCGGCCAATCGAGTACGGGCCAGGCATTCTCGGCGGCCAAATGGCGCAGTTTTTTTGTCGGGCGCACGCAAAAGGGAAACTCGGAAAAGGCGAGTAAAAAGCGATCGTGTTCGTGATCGGAATAGGCAAAGGAAAGGGGTCCCGCTTTGCCATAACCTAGCGCCTCCAGGCGTTTCAATTTGTTGGCGCCTCGCAGATTTCCATCGCGGTACTTGGGTAGTGAGCGTAATGCAGGCACCGCCCAAATGAGTTCGCTGCCTTGAATATCGGCCATTGGGAAAAATACTTTGAGGTATCGGAGGTAAAAGGTTGCGCTGGCGGAGAGGATCACAATTTTATGCCCAAGGAGGTGATGGGTCCAGAGCCTTTGCAGAACGGGCACATGCAATCGGCCGGCTAGAACCTTGCGCGTAAATTCTTCTGCGAGGCGATCGCGTTCCGGCGAGGTTTCCAGCCCCATTGGATACAGGTAGATGCGTTTCAGGGTATGGCTGTCCACCAGTCGCAAAACGAATAGAATCAGGCCCGCCCAGTTGAGCAGCAGGAAAATCCGGCGTGCTGGACGCTGGCTGTAATAGAAACGCAGCCAGAGCAGGATGCTGTCCCCGTCGAGCAAGGTGTCGTCGAAATCGAAAAAGGCATGGACCTGGGGCATGCTTCAAAATTAGAATAGAAATCTATCTTGTCCGACTAGAGGGACGCATGAACGGAAAAAATCCGTCCGAAACATTGAATCGACTTTTGGAAAGGCTGGAAAAAGTCCTGGCCACTTCCGCGCTTGTATCCAGCTTGCGCAAGCTGGTTCATTCCCATGCTCGATTGCAGGATGGCCGGCCCGTGACCCCAGCGGAGCGCGCGATGCTGGAAGCCCAGGGCAATGTGTGTGCGGATTGGTCCCGGGTGCGATGCCTGCCCGATGCGGATTGGACTTCGGTGCGGAACAATGTGTTGGCGGGCGACATTTTTTTGGCGGGCTTTAGAGGTGAATGCACGGGTAGCGATGGGCGTAAATGGGCAGCTGGCATGGTGGATTGCCGTGTGCGCGATGCCGTTATCGGCAATGCCTGCTTGTACCGGGTCTCGCAGTTGGAGCGGCAAATCATTGAAGCGGGAGCGATGCTTGTCGATGTTGGGATAGTGGATTGTCCGGCACCTACTCTGTTCAGCCTTGGGCGGATTTTCCATCTGGGTACGGAATCGGGTGCGCGTGGCGCTTGGATGTGGGATGGATTCACACTGAGCGATTACATGGATGCGATTTCACTTCCCGCTGAAGCGCAGAAAGCCTTCCAGCAAAAGGTGGATGCCGAACTGAAGGCATTACCCAGCCATTTTGGCTATGTGGGTTCTGGGGCTGAAGTTCTTCAAACCCGGCACCTGCACGGAGTATGGGTTGGACCCGGTTCCACTGTTTCTGGCGCGTCTCTAATCAGAGAGTCGGCATTGTTGTCCACACTCGATCAGCCTTGCAAGGTTTTGGAAGATGGGTGTATCGAACATTCCCTTTTGCAAGCGGGCGCATGCGTAGGTGGCGGTGGCGGTGGTGGAAAGGTGAGCGAAAGCGTGCTCTTCACTGGGGCGCGTGTCGATTGGGGTGGGATGGTCAAAGAATCCGTCATCGGCTCCGGTACCGAAGTGAGCAAAGGTGAAATCCAAGCATCAGTAGTGGGGCCGCACGTCGGCTTCCATCATCAGGCCTTACTCATCTCTGCGCTTTGGCCGGAAGGCGGCGGCAATATCGCTTATGGGGCCATGGTGGGAAGCAACCATACGGGCCGAAAGCCGGATCAGGAAATCCGTCCCGGCGAAGGCAATTTTTTTGGACTGGGTTGTTCGATAAAATTTCCCGCGAATTTTTCTGACGCGCCCTATTCTCTTTTCGCGGCCGGCATCCTCGCTTTGCCGCAAAGACTCACCTGCCCTTTCTCGCTCATCACTCAGCCACTCACGTCCATTCCGGAAATGGCACCTGGCCTAAACGAAATTATTCCGGGTTGGATGTGGTCGGACAATGCTTATGCCTTGGTGCGCCGCAGTTATAAGTTGTCAGGTAGTTTCCTGAATAGCCGACTTTTTTATCCGAGTCTGGCTCGCCTGGCCTTATCCGCCCTGCAAACGCTGCGCACGGTTCCTCCACATCTCGATTATTACTTGGAAGAGCATGCGCCGAGCCTAGGCAAAAACTTTTTGCATTCCGAAAACCTTTCGCGCTCCCTTGCCGCCTATGTCGATTATTTATGGTTCTTTCTAATGGTAATTCATACGGACTCGTTGGCTGAATCCGCTGCAGTCGAGATGAAGAAAGCGAATACTGCCCAAGATAAAGAAACCGTGGCAGCTATCAAAACAGAATTGGGCGCGATCGGGAACGCCCAGATATTTTTAGCAGCACAGAAACATCGACTTTCCGCTTTTAAATCCAGCATCCTTGCATGCCTGGTCAAAGAGGACAAACGTGGCCGCCGAATATTCGACGACTATGCTGAGTTCCATATCCCCGCCGTCGCAGACCCTATCTACCTCCGCCTGGAGATTGAAATAGAGTCCCTTTCCCGCCGATTGGATGTGTTCTGCTCCACTTCGGGAGCATAATCCAGTCATGCCTGAATTGCGCGCGCGCGTTCTCTCCAACGTTCATCTGCCCAGCGTCCCGAGTTTTTCGATTCAAACTTTTGGAAAATATTTGCCGCCTGCACAGACAACACCCATCTGGCGAGCGGAAATGGAACGACGCCGACTCTCGGAAATTCTGCCACTCATTCCTCAAAACGAACAACCGGACATACTGCTCATCTCCAGTCCTGAATACCTTCCCATCCCCGTGGATATTGCCGATTTTCCGGGCCTTAAAATTCTGCTCATCACCGACTGGAATGTCTGTCTCCGTTTCCTCCCAGACCTTTGCCCGCTTTTCGATTTCTGTTTCACCGATTGGCCCGGCTACCGGCTACTTAAAAAATCCGGTGTCACCAATATCCATCATCAACCCCTGTTCGGCCATGACCCGGAACGATTCCGTTGCCTGGATGTGGACTTAAGTCTAGGTCTAGGTCTAAGACTAGATCTAAACCGTAATCTAGACGTTTCCTTCTGCGGGAATTTGAATTCGGGACTCCATGGTGAGCGCAACCGGCTTTTAGCCCGCCTGGCCAAATGGGGGGTAACCGAGGATGGACGCACAGTGCATTTGCGCCAAGCGTTTGATAGTGAGTATGTGGAGGTGCTGAACCGAAGCAAGATTGTGTTCAACTATTCCATCCGCGGAGAGGCCAATATGCGCTTGTTCGAGTCCATGGCCACGGGAGCTGTGGCGTTGGTGGAAGAATCCAATCAAGAGGTCGGCATACTTTTTCAGGAGAACACGCACTACTTTCGATATGCACCTGGAAGTTTAGAGGAACGTCTCAACGTCTTGCTTGCTGATTCAGATCGTCTTGTATCCGTATCCGCCGCTGCGCGAGTTGCGGTGGGTCAACATACTAAATCACGGCAAATCCAAAGCCTGCTCGAAACGGCCTGCCGCCAGACACCACTAAAATTGCACTCCGCATCTTTGCTGTTACCGAAGCAACAAATGGCACTTCTCAAGCTGCGTATACTTGGCTCCGGTTTCACGCTTGCGGAAGCCGTGGAGGAAATCCAAACACGATCCTCCGAATGCCCCGGTCTTGTCAGCGAAACACTCCCAGCTGCTCTGCTTTCCGTATTGATTTCTCAATCTACGGATACACTCCCGACTTTAGAACGAATGCTGAGGCAATTTTTGGAGGATCCGGAATTTCCTTCAACCCTGCGGGCCTTCTTCAGTTTGAAGCTGGCTGTTCTTAACGGACAATGGACTTTCGTCCTCAATCATGCCATTCGCTGCATGGAACTGCTGACCGGTTCCTTGCCTGAAACGGAATCGGTTTTGAACCTCTATGGACATTTTTATCCGCCCATCGGATTAGGCAAGGGATTCAATTCCGACCTCAATCATGCTTTTAAAGAGGACTTGGCTACAGGGAAACCGAAAAGTTACCTGGACCTTTTATTCGCCCATTGCTGCGTTGATTTGGCCAAGGCCTATCAAGCAGTTGGCAAGCACTCGGAATCGGTGATGGAATTGCAAAGATTGCCACTAAGTCGCTTCGCCTCTTTAGAGAGCAATCAAGACTTGTTGTCCGAACTGCTCCAAGTCGGTGACCGGGACGGCGCCTTAAATACGGCTAAGGAATGGTTTGCCATATCTCCACTGGATACGGGTATTTGGAATCCTATCTATAACGCCTATGCGCGGCTCGGTGAAAAAACCACCACTATTCGTTTTCTAGAAGAGATCGAGATATTGGCGGAAGCATTCCTCAATGCAGATCAGATTGCCATGATCCGTGATTTGCTGATAAAGGAGCGATCAGAAACGGCGTAAATTAGCCGGTATTCTGAAAAAACAGCATCCGGTCCACGGGGTCGGATTCTCGCCTTGGCCGGACGCGCGGCGCTTTTCGATTTGTACCCATTGACCCTTCCGGAAACACTGGCTCCGGCGGAGATATTTGCGGACCTAGCCCCCGTTATTTCCGACCGTATGGAATATGCCGATGCGGAAGCCGCATTTGACGAGTACCTGACACATGGAGGCATGCCAAGAGTCCGGAGGGCATTCTCAAAGCGGGTTACACCTCGGCCCGGAACCGGTTCACCAAATACTCCTTATAAGGCGACTTGGGCATGCGGCCCACCGTTTCTTTAAACGTCTCCAAGGAAATGAACTTTCGCAGGTAGGCGATTTCTTCCAAGCACGCGATCTTGAGCCCCTGCCTCGCTTCCAGCGTATAAATAAAAGTCGACGCCTCCAGCATACTGGCATGGGTACCCGTGTCCAGCCAGGCAATTCCTCTTCCAAGCAATTCCACAGAAAGTTTTCCCTGTTTGAGATAGGCCAGATTTAAATCCGTGATTTCGAGCTCACCGCGCGGCGAAGGTTTGAGACTGCGCGTCATCTTGACCACCTCATTGTCATAAACATAAAGCCCCGGCACCGCATAATTCGATTTCGGAATTTTGGGCTTCTCTTCCAGGCCAATTACGTTTTTATCGGCGTCGAATTCGACCACGCCATAACGCTCCGGATCCTTAACGTAATATCCGAATACTTTTGCGCCCGTTGTGAACTTGCTCATCATCTCATCCAACTTCATGGATCCGTAGAACAAATTGTCCCCGAGAATCAAAGTCACCGGATCCTTTCCGATGAATTCCTCGCCGATTGTAAAAGCCCTGGCAATGCCGTCCGGCTTATCTTGCACCGCATACTGAATGCGAATGCCCCAAGGTGAACCATCCCCGAGTAGCTGTTTGAATCGAGGCACATCTTCCGGTGTGGAAATGAGCAAATAGTCTTTGATGCCGCCGAGCATAAGCGTTGCGAGCGGATAATAGATGAGCGGCTTGTCATAGATGGGCAGCAACTGCTTGCTGGCTACGGACGTAAGCGGGTACAGCCGCGTTCCCGCTCCCCCTGCCAGAATAATGCCCTTCATATTCGACCTCGATAATTTTTAATCATTAATCTGGCGCTTCCGTACTTAAGGCATTTGAATTCATATGTCTCGGCTTCTCAGGAAGCCCCAGGGATTTTCTAATGGACTCGAACACTTCGGGGATAGACTTAGTGGCATCGACGCTATGTAGGATATTAATGCGCCGATAATAACTGATCATGGGTTCCGTTTTAACATGATAATCCTCAATGCGTTTTTGAATCGCTTCGGGATGATCGTCTGAACGCTGTAACAGTTTGGATCCGCATACATCGCAAACACCCTCCACCTTGGGACGATGGCCGATCAGATTGTAATCGAGGCCACAGCCCCCACACACGCGCCGCGCCATAACGCGCTCCGTTACCAGACTGTCCGGCGCATCCATATGAATGACAGCATTGATGTTATAGCTCTCGAACAAAAACTCCGCCTGCGCAAAATTGCGGGGAAAGCCATCGAGCACAAATCCATAATTCCAATTGTGCCAAGTCATCCGCTCAGAAACAACCTTGGCCACCAGGTCATCGCCAACCATCTGCCCCTTGGAAATAATCCGGTTCACCTTCGCAGCCAACTTGGTATGGTTAGCGATATGCCATCGAAAAATATCCCCAATGGAAATATGCACGAAATCGTATTTGTCGCAAAGCAATTTAGCCTGTGTGCCCTTGCCGCAACCTTGAATACCCATAATAATGAATTTATACATGCTGAATTATTGTTCCTTCCAGAACAAATCTAAAAATCCACCCAAATATTATGACACCCAACCCCCAAAAATTCCATCCCTCCCCCCAAAGAAGGGTTCGCCCCGAACCCTCGCGCTCCAGCAATCCCATCCCCCTTCCCCTAATCTCCACACCTTCGCACATCTATACATCTATCCATCCACATCGCCGCCGTCTAACCGCGCTCCACCACCACTCTGCCGTCCCCTGCGCCACTTCATCCCCGCACCACCACTCTGCAGCCCCTACGCCACTCCGCGCCACTCCCACCGTCCCCGCCCAAGCGACCAGGTCCCCCGGTATTGATTAGACCCCTGGATGTACTTGGCCCGCGGGGGTGCCCGATCTGGGCGAATCGCCCCCGGCGTCTGAGCCCAGATCGGG
>JAYTHY010000119.1:0-8217 GCA_043732185.1 Fibrobacteria bacterium
GGTTGCCAAAATGACGGGCATTCCGCTCGCTAAAATGGCCAGCACGGAATCCAACCGGCTTCTCAATATGGAAAAGGAACTCAATCTGCGAGTGGTTGGGCAAGACAAAGCTATCGAAGTCATTTCCAAAGCCATCCGTCGTTCACGGTCTGGTGTGCATTCAACCAAGCGCCCCATGGGCAGCTTTGTCTTCCTGGGTCCTACCGGCGTAGGCAAGACCGAATTGGTCAAAGCACTGGCGGCCTTTTTGTTTGAATCCGAAGATGCGCTAATCCGTATCGATATGTCCGAGTATATGGAAAAGTTCGCCGTGTCTCGCTTGGTGGGCGCGCCTCCAGGGTATGTCGGGTATGAAGAAGGTGGACAGCTCACCGAGAAGGTGCGTAAAAAGCCATACTCTGTAATCCTCTTGGATGAAATCGAAAAAGCCCATCCGGATGTATTCAATATCCTCTTGCAGATTCTCGACGATGGCCAGCTGACCGACAGCTATGGTCGAAAGGTGAATTTCAAAAACACCCTAATTATCATGACCTCAAATCTTGGGGCCAAAGACATTAAAAAAGGCGTGGGACTTGGGTTTGGCAAGGATGATACCAATACCGAATACGAGCGAATGGAAAAAATGGTTCGCGAAGAAGTAAAGCGCACCTTTAATCCCGAATTTCTAAATCGTCTTGACGATTTAGTCGTTTTCCGCTCTTTGGAGAGAAAGGAAATGGGTCGAATTGTAGACATACTGATCAACGAGCTGGAAAGCAGGCTAGGCCCACGCGACATCAAAGTTCAAATTTCGGATTCAGTACGCGATCTTATTGTTGAGAAGGGATTCGATCCGCAGCTTGGTGCGCGCCCACTACGCAGGGCTATACAAAAACTGATCGAGGATCCGCTCGCGGAAGAAATCCTCCGCGGAAAGATCACGGACAATTCCATGCTCAAAGTAGGTCGCAAGGGTGACCAACTGACTTTTACCCCGTCTTCAACAGCCAAGGTGAAAGTCCCCGAGCCCGGGAAAAAAGGTGAAAAGGAAAACGTCGAGGTCAAAGAGGGATAAGGTCTTTTCTAGTCTGATCGACGACTCTTAATTTGGGGTTTTAGCTATATTATTCCGGTTTCCAACCAGGAAGTTAGTTTGACCCTCTACAAGTCGTTGATTATTCTTTCATTCCTCCTTTTTGGCGTTTTTTCGACCCCTCCCTCCTCGGCTCAAACGGAGCCCAGCTTCCGGAGCCCTGTCAAGGAAGTCAAAATTGCGGATATTCGTCTTGAAGGAAACAAGACCATTGATAAAAGTTTAGTACTCAACAACCTCCTGGTTAAAAAGGGAGAAGAATACCTCCCCCCGGTTTTGCGACAAAAGGTACAAGGCTCCCTAGCCGCTTTGCATAAACTCGGTTTCTTTTCTGAAATCAAGGTGGACATCGATTATCCTGATTCGTTAGAAGGCGTCGTCTTAATCTTTTCGGTGACCGAGCTTCCCACTTTGGCCCGTGCTGATTTTAAAGGCAATAAAAAGCTTAAAAAGGACGACATCAAGGACGCCATTGATTTATTAGACGGACAGGTCTATTCCCGCTCTGCTGTGGAACGCAATCGTCAAAAACTACTCGACCTGTAACATAACAAAGGCTACTTGCTCGCCAAAGTGGAAGTCGAAGAAGGGATTGAAGCGGAAACGGGACGGAAAACGATCACTTTTGCCATCGATGAAGGAAAAAAAGTTTTGGTCCGATACATTACCTTCGCCGGGAATGTGCATGTTCAAGACAAAGAATTGCGGAAAAAGATCTCCACGAAGGAAGATCGCTGGTGGCGCTCAGGGGACTTCAAGGAAGATGAATACCGTTTGGGCTTGGATACCTTGGTGGATTTCTTCCGGGAATTGGGTTACTTGGACGCTTCGGTTAAGGGCGAAAAGATCAACTATACCGCTGATAAAAGGCATATGGACATACGGATCAACGTGTCGGAAGGCAAGCGTTATCGCTTCGGCAAGGCGCTGTTCATCCATAATAATATTGTCGATGATGGAGCCCTGACGGCGCAGGTTTTATTGGATTCCGGTGAAGTGTTCAACATGAAGAAATTTGAAGCGACCAAGTTTCAAGTCCAATCCCTATATAGAGAAGAGGGCTATCTCTTCATGGACATGCAGGATCAATTCACCTATCGCGACAGTATAGTGGATGTGACGTTCAACATTAAGGAAAACAACATAGCCCATATTCATCTGGTGGATATCCGTGGCAATACCAAAACCAAGGACAAGGTGGTCCGACGCGAAATTAAGCTTTTCCCAGGGGATATATTCCGCCAGTCCTTGATTATGCGGGCACAGCGCGACATTATGCAGCTCGCCTTTTTTGACAATGTGGAACCGAATATTGAGCAAGTCAAAGATGGCGATCCTAGTGATGTCACCTTGGTGATCAAGGTTTCGGAAAAGCAGGCGGGTACGGGAACCGTTTCCGCAGGTCTAGCCTACAGTGCGCGCGATCAGCTCGTGGGAACCGTCGGGTTGCAAATTCCTAACTTCCTTGGAAATGGACAGCGCGCCGATCTAAGCATGGAATGGGGACCCAATAAAAGGCTTGGCTCCTTGGGCTTTACGGAACCTTGGTTTTTGGATACTCCAACTCTGGTAGGCGGGAGCGTTTTTTACAGTTTTCAGAAGGCCTTACAAACCAATCAAAATGACTATACCCGTTACGGCCTGCGGCTTAATCTTGGACGGCGCCTCACATGGCCGGATGACTATTTTTCTGTGAGCAGCAGCTATAACCTTACTGAAAACGACAATGGCCAAGTCAGCACGGGAAACTCCCTAATCGTTCCTTCCGGTTTAGAATCTTCTTTGCATCTCTCCTTGACCCGCGACGATAAAAATCTCCCTTTCTTTCCATCAGAAGGCTCTCTCTATCGGCTCACGTATAGCCGCGTGGGTGGCCCTTTGGGAGGAGATTTTGATTATCACCAAATTGAGACCAAGGTGGATTGGTGGTTTCCCACCATTCAAAAGCTAGTGCTAGGCGTGGAAACCGAATTTGGCTTACTCTTGGGTAAGAATATTCAGACCTACGATCTTTTCCAGATGGGTGGCGTATTGGGCTACCAAGGAAAGTTGCGCGGTTACGATCCCGGCAGCATCGGCAGCTCTCGCATTGGGCGAAGCTTCTTCTCCCTAGTTACGGAGCTGACTTATCCGGTGGTTGAAAACACTTTTTACCTGCTAAGCTTTTTCGATGTCGGAAACGTTTTTGGCAACACCTCCAAGTATGATCCCAATCAAGGATCCGGAGCAGGCTATTACAATCCCATTGCCAGTGCGGACGTGCCTGCCCCGTGGGAAGAAATCGATTTTTCGGATATGCGCCGCGACTTAGGATTTGGATTCCGTTTAGTCATCCCTCTGGTAGCACCTTTTGGTATGGGATTCGATTTTGGATGGCCGCTGGATGATGTTGAATCCTATGATGGCGCGCGGCATGTAAAGATAGGCAATTCACCGGTGGTCAATTTCGTAATAGAGCAAGGATTTTAAGGAGGAACGATGAAAAAATTATTGTTATGCATGGGTCTTCTGTTTGCCACCGTGGCCTATTCCACGGATTTGAAAATTGCGCATGTGGATTCCAAACTGGTGTTCGACAAGTATGCGGATACCAAAAAAGCCCAGAAGGAATACGATAAACAAGTACAAAAATGGGAACAGGATGCCGCCACCAAGCAAAAGGAATTGATGGAGCTGAAGGATAAGTTGGAAAAACAATCCTTGATGCTGAGCGAAGAAAAAAAGAAGGAGATGGAAGCCGATTTCCTCAAACGCAAAAGCGAATACGAACAATTCGTCCAAAAGATCTACGGTAAGGATGGGGAGCTTTTTCAAAAGAATGAAGAGTTTTCCGGTCCCATCATTCAGAAGATCAAGAAAACCATTCAGGACGTGGCTAATCAAGAGGGATACGACCTGGTTCTTGACCGTGCAGCCGGAGCTGTTGTGTTTTGGAAGAAAGACAATGACCTGACCCAAAAGGTCATTGATGTGCTGAACAAAGAAACCAAATAAATTTGCGGTTCCGGACCGCCATCCCCGCCGTCGAAATCCTTCGGCATTGCCAGGCCCTGTTTCCCGGGGCCAAACCTGGCAGCCCTTTCTTCTCTCACCCAGATTTGAACATTGCGGGCCTTGAAGTCCCTGAATTGAGTGCTATGGATGCGTTGACCTTCCTGGGTCACGATGCGCCATTGCGTTTGCGCGAAAAATTAAAAGCAGCCATTGTTCTCGTTGAACCCGGTGTTACTGTGCCAGAGGGCCTTGCCACAATTGTGGTTTCTTCCATCCATGCTGCAATGTCTACGCTCATTCTTGGGTGCCAGGAGTTTTTCCTGCGCTCGGAACCATTTAATAGTACGACTCACATGCCTGTCCATCCAAAAGGGGACATCACTATTCAAAATGGCAATACCATTGAATCCGGAGCCGTGGTCAAAGGATTTCTGGAAGGGGATGTATACGTAGGTTCGGGGGCATATGTAGGCGTGGGATCGTATATCGGTTCCGGCAGCCGCATCGAGGCTGGAGCCCGAGTATTAGACCATTGCCATATCGGGAGGAACTGCATCGTTCAATCCGGGGCGGTTATTGGAAGCGCTGGATTTGGTTTTTTTCCAGGTGAAAGAGGCCTTCTCGCGATGCCGCATTTGGCCGGAGTGGTGATTGGTGAAGACTGCTGGATCGGAGCCAATTCAGTTATTGCCGCAGGTGTCCTACATCCTACAATCTTAGGCAGAGGTTGTAAGTTAGACAGCCATGTGCAAATCGCCCATAATGTTCGTGTGGGAGAAGACGCTTTGCTAGCGTCCCAATCAGGTATAGCGGGCTCTACAGTGATTGGCCATCGCTTTCAAATGGGAGGCGCGGCTTCGATAGATGGGCATCTGCATATCGGTGATGACGTCTCAGTTGCAGCCTGCTCGGGGGTAACCAAGGATCTGGCTGACAAATCAGTTGTTGCGGGTTTTCCTGCCCGTCCCATAAGGGATTGGAGGCAGCAACAAATTGCCATCAAGCGGTTGGCGGAAAAAAATATCAGGCCATTGTCGCGCCATGGATAAGGTGCGGACGCTTAGTTTGGCAGGAACCGGCATCCATTCCGGACAACAAGGACAACTTCATTTTTCACATAAGCAGTCAAGCTTAGGAGCCCATTTCGGCGAGCCTCTCAGATTTTTTTTTCCGGGATTCCCGACCATGGAGATTGGGGATTTGGGCAAGTTGTCGCGCCGGGCGAATCGCGCTACGGTTCTTTATAAAGATGCAATCCATCCAGAGTTTGAATGTCCCTCGATAAGCACTTCAGAGCATTTGCTTGCTGCCTTATTGTTCTTTGCCGATCAGCCCCTGGATATCCACTGCGATGTTTCGGAATTGCCTGGTCTGGATGGAAGTGCTTTAGGTTTCCGCGATGCCCTCTCTCAACTGACGCCCCAACGTGCCGTTGAGCCGAGCTGGCGCGAATACCCTTGCCCTCTCCATTGGGAACATCATTGGAGTTATGGTTATGTGCGTGTCCAGCCAGCAACCAATTTCAGAATACGGTATATCCTGGATCGCGCGCCTTTGCACCAGAATTTTCTGTTGGACGATCCGCAAGTGGCGTGGAATGAAGTTCTGCCGGCCCGCTCCTTCGCTTTTCATCGTGAATGGGAGCAGGCTTTGACGGTTGGACAAATGCTTGGGGCTGGGCTGGATTCTGGCCTGCTATTGGCTGAAAGCGAGGCCGAGCACCAGGCACTACTTTCTCGTCACAGCGACTGGCAGGGTGGGGCATTTCCACTCCTAAACCACAGGCATTGGCGTATGGAGGACGAACCCGTTAAGCACAAAATCTTGGATGTGATGGGTGATTTGGCTTTGGCTGGTCTAGCCCTTCCCAAACTGGATATCGAGATTCGCAATGGCGGTCATTGGACCAACCACCTGCTTCTGGAAAAACTATCCTTGAATTAGATTTACCCGTAACCAACCTTTTCAGGCGGAGAATGCAAGCCATGGTCGATAGCGCGGAAAACCCTTTCAAATCCGACAACCCAAAGTTCATCATGGACTTTGCTGGCATTCTTAAGGTGCTTCCGCATCGCTATCCTTTTTTATTGGTCGATGGAATCCTTTCCTTTGATAAGGGTAAATCGATTACCGGCCAGAAGAATGTGACTTTTAACGAACCCTTCTTTGTCGGACATTTTCCCAGCGAACCGGTAATGCCCGGCGTTTTGCAAATTGAAGCACTGGCACAGCTCAGTTGCATTTTGGTCGCCTTATCCTTTCCAGAAGAGTCGGCGGGTAAGCGGCCCGCCTTTGCGGGTATTGAGGAAGCGCGATTCCGTCGTCCCGTCAGGCCTGGGCACATTTTGACCTTAACGGCGGAACTGGATAAATACCGCCGTGGTTTCGCAGTCCTCAAAACGCGTGCTGAAATTGACGGCGAATTGGTAGCGGACGCCATTATCAAGGCGTCCATGGTCTGAGGTTCCTCTCCCGGTCATGCTGATCCATCCTACCGCCATACTGCATTCCTCTCTGGTCTTGCCGCCTGATTTGGTGGTGGGACCCTATGCGATTTTGGAAGAAGATGTTCACTTGGCGCCGGGTGTTTCCATTGGGCCATTCTGCCATCTGTATCCTGGTGTGACCCTTGCTGCCGGTGTCAGCCTGTCCGACGGTGTCATCTTGGGCAATGCCCCGCAGGATCTCAAATACCGGGGTGAAAAAACCGAAGTGCACATCGGCGCCGGCACCTGTTTGCGGGAATATGTCACGGTTAATCGTGGAACCGGGGAATTAGGATGCACCGAAATCGGCAAAGACTGTCTGATTATGGCGTATACGCATGTCGCTCATGATTGCTTTTTGGGGGATCAAGTCATCATCGCCAATGGTGTGCAAATGGGTGGCCATGTAAAAATCGGGAATGCAGTCGTCGTATCAGGCCTGACGGGGATTCATCAATTTGTGACCATCGGAGATGGTGCATTTATCGGCGGGGGGCTCAGAGTGGATAAGGATATTCTGCCCTTTTCCAAAGCACTAGGCGAACCGCTTCGCTTTGCCGGGCTCAATGAAATGGGCTTGGCTAAAGTGGGTTTGCCTTCAGAAAGTGGAAAAGCGCTCAAAGCTTTTTATCGTCAGTGGCGTGTAGCAGGCCAGGTAGTTGCGGAAGCCAGGCTCAAGGAAACCATAGCCTTGGAAGACGAGAACAAACCGCTTTGGCTGATTTTACGGACCTTTATCCAGTCGCATAAGCGTGGAGTGTTGGTCAGATTTTTGGAAGCCGTTTAGCGCAGCATTCAGGAATTCAATTAACCGGCTGAAGATTCAAAATGTCTTCGATTAAGGGCATCAAGTCCCCTTTAAGGCGTTCGAAACAAAATACCTGTTCAAACATAAAGGTGCTGCGATGGGCGGCGGCTTTTTGGCGAATCCAATTGGCCACAAGCGATTGCCGTTCCGCGAATTCATGCTCCTCTTGAACATTCATTTCCATCCGAATAGTGGTGGATTGGCGGGCTAAATAATGGGCCATATTGAAAGGCATGTTGTGTTGGATAATGAAGATTTTAATAATCATATCCAGTGGATGGGGGCCGTCAATGCGCTGGAACTCTTGTACGAAGCGTATCAGTTTTTCTCGATTTTTTATTATGAACGGGAGAATAGATTCTTTCAGTTCGTCCAGTTCACCGTTTTGAAAAGACGCTTCTAATTGCTTAACGATTTCCGCTCGCACCAAGGTATTCCTCGCAATGATTCTACAAAAGTTAATGCGCTACCTAAATATTACCAAGGTTCGTTCCATTTTGCTGTAGAATTATGCTGCGAAAATTGCGTTTGCGTTTGGAAGGTTTTTCACTTTTTCCAGTATTTTACCCACGAAAACCCCATAAGAACCAATGACAGGGTAAAGAAGATGTAAAGTAATCCGACTTTTATTTACCATCAATTAACGTGTACTGAAAAATTCAAAACTCTTGACAAAAAAGCCCCGCCTTAGGGGGCGGGGCTGAAGTATCACTGCGTTTTGAATCGAGAGAGTCTCTCGGATCAATACTCAAGCAAAGGCAAGCTCGCGATTAGGCGAATGCCAGAGCGCGTTTTTTTCCAGCGGTTTTTTTTGCTTTTGGAGCAGAAGCAACTTTTGCCTTTACAATGGTTTT
>JAYTHY010000120.1:0-21276 GCA_043732185.1 Fibrobacteria bacterium
CAATAATCAGACCTCATTTGGTCATCCAGTAATCTAGCCCTTGATCTCAAGGTGGCTTGCCTCCCCCCTCAAAGTGATGTATTCACCGAACGCTTACAAATGAATCAGGAAAAAATCCACAAATTCAGAATTTGGTTGCTTATAATCGGACTTTCAACGGCATTTGGAAATAAAGTCCAGAACTTTTTATGTGTAAGGGATTCAGACCCGAAGCCCGAATTGAAGGAAAAAATAACCAAGCTTTTGCCAAATATTAAATGGTGTTCTGAATTTAAAATTTCAGATCGAAAAGGGAACAAGGAATTCGATTTTACAATTAAGGGAAAAAGAAAATTCCGAAGCGAAATTCCATTCGATAACGGACACCCGACCTCAAAAACTGACAGCATAGAATTATTTCCAACGGCCGATGCCATCATGGCAAGATCCAAGATATGGGAGGTTAGGCCTCTGAAACAAAATGCAGCCTGCTGGTGTATTATCCGGGATTTGGATTCGTCTGATAAGCTGTTGCATATTGAGGTCGTGTGTCGGAAAAACGGGGCAAAAACATGGGATATTGAGAAAATCCTGCCTCACTTGTTATCTTGAAGTTAGCCATCTCTGCAGTGAGGCACTAATTCAAAGGGCTTCGAAATAAATGCATTGTCGTTTTTGTGGTGGGAAAATGGAAAATCGGAAAAATTAAAAGGAGTAGTACTTGGCCCAAGTCAAAATATTTGGATTGCGAAGTTCGATGAGTTCGAGACAAAAAATAATTTCGGATACAATTCATTCCTGCGTTTGTGAGGCCTTGAAATTTCCATTTGACAAAAGAGCGCACAGGTTCATACATCTTGAGCCCGAAGATTTTTTCATGCCAAGTGGAAGGAGTCGTTCCTACACAATTATTGAAATCAACATGATTTTAGGTAGGACTAAAGAAACCAAAAAGAATCTTATCAAGATGCTATTTGATAGATTTAAGAGCGAACTTGAAATTGAGCCAATGGATTTGGAAGTCCAAATTCTAGAATCTGAAGCTTGCAATTGGGGGTTCAGAGGTATGAATGGTGATGAGATTAAATTAAACTATTCGGTTAATGTGTAAACCCTTAAAGGAGCGCTAAAACTAAAACAGCCGCAGAATAATAGGGTAGCGGAAGCGTCCCCCTAGTTCCGGCTTCCGTCCTTAGCGACGGCGATCCTCCACTACCCTTGCAAATCCGTTACCCCATTGGCTTTCGACGTTTCCGGGTAGCCGAAGGCAATCATGACTTTACCAATCATCCAAGCTCGGATCTCACGTTTCTCCAAATTCTCCTATAGTGGAGCGGATTTTCTTTATAAGAGGGCGAGGTAGTTAACGCTCGCCTTAGCGTTGTCCTCTGACAACAGTTGGTTGCTTATGACTTGCAGGTTTAAGGTATTGGCCGGTTTTTAAAATTATACTCCTTATGGTTACCTAAAATTATAGAATGGCGTTTCCATGTTTGATTCACGCTTTCACTTGCTGACCCTGCGTTCCTTGGTGTTAGCGTTTGCAATGATCTTGGTTTTTAACCGAATGGGACGTGCTGAATGGGTGCAATCTCTAACTGCGGAAACCCCTAGGACACCCAAGATATTTTCATTGGCCTTTGCTGGACCTTATCTCCTAGCTGCCTTCGAAAGTGGCGTGTTCCGCTCTTCCGACCAGGGACGGACCTGGATTCATCCTAGTATGGGGATTACGAACTCCACACCCGTCTTCTCCTTGGCATCGCGCGGTTCCACCGTCTTTGCCGGAACTATAAGTGAAGGCGTTTATCGGTCCGCCGATTACGGCCAAACCTGGACTCAGGCTGGATTGGCCGGGGAGTATGTCACCGCCATCGCGCTTTTGGATGGTACGGTGTTGGCAGCAACTTGCTGCCATGGATTGTTCCGGTCGACCGATGAAGGTGTCACCTGGACCCATCCCATCTCTGAGACCGGTTATTTCAATGACATCGCAACAAGTGGCGCATTCCTTTTCGCCGGCTCCACCAATGGCATGTTCCGGTCAACCGACCAAGGCCTGTCGTGGATGTATATTCCTTTATCTGCCAGTCGTTCCGATTCGGCTGTCGGTCCTTTTGCCGTGATCGGAACAACCCTTTTCGCCGGTGCTCACCAAAACTTGTATCGTTCCGATGACAATGGTGGTACATGGACCAAAACTCCATTGGAAGCTACCAACATCCAAGTTTTGAATGCGAATGATCACGATCTTTTTGTTTTGACTAATCTAGGTCTATGCCAATCTTCGGATCGGGGCGATACCTGGGTCGCGATTGATTCTGGCCTCCCTGCTAAACTTGGCTATCCACCCAAAATCTTGTGCTTAGCCGTAAGTGGGGAAAATCTCTTCACCGGGGTAGCTATGGCCGGGGTATGGCGTCGACCGTTGTCTGAAATCACTACTGCCATCATTCCGATCCACGCTTTGGGATTGAAAGGTAATTCTGGGTATCGCAGTTATTTTGGAACCCGCGGATTCATTTCGAGAATGGGCCGAATTCTGCAATCCGATCCATTTACTGGCTTCCATGTGAACGGTCGCTCAATCAAGCTACCGGAGCCGAACCGGTCACTTTTTAGATCTCCGTTTTTGAAATAAGGCTGAGCCGTAAAAAATAATTTTTGCCTTGCCCATCAATAAACATGAATACTTTTTTCACTTTGTCGCCGAATATGAGGCTTCCATGCATTCACAATGCAAAAGGATTTTACCTATTTGATTTCGGATTCGTAGCAATTTGAAGCTGCCCTTATTTTCAAACAGTAGATCGGTAATTGCCTTACCAACTGAACCGGATTCCTTAAAACCAATAACGCCTCTAAAAATAAGGCGCGAAACCAGTTTTTGCTTATTTCTAAATTCAACGATTAGTTCATTTTCTTTTAATTCAACGGAAACTATTTTCAAACCTTTTGGCTTTAGATTTGAGATTAGAAATTGGGTAGTTATTATCATGCTGCAATCTAAAAAAAGTACTCTAAAATTTATGTAATCGTCAATATTTCTTTAAATCAAGATCAGGGGAAAATGTCAAATTACTTGCTTTCCTGGTGTATCACGCTTAACCAGTTTATGGCCTTGAACAGCAGCAGGGCTCCTCTCAATCTCAAATCATAGCCCATCCATGCCAGTGGGCAGAATCGAAAACAATTCCACCGCCCCGGCCCAATTCGAAAACTTCGGGGATGGAGCCTATGTTTTTACGGGAACTTTTCAAAGCGGCCGAAAGCTCCAAGATTCTACAGGCTACGTCACCAATGGAATGAACTTCGAGGATACTTTTATCCTCATAAAAATTATTGATTCCTTGGGCCTGGATCTCAAGTCCAATTTACCCAAAGCCTATTCAAACCCTTCCAATAAGTATGATAATAACCACCGTTAAGGCCAAAATGAATCCAATTGCAAACACGCGGGCGAGATTGACGATGACCCCATCAGGAGCTATGCCATTATGAATGACACCGTTCGAATGTCGTCGCGGAATTTCAAAATCGCAAGCATTATAAACCCCCTCGATGCCTGGACCGTGCCCTTCAAATACGATGGCCGGTATTGCTCCTCTTTAACGTTGGGAAAGGGTGCAATCTCAATTGCACATGCAATTGCAATGGGAGTTTGTGGAACTTAAGGATTGATAAGGGGCTTCGATTTACCTATGCTCCTGTATTTTATAAAGAATTTCCAATACGTTTTTTCGGTCAGGAAAGAATGTGAGGGCTTCATAAATGAACAATGCCATCCTGGTAAAGAACGGTTTAATGGGATTTACAGGAATATTACTCCTATCGATTTTCTTTGGAGGATGCAGGAATGATGTCGCATGCTGCACTGAACCGTCCTTGAAGGCAACTGATGTCCATTTAAAGGGACTGACGGTTTCAGCAGGCGCCCTCAATCCAGCTTTTGATTCCTTAACGCTTGGATACACACTTTCAGTACCCAACGATACTAGATCAATTATAGTTACCCCAAGAGTTTCTTCTTCTGATTTCGCCTCTATTTCAGTAAATGGGATGGCAACTCCATCAGGCACTCCGTCTAGATCTATTTTATTGGCGGTTGGTTCCAATACTATTTCTATTGCGGTTTCTTCAGAAAGTGGTAACCCAAATACTTATACCGTGATCGTCAATCGAGCAAAGAATGAAAACGCTGATTTATCTGGATTGTCCTTTACAAACGGCTTAATCAGTCCTGTTTTTGACTCGGCGACCCTGGAATATACCATCACAGTACCGTCTACATCTGTAACTCCGAATGCTTCCGCCTTCGCCACTTCAAGCATCACCGTTAATGGTTTAACCGTGCTCTCTGGAAAGTCATCCGGCGAGCTGGCGTTAATTGATGGAGCTAATATTATTCCAATCGTCGTTACTTCCGAAAGCGGAGTAGTAAAAACATATACCGTGACGGTCAACAAATCCACTCCATTCAACCAGGGGCAGAATATCAAGCTGGGCGCTCAAGGATCCCCAATACTATCATCAGCACTTGATTTGGATTTTCTGAAACCAATGAATTCCTCCCTAGCCAACGCCGAACAAGAAGCCATTGACTTGGTATTCCTTGTTTACGCCAACGCCTTCCACATGGATAATGCTTTCGCTGCAAGGGCTGCTGGTATTGCAAATAGCATTAATTTGACGAATACATTTGATTCCGCCAGAGTCAAAGATGTTAAAATCGTGAAGGCCAGTGCCATGCCTATTGATCAAGAACAGGCCAAGGCTGCATTTTCCGCTGGTACCGCATCTCCCTCCAACGTGATGCAGGTGGGAGATATTTATCTTGTCATGACTACTGGGGGAAAGCTCGCCATAGTTACAATTTCTACACTTGTGGGCATGGACAATAGGGCTAATGCCGACTTCATTGTCACCCTCATTACAATCCCCCTCTAAAATTTACTGGGCCTAGCTGAACAAAATGGACCGTTACCTTATTTCATCCAGTGATTTAAATTTTCTTACACCCTTGACTTAGGGCAATCGGGCAGCGGAGCCGTTACGCCGATCCAGTTTCCGGCCCAGGAGGGAGAAACTATTTCTGCTGGAAATCAGTTCTCTCTTCTGTACGGATTTATTGATTTTTCGATTTAGGGCCAAGGGGGTCGGATCATTCACAATCAGGTCCACATTGGTTACTGTGTTAGTCAATGTCAGAGCATCAGATAAATTAAATCTGCTCAGCAAACCCGTTGTGCAGGCTTCCGGAATTCCAACGATTTCGAAATGCCCATCCATATTGGTAATTGCCCATAGGCTGGACAAGGGGTCTCCTGAGGAACAAGTGAAAAAGAACTGAAGCCTGTTGGTGGGGATGCCTGATCCAGTCTTTGCGTTTCCATTTATGGTTTTGAACAGCCAGCTGGAATCTTTTTCCAACTGGACATGAAACGAGTCCGTCCATGCAATGCCCTTTAAGGAATCTGAAAGCACTTGAGTTCGATATCCTGGCATGGCAACGGTGAGTTTAAATCGCCCAACTTTCAATTCTAAAAAGCTGAATCCACCCTCTGCATCTGTAACGCCTCCTTGTAAACCCGAGCTGGAACCGGCTAATTGCAGAGTCAAATGGGCGCCTAAGAGGGGCGAGGAATTTGAAGTTGAATCAGTGACTTTGATGAAACAGGAGAGCCTTTTTTCCAGTGTAATAGTGACCTGTTTTTTTTCCGTTTGAGTAAGATTAAGCAAGCCAGATTGATAGACCCAATAGGGTGTTCGTAGGGCAAGCAATATATATCCAGTTCCGGGGTCGAGTACAGGATTCAGTCCTGCGAAACGATAGTTGCCTTGAGCGTCAGTCATTATGGAATCATCCACCGGCTTTGGGTTGCTGGTCTTAACTTCCTTTATAAGAATCCAAATATTTGAAATAGGCAAACCGGTACTCTTATCGAGTGCGCGACCGGAAATCTCTCCAGCGAAAGATGTTCCCAGTCCAAAAATAAAACCCAATCCCAGTGAAAATGATTTCAATCTCATGTAATTTCCCTCCTCAACCTGCCTATATTATCGGCATGCGATTCCCCATAAGATACTTGAGTCTTGGCATTCTGGTGTCCGGATTATTCGGGTGCATTCTCGATCCTGGCGAGGAACGTCGTTCTGAAGTCCTTCCCGGAAAGTATCAGGCCGACAACGACGTCGCAGTGGCGATTTACGATTTTCATTCCGACGGGACTTTTGAGTTTAAACGATTTGAGGATACCAAGTTGACCCTTACTGAAGAGGGAAAGTGGCGTTACCGCTATATCGATCCTGACACTCGTTATTTGGATGAGATTGAAGTCACCCGCAAAGATCTCGTATCCACCGACACCTGGCAGACACAAGAAAATGTGAATTATTCCTATGCAATTTTAGCGTCATCAGAAAATGAATTCGTACTCAACCCCGGATTCGGCGATGGACATGGATTTTTTGCACTCCTCACGCTATTCGCAGATACCAATGTCCATTTTCACCGCCAGTAGTCTACTCGTCGCAGTTCTTTGCTGGCCGATAGTGGAATCGCACGCCGACGCTTCTAAAAGTGGATCGAGTTGGATGTCGATCACCTTGGCCACTGATGGTGTGCCGCTTACCGATGAGCATCCTTCGCTCGCTCTCGCCATCAAGAAGGAGGTTCGTCCTGGTTTCCTGATGGAAGGTCAGATGGTATTAAGTTCCACCGTGTACGGGCTTTTCGAGGGTAAGCATTCGCCCCGGCCCAATTATGGATGCTTGTCCTCATTGATTGGCATTCTCCCCGGGGATCAAGGAAACGTCGAATTGGCTACCGGCGTAGGCGTGGTCGCGGGACAAAAAGAAGGCACACTCTATTTTAACCACACGTGGGAAAACGGGCTATTTCCCACAAGGAGTCATGAGTCCAGGCGTTTGGTTTTCGTGGATGTAGGAGTACCCGTAGTGGCGCAATGGCGTTTCACACAGCGGAAAACCACGGGATTGGGGCTCGATTTTTCTTGCTTGTGGTCTCCAGAATTGTTTCGTTGGAATTTGGGGATTTCAATTCAGTTCGGCTTGGGCGCAACCGTACCCCGTCCAGCAAGTATTTTGCCTCCGCCCAAAATCATTCCGCAGGATGAATCGCCCGAAGGGCCAGTGAGAGAAGAGTTGGAATAGCGCTTCAGGAATTTACTTCGCCTTGGAAGGATTGCTCGAAAGGCTTAGTTTTGAACCGAACTTGGGTTCAACATAATTCCATCAATTGCAATGGGTGAAATGTTTCAATACAAACTTTGGCTACCAATTTTATTGCTTCTGGCAACAGGGACTCCCTATGCAATGCCGCTACAGTTTTCACCTTTGGAGTCGGAATGCCGGGAGGCGGGCATTGCCTTCACAAATGATGCCCATTTCCTGACTTTAAATATGCTCGCGGATGAAGATCGGTACTACACCCAAGGGCTACATTTTTTCTGGGCGGATAGCCCTGGCAAATTATCTGATGCATGGACTCCAATTCGAAATCTGGGTGAACACCTCAACGCATCCTTGGTTTCCACCCACATCCGGTTGGGTCAGGAAGTTTTTACGCCCAATGACATTCAAGCTGCACCTCCTCTTATGACAGACGATCGTCCTTTTGTTGGTTGGTCTCATCTTGATTTGGGGCAGCGGATCTATTTCAATCAAGGAGGCCATGCGGCCCGATTGCACGTGCAAGTGAATCTAGGCTTAGTGGGGCCAGCCTCTTTCGCCGATGTCACGCAAATCGAATTCCATCGCATCCGTCGCCAAACCGCATCGCGTCCGGAATTGGATCCGGACCCATCGGCAGGATGGTCAAAACAATTGGGTTCAAAAGGCTTTCCCGGCCAGGCGCAGTTCGTTGTCAATTATGGCTGGTCCATCTTTAGTGAAACGTACACGCATAAAATGGGTGGGCCTTCCAAAATTGGAACGGATCCAAAAATTGGAATGGATATAGGCGCGGAATCCGAAGCGGACTTCGGTACGCTATATGGTAACATGGGTGTAGCCCTACAACTGCGGGCCGGGCGCATGACGCGCTCCATATATTTTCCGATGCCAAATGGAAACGGGAAAAGTTGGGAGGCGTTTGGATTTGTGCGTAGTGAAATCAAGGCCGTGGGATGGAATCAAGTATTGACTGGGGGTAACAGCCAGCAGGTTTCGATATCGAATGGGTTGTGGCAGAATGAATTAGGCGTGGCCTTGCGAGGCGCTTCGCCATTTCCAGAAATCTCGCTGACAGGATCGCTGTGGAGCCGTGAAACCAATTCCAATCCGATTCAGCCCTTCCAGCCCGGCCATACGGACTATCGCCCCGAACTGCAAGCGCGGTCACGGTGGATGGATCATGGATTCGGCACGGTGCGGCTGGCCTGGTTTTGGTAGGTGTTTTGGTAATACATAAATGGAGGCAGGTGCTGGAATGAAAGAGTTAAGACTGTTCCAAGTGGATGCATTTACCAAAAACCTATTCACTGGAAATCCCGCTGCAGTATGTCCTTTAGACAAATGGCTATCCGATGAATTGATGCAAAAAATCGCCATGGAAAATAATTTATCCGAAACGGCATTTTTTGTTCCGACTCCTACTGGGTTTCATCTGCGTTGGTTTACCCCAATCCAAGAGGTCCACCTTTGCGGTCATGCGACGCTTGCGGCCGCCCACGTATTGTTTGAGAGTCTTGGGTATTCAAAATCGACTATCGAATTCCAAACATTAAGCGGGGTGCTGACAGTTTCTAAAAAATCCCAGCTATTGGAAATGGATTTTCCATCCCAAGAGCTCGTGCCTGTGGATGCGCCAGCGACTCTTTTGGAAGCCTTCGACATGCCTTCCGGAAAATGCTTGAAGGGCATGGATTATGTTTTGATTCTAGAAACCGAACAGCACGTTCAAGCCGCCAAACCCAAAATGGATAAACTATGTGCTTTGGAGCTGCGTGGTGTCGCAATAACTTCACTGGGAAATAAGTGTGATTACGTCTGCCGTTTCTTTGCTCCAAAATTTGGCATTCCGGAAGATCCCGTCACAGGTTCGCTGCAAACGGTATTGGCTCCGTACTGGGCAAGCATACTCGGTAAAAATGAATTGCAGGCCAGGCAAATATCGGCTCGTGGAGGTGCATTCCATTTAAAAATTGCGGGCGATAGAATATTGATTTCCGGGGAGGCAAAACTATACCTGGATGGAAAAATTTACATCTCTTAACTCAAGATCCTGCTTCACCCCCTTGCGTTTGAGTACGTAAAGTGGTACATGTTGAGAATGGCTTTGGATCCTCGCCACATTCTGACTATCCGTGCTTTTCAAATAGCCGAAGCCATCGATATCAAACGATGTCGAGTCGATTTCCCCGGGGAGCTGGTAGCCTCGGCCCCACAAGAGCTTTTTTTCCGACGCAAAGCCTCGCCAGAGGATGGCAACGGCGAGCGGGAGCAAGGTTATCTCTATATCTTGGATTATGGCGTGGTGATATTTGCCGGGTATGGGGAATTGGAAATGGATGCCTTGATCAAAAAGCTGCAGGCTTTTTGCATTGGCACTTTGGACAAGCGCATGGGTGAGGATTTTCGTGTGCATGCGGATGTGAGTGAGCTCGTTTTTGGATACAATGATATCCATGTACCGGCTTTCAATGAGGATGTTCTGCGCATCGTCATGTTATATGTGGGTCAATCCGCCGCGCTCGATCATTACGAACTGCTGGTCAACCGCATGCTCGTTGAATCCGGAAAATTCAGTCATGAATTGGCGGAATATGGAAGGCTAAAAACTTCACGGCGCAATGTGCAACGGTTTATCGGTCGGACGCTCACGGTGCGCAATCGGATGGTCGACAATTTGTATATCATGGACGCCCCGGATATTACTTGGGAGAATGAATATCTGGACAAAGTGGATCGCGGCATGAAAAAAACCTTCGACATTTTTGAACGATTTCGTTCCCTGGACTTCCAGCTTCGGGAAATAAAAGAGAATCTGGAGCTCTTCGCCGAACTGCTTCAGTTCCGGCAAAGCAATATGTTGGAGTGGATCATCATCGCCTTGATCTTTATCGAAATCGTGAACCTGTTTCGGTAGGGATGCTTCCAATCTGAGACAAAAATGCGGTTTGGTGGGCGCCAGATGGGGGAATTGGTTATTTAATCGCATTTTTTGGGCAATTTTACCGTTAAGGTGCTAAAATATTGCCGATGTAGATCATCCTGTGAAGGTTTGTTCAGAATGTTGGAAAGTAAGCATCCAAAGGAACAGGACAGTCATGAGGCATCGCTCAGGCGCATTGCCGAGCTTGAAGCCATGGTCACCCAGTTGCAACAATCCATTGCATTGGTGGGCGCACCGCTTCCCGCCCGTGAAGCACTGCTTGCGGAAGTGGAAAAATCTGTACACCTCGGCAGTTGGTTTTTGAATCTCAAAACCAATGAAGTGCTCTGGTCAGAAGAATTGTTCCGAATTCTCGGTATGGATCCGGCTACCGAAACAGCTTCCGTCGAAAAATTTTTTAACGCATTGCATCCGGATGACTCACAATACGCGATCAGAAATATGGAAATCTTGGTCCAAACACATAGGCTTGTGCCCAGCGAGCTTAGAATTGTCTGGAAAGACGGAACCGTGCGTGAGGTGATTACCAGTGGAGCCGTTATATTAGGCGCTAATGGCGAAGTTGAGCGTGTAGTGGGTACGGTTATGGATTTGACCGAATCCCGCCGGGCGGATCGCGAAAGAAAACAAATGGAAAGCCAGCTCCGCCAATCCCAAAAAATGGAAGTGGTAGGACGCATGGCGGCCGGCGTCGCGCACGACTTCAACAACCTTTTGACCATCATAGCCGGAAACGCCGATCTCATGCTGGAGGAAGTTAAGGACGAACGACTTCGCCGCATCATGGATGCTGCCGAGGTAGGTGCTACCGTGACGCGGCAGTTATTGGCCTTTAGCCGCCAAACGGTGGTCAAACTTATTCCTTTGGACCTCAAAGCTTCGGTACGTGATTTGGTTCGATTGTTAGGTCGGCTCCTAGGTGAAGACATTCAAATCCGTTTGGACTTGGGTACGGAGCCTGCCGTAATACTTGCGGATCCGGCCCAGATCCAACAAATATTACTCAATCTGGCCATCAATGCCCGTGATGCGATGCCAACCGGGGGAGAGTTGTTTTTTTCCGCGGACGAATCCTTCGGTCCCCCTTCCACGGAAGACCCACCCGGTGAAGGCAGGGGGTCCAGCATGTCCAGGCGTTGGGTGGAATTGTCCGTTAAGGATACGGGGAAAGGCATGGACGCCAATACACGTGAACGGGCCTTTGAACCGTTCTTCACCACCAAGGAAATTGGTAAAGGCACTGGTTTGGGATTGTCGACCGTGCAGGATATCGTCTCCCAGTTTTCTGGAACCATCCATATCGCTTCTCAAACGGGTTTTGGAACCAAAGTAACCGTGAGGTTTCCCTATCATACTGAACCTATGGCCAAATCCGTGGTCGTCAATGAGGAGGCTGCGCAGAAGGGTTCAGAGTCGATTCTGCTCGTGGAGGACAACACAGATCTCCGCGAGCTCATCGCCACTTTTTTAGCGTCCGCTGGTTATCGAGTGCTGTCTGTGGGCCGTCCAAGCGAAGCAGAAGCACTCTGGAATACCGAAGGTGAAACGATTAACCTGCTGGTATCGGATATGGTCATGCCGGAAAAATCCGGAATGGAATTGGCCAAAAGTTTGGCTGGTCGTAAACCAGGGCTCCGAATACTGCTTATTTCCGGGAATGCACCGAGCCAGAACCAGTTGGGAGACGCCGCGTTCCTCCAAAAACCATTTACCCGTAACGAGCTGCTCATTGTCGTTCGCAAAGCTTGCGATGGCATGCCCACTCGCTTCGGGCCACCCAAGGGAATCGAGGCGCGAAGCAAGCCAAGACCCAAACTGTCGCCCTTTCTGTTTGGACCTTCTTCAGATTCCCCTCAAGTTCAGTAACGCATACGTTTTCTTGCCGGTAACTTTCCATTTTCCTAGGTTTAAAATTGAAAAAAGACCAAAAATCACCTCAGTTCCGGTTTGGCCTCCAGTTCCTTTCCGGTCGAAGTGGAGCCTGCTTTGTTGAGTGAGTACGTGTCCTTTATCCTCTATGGATGCTTAGTCGTTTTTGTAGGCGTCGCAGCCATCACCTTGTCTTCCCTGCTTGGCCCGCGTAAGGTTTACAGCAAGGCCAAGTTCGAACCCTATGAATGCGGTGTTGACCAAGTCGACAATCCCCACAAACCCTTTGCGCTGAAATTCTATTCCTTCGCCCTCCTATTCATACTTTTCGATATTGAAACCATTTTCCTTTTGCCCTGGGCCATGGGATTCAAGCATCTGCTGCATACCGGGGCCTTACCGGCGGTGCTGTTCTTCCTGGCCATTTTGGGGCTGGGCCTTTTCTACATCATCAGGACAAAGGCTCTGGAATGGGAATAAGCGGTTCGAACAACGATTATACGACCACGACCTTGGACGCCGCCGTGAACTGGGCGCGCGCCAATAGTCTTTGGCCGATGCCTTTTGGGGTTGCGTGCTGCGCTATCGAGATGATGGCCGCTTTCATGGCGAAATACGATACAGCCCGATTTGGATCCGAGGTCATGAAATTCAGTCCCCGCCAATCGGACTTGCTCATTGTATCCGGACGCATCTCCATAAAAATGATGCCGGTATTGCAGCGCATCTGGGAGCAGATGCCTGAGCCCAAATGGTGCATTTCGATGGGCGCCTGCGCCAGTTCCGGTGGAGTTTTCGACACCTATACTTTAATCCAAGGCATCGATCAATTTATTCCCGTGGATGCGTACATTCCCGGTTGCCCACCACGACCGGAAGGCTTTCTGGATGCGCTCATGTTGGTGCAAGAGAAAGCCAAACGCGGACAAGCCAAATCGCAGGAGTTCGTTTCCACCGATGCCAGTTCCGATCCCTCCGGTTCCGTTGCGTATCGAAGCCCGGACAAGAACTACCGCCATGGCGTAGACCATAGCAAGCCGGAATCCGGAAAACAGGCATGATCGTTTATAAGCCGGAAAATCATCTCCAAGTTATCGCCAAGGTAGAGGCCTTTGCCGGGGAGCGCTTGCTCGGCCGCGAAGAAAAATCCCATTATCATCAACTTCGCGCATACGGTACCCACGCTCACGATATGCTGCGTTTTTTGAAAGAGGATGCCGCCCTCGGCTTCACGCTGTTCATTGACCTTGCAGGCGTCGACTATCTTCGCTATCCAATCGCCCAACCGGAGAGGTTCGCGGTGGTTTACACCCTGTGTTCACCCACATTGGGCGTCAAGGTGCAGGTCAAAGCTTTTGTTTCCGATTCCGAGCCGCGTATCGCGTCAGTTACTGATCTTTTTGCTGGCGCCAACTGGACGGAACGGGAAGTGTGGGACCTCTATGGAATCGAATTCCCCGGGCACCCGGATCTCAAACGGATTCTAATGCCCGATGATTACGACGGCCATCCCTTGCGCAAGGACTACCCTTTACGCGGCCGCGGGGAACGTGGCAACTTCCCCGTGTACCATGCGACGGAAACCAAGCCCAAGGGAGACTCTTAAGATGTACGCCTATGATCAGGAAATCGTAGAGCGGGAAGAGAACACCGTTCACATGAACGTCGGACCGTCGCATCCTGCCATGCATGGGACGCTTCGCATCAAGCTGGAAGTCAAGGGCGAACGCATTGTAAATGCGGAGCAGGAAATCGGATTTCTGCATACCGGTTTTGAAAAGCTGGGTGAATATCGGAGCTACAACCAGTTCATCACCTTGACGGACAGGCTTAATTATTTTTCGCCGCTGTCCAACAATATCGGCTTCGCGTTGGCCTCGGAAGAGCTATTGGGCATTCAAACCCCCAGGCGTTGCCAGGTCATTCGCACCTTATTGGCAGAGCTCTCGCGGCTCGCCGACCACAGTCTTTCCGTCGGGGCCATGACCATGGACCTTGGTGCTTTCAGTTCCATCCTTTGGACCTTCATTGAACGCGAAAAACTTTATGATGTTTTCGAAGCCGTGACCGGTACCCGGCTCACCACCAGCTACACGCGTGTCGGCGGACTGGCATTTGACCTGCCGGCAGACTTTGAAAAACGCGTACTCGCCATTCTCGATACGATGAGCGAAACCCTGGATAAGCTGCGCGATAGCTTCTACAAGAACCGCATCTTTCTCGACCGCGTGGAAGGCATTGGCATCATCACCAAAGAGGAAGCCTTATCCTACGGTCTGACCGGGCCCATGGCGCGCGCCTCCGGCGTTCCCTACGATTTGCGCAAGTTTCGTCCCTACCTTGTTTATAATGAATTGAAATTTGAAACTCCGGTTTATACCGAAGGCGACACCCTGGCCCGTTATAAGATTCGCATCGATGAAATGGTCCAGAGCATTGCCATTATTCGCCAAGCGCTTAAACTGCTTGAACCCGGCCCCATCAATTACGAGGATCAGAAGCGTACCTTGCCGGATAAGACCTCAACCTATACGGATATGGAATCGCTCATCCACCACTTTAAACTGGTGATGCCCGGTGCCGACCACGGCATCCATTGCCCCGTTACCGATATCTACTCGGCAACGGAAGTCCCCAATGGAGAATTGGGCTTTCATCTGGTTTCCGATGGCACGTCGACTCCATACCGGGTGCGCATCCGGCCACCCTCCTTCATCAACTACCCCATTTTCAGCAAGCTGCTCAAAGGCGTGATGATGGCGGACATGGTCGCCATGCTCGCATCCTTCAACATCATTGCCGGGGAGCTGGACAGGTGAGTCAAAATATTGGGAGCACAAAGATTCTGAAAGAATTGTCGCCAGACAGGATGCGGCAGTTTCACGACTACGCCGAAGAATATCCGAACAAGCGTTCGGCGCTGATGATGGTGCTGCGTCTGGCCGAAGAGGAATTTGGTTCGATTACCGATGAAGCTATGGAAATCGTCGCCGGGCTATGCAATGTCAACGTCTCGCATGTGCAAGGCATGGTCACTTTTTACACCCATTTTAAGCGGCCCTTTCACGGCAAGCACCGTTTCATGGTGTGCGCCACGCTGATGTGCGCGCTTGAAAACAATACCAGTCAGGCACTGAAACAAATCAAGGATCGTCTCGGCATTGGGCCCGGACAAATCACTGCTGATGGGTTGTTCTCCTGCGAAAAAGTGGAATGTTTGGCCGATTGCGACAAGCCGCCGGTGGTGCAATGCGATAGCGAGCATTTCTGTTCCATGAAGGGCCCGGCCCTCGATGCCTACATGGACAAATTGATCCAGGCTGCCGGCAAATCCGTGGAAGAGTATCAGGACAAGGCCCCGGTTGATATGGACGCGCGCGTCCCGACGCTCCCTTCCCATTATGATTTCGTAGGTGAAGCCGCTTTGACCACTCATGTGCCCGGCCCCTTGGCCAACCCTTTCTCAGTTCCCGTTGCTGATGGAGTGACCGGATCCGGAAAACCCTATAGCGCTAGCACGACTGTCGCAAACGGCCATTCCGCTGATTCGGCTGGAAGCGCTTCAATTGCAAATGGTGCCAATGGTGCCAATGGTGCAAATCCCGCTAACGCCAGAAATGGAGTGCGACATGGCTGATGTCCCCGTTCCAGGCGCCGCGCCGGTTGTTCCTGCGCCCAAGCCCGTGGTTCCGTTTTCACCGGTACTGCTTAAACATATTCACGAGCCTGACTCGCATACCCTTTCGCATTATTTAGCCCGAGGCGGCTATGCCACCGCACGCAGTCACATAGGGGTTACCGTACCCGGCGACCTTATCAAGCTCGTCGACACTTCCGGCCTGCGGGGACGCGGCGGGGCCGGTTTTCCAACCGGTAAGAAGTGGAGCTTTCTGGCCAAAGGGACGGGCAAGCCCATTTACCTGGCCGTCAATGGCGATGAAAGCGAGCCCGGCACATTTAAAGATCGGTATTTGCTGGAACGGGATCCGCATCAATTGGTGGAAGGCGTCATTCTAACCTGCTATGCCATTGGGTCCAAGCATGCTTTCATATATCTGCGCGGCGAATTCATCCTAGGGTATGAGCGTTTACTTGCTGCAGTTCAAGAAGCCAAGGCTAAAGGTTTTGTCGGCAAGGGAATATTCGGCACGGGGGCAGGTACTGCAACAACAGGTTCTGGAACCGGTGGTGCGGAGACTCAACCCGCCGTGGACCTGACCATCACCGTGGTGCGCGGGGCCGGGGCCTATATATGTGGCGAAGAAACCGGTATGCTGTCCTCCATCGAAGGTGGACGCGGATACCCGAAAATCAAACCGCCTTTTCCGGCTGTGTCCGGATTGTTCGGATGCCCGACCATCGTCAATAATGTCGAGACCATTTGCGCGGTAACGCATATCGTCAAGAATGGAGCCGATTGGCACAAGCAATGGGGCACGGAAAAAAGCGCCGGCTTCAAGATCTTCTGCTTGTCCGGCGCGGTTAAGAAACCGGGTGTGTATGAAGTGCCGCTCGGCATCACCATGCGAGAAATGATAGACGTTTATGGCGGCGGACTAAAAGAGGGGCGCACCCTCAAAGCCGTAATTCCTGGGGGCCTTAGCGCACCCGTGCTCACGCCGGAAATGGTAGACAAGTGCACGCTTGATTATGAAAGCCTCGCTGCATTGGGTTCCATGCTTGGCTCTGGTGGCATCACCGTGTTGGATAATCAGGTGGACATGATATCCGCCATTTACAATACCATGCGATTCTACCATCACGAGTCGTGTGGACAATGCACACCTTGCCGCGAAGGCACCGGTTGGTTGGAGAAAGTCACGCATCGGCTTCACCATCATGACGGCCGCGAGGGTGATGTGGAGCTGCTCGCCGACATCGCCAAAAACATGCGTGGACGCACCATTTGCGTGTTGGCGGATGCCGCCGCCATGCCGATGCAAAGCTACTTGCAACATTTTAAACAAGACTTTGTGGACAAGGCCAAGGCCAACGCCTTCGTGGAAAAACAGCGTACCTATCGCGATGAAATCACTCCCACCGCTAAAAAACTCTCCGCTCAAGGACCCGGCCCCAGCGCCATGGATGTGGGCTCCGAGCAGGACAAGGGATAAGATGACCAAGGAAGTGAAGATTAAAATCGACGATAAGGAAGTCACCGTTCCCGCCAACTGGAATGTGCTCAAGGCCTGCCAGGAAAACGGTGTCGACGTCCCGCATTATTGCTACCACGAAGATCTTTCCGTCGCTGGAAATTGCCGCATGTGCATGGTGGGCGTCAAAGGCGCGCCGCGTCCCGTAGTGGCCTGCGCCCAACCCTTGACCGAAGGCATGGAAGTCACCACCAAGGGTAAGGATGTTGAAGACGCCCGTAAAGCGGTGATGGAATTCATGCTCATCAATCACCCGCTCGATTGCCCCGAATGCGATCAAGCCGGGGAATGCCGCCTCCAGGATTACAGCTATGCCCATGGCCGCGATCATGGCCGCTTCCACGAAGAGAAGGTCATCAAGTCCAAGGCCACCATGGGTCCGCATGTCAAGTACTGGGGCTCGCGCTGCATCGTATGCACGCGCTGCGTTCGTTTTACCGACGAGGTCAGCGGAACCGGCGAGCTCGGTGTTATTTACCGCGGGGATAAAAGCGAAATCGCGCTTTTCCCGGGCCAGGTTTTGGACAACCCGCTCTCGCTCAATACCGTCGACATCTGTCCGGTGGGTGCGCTCGTGTCTTCGGACTTTCTTTTTCAAAGTAGGGTGTGGAATCTGCACTCGCGTCCTTCCGTTTGCTCGGATTGTTCCGTAGGCTGCAATACCCGCGTGGATATGGATGCCAAGGACAGCATCAAGCGCATCGTCCCCAGGCGCAATAATGCCGTCAACAAGGAATGGATGTGTGATTCGGGTCGGCTCAGTTTTCCTTACGTGAACGAAAACCGCCTGATAAAGCCGATAGTCGAAGGCAAGGACGCAACGTGGAAGGATGCCCGTAAAGCTGCCGCCGAGCATCTTAATATGCCGGGACTCGTAATCTTGGTTAGCGCCTGGAATACCAACGAAACCTTTGCGGCGATTAAAGCTGCGGTAACGGACTCATTCCCCAAAGCTCGATTGCATGGCTATGCGAATCCCGGCCGAGCCGATCAAGTTTTCCCGGGCTTTACCATCAGTGGCGATAAAAATCCCAATCGGACCGGCATGCAGGACATACTGGGCATCGATGCAGATGCTTCGCTACGGGATTTGGCCGACGACAAAACCACCATCGGTACCTTGCTGCTTGTGCACAATATTCCCGGATATTCCCTGACTAAGGAACTCAAGTCGATTCTTGATAGAACCGAGCGGGTGGTCTTGATGGATTTCGCGCACACGGAACTTCTCAGATACGGTAACGTAGCCGTTGCCTTGCCCACGCTCACCACATTTGAGAAAAGCGGAACCTTTGCGAATCGAACCGGCATTCACCAAAAATTCGACCCGGTGATGGAACCCAAAAGCTTTGGCCGATCGGAAGCGGAAATGCTTTTGGAAATCGTGCGCGAAGCGAAGTCTCCGGCCCAAGGCGTGGCTGGCGCTAAGGTGAAAGCATAATATGGATTTGATACTCGCCATTCTCACGAATTTCTGGGTCATCCTGGCTATTAAAATGGGCATTGGACTGGGCTTGTCCATGGGCATGGTTCCGGTGATGGTGTATCTGGAACGGAAGATCAGCGCGCGTTTTCAGCTTCGCGTCGGCCCCAATCGCGTCGGGCCATTCGGTATTTTTCAGCTTATCGCCGACTCCATCAAAATAATGTGGAAGGAGGATTTCTTCCCTCGCAATACCGACAAACTTATTTTTCTGGCCGCCCCGATTCTCGCTTTCATACCCGGCATGCTTTCCTTCGCCTTGATACCGGTGGGAATCGGGACAGGAAATGAATATCTGGGCCCAGGGGGTGTGATGGCCATCTCCTATATCAGCATGGGGCTTTTGGTTATCATGGCTGTATCTTCCATTTCCGCCTATGGAATCGCTTTGGCAGGCTGGGCGTCCAATAATCAGTTTGCGCTGCTGGGCGGCATCCGATCGTCCGCGCAGCTCATCAGTTATGAAATTGTCATGGCCATGGCCGTGGTCACTTTGGTGATGATGACCGGCACCTTGAATTTGGCTGAAATCGTCCAGCAGCAGGCCGTACCCCTGTTTCACTTTTCCTTTCTGCCGGATTGGGTCAATGCGCTGTTTCCTTCCTGGAACATTTTCCGCCAACCCCTAACCTTCCTGTTATTCCTCATCGCCGCTTTTGCCGAAACCAACCGTGCGCCTTTCGATTTGCCGGAGGCAGAACAAGAACTAGTGGGCGGGTACCATACCGAGTACACGGGCATGCGCTATGCCTGGTTTATGAACGCGGAATATGCGGCCTTGTTTACCATGTGCGCCATTCTAACCACCCTGTTTTTAGGCGGCTGGACCTTTCCCGGATTCGCGTGGTTAGCCGCCCATCTGCCCTGGTACTTGACGGCACTGCTAAGTTTCGGAACCTTTATGGGAAAAATATTCTTCCTGATTTTCTTTTTCATGTGGGTGCGATGGACGCTGCCCCGCTTCCGCTGGGATCAATTGATGAAGCTCGGCTGGAATACTTTGATTCCGCTGGGACTGGTCAATATCATCGGTACCGCCTTGTTCTTGGAATACGTGGCGTCCAGATTTGGATTCGGAGGCTGATATGACCAATGCAAATCCAGCAACCCCGGCCAAGACCGAAGTCGATCAACCCGAAAATCAGTCTGGAAAATCAAAAACCTACGATCGCCTATCTTGGTATACGCGCTTTTATATTCCCGCCATCGCCAAGGGCATGACCATCTCCTTAGGTCAGTTTTTCAAAAAGCCCGTGACCATCAACTATCCGGAGCACAAGCCGAAAATCAGCGAACGCTTTCGCGGCGAGCATCGGCTTACCAAGGACGCGGACGGAAACATGAAATGCGTGGCCTGTTACATGTGCGCTACGGCTTGTCCCGCACTGTGCATCACCATTGAAGCCAAGGCCGCGCCTCCAGAATGGGAAAACCGCGACAAGATCCCCAAGGTATTCGAAATCGATATGCTAAAGTGTATTTATTGCGGGTACTGTGTTGAAGCCTGCCCCAAAGAAGCGATTGAAATGACAAATAAGGTGCCACAGGTTTATGACAACCGCCAGGCCTTTATCTACGGGCTCGACAAGCTTCTCAACAATTGATCGTTCCTGCCTGACCGGAAGGATTCCTTTGCGAAAATTATTTTCTGGCGTATCAGCTCTATCCATCCTATCATCCCTATTGATCATCGCCTGCACCGCGCCTCGATCCGTACTCATTTCTCCTGACGCATTACCCAAAGGTCATTTTCAGGCGGGTGGAAATTTTGAATTCAATATTCCCACGCAAACTGCCACCGCACTGTATGGTGGACTGGAGTCGGGTGTCAAGTCCGCGTACGACCGCGCCAGCGGATCAACTCCCGCACCCATTACAGCCGATTCCCTGAATGACCTGACCAAAGGCATGATTGCCTATGCCCTTGACCCTCTAGGGCCCCAGCCCGGTTTCTTCCTGCACTATGGATTCTGGCCCCGTTTTGACGCGGGATATCATCGGGATGGCGGCGTCAACGCTTATAATTTGCGATGGCAGTTTATGGGTCCCATCTCAGGGGATACCACAGCATCCTCCTCGGCCTGGCGCGGTAGTCTGGCTGTGCAGTACAGTCAGCAGAGTTATGAATTGCCTTCTGTGGCAGGTTTGGATAAGCTGCAAAAGATCCTGAAATTCGAATTCAATCGCAAAGATATTTTGGTACCGATTGTTTTAGGAAAGCCTTTTGGCTCGCATGGGAGATTTGGAAATTTCGGCGTCGGAGCGGCTTATAATCTTTCCATAATCGATTACGGATCGGAAATTCTGAATCTAGTTGAACACGTTTCGCCCGGTGTCACCAAACCTTTTGATCCCATCCAAGGAAAGAAAAAGATTTCCGCTTATGGTGGATTCGCAAATGTGCGTTTGGGTTATCGATGGGTGTATGCAGTTGGATCTTTAGCCGGTTACTGGCAGGACTATGGAGAATTCAAATTGTTCGGAGGAAAATCCGTGTCCCTGTCAGGCGTAACCCTGGTGCCGGCGCTGGGGTTGGAATTTCTTTTTTAAGCCTTTTTACCTTACTCAAGAGTCGGGAGTATTCAGGTACCCGTAAAGACTCCAAACTCAGCGGAATTCGCAACCCCTTGCCCAGCCAGATCCATTGCATTTTGCAT